>JAPHQV010000015.1 GCA_026197075.1 Gammaproteobacteria bacterium | reverse complement strand
CACCGCCCGCTCCCGAACCTCAGGTGAAAACTTGTTTGACTTGTTCATGGCTCCATTCTCTCAGATGTTGGAGCCTCCTCAAAACCCGGGGCGGTTCATTTCGATTGGCATAGCCCGCAGCAAGTTGGACGTACAACTTATGTGTGTGGGTATTGTGGAGATAAAGTCGGTCCAGATAGGGCCTATTTTGCAAAAGTCCAACCTGGTGGAAGGACGGCGAATGTCTATATATGCCCTTCATGTACGCTACCTACATTTATAGATAATGATGTCGGCCAGATTCCTGCTCCGCGACTAGGACGAACGGTGAAAGGAATCACTGATTCCGGTGTTGAGAATCTCTATAACGAAGCAAGAGACTGCACATCGGTAGGTTCCTACACGGCTGCTGTATTGTTGTGTAGAAAGATATTAATGAACATAGCCGTACAACATGGAGCAGAGGCAGATAAATCATTTGTAAGTTATGTTGATTACTTAGAGCAGAATGGGTATGTGCCACCAAACGGAAGAGATTGGGTGGATTTAATTCGAAAGAAAGGGAATGAAGCTACACACGAAATCGCGCTGATGACGCAGGCGGATGCAGCCCAAATACTACACTTTGTTGAAATGCTGCTTAGGTTTATTTATGAGTTTCCGTCCATGTTGGAGAGTTGACACTTAACAAACCCATCAAGCCGACGCAAAAAAAGTGGCGTGATTTTTAGCGTTAGAACTCAAATGGAATGAATTGCATGATCCAAGATTCGAGAATTCAAGCCGCGGTGTCGCGCATCATGCAGCGGTCAGAGCGGCAGACAGACATAGGTAAGCTGGTGAGCACCTACGTCGACGTTGGTCTTCTCCCTCAACTGCACAACAGGAATCACCAGATTTTCTATGGGCGCAGAGGTACGGGAAAGACCCATGTGCTGAAGGTTCTAGAAACGGAGTTTCGAAATGATGAAAGTCTCACAGTCGTTTATATCGACTGCCGGACTCTTGGCAGCACGACTCAATTCTGCGACGCATCTTTGCCAATGGGGAGGAGGTGCTTGGCGCTTTTTCGAGATTTCTTGCTGGCGATTCATCATTCATTGCTTGAGCACATCGTTGAGGCACCAAACGACAATGCAACCCAGGCATTTGAGGCTGCAGATCAACTCTCAGCCTTGATAACCGAGCCGCTTACAACTCTGAAGGCAAATCGAATGGAAGTTGAGGCGGAGCGAACAACCACTTCCGGACGGGGCGCCAATGTCAACGTAAGGACTTCAAGTTGGGGTCCCGGAGCAAGCTTCGCTGCCAATGTAAGTGAGGGCGAAGGAACGAAGGCCGGTAGCAACACGGAGTATCTGGTCGAGTCGGAAGACAAGATCATATTCCCAGAGCTACATCAACACCTCCGCCGCGTCTTAGCCTTGGCTAGAACAAACCTTGTGGTGCTGGTGGATGAATGGTCCTCGCTACCCGCTGACGTCCAGCCATATCTAGCAGAGTTTCTTAAGCGCGGAATCCTTCCGCTTAACGAGGCGACGCTCAAGATATCGGCGCTCGAGTATCGCTGCAGATTCGTGGAAGGCGGAGCTGATAATTATGTAGGATTCGAACTGGGCGCAGATATCGCCACGGCGCCGGACCTCGATGACTACTTTGTTTATGATCGGAACCCACAGCACATTACGGACGTATATGCCGACGTCCTGTATCGACACTTATCGAGCGAGCTGGACGAGGGCTACCTGAGAGAGCACGGCGTTTCATCTGGACGGCAACTTGCTTCTCGACTTTTCACTGAGAGAGCTACGTGCGGAGAACTGGCCAGGTCTTGCGAGGGCGTCGTTCGTGATCTGATAAACATTTTCACAAAAGCCTTCTTTGATGCCCACAGGCGTGGCAGGGACACCATAGATAAGCAGGCCGTCTTGGATAGTGCCCGTCAGTGGTTTGAGCAGGACAAAGCGCAGTACCTTGACGAGGTACTCCAAACGATTTTGCGCCGAATCGTTGATGACGTCATCGGAAAGAGAAAAGCTCGCTCGTTCCTATTGCCTCGTGAGTTAGAACGCCACCCCATTGTTCAGCGTCTGTTCGATGCTCGTGTGATTCATCATATGCAGAGAGGATACGCGGATAAAGATAACCCCGGCGTGCGTTACAATATTTATTCCATTGATTACGGAACCTACGTCGACCTCTTGGGTACAACAAAGGAGCCAGAGTTGGATCTTGTAGAGCGCGCGGAACCGGATGTGGTCGTTCCTTTTGACGACAAGCGAAGCATCCGACGAATCGTTCTAAACCCCGAGGTTTTGGAGGCTTGAGTTCTAACAAGACGCTGGTTCGGACACAAATTTCGCTGCGCTGCGTTTGCGCCGCACAGCTTGTTCGTTGGACGTCATGACACCCTATATCCGGCAAAACATCATTGGCAACGCACCTAAGGTGCCCATTAGCGACGCGGAATTTGAGGCGATATCGCAAGCTCGTGTTGTTCTTGCTGGAGCCTTGGCGCTTGAAGAGTCTTATGACCTGCTGATTGGCAATTACGTTGAAGTCGAGCAGGAACTCCTAGCCGCTGCTGCTAGCAGCACAGTTCGAGATCACTATGAATATCAGGACTTCTTCGAGCTACGATCCACAATCAATCGTCGTGTTGTCAACCTGCTGACGGCAACGCGCCTATACCTCGATCAAGCACCACAGCGTCTAGCGGATTGTGCGGTAGATCCAGCGGCGGCTCGTGCCGAGTTTAAGCAGCGTACTAGCGACCATTACGACACGTTCTTTGGCTATCGATTTTTGGAGGCATTACGCAATCACGTCCAGCATTGTGGACTTGCAGTTCATAGGCTGATTCAGAACTTCAGGTGGATCGGAGAAGGTGACGATTGCGAAATGGAAGTCTCAATTCAGCCATTTGCCGAGCGGCTCTACTTGGCTGAAGACGGTGGATTCAAGAAGAGGATCTTGGATGAGATGCCGGAGAAGGTGGTGCTGACACTCGTCATCCGTGAGTATCTTCAGTGCATTGGCGATCTTCACATGCTGGTGCGTAGCCATGTTTCTGATCGTGTAAAGAACTCAAGAAAAACGATGCAGACCCACATCTCCAAGTTTGCCGCAACGAACAATGATGCCGCGATCGGTCTCACGGCATTTAGAACTGACTCTCAAGGGATGCAAGAGTCACTGCCACTGTTACTGGACTGGGACGATGTTCGCGAAAAGCTTGTTTTGCAAAATTCTGGTCTGGTTGCGCTTGGGCGGCATGTCGTAACAGGGCGTGCAAAGTGATGCTCGGTACAGTGACGTTCAACCAGTCGCTCGAGCAGACTCGCGTCGGCAGGGCTCCGCTTGTGGCTCAGCTTCAACGTTAGGAGTCTATAGTGGCTGCAACCATGTTCTTTACTATTCTGACCGGCGTATTGACCTATATTGCCGGTCAAATCATATTGAAGTTTGTGATCGAGCCTGTGCAGGAATACAAAAGAACAGTCGGTCGAATATCTCATGCATTAACTAAGTATGCGAACGTTATTGAAAATCCTGGAGTGCCCAAGGAAGAGGTTATAAGCGAAGCATCTGTTAACCTGAGAGGCTTAAGCTCAGAATTGCAGTCACATCTGTACTTGGTCCCCATCTATACCAAGACAGCTAGGTGGTTTCGGCTTCCGCCTCGGCAAGGCATTTTGCTAGCCTCGAAATCGCTTATAGGTCTCTCCAACTCCTTGTCGAGGGCTAGCATTCATATATACGAGCACAATGCCAAAAGAGTCGAACGCATCTGTGATGCTTTATCAATTTATCTGCCAGACGAAGAACGATGGCCCGATGAAAGTGACTCCTAACCAGTCAAAGCAGCCTGACGAAAACAAGCTGCGCCGCTGTTTGTGGCATTAAGATGATAAGAATATGTCACGCCATGAGATTTTAAGAACGACGATAAAGATGTCCGGCTTGGCGCTTATTATATATGGCGCTATACAAGCGTTATCGAATTTTTCTATTGTGCTTGAAAGCCTGCGTTACGCAGAGGTTAATATGCCAGCGCTTTCGTATATCACAGTAATGGTTGGTCCTATATTTTTTGGTCTGATCCTTTGGTTATTTCCCTCAAGCATGGCGAGCACAGTAATACGAAAGGATCTTGATTCTCCCTCAAGTGACCAACTCCTCCTAGGGATTGAAATTATTGCGATCAGATTAATGGGTATTTTTCTTTTATATCATTGCATTTCCAATCTATTTTTATGGCAAAGGGGACGGGCAAAGGGGACGGATTTATTTGAGACGGAGATAAGAAGTGGAATAGTGCTAATAAATCTGTCCCCTTTGTGCATATTATGTTTTGGGAGCGTAATTACAAATCAAATTAGGTGGGGGTACTGAAATGCCATCAAAAGACTACATCCTCGGGCTTATACTGATGTTTTTAGTAACGACTGCAAAAGCATCTGTAGTGACCTTTAGCTTTAGCGGAACAATTACCGATCACGGATTTATTTCGTCTGATTTACATGCCATGATTCCCATTGGGGAATTATTTTCAGGATCGTATACGTTCAATACCGCATCGCTGGCAGATGGTGATGGTAGCATCAACGATCAGGGTTATATCGGTGCAATTAGTGATTTTAGGGTAAGTTTTGGATCTTTATATGCCATATTGGATAACGGTGGATTTAGGCTCATTAACGACAAAGAGATAATCTTTGAACCCGAGGCAGATCCAATCTATGAGGACACCTACATCGTTCAAGGTAGAACCGATCATGCGTCACTCCCAACAAATGTAGATACAAATATTGTTCTATCAAATTATCAGTCTGGTGGAATTGATTCCGGATGGCACGTAAGATGGTTGAGGCTAGATGTTAGTGATCCTTCTGGCATGCTGCTCAGTGATGCGGCATTGCGCACGACTGCCCCAGATATCAGCGGCTTAAGTCCACGATTAGAATTTGGCTTTAAATTAGATTGCTGCACAGGTACAACTGAGGTTTATGGGACTCTCAACAACCTTAGCGTCACCGCCGTCCCGTTACCAAACGCAGCCACCCTATTTGTATCCGCAATTATTGCAGCGGCCCCAGCAATTCGGCGGCGAAAATATGGAATAAGTGAAAAGCGTTGTAGCTGACAACTGCATCGTATGCGCGCCCTTTCAGGGCGCCGGACCTCGCACCGCACCGCTGCGTGGCGTTTGGCCGCTCATGCGGATCGTTAACTGGATAAAAATGTGAATAGGTTTTTCTCAGCAGTTGTACTTATAGGCTTACTGGTAATAAAACCGCTATTTGCGTGCGAAGAAGATGTGACTTGTGACAAATGCGCAAAGGCTTCTGAATTTTCATGGAATCCAAGCAATCAATACGTGACCACAACATTACAGCGATTCTATTCGTTAGATGACCTTATAACAGAAGCATATACCAATAATAATTTTGAATCGGCTAAAGAGTTAGCATCAGAGTATCTTGAATTAGCGCATATCTATAGGTGTAACTGGAACTACGGCAACGCGATTCATGACGCAAATAGGATTCTAGGTTTAATGAGTATAAGCAGTGGGTACATTGATGAAGCTGCGGATTACCTTCTTAAGGCAGGGAAAAGCGCTGGATCTCCTCAACTTGACTCTTTTGGTCCAGAATTGGATCTGGCTAATGAGCTTTTAAAGCGCGGGAAAAGCAATGAGGTATTGAGCTATCTAAAAGATATCAGGACATTCTGGGAAATGGACGACGGACGTATCGCAAGGTGGACGAAAGATATCGAAAGTGGCGGTCAACCTGAATTACATCGCTTTTCAGCCTCCGCAGGTTTCTGGCAACTAGTTATATTCTGGGTCTCTGCATTATGGCCGATATTTGCGGCCGGCTTAGTGCTAATGGCTTTAAGAAATAAAATTCAGAGAAAGTGGTTGTTTGGTGCCGCTGCAATAGTTTCCGGATATATCACCATGTTCGCAGTTAACTGGGCTTCCACATCAATGCTGCCTAGTATCATAGGGAAAATGGTTCAGAGCGGGAGTGATTCGGCGTTGATGCTCTCAATCTATGCGGTCCTAAGTGCCGGATACATTATCCCATTGATCGTCGTATTCGCCGTTTCTCGTCTATTTATCCCCAGACATGTTTAGGCGCCCAGCTAACATATCAGCCAAGTCCGACTGAACCTACCCCGAAATAATCGACACCCCTCCAGAGTGGATGGCCCTCCCGAGCCCACTCCATGTCGTACCAGATCGGCGTCCCCGCCCCGCCAGGCACCCCCGGCGAATGTTCCCGCCGACTAGCCAGCCCCCCCGGTCCAAGGCTACACTTAATTCTATGGTGCAACTGACCGAAAGTATGGCAGAAATCCCCACCGGCGCTGTCCCGGACACGGACGCCTGGCTGCAGGACGTGGGTGCGGGGCGGACCGAGCAGGAGCTGGCGTTGCTGGCCCGCGCCGGTCAGCGCGCCCGCCTCGCCCACGAAGGCCAGAAGCGCGCCTCCGGGGAGCCCTACGTGGGGCACAGCCTGGAAGTGGCACGCATCGTCAGCAGCCTGGGCCTGGATGCCGAGTCGGTGATGGCCGCCGTCCTCCACGATACCGTGGAGGATACCGGGACAAGCCTGGAGGATATCAGTCAGGAATTCGGTCCGGGCGTGGCGTCCCTGGTGGATGGCGTCACCAAGATGGGCCGCATTGGCGAATATGCCAGTGGCAGCCGTGACAATCCCCAGGCGGAGAACCTGCGTAAGCTGCTGCTGGCCATGGCCGAGGATGCGCGCGTGGTGCTCATCAAGCTGGCTGACCGCCTGCACAACATGCGCACCCTCAAGTACCTCGACGCGGCCCACCAGTACAAGATCGCCCGCGAGACCATGGAGATTTATGCGCCCCTGGCCAACCGGCTGGGCATCTGGCAGCTCAAGTGGGAGCTGGAGGATCTGGCCCTGCGTTACATGGAGCCGGATACCTACCGTGAGATCGCCGGTCTGCTGGACGCACGCCGAGTGGATCGCGAGCGGCAGATCCAGCAGGTGATCGAACGCCTGACCAGCGAGTTCGCCAAGGCCGGGCTGCACGCCGAAGTCACCGGGAGGCCGAAACACATCTACAGCATCTGGCGCAAGATGAAACGCAAGAGCGTCGATTTCCACGAGATCTTCGATGTGCAGGCGGTGCGGGTGTTGGTGGACCAGGCCAGCGAGTGTTACGCCGCGCTGGGTATCGTGCACAGCCTGTGGCACCACATTCCCAAGGAATTCGACGACTACATCGCCAATCCCAAGGAAAACAATTATCGCTCCCTGCATACGGCGGTGCTGGGGCCCGACGGGCGGCCCATCGAGGTGCAGATCCGCACCCACGAGATGCACCAGCATTCGGAGCTGGGTATCGCCGCCCATTGGCGTTACAAGGAAGGCCGCACCTTCGATCCGGGTTTCGAGCAGAAGGTGGCCTGGCTGCGGCAGTTGCTGGAATGGAAGGACGAGGAACCCAGCGCCAGCGATTTCGTCGATCGCTTCAAGAATGAATCCAACGAGGAGCGGGTCTATGTGCTCACTCCGCAGGGCAAGGTGGTGAGCCTGTCCCAGGGTGCCACGGCCCTGGATTTTGCCTATCACATCCACACCGATATCGGGCATCGCTGCCGCGGTGTGAAGGTGAACGGGCGCATCGTACCCCTCAACCAGGAACTCCACAGTGGCGACCAGGTGGAGGTGCTGACCACCCGCCATGGTATGCCCAGTCGTGACTGGCTCAACCCTCACCTGGGCTACCTGCGCACCCCGCGGGCGCGGGCCAAGGTGCGCCACTGGTTCAAGACCCAGGACCGGGAAAAGAACATCCATGCCGGGCGCGCCAGCCTGGAACGAGAACTGCGGCGCATCGGTACGCTCAATATCAGCCATGAAAAGCTGGCCCAGCAACTGCAGTTCCCGAATACCGAGGACATGCTGGCGGCCCTGGGCAGCGGCGATCTCAACAGCTCGCAACTGGCCGCCGCGGCCAGTGCACTGCTCGAGCCGGCGGATACCCCGGACCTGCAGTTACCCCTCAGGGCACCGCGCCGGGGTGGGCGGGCCGGTGGGGATGTGCGCATCCAGGGCGTCGGCAACCTGCTCACGCAGACGGCGCGCTGTTGCAAACCGGTCCCCGACGATCCCATCGTCGGCTATATCACCCGCGGACGGGGCGTGACCGTTCATCGTCAGGATTGCACCAACATTCTGCGTCTGCGCCGCGAGGATGCCACCCGGCTGATCGAGGTGGAATGGGGAGAAACCCCGCAACAGGTGTACTCCGTGGATGTGCATGTCCTGGCCTATGACCGGGCCGGTCTGCTGCGGGACATCACTTCGCTGTTGGCCAACGACCGGGTGAACGTCATTGGCGTGAATACCTACACCGACCGCAAGGACCTGATGGCCCGTATGGACCTGCGCCTGGAGATCACCGATCTGGACCAGTTGAGCCGTATCCTGTCTCGCATTGGGCAGTTGTCCAATGTGGTCGAGGTGTTCCGCAAGATCTGAATCTGCTTCTTTTCCCCGTTCCCCATCCGGGAATCCCCTCAAAACACCCTTTCAAATCAGTGGACTGCCTGAAAATGTCTGTGGTCTCCGGCATCAAGTTCCCGCTGGCCGGGACGATAACCTCCGGAGCAGACAGGTCTCAGGGGTGACAGGGTGGCAAAACCCGATGAAATTGCAGAGCAGGCGCCAGCCGCACCGCCGGTACGCCAGCGGGTGCTGGTGGTCGATGACAATCACGTCAACCGTGATCTGCTGCGTATCCGTTTGGAGCGAGAGGATTACCTGGTGGAAGAGGCGGGTAACGGCGAACTGGCCCTGGCCGCCTTGCGTCGCGAGCGCTTCGACCTGGTGCTGCTCGATGTCATGATGCCGGTCCTGGATGGCATCGAAACCCTCCAGGCCATCAAGGGCGATGCGCACTTGCGCGATATCCCGGTCATCATGGTCAGTGCGGTGGGCGAGCTGGAGACGGTGGCGCGCTGCATGGAGCAAGGCGCCGATGATTATTTGACCAAGCCATTCAACCCGGTTTTCCTCAAGGCACGAGTGCGCGGCAGCCTGGAATGCCGCCGCTTGCGTGAGCTGGAACGTCAGATGGCCGCGGGGAAAGACGGGGAATGATCGTGTCGGACGGTGATACAGGGATCCGGCCGGCCGGGACCAGGGTGAACCATTATGACTGAACGCAGCTTCCGCTTTATTCTCGGGATATCCTTGCTGATCTTGCTGTACTTCCATCTGGATATCGGGATCTATATCTATATCGGCATTCTGCTGTTCGAAGGCCTGACCAACTGGCGCATCCCCATCATCGCCTCACGGATGCGCTATGGCAGCGCCTATAACCCCCAGGACCTGAGCAACGCCGACTGTGCGGCCATTCCCTTTGACGCGGAGCGTGTGCTGCGCCTGCTCGTGGCGGGTTTTCTGGTAGTGACCTTCGTACTGTTCAAGGAAGAGGTGTGGTTCTTTCCCTGGTTCATCGGTTTCATGTTGTTCATGGCCGGCATGACCAACATCTGCCCCATGGTCATGGGCTTGCGCTGGCTCGGTTTTCGCTAGGTGGCGTCGATGCAGGGCGCGGACCATGGGACGGTAACCGATAACTGGACCCGAAACTGGCAGGCCAGTATCGCCGTCAAGATCACGGCCATCGTAATCTGGGCGATCATCCTGATCGCCTTTGTACTGTCCATTTTCCTGCTCAAGGATCTCGACCGGGAAATCCAGGCGGACTATGAGTTGAAGGCGGACCAGATTGCCTACCAGATCGCCATGCTGTGGGCGGATGCCAATTCCCTCAGCGATGAACAACTCGGGCTGGAATTGCGGGCCCGTTTCGAGGGCCTGGGTTTCACCGGGCTGGTGCTGAGTGCCGGCGAGGAGCGCATGCAGGTGGGCCGCATCCAGGGCTATCCCGATTCGGTTTTCAGGCGCATCCCCATGTCACGGGAAGATGCCATGCCCGTGGATGTGCGCGCCTACTATCCCGACCCTCATGCCTTGGCCCGGGAACAACGCAATCACCTCACCATCGGGCTGTTCGCCGTGCTGTTGGTGTTCGGTGTCTTCATTACCTGGGCCACGCGTATCGTCCTGCACCGTCCCCTGCAGGCACTCATGACAGCCATTCGCGCGATATCCGACGGTGACCAGAAGGTGCGCTTCGATACCAACCGGCAGGATGAATTCGGCACCCTGTCGCGATTTTTCAATGCCATGCTCGATCAGCTCATGCGGCAGAAGGAGGCACTGCAGCAAGCGCTGGACGAAGCCGAATCGGCCAGCCGTTCCAAGAGCGCCTTCCTGGCCAATATGAGCCACGAGTTACGCACACCGCTCAATGCCATCATCGGCTACAGTGAAATGCTGCAGGAGGATGCCGCTGAACTTGGTAATACCCGCTCGGTGCAGGATCTGCAGCGCATTCACACGGCCGGACGACACCTGTTGACCCTGATCAACGGTATCCTGGATCTGTCCAAGATCGAGGCCGGCAAGATGCAGCTCGACGTGGCTCGCTTCGATGTGGAAGGTCTGGTGCAGGATGTGGTTGCCACCCTCAAGCCCATCATGGATGCCAATGAAAACGACCTGGTTGTGCATTGTGCGCCCGACCTGGGTGTCATGGAATCAGACGAGACGAAGCTGCGTCAGACCCTGTTCAATCTGCTGGGCAATGCGGCCAAGTTTACCGACCAGGGTACGGTGACCCTGGAGGTCAGTCGCCATGGCCACGCCGGAGAGGACTGGCTGCGCTTCGTGGTCAAGGATACCGGGATCGGGATACCCGTGGATCAGATGTCCCGCCTGTTCCAGGATTTCAGCCAGATCGACAGTTCATCCTCCCGCAAGTATGGGGGCACCGGACTGGGGCTTGCCATCAGTCGCCGCTATTGCCAGATGATGGGGGGTGATATCGAGGCCAGCAGCCGGGTCGGGGAAGGTTCCATTTTCGTGGTACGGCTGCCGGTGGCTTCTCCGACACTGCGTGCTGGCGCTGTGGCGGAAAAGGCGGTATCTGCCGAACCCATCACGACAGAAGTACCGGCTGTCGCTGCAGGCCCGATCCCGGCTGGCGGGCGGCGCATTCTGGTCATCGACGACGATCCCGGCACGCGGGAACTGCTTGGCCGTTACCTTGCACAAGCGGGGGTGGAGGTGTTGCAGGCCTCCAGCGGTGAAGAGGGGATTGCCCGCGCACGCCAGGAACTGCCGGATCTCATCACACTGGATGTGCGCATGCCCGACCTGAATGGTATGACCGTGCTGCGTACCTTGAAGGAAGACCCTGCTTTACGGCAGATCCCGGTGGTCATGGTGAGCATGGAGGATTTCAGCGAGGATTGGCACGAGGCCGGTGCCGCCGCGTTTCTCACCAAGCCGGTGGATCGTAACCGGCTGGGTGAACTGGTGCAGACCTGCCTGCTCCCGGAAGGGGATGGTTCCGTGCTGCTGGTGGACGACAATGATGGGACGCGCGCCCTCATTGCCCGCACCCTGCAGGAAGCGGGGCTCCCCGTCATCGAGGCGGAAGATGGGATCCGTGGCCTGGAACTGATGCGCCGCCACAAGCCTTCCCTGGTACTGACCGACATCATCATGCCGCGCATGAACGGTTTCGATTTCCTCGATGAAATCCACCGGGATCCCGCCCTGTGCGATATCCCCGTGGTGGTGATGACGGCCCTGGATCTTTCGGAGCAGGATCGGGCCCGCCTGTCCGGACGGGCGTACTGGGTGATGGAGAAGAACCCCGATATGCGTGCGGAGATTCTCAAACAGATTCGTGATTGCCGGAAGGCGACGGGCGTGTGTCCGGACGGGAGTGCGTGATGCCCAGAATCCTGGTGGTGGAAGACAACGAAATGAACCGGGACATGCTGTGCCGGCGTCTGGAGCGCAGGGCTTTCGAGGTGCAGAGTGCTGTCGACGGCCGGCAGGGTGTGGACATGGCTCAGGCGGATCGGCCTGATCTCATCCTGCTCGATATCGACCTGCCGGTGATGGATGGCTGGGAAGCGATCCGGATCCTCAAGACCTCCGATGTCACACAAGCCATCCCGGTAATCGCCCTGACCGCGCATGCCATGACCAGCGATCGGGAGCGGGTCTTTGCCGCGGGATTCGATGAATACGGTACCAAGCCCGTGGAGTTCGATGCCCTGATGGGCAAGATCCAGACACTGCTGGACGCCAGCGCCGGCTGAAAAAAACGCCCGCCATTCCATGACGGGCGCTGCTTGCATGTACCATCGGTGCCCGGCGTGTAACACCACGCCGGTATCCGATAAGGCCGAGGCAGGATTACTCGGCTGTAGTACCTTCTTCCATGGTTTCGAACGCGCTGAATTCCGAGCGGTCCATGTAGCTGTCATCTTTTTTCTCGATCTGGTCCCACACGGCGCTCAGCTGGGGATCCCGGCTGGCTTCAGTGGAGCTGATGCGGCCATCGCCGTCCAGGTCCAGCTTCTGGAAGCGCTCGCTGGTGCCTTCCGCGGCAAAGGCGGCAGAGGCCAGCAGCAGGGAAGCGAGGAAGGTGATGCCTTTGATGTGGATGCTCATAAACGATCTCCGGTGGTAGTGGATTAGTGTTTGTGCGCGTACCCCATTGCATGCCGCGTGCCAGTGAAAGCGGCTGCTTGTAAAATCATTTGCTTATCGATACTTTATGAACCATCGAACGAATTCGGCAGGGGCTGGTTTGTCGCCCGAGGGTGACGAGGATTCCGCCAGGCTGGCTAACTCTTTGAAAAACTGAAATATCGGCTGTTGCCATACGGCAACAGCAAAGCGTACATTAAGGGAACGGGGGAGACGGCCGCTACGGTTTGTGCAGTAACAGATGGATGAGGGTTTGCGGATGACATTTCCCAGGTGGTTTTTGCGGCTTCTGGCGGTGGCTCCGTGTCTGGCAGTGATGCCGGCGCTGGGCGGTGAGTTCGACACCCGGATTCCCATGAGCAGTGGCGGAGCCGCCACTTTCTACGTGCAGGGACAACTGGGGGATCTGGACACCACCGATTTCATGGTGGATACCGGCTCCGGCTACATGACCATCAACCAGGCCACCCTCGATCGACTGAGCGAACGCAAGCTGGCCAGTTATGAACGGGATCTGATCGGCGTACTCGCCGACGGTACGGAATTGAAGGTGCCGGTCTACCTGATCTCCCGTCTCGAACTCGGTACTGGCTGTGTGCTCGAGAATGTGGAAGCGGCCCTGTTTCCCGCCAAGCGCCAGATCCTCGGACTGAATGTCCTGAACCGTGCTGCACCCTTCATCTTTTCCGTCAATCCTCCGGAACTGGTACTGAGCCACTGCCAGCCGGATATGGTGGCGGAGGCGGAACCGGTAGCGGTACCGGGACTCCAGCCCGTCGTTGCACAACCCCAGTAAGTGGTGTCCCGGAGCGCTGTGCGCGCAGGGCCGGGACTCCGAGCGGGGCGCCACGAACGCAGTGAGATGGTGTCCCGGAGAGGAGTCGAACCTCCGACCTAGCGCTTAGGAGGCGCTTGCTCTATCCGTCTGAGCTACCGGGACAGGTCGGCAAGGCGCTGCAAGGCAATGGCTAATCCCTGGCGTTTCACGCGCAAACCGGCGCATACGGTACCATGAAGCCCCGCCTGGGTCGACGCCGCGAAGCTGTCCTCCCGCTGTCACCGGTTGGCAAAACTGATCATTTCCCGGCACTATTTCCCTTTCCCGTGGTCTTCACAACAGTGGCATGCGTTCGTGTGTCGAGCAGCATGGGTTCCAGTTGCGACCACACGGTGTCCAGCAGCAGGGGCTGGGCTCGTGCATTGGGATGCAGGTTGTCGGACAGCATCAGGCCGGCATCCAACGCCACCCGTTCGAGCAGGAAGGGCACCAGCGGCACCTCGTGCTCCGCCGCCAGTTCCGCGTAGATGGCGGAGAAGCCTTGGGTGTAGCGTGGGCCGTAGTTGGGTGGCATCTGCATGCCGATGAGCAGTACGCGTGCCCCGGCGGCCCGCGCCTGTTCGATCATGGCGTTGAGATTGCGCTTCATGGCGGTCAGTGACAGGCCGCGCAGGCCGTCGTTGGCGCCCAGTTCCAGTACCAGGACATCGGGTTGGTGGCGTTCCAGCGCCGCCGGCAGGCGTGACCGGCCACCGGCGGTGGTATCCCCGCTGATGCTGGCATTGACCACACGCCAGGCATCCCCGCGCTGCTCCAGGCGCTGCTGCAGCAAGTCTACCCAGCCTTGCCCGGGCGTCAGGCCGTACCCCGCGCTCAGGCTGTCACCCAGCACCAGCAGCGTGCCGGCCGTGGCGGACGAGGTCAGGAACCACAAGAGAAGAGAGGCAATCAGTTTGGGCATGCAGAATGGACCGCGCGAAACGCCTATTGTTTCCGCACAAGGGGTAGGTAAGCAAGTCAGCACGGCCGCCGGGTCCCTGGAAATCCTGCGCGAGGTGGATTTCCGGGTGGCAAGCGGGGAGAGTGTCGCCATTGTCGGTGTCTCCGGCTCGGGCAAGTCCACGCTGCTCGGTTTGCTGGCCGGGCTGGACCTGCCCACGGCGGGTCGCATCGAGCTGGCGGGGGAATGCCTCAATGACCTGGACGAGGATGGCCGGGCGCGGTTGCGCGCTGCGCAGGCGGGTTTCGTATTCCAGTCCTTCCAGCTTTTGCCCGGCCTGACCGCCCTGGAGAACGTCATGCTGCCGCTGGAGCTGGCGGGCGTGCCGGAGGCCGCGAGCCGGGCGGCACAGTTGCTGGAGCGCGTGGGTCTGGAAACGCGTCTGGAGCATTACCCGCGTCAGCTCTCCGGTGGCGAACAGCAGCGTGTGGCCATCGCCCGCGCCTTCGCCATGACGCCCGCGGTACTGTTCGCCGATGAACCCACCGGCAATCTCGATGCCGCCACCGGCGCCCGCATCATCTCCCTGTTGTTCGAACTCAATGCCGAACGCGGCACCACCCTGATCCTGGTCACCCATGATCCGGACCTGGCGCGACGCTGCCAGCGGACCATCCGCCTGGAAGCGGGCCGGGTGGTCAGCGATGAACACTAGGCTCGCGCACCTGCGCCTGGCCCTGCGCCTGCTGTTGCGTGACTGGCGCGCCGGTGAGCTGCACATCCTGTTTGCCGCCCTGGTCATCGCCGTCACCGCCACCACGGCCATCGGCTTTTTTACCGATCGCCTGCAACGCGGCATGGTCAGTCAGTCCGCCGGGCTGCTGGGCGGCGACCTGTTGTTGCGCGGTGCCCGTGCCCCGGACGCGCAATGGTTGGAAGAGGCCGGGCGCCGCGGGCTCGACCATAGCCGGGTACTGGAGTTTCCCAGCGTGGTGCTGCGCGGTGATGACCTGCAACTCAGCGCCATCCGCGCCGTGACCGATGGCTATCCGCTGCGTGGTGAGTTGCGGGTGGCGGAGCGTCCCTATGGGGAGGACCGCGTGGTGAACTCCATACCGCCAACGGGCGAGGTGTGGGTGGAAGCGCGCCTGCTGCCCCTGCTGAACATGGAAGTGGGGCAGAGCCTGGAGCTGGGCAGTGTCCGGTTGCGCGTGGCCGGTGTACTTGCCTTCGAGCCCGGCCCGGGCGGAGGATTCTTTGCCCTGGCGCCACGGGTGCTGATGAACCAGGCCGACCTGGCGCGGGCCGGCGTCTTGCAGCCCGGCAGCCGGGTCGCCTACCAGGATTTCTTCGCCGGCGAGACGGCGGCCCTGGCCGGCTATCGTGACTGGCTGGAGCCGCGGCTGGATCCAGGCCAGAGCCTGGTGGACGTGCGCGGCGGCCAGCCCACCGTGGGAGGTGCGCTGGAACGTGCCGAACAGTACCTGGGCCTGGCCAGCCTGGTGGCAGTGCTGCTGGCCGGGGTGGCCATCGCCATGGGCGCGCGCCGCTATGCGGAACGGCACTTCGATGTCAGCGCCATGCTGCGCTGCCTGGGGGCCGCGCAGCGCGACATCCTCGCCCTGTTCCTGCCCCAGCTGCTGGTGCTGGCGCTGCTTGGTTCCGTCCTCGGGATCCTGCTCGGCTACCTCGCGCAGGGCGGCCTGCTGTACCTGCTGCGTGAACTGTTGCCCGGGAAACTGCCGGCCCCGGGTCCGCTGTCGGTACTGCTCGGTCTGCTCACCGGCCTGATCGTGCTGGCGGGTTTCGCCCTGCCGCCGGTGCTGCGCCTGCGCCAGGTGCCGGCGTTGCGGGTGCTGCGTCGCGATCTGACCCCCATGCCCTTGAGTGGCTGGCTGGTCTATGGCACCGCGATTGGCGCCATGGCCGTGCTGATGTGGCGCTATACGGGCAGCGCCGCCCTCACCCTTGGCCTGATCGGCGGCACCTTGGCGGCCCTGGTCCTGCTGGCGCTGCCGGCCTGGCTGCTGCTGCGCACCAGCCGCCTGCTGCGTCCCGGACTGGGGGCCACCTGGCGCCAGGGGTTCCAGCATCTATGGCGCCAGCCATTGCTGAGCGTCAGCCAGATCCTCGCCTTCGGCCTCACCTTCATGGCCATGGCGCTGATCGCCCTGGTGCGCGGTGATCTACTGGATGACTGGCAGCAGCAGCTGCCGGCCGAGACCCCCAATCACTTCGTGGTGAACGTACTGCCGGAACAACTGGAGGGATTCCAGGCATTCCTGCGCGCGCGCGACATCGAGGACAGCGGCCTCTATCCCCTGGTGCGCGGCCGCCTGGCGGCCATCGAGGGTGAAGACCCGGCCAGCCGGGTGGCGGAAGGCGAGGAGACCCCCGGCGCCATCAACCGGGAACTGAACCTGACCTGGAGCCGACAACTGCCGTCCGGCAATCGCCTTACCGAAGGGCACTGGTGGCCGGCGGACACCGAGGGCGAGGCGGTGGTGTCCATGGAGACGGGACTGGCGCAACGACTCGGCGTGGGTCTCGGCGATGAACTGCGCTTCTCCTTCGGTGCCGACAGCCTGCGCGTCACCGTCACCAGCCTGCGCAGCCTGCGCTGGGATTCCTTCCAGCCGAACTTCTTCATGATCTTCCCGCCGGGTCTGCTGGACGATCAGCCCACCACCTACATGACCAGCTTTTACCTGCCCGAGACACGCAAGGGAGAACTGGCGGTATTGATGCGTGAGTTCCCGGCGGTGACGGTCATCGACCTCGACCGTATCCTCAACCAGGTACGCATCATCCTGCACCAGGTGACGCTGGCGGTGGAGTTCGTGCTGGTGTTCGTGCTGCTGGCCGGTTTTGCCGTGCTCTATGCCGCCCTGCAGGCCAGCCTCGATGCGCGCCTGCACGAAGGCGCCCTGCTGCGCACCCTGGGTGCCAGCCGCCGCCAGCTGCGCGCCGGCCACGTGGCCGAGTTCGGCCTGCTCGGTCTGCTCGCCGGCCTGCTGGCGGCGCTGGGCACGGAACTGGTGGCGCGCCTTCTCTACGCGCGGGTGTTCGATCTCGCCTATGGCGCGCAGTGGTGGCTGTGGTGGTCACTACCGCTGGGTGGCGCCCTGCTGGTGGGCGTGGCGGGCGTGTGGGCGACGCGGCGCGTGGTACGCCAGAGTCCGCTGGTGGTGCTGCGGGGCCTGTAGGAGCGGCTTCACGCAAGGGACGGATTCGCCGAGTTTTTGCGATTTCCTTGGCTTCCCTTTGGCAGGTACAATCCCGCCATACCTTAAATACGCCCCAGGCGCCGCCCTTGCCTCAGTCCGCCCAATTCATGACCCCCACCCGCGTCCTCTATGGGCGATTGCTGCGTTACTTCCGCCCCTACGGCTGGATCGTCGCGGTATCGATCCTGTTCATGGCGCTGGCCGGCGCGGTGGACGCGGTCATGGTGCGCCTGCTCAAGGATCTCATCGACGGTTTCGCCTCCCTGGTGGATGGCACCCAGCCCCTGTGGATCATGCCGGCGGTCATCTTCGCCCTGGGCCTGGCGCGCATGATCACCTCCTACGGCTACGAGTACACCAGTGCCTGGCTGTCGGCGCGCGTCACCCACGACATCCGTGAACAGCTGTTCGAGCGACTGCTGCGCCTGCCCGTCGCCACCTATGACCATTCCTCCGTGGGAGTGCTGCTGTCACGGGTGACCTACGACGTCAGTCAGATCATGGAGGCGGGACTCAAGGTGATCACGGTGCTCGTGCGCGATGGCGTGCTGGCCATTGCGCTGATCGGCATCCTGCTCTGGACCGACTGGCAGCTCGCGCTGTTCTGCGCCCTGTTGATCCCCGGCATGGCCCTGTCCATGCGACTGGTGGCGCGCCGCCAGCGGCGCCTGGCCCACGAGACCCAGGACACCATGGGCAGCCTGACGGGGATCCTGGACGAAAGTCTGGGCGGCCACCGGGTGGTGAAGATCTTCAACGGCCAGCGCTACGAGGCGGCACGTTTTTCCGAATCCAACCAGAAGGTGCGGCGCCTGACCCTGAAACGCGCCGCCACCACGGCCATCAATTCCGGCTTCAACCTGTTCGTGATCGCCGTGACCATCGCCCTGATCGTGTATTTCGCCGGTATCCGCGCCCAGCAGGGCATGCTCACGGCGGGCGCCTTCGTGTCCTTCATGGGCGCCATGCTGCTGCTGCAGCAGCCGGTCAAGAGCCTCACGCGGATAAACGAGCAGCTGCACCGCGGCCTGGCGGCCGCCCAGTCGGTATTCGCGCTGCTGGACCTGCCAGTGGAACGGGACACGGGTAGTACACCACTGGAGCGCGCGCGCGGCGCCATCCGTATTCAGGGTTTGGGTTTTGCCTACCTGGAGGATGCGCCGCCGGCGCTGCGTGATATCGACCTGGATATCCAGCCGGGCGAGACGGTGGCCTTCGTGGGTCAGTCGGGCAGTGGCAAGACCACCCTGGTGAACCTGATCGCGCGCTTCTACGGCGGCTACAGCGGCGAAATCTGCCTGGACGGCGTGCCCGTGGAGCAATACCGCCTGGCGGATTATCGCCAGCAGTTCGCCATGGTGGGCCAGGAGGTCACCCTGTTCAACGACACGGTGACGGCCAATATCGCCTACGCCGATCCGGAACCCGACATGGCGCGTGTGCGCGCCGCCGCCGAGGTGGCCTTCGCCCATGACTTCATCGAGCAATTGCCCGCGGGCTATGACGAGCTGCTGGGCGAATCGGGCGTGCGCCTGTCCGGCGGCCAGCGCCAGCGCCTGGCCATCGCCCGCGCCCTGTACCGCGATGCGCCGGTGCTGATCCTGGACGAGGCCACTTCGGCGCTCGATACCGAATCGGAACGCATGGTGCAGGCGGCGCTGGACAACCTCATGCGCGACCGTACCACCCTGGTGATCGCCCATCGCCTGTCCACCATCGAAAAGGCCGACCGCATCCTGGTCATGCACCAGGGACGCATCGTCGAGGCCGGCACCCATGCCGAGCTGATCGCCCTGGGCGGTTACTACAGTGCCATGCACGCCGTGCAGTTCCAGCAGCCGGCCCCCGCCTGAACCTGGTTTTCGGCCTATCTCCCGTCGGCAGGATTGGCGAACGCCCGCCTACAACGCGACGCTTGCCACCAGGCCGACATAGACCAGCAGCATGATAAGACTCTCCAGGCCGATCCGGCCGATGCCGTAGCGTTCCCGGTACACGAACCCCATCAGCAGGATGCCGGTCATCAGGATGGTCACCAGGCCCCAGAGGACCTGTTGGGATGTCACCGCATGGTAGATCGAGCCGTCGCGATAGGCGATGTCGGCCACCGCGATCACCGTGGTGTTGAAACAGTTGGTGCCGAGGATATTGCCCACCGCCAGGGTCAAGGCACCCACGCGAATGGCGGCGATGGTCGTGACCAGTTCCGGCATGGACGTGACCACGCCGGTGAAGAGCGCCCCGACGGCCGTTTCCGACAAGGGTGTCTGCAGGACGATGGTCTTGGCGGCATGCATCAGCGCCCAGCCCGATACAGCCGTGCCGGCCGCGAGCAGGGAAAATTGCGCCCACAGGCCGGGTGCGCTGCGGGCCGTTTGGCTGCCCCGTTCCGGTACATCCTCCACCGTCTGGGCGGTATGTCTCGGCGTCCACATCGGCCGGGTGTGCGCGCCGCGCACGGCGTAGTAACCGAGTACATAACCCGCCAACAGCACCGGTGTGACCGGGTGGATGCCCCAGAAAAATATCGGTGGCGTGATCATGGCGATCAGGGGAAGGGAGAGCAGGATGATCAGCAGCGCGGCCAGGGTGAGATTCGAGGACGAGGCGGCCGCATGTTCGAGGTTCGCCTTGCGGTAGACCATGTCCCCGATGCCGAGGAAGGCGAGATTGACGGCCATGCTGCCCATTACATTGCTTATCGCCAGTTCGGCGTAGCCATCCACCGCGGCCGTCAGCGTGGCGGCGAAGTCCGGCAGGGAGGTGGCTCCGGCCAGGAAGAGCCCGCCCATCATGGCCTCGCCCATGCCGCTCACATCGGCCAGCCGATCGGCCGTGATGGCCATGCGTACCCCCAGCACCGTGATCACGGCCGCCGCGACCACGAATACCACCAGGCTGAGGCCGAGGGAGGAGAAGATCGAGTCAAACATGGGGGTGTCTACTGATTGGACAGGGCGCCGTCGGCTGGTGGCCGCGAGGAGGGAAATGCCGGATCTGGCCAAGCACAAAGTGATAATCGAGGTATGGCATGGGTCCCCGCCTGGAGCGCCCATTTCGACCCCAAATCGGGCCTGTAAGGCGGCTTGGTCCGGGATTATAGGCGGTTAGGCAGTTATAACTAAACAGTTGTCCTGGTCCGACCCTGCGTCCTTTGGCTTCCTAGACCGCGGGCGGGTATTCGTGCTCGTGGCAGATGTGCAGGGTATCCGCTGCGCTGAGACTCTCTCCGTTCAAGCCGCAGCGCCAACGGCTGCCGCTGCTTTGGAGGTGCCGGCAACCGCGGCACTGGCCGAAGGTCCGTTGACCATTGGCCCGCTGCAGGCCCTGCAGCAGATGGGCGAGGGCGCGGCCAGCAGCTTCCTGTTCCCGGGCCTCGAGCCCCGTCAGGGCCTCCTCCCAGCCGGGTGGCAGCCGTGCCGCGCGTAGTACCCGTCGACCGGCGCGGGTCAGGCTGAAATGCATCACGCGCCGGTCGTGGGCATCCTCGCTGCGTTGCACCAGTTCCTCTCGCTCCAGCAGTGCCAGGCTTTGTGACACCGTGCCCTTGGTGGCGCTCAGGAAGGCGGTGATGGCCGCCGGGGTGTCGCTGAAGCGGTTGCAGCGTGCGAGGTAGTCCAGCACCTGCAGGTGCACCGGCTGCAGGCCGGCACCGGCACGGCGCTGGTCGGCGCGCAGCAGGCTGCCGAGGCGTTCGATCAGATCCAGCAGGGGCGGGCTCTTGTCCATGGTGTTATGGTATCGCTTCGAAACCTTCTTGACAAAACCCTGGGACGACAATAATGTTTCGACTCGATACAAAAAAGGAGGTGTCCCATGTGCAGAGTGATCGGTGCGACGGCGTTACTGCTGATCCTGGCGTTGCCGGTGCAGGCCGGCGATGTGACCTACCCGGATGAATACCGCAGCTGGTACCACGTGAAATCCATGGTCATCGACCAGCAGCATGCCCTGGCCGACCCCTTCGCGGGCATTCATCACGTGTATGCCAACGCGGCCGCCCTGGCGGGCCTGCGTGGTGGCGAATATGCCGACGGGGCGGTGCTGGTGTTCGACCTGCTGGAGACGCAGGACGCAGGCCATGCCCTGGCCGAGGGGCCGCGCAAGCTGCTTGGTGTCATGGCGCGGGATGCGCGCCAGGCGGAGACCGGTGGCTGGCGCTTCGAGGCCTTTGCCGGCGACAGCCGCAGCGAACGCCTGGTGAAGGACGGTGGGCAGAGCTGTTACGCCTGCCATACGGACGTGCGGGATCGCGCTTTCGTATTCAGTCAGTTACGGCCTTGACCCACGACCTGCCCGCCCCCTGGCGGGGCGGGCAGGACAACGCTTGACGGCGAGGGACGGAAGAGTAAGATAGTAACCACTTACTTACTTCATGGGTCCCCATGGCCATCCACCCCAAGCACCTGCCCGCCGAAGAACGCCGTGAACACACGGTGGAGACGGTGATCGAACTGGCCGCCGAGCAGAACCCCGGCGACATCACCACCGCCGCCATCGCCAAACGCATGAACCTGACCCAGGGCGCCCTGTTCCGCCACTTTCCCAGCAAGGACGCCATCTGGGAGGCGGTCATGGGTTGGGTGGCCGAGCGCCTGCTGGCACGCATCGACAAGGCCGCCGCCCAGGCGGCCTCGCCACTCGCGGCCCTGGAAGCCATGTTCATGGCTCACATCGGCTTCGTGGCCGAGCATCCCGGCGTGCCGCGCATGTTGTTCGGTGAACTGCAACGTGCCGGTGATTCCCCTGCCAAGCGCATGGCACAAACCCTGATCGGCCGCTATGGCGAGCGCCTGAGCAATCTCATCGAGTTGGGCAAGGTGCAGGGTGAACTGGCAGCGGACCTGGATGCCGGCGCCGCGGCCACTCTTTTCATCGGCACTATCCAGGGACTGGTGATGCAGTCCCTGCTGGCGGGGGATGTGGCACACATGCGTCGCGCCGCGCCCGGGATCTTCGCCATCTATCGCCGCGGCATCGGGAGGGCGCAATGAACCTCCTGCCGACCAATCGTCGTACCCTCGTGCTGCTCGGCCTGTTGGTGCCGCTGCTGGTGTTGTTCATCTATGTATTGTTGCGCACCGGGCCCATGGCGGCCGTACCGGTGACGGTGTCGCAGGTGCAAAGCATGTCCTTGTCGCCGGCGCTGTTCGGTATCGGCACTGTCGAGGCCCGCCATACCCACCGTATCGGTCCCACGGTCGCCGCGCGCGTGTTGCGGGTGGAGGTGGACGTGGGCGAACGGGTACGCGCCGGCCAACTGCTGGCGGAGATGGACCCGGTGGATCTGGATGCGCGCATCATGGCCCAGCTTGCGGCACTCGAACGCGCGGCGGCTTCGGTGCGGGCCGCGGAGGCCCAGCTGCGCGACGTGCAGGCGCGGCTCGAATACGCCAGCGCCCAGGCGCGGCGTTATGCCGAACTGGTGGAGAATGGCACCGTGAGCGTGGAAGCGGCCGAGGCCCGCGAGCAGGAACGCCAGGTGGCGGAGGCCGGGGTGGCGCTCGCCCGGGCCAATCTCGCCGTGGCGCGCCAGGAGACAGTGCGTCTCGAGGCCGATGTGGAAGGCCTGCGGCGCCAGCGCGCCAATCTGCGCCTGCTGGCGCCGGTGGACGGGCTGGTGATTGCGCGCAATGCCGACCCCGGCACCACCCTGGTGGCGGGACAGGCACTGGTGGAGTTGGTCGATCCAGGTCAGTTGTGGGTGCATGTGCGTTTCGACCAGGGCAGTGCCGCCGGCCTGCGCGCCGGGTTGCCGGCCCGCATCCAGTTGCGTTCACGTCCGGACGATGCCCTGTCCGGACAGGTGTTGCGGGTGGAGCCCCTGGCCGATGCGGTAACCGAGGAACTGCTCGCCAAGGTGGTGTTCGACCTGTTGCCGCGGGACATCCCGTCCATCGGTGAACTGGCGGAGGTGACCGTGGCCTTGCCGGCCATGGAGGAAGCGCCAGTGGTGTCCAACGCCAGCATCCGCCGCCACGAGGGGCAGCTGGGAGTGTGGCGCATCGAGAACGGCAGCGCGCGCTTCCTGCCGCTGCGCCTCGGGGTACGCGATCTCGACGGCCGCGTGCAGGTGCTGGAAGGCCTGGAGGCGGGCACCCGGGTGGTGCTCCACAGCCAGCGCGCCCTCAACGGCCGCAACCGCATCAAGGTGGTCGATCGCCTGCCCGGGGTGGAGCCGTGATCAGTCTCGCCGGGCGCGACATTCTCCATGCCTGGGGCAAGTTCGTGTTCACGGGCGTGGGCCTGGGGCTGCTCATCGGCGTGACCCTGACCATGGCCGGCGTCTATCGCGGCATGGTGGACGATGCGCGCGCGCTACTCGATAACAGCGGCGCCGACCTGTGGGTGGTGCAGCAGAATACCCTCGGGCCCTATGCCGAATCCTCGAGCATCCAGGACGACGTCTATCGCAGCCTGCTGGGCATGCCCGGCGTGGCACGTGCCGCCAATGTCACCTATCTCACCATGCAGGTGCGCCAGGGCGAACGTGATGTGCGCGCCATGGTGGTGGGCGTGGTGCCCGGTGGTCTCGGCGAACCCGGGCAGCCGCCCTACCTGGTGGCTGGCCGACATCTCACCCGTGGCCACTACGAGGCGGTGGCCGACCTGGCATCGGGATTCCGGCTCGGCGATCGCGTGCAGATCCGCCGCAACCAATACACCGTGGTGGGCCTGACCCGGCGCATGGTGTCCTCCGGCGGCGATCCCATGATCTTCATTCCCCTCAAGGACGCCCAGGAGGCCCAGTTCCTGAAGGACAACGACGCCATCGTGCGCCAGCGGCGTCGCACGGCGGAAAATCCGGCCTTCGATCGCCCGGGCGTGCCCGGTCTGCTGGATGCGGTGATCGCCACGCAGAGCGTCAATCCCTACGTGAACGCCGTGCTGGTGCAACTGCAGCCCGGATTCGATGCCGAGGAAATAGCCGAACCCATCCGCCGCTGGCAGCGGCTGCAGGTCTATACCCGCGGGCAGATGGAAGCGATCCTGGTGGGCAAGCTCATTGCGACCTCGGCCAAACAGATCGGCATGTTCCTGGTGATTCTTGCCATCGTCAGCGCGGCCATCGTCGCCTTCATCATCTATACCCTCACCCTGGGCAAGATCCGTGAGATCGCCGTACTGAAACTGATCGGCACCCGCAACCGCACCATCGCCGGCATGATCCTGCAGCAGGCCCTCGGCCTGGGCCTGATCGGTTTCGTGGTGGGCAAGATCTCCGCTACCATCTGGGCGCCCTTCTTTCCCAAGTACGTGTTGCTGGTACCGGGTGACGCGGCACGCGGGCTGCTGGCGGTGGTGGTGATCTGCATACTGGCCAGCCTGCTGGCCATCCGCGCCGCCCTCAAGGTGGATCCGGCGGAGGCCATCGGTGGTTGAACAAGCCGTGGATGGCATCCGTATCGAGGGCCTGCGCAAGCGCTACGGCTCCGGCGATACCGCCGTGGATGCGCTGCGCCACGTCGACATGCAGGTGGCGCCCGGCGAGGTGGTGGGCCTGATCGGTCCTTCCGGTTCCGGCAAGAGCACCCTGCTGAAATGCCTGGGCGCGGTGATCGAGCCCAGCGGCGGACGCATGACCCTGGGCGGGCAGGCGATCTATGCAGACGGCTGGAGGATCCCCGACCTGCGCAGCCTGCGCCGCGACCGCATCGGTTTCGTGTTCCAGGCGCCTTACCTGATCCCCTTCCTCGACGTCACCGACAACGTTGCCCTGCTGCCCATGCTGGCCGGGCTGCCCAACGGCGAGGCGCGCCGGCGCGCGCGCGAGCTGCTGGAGGCCCTGGACGTGGCCCATCGCGCCAGCGCCATGCCCGCGCAGCTGTCCGGCGGCGAACAACAGCGCGTGTCCATCGCCCGCGCCCTGGTGAACCGGCCGCCGGTGATCCTCGCCGACGAACCCACCGCGCCGCTGGACAGTGAGCGCGCCCTGGCGGTGATCCGTATCCTCAACCAGATGGCGCGTCAGTTCGACACCGCCATCATCGTCGTCACCCATGACGAGAAGATCATTCCCACCTTCCGGCGCATCTATCATATCCGCGATGGCCGTACCGAGGAGGAGGCGGGCGAGGGGAGGGGGTTTGAATAATGGATGTGGTAACCGGCAATCACCGCGGGGATCACTGGTTGATTCGTCATTCCGGCGTAGGCCGGAATCCATGTCCTTGAACGAATGGATTCCGGCCTACGCCGGAATGACGAAAACACGATTGATCAGAGGTTCCCAACTATTTCTCACATTGAACAAGGAGCATCACGATGAACAAGCTGACGATCAAAACTCTCATCCCGGTGGCCATGATGGGTCTGTGTCTGGTGGCCGGTCCTGGTTATGCTGCCGGCGCAGCGGATCAGGGTCATGATCATCATGACCACGCCACGCAAGAAACGGGCGGCTTGGTATTAAACGAAGGCGAACGCTGGGCCACCGATGCCGCCTTGCGCGAGGGCATGGAGCGCGTGCGCGCTTCCTTTGCCGAGGTGCTGCCGGCCTACCAGCGCGGTGAGTTCAGTCACGAGGCCGCGACCGATACGGCGCGCGCCATCGATGATCATGTAGCCTTCCTGGTGGAGAACTGCAAGCTGGAACCGGCCGCCGATGCCGTGCTGCATGTATTGGTGGCGGAATTGCTGCAGGGTACCGCGACCCTGCGCAAGGCGCCAGCGTCCCCCGAGGGCCTGCCACGCATCCACGGTGTGTTGCGGGACTACCCGCGTTACTTCGACCACACGGGTTGGGAAGGACCTACTGACTAGCGCATCGCCTGCAGGCGAGAGAGGAATGAGCTAGCGTGACTGGTTGCGCAGGTGGCGCCGTTCCAGTTCCCGGATGAGGGCGGCGAGCTGATTCCGGGCCTTGCGATCGAGCTTGAGGAACTGGCCACCCAGCCGCACCGGGCTCAGCCGGTCCCGGGCATAGACAAAGCGGATCTCCAGTTCGGAACGGATCACCGTGCCGTCCGGCAGGTGGAGCGCGCAACCCGGCAGGATGTCGCCCCGGTCGGGCGGGGTGGGGGTGACAAGCTGCATGCCCAGGCCGGAGGCGGACAGGTCGAGGATGCTTGCCTGGGACGGGTTCGTGCCTTCTTCCGGCAAGGGCAGGTTCAGTTCGATACCGGCGTTGCTGTCCACCGGTACCCGGAAATGGTTGCGGCGCTGGATGTGCAGCAGTACTTGCGGCATGGCGACGAAATACAGGGCGATGCCACGCTGTTCCTCGACCCGCTGCAGCACGGAGGCAAACCGGTATTCCACGCCGTGGAGGCGACACCGCACATTGAATCGGCGTCGTTTGATCAGGGCCTGGTGGCCGGCATGGGGGTTCAATTCATCCAGGATCAGCAGTTCGCGCTGGGGATAGACGCGCAGCACGGCGGAATTGAAACTGCCTTCCACGCCGGGGATCGAAACATTGAGCAGGCAATGCCCGTCCTTGAACAGTTGCATGAAGCGGGTGATCTGCGCCGGATTGGTGATGCGCTCGGCGCTGGAATGGGCATCAAGATCGGCGGGGGGTTCGGGTGCCGGGTCGCGGGTGGGGGGACGCCGGAAGAACATGGGCGCGTCGAGGGCGGCGTTCGCCGTCCTCAGGCCGTGCCCAGGGCACGGTGGTCCAGGGAGGTGGGGGTGCGCCCATTGGCCTGGTAGGTAGTGGAGCGGGGGCCGGTCTGCTGGCCGCGCAAGAGTCCCAGGGCCGTTTGCAGCCGCTCCCGACCCAGCACGATGACGCCACCGTTGACGCGGTTCTGGTGCTGGCAGGTGTGTAGCGCCTTCAGCAGTTCCCGCCAGGAGGCGGTCAGTTGGCCCTGATGATCGGCGGCCGCCATGAAGGCCTCCATGCTGTCCGTGCCGTAGCCCGCCTCTTTGGCGAGGCGGGTCCGTTCGCCCGCCTGTCGTTCCATGCGTAGCAGCAGCCGTTGCTTGCTGGCGGCGACCGCTTCCAGGGCGGGTCCGTCCAGCGTGGCCAGGGCCTGCTGTTCCTGTTCCAGGCAGGTGGCCAGCTGGCGCACCGAATCAAGTTCCGCCCGCAGCAGGGTATGTACGTGTTGAAAATCCATCGCGCGGTTCATCCCCCTACTGCAGACGGGCAAGAGCCTGTTCCATGCCCATCATGCGATCGGCGATGCGCGCCGGGTCGATGGTGAAACTGCCATCGGCGATGGATTCGCGTACCGCGCCGACCCGCTGTGCGTTCACCACCGGTTCATCGGCGACGCGGCTTTCGGCATCGCGCAGCAGTTGGGCGGCGGGGGTCAGGCTGACACTGTCGCTTGCCTTGCCGGGCTCGGCCTGCTGGCCGGTGCCGCTTTCCGGTGCCGCTTCGCGTGGCTTGGCCGCGCCATTGGCCTGCCGGGCAAGGATCGACAAATGATTGTTTTCAATTTCCATTACAGGGCACCTCGTGACGTTTCATTGTGAGTGTCGGTTTTTGTATCGTCAATCGATTCAATTACTTTAGGGCCATTTTACGCGGGTATCGTCAAAGCGTCACTTTTACGACGCCCGCGGCCAGCACCCTTCCTTCGATGATGCGTTTGGAGTCACGGCTGCGTACCCGGATAACCTCACCGGAGCTGCCGTCGGCCATGGCCTGGCCGCGGGAGCGAATGGCGAAACCATTGCTGTCGGCCACCAGGGTGACTTCCTCGCCGCGCCGCACCAGCCGCGGCGCCTCGATCAATTGCGGGTTGAGGACGGTGTCGGCCGCCAGGTGGCGACGGGTCTGTTGGCCGAGCACCGGCTGCGGGTCGTCGAAATATCCCCTTGGCAGGCTGGCCAGATCACGCTCCACCAGTTGCACGTGCTCCTCGGTGAGCCGTTCGCCGCGCGCCAGGGGGCGGGTGGTTACCAGGACCTGGCCCTGTACGATCACCTGGGCGGATAGATAGAGCGTCCAGGACGGGGCCGGGCAACGCACCCCGACGGTGGTGTTGCCCATGCCCTGGGCCCCGGGCGGCAGGAAGGCCTCCAGCTTGCCGTCGCAGGCGGCAAGTCTCAGCCGCGGGTCGAGTCGTCCCATGCGCACTTCGCCGACACGGTCCAGGGCCACGAGCTGTTCCGCCTCCAGGTAGGCGCGGGCACTGGCAATGATCTCGTCTTGCGGCTGGAAATCCTCGGCTTTACAGAAAGTTGCCGACAGAAACAGGACGACGGCCAGGAGGATTCCAGGGTGGCGGATACGGTCGTTCATGGTTGGCTCCCGTGGCTTGCGGGGCCCGGACCAGTACGGTCGCGGGTCTCCCGGGGAGGCAAAATGCAAATCCCGTGCCGGGCAGTCCACTCAGTAAAGGAAGTCGGTGTCGCGCCGATAGCGCGCACAGCAATACAGGGAAAACGGTACAGGCGGAGAACCCCATGAGTGGATTACTGGCAAATGTAGATATGCGCACCCGGCTCGCTGGCCATAACCGGCTGGAGTTGCTGCTGTTTCGCCTGTCTGGCAAGCAGCTGTTCGGGATCAATGTGTTCAAGGTGCAGGAAGTCATACAGTGTCCACCCCTGACCACCGTCCCCAAGTCCAATCGCATCATCCGCGGCATTGCCAATATGCGCGGCAAGACCATCCCGGTCATGGACCTGTCCATGGCCATCGGTGGTCCGCCCCAGACCCAGATGGAGGGGCGCTTCGTGGTCGTCACCGAATACAACGGCAGCACCCAGGGTTTCCTGGTCAATGGCGTGGACCGCATTGTGAACATGAACTGGGAGGAGATCCTGCCACCGCCGCGTGGGGCCGGCCGTGGCCACTACCTCACCGCCGTGACCCGGGTGGACGAGGAGTTGGTGGAGATCATCGACGTGGAAAAGGTGCTGGCCGAGGTGATCGGCACTCGGGATACCGTTTCCGGAGAACTGTTGGAAACCGTGGGCAAGGACGGTGAGGCGGATCTCCCGCTGCATGTGCTGGTGGCCGATGATTCCTCCGTGGCCCGCAACCAGATCAAGCGGACTCTGGACCAGTTGGGTGTCAGCTGTACCCTGGCCCGTGACGGCCGCGAAGCGCTGAACCAGCTGCAGGCCTGGGCGGAGGAGGGCGAGATGGCGGTGACCGACCGCATCTTTATGGTGATCTCCGACGTGGAAATGCCCGAGATGGATGGCTATACCTTTACCACCAGTGTGCGTTCCGACCCGCGCTTCAAGGACCTCTATATCCTGTTGCATACCTCCCTCAGCGGTGTATTCAACAATGCCATGGTGGAGAAGGTGGGGGCCAACGAGTTCATTGCCAAGTTCCAGCCGGACATCCTGGCCGGGGCGGTGCTCAAGCAGATGAAACAATGGAAGGAGCTGCGTGCCTAGGTTGGACCTTGTGCGGCAACCTGGCTCGTCTTCTTCTCCCGCAGAGAGAAGCTGGCGCTTAGCGCCGGATGAGGGCCACGAACAGGCTGCTTCGGACTTGTCGTACAGGCTCCACGCCGGTACATTCCCCCACGTACCGCGTTAAGGAATCATTCGATTGAAGGATGCACGCTTCGCCCCCGGCGAGTACGAAGCCTTTCGGGTCTTTTTGGAACAGGCCTGCGGCATCGTGCTGGGTGACAACAAGCAATACCTGGTCATGAGTCGCCTGGGCAAGGTGCTCAACGAGGCCCATCTGGGTTCTCTGGGCGAATTGGTCCGCAAGCTGAAGGAAGAGCACGGAGGGCCTCTGCGCGAGCAGGTGGTGGAGGCCATGACCACCAACGAAACATTCTGGTTTCGCGACCGGCATCCTTTCGATATCTTCCATAATCGTATCCTGCCGGACCTGTTGAGCCGCAAGCTGCGCCAGGCCCGTGTCTGGTCGGCGGCCTGTTCCACGGGCCAGGAACCCTATTCCATCAGTATGGTGACCGAGGAGTTCCTGGCCGCCAATCGTGCCGCCGCCGGCATGGAAGTACAGATCACCGGCACGGACATCTCCTCCCGGGTGCTGGAGGAGGCCCGCGCCGGGGTCTATGACAGTCTGGCCCTGAGTCGTGGCCTGTCCGCCGAGCGTCGCCAACGCTTTTTCGTTCGTGACCCGCTGCACTGGTCGGAGCGCTGGCAGGTCAAGCCCGAGATCCGCCGTCGCACGCGCTTCACCCAGGCCAACCTGCTGCAGAGCTATGCCACCCTGGGGCGTTTCGATGTGATCTTCTGCCGCAACGTCCTCATCTATTTTTCCTCGGAGCTGAAGACCGACATCCTGGCGCGCATGGCCCGGGCACTGAATCCCGGTGGTTACCTGGTGCTGGGAGCCTCCGAGTCCATTACCCAGTACTCCGATGAATTCACCATGGAGCGTTGCCAACCCGGGGTCATCTACCGGGTCAAGGAACTGCCGCGCTGAATCTCCGCCGCCTCCTGTAGGAGCGGCCTCTGGCCGCGAAGGACCGAAGCACACCCGGTTCGCGGCCAGAGGCCGCTCCTACAGTGTTACCTGTCCTCGCTTCTTGCCGCCTACGGCCAGGCTTTGCCGCCCGGCAAGCGGTCTTGCCGCACCCATCTCAAGCTAACTACACGTTCAAAAAGAAATTTTCCTGTTGGCACGGCCGTTGCTAGGTTCCTGGCAACGAACCGTTTTGGACAAGCCGACATGCCGATCAATCTCGACAGCTACCTGGGGAACCTGTCCACCGCGTTGGAACTGCGCGGCAAGCGTGCCGAGCTTCTGGCCTCCAACATGGCCAACGCCGACACCCCCAACTACAAGGCGCGGGACTTCGATTTCAAGGCGGCCCTGGGTCAGGCGCAGGGCCAGCAGGTGGCCCTGCGCACTACCGCCAAGGGCCATATCAACCCGGAGGGCACCGCCGGTGGCGTGCAGCCGGCCCTGCAGTACCGCATCCCCGGCCAGCCCTCCCTGGATGGCAACACCGTGGACATCCAGCAGGAAAAGAGCGCCTTCACCGAGAACGCGGTGATGTACCAGAGCACCCTGTCCTTCCTGGACAGCCGCATCAAGGGCCTGAAGTCGGCCCTGCGAGGAGAGTAAGCCATGTCCCTGTTCAATATTTTCGAGGTCGCCGGCTCCGCCATGAGTGCGCAGAGCGTGCGGCTCAATACCACGGCCAGCAACCTGGCCAACGCGGACAGCGTCAGCAGCAGCCTGGAACAAACCTACCGCTCCCGCGAACCGGTGTTCGCGGCGGTCATGAAGGGATTGCAGGGCAACAATGCAGCGTCCGCGGGCGTGCGGGTGGCCGGCATCGTGGAAAGCAATGCGCCGCTGGATAGTCGTTATGAGCCCGACAACCCCATGGCCAACGAAGAAGGCTATGTGTTTCTTCCCAACGTGAACGTGGTGGATCAGATGGCCAATATGATTTCGGCCTCCCGCTCCTACCAGAACAACGTGGAAGTGCTGAATACCTCCAAGCAGCTGCTGATGGCCACCATTCGCCTTGGGCAATAGGACACTGAGGAACCAGGACCATGATCAATACCGACAACAGTTTTGAATCCGTGGGCTTTCGCGGCCTGCGCGAATTGCAAAACCAGAACAGCAAGAGCGCGGAGCTGGGCCAGGAGGATTTCCTCAAGCTCATGACCACTCAATTGCAGAATCAGGACCCCATGGCGCCCATGGAAAACGGAGATTTCCTGGCCCAGATCGCCCAGTTCAGTACCGTGTCCGGTATCCAGGAGCTGCAGGCCTCCTTCGAAAAGCTTAGCCAGTCCCTGGTGTCGAACCAGGCCTTGCAGGCCTCCGGCCTGGTGGGTCGCTCGGTATTGGCGCCCACCGGTATCGCGGCCCTGGAACAGGATGGCGGGGTGAAGGGTGTGGTGCAGGTGCCGGCCAGCAGCAACGAGGTCCAGGTCACCATTCATGCCGCTTCCGGCGAGACCATCCGCCGCCTGCACCTCGGCAGCCAGCCCGCCGGCAATGCCCAGTTCCAGTGGGACGGCCTCAAGGATGATGGCACCCGCGCCGCGCCGGGCACTTATTTTGTTGCCGCCAACGGTCAGTATGAAGACAAGCAGGTGGCACTGGACACGCTGGTGTCCTCTACCGTGGACAGCGTCACCCTGGGGGGTGACGGTGGTTTATTGCTGGATCTGCGTGGCGTTGGCCAGCTGGACTTCAAGGAAGTCCGCCAGATTCTCTGATCGAATTACCTGATGAAGGAGTAACACCATGCCCTTTCGTACCGCACTGAGTGGTTTGAATGCCTCTTCCGCCGAATTGCGTGTCATCGGCAACAACGTCGCCAATGCCAGTACCACCGGCTTCAAGGAGTCGCGCGCGGAATTCGCCGACATCTTCGCCAGCTCCAACCTGGGGGTGACCGCCAATGCCATCGGCAGCGGTGTGCGGGTCTCCTCGGTCTCCCAGCAGTTCACCCAGGGGAACATCGGTTTCACCGATAACAACCTGGACCTTGCCATCAGTGGCCAGGGTTTCCTGATCATGAACGACAATGGGGTAAACGCCTATACGCGTGCCGGCGCCATGAGCGTGGACCGCGACGGCTATGTGGTGAACAGCCAGGGCCAGCGCCTGACCGTATTCAGCGCCGACAGCAACGGCACCATCACCGGCGCCACTGGTGATCTGCAGTTGGATCGTTCCGACATCGCTCCGGTGGCCACCACCCGGGTGGATATGTCCGCCAACCTGAATGCGGCGGCGGCGGTACCGGGCGGGGTCACGGCCTCGTCCAGCATCTCTCTTACCGGCACCACGCTGGATGATGGCGACAGTCCCATCGGTCCCGTGGCTATTGGGAATGTCGTCGATCGCTGGGCGCAGGCCTACCCCGGTGCCTCCGTATCGTTCGCGCATACCGGCGGTACCGTATGGGACATCACCTTCAATGATGGCAATGGTGTTACGGATACCGTATCCGTGGATATCGGAACGGACAGCGAGGCGCTATTCAGCTGGGATCCTGATGGTGTGGGAGGTCAACAAGCCATTGCAGTGGCCATGGACGTGTCCGGTTTGAATTCGGTAACGGGCGGTGGCGCCTCGGATCTGACCGCGGCCGTTTCCAATGGCTCCACCCAGGCTGCCTTCAATCCGGATGATGCCAGCACCTACAACAATTCCACCTCGGTGACAGTCTACGATTCCCTCGGGGCCTCGCATCTGTCCACCATGTATTTCCGCAAGACCGGTGTGCCCAACCAATGGGAGGTCTTCAGTTACCTGGATGGCGTGGCCCAGGGCGGGGGCCAGACCGTGCAGTTCGATTCCAGTGGCAGCATCACCTCCGGTGGCCAGATCAGCGTGGGTCCCTACAGCGTGGGTACCGGGGCCGCGGACCTGAGTTTTAATGTGGATTTCACCCGCACCACCCAGTACGGCAGTGGCTTCAATGTGAATGCCATGGACCAGGACGGTTTTACCACGGGCCGTCTCAGTGGCATCGACATCTCCGATACCGGCGTGATCACCTCGCGCTTCACCAATGGTCAGTCCCGCACCCTGGGCCAGATCGCCCTGGCCAATTTCAACAACACCCAGGGCCTGCGCCAGCTCGGCGACACCAGTTGGTCGGAAAGCTTCGATTCCGGTCAGCCCCTGGTGGGCACGGCCGGTTCCGGCAGCCTGGGCCTGATCGAATCGGGTGCCCTCGAGGGTTCCAACGTGGACCTCACCGAGCAGCTGGTGGGCATGATCACCGCCCAGCGTAACTTCCAGGCCAATGCGCAGGTGATTACCACCGCCGACACCGTCACCCAGACCATCATCAACATCCGCTGAGTATAGGTAACCACTATGGATCGCATGCTGTACCTGGCCGCCACCGGCGCCACCCAGATCATGCACCGCCAGGCGGCCAATACCCATAACCTGGCCAATGCCAGCACCACGGGTTTCCAGGCCGACCTGTCGGCGGCCCGCGCCATGCCGGTGTTTGGCGAGGGTCATGCCAGCCGGGTCTATGCCATGGCGGAACGACCGGGCGTGGATTTCAGCCGCGGTACCCTGATGGCCACGGGCCGCGATCTGGATGTGGCGGTGAATGGTGATGGCTGGATCGCGGTACAGGGTGCCGATGGCCGCGAGGCCTACACCCGCGCCGGAGACCTGCGCGTCAACTCCGCCGGCCAGTTGACCAACGGGGCAGGCCGCGCGGTGTTGGGTGATGCCGGCCCGCTGGTGATACCGCCCTATGAATCCCTGGAGATCGGCGGGGACGGCACCGTGACCATCCGACCCATCGGCCAGGCGCCCAACACCCTGGCGGAAGTGGGCCGCATCAAGCTGGTGGACCATGTGCCCGGCCAGCTGGAGAAAGGCGAGGACGGTCTGTTGCGCAGCCGGGACGGCAATCTCCTGCCGCCCAGCGTCAATGTCAGTCTGCTGAACGGCAACCTGGAGTCGAGCAATGTCAGCACGGTGGAAGCCATGACCAACATGATCGAACTGAGCCGTTCTTTTGAGATGCAAATCAAGCTGATGAAAACCGCCGAGGACAATGACGCGGCATCGGCACGAATCATGCAGATGAGTTAGCCAGGAAGCGCGCCAAGACCGAAGAGGAATACACCATGAACAAAGCACTCTGGATCGCCAAGACCGGCCTGGAAGCCCAGCAGACCCGCATGGCCACCATCTCCAACAACCTGGCCAACGTCAACACCAACGGCTTCAAGAAAGACCGCGCCATCTTCGAGGACCTGCTCTATCAGAACGTGCGCCAGGTGGGCGCCCAGTCGACCCAGGACACCCAGCTTCCCTCCGGCCTGCAACTCGGTACCGGGGTGCGCACCGTGGCCACGGAGAAGCTGCACCTGCAGGGCAACCTCATCCAGACCGAGAACAGTCTCGACGTGGCCATCCAGGGACGCGGCTTCATGCAGGTGCTGATGCCCGATGGCAGCATCGGCTACACCCGTGACGGTTCCTTCAAGGTGGATTCGACCGGTCAGCTGGTGACGTCCAGTGGCTTTGTCATCCAGCCCGCCATCACGGTTCCGGAAAATGCCCTGAACATCACCATTGGCAGTGACGGCATCGTCTCCGCCAGCCTGCCGGGCACCACGGCACCCACCCAGCTGGGCGACATCCAGCTGGCGGATTTCGTCAACCCCGCCGGCCTGCAGCCCATCGGCCAGAACCTGTACCTGGAATCGGCCGCCAGCGGTTCGCCCTCCACCGGTACTCCGGGCCTCAATGGCCTGGGCACGGTGGTGCAGGGGGCATTGGAAAGCTCCAATGTCAACACCGTGGAGGAACTGGTGAACATGATCGAGGCGCAGCGCGCCTACGAGATGAACTCCAAGGCCATCTCCACGTCCGACCGCATGCTGCAGTTCGTGACCAATAACCTGTAGACCATCGAGCGACAGGACTAGCCTGATGAAAGCGTACCGAACGATCCTGGTTCTTCTCGCTCTGACAGCCCTGCTGTTGAGCGGCTGTGCCAGCGCGCCCCGCACCGAAGGCCCCAGCTACCGGCCGGTGCATCCACCCATGGTGCAGGCGCCGCCCACGGACAATGGTTCCATCTATCAATCCGGCTACGAGGTACGCCTGTTCGAAGACAACAAGGCACGTCGGGTGGGGGATGTCCTGACCATCACGCTGCAGGAGCGCACCCAGGCCAGCAAGTCGGCGTCCACGGAAACCACCAAGTCCAGCGATGTGAACATTGCCAATCCGACCCTGTTCGGCGCCAGCCCGCAGTTCAATGTGCCCGGCGTCGTGCCCCTCGACAGTAATCGCGGCAACAGCCTGGAGACCGGCATCAGTTCCGGCACCAGTTTCGCCGGCGAGGGTGATGCCAGCCAGAGTAACAGCCTGACGGGCAATATCACCGTTACCATCGCCGATGTGTTGCCCAACGGCAACCTGGTGGTGCGCGGCGAGAAGTGGCTGACCCTGAACAATGGCGAGGAATTCATCCAGATCTCCGGTATCGTGCGGCCGCAGGACATCTCCACCGGCAACACGGTGGCGTCCACCCAGGTAGCCGATGCCCGCATCACCTACAGCGGCAAGGGACAGCTGGCCGATACCCAGCGCAGTGGCTGGCTGACCCGCTTCTTCAACAGCGCCATCTGGCCCTTGTAAGAGACAAGCCATCATGAACCCCATCTTCCGTATGTGTGTCATCGCCCTGTTGGGCTGCCTGCCGACCCTGGCCGCCGCCACCGAGCGGGTCAAGGATCTGGCCTCTGTCGCCGGTGTGCGCAGCAACCAGCTGGTGGGGTACGGCCTGGTGGTGGGCCTGGACGGCAGCGGTGACCAGACCAGCCAGACACCCTTCACGGTGCAGAGCCTGAAGAACATGCTCAACCAGTTCGGGATCACCATACCCGAGAATGTCAATCCGCAGCTGAAGAACGTGGCGGCGGTCGCCATCCATGCCGAATTGCCGCCCTTTGCCAAGCCCGGTCAGCGCCTCGATGTCACGGTCTCCTCCCTGGGTAATGCCAAGAGCCTGCGCGGTGGCACCTTGCTGATGGCGCCATTGCGCGGTGCCGATGGCAATGTCTATGCCGTCGCCCAGGGCAGTCTGCTGGTGAGCGGTCTGGCCGCCGCCGGCGCCGATGGCTCGCGGGTGACCGTCAACGTACCCAGCGTGGGCCGCATCCCCGATGGCGCCACGGTGGAGCGGGTCGTGCCCACCGGCTTCATGAACCAGGATTACCTGGTGCTGAACCTGCATACCGCGGATTTCACCACCGCCACCCGCCTGGCCGCCGGTATCGATGACGCCATGGGGCCCGGTACCGCCGCCGCCATCGACGCCACCTCGGTGCGCGTCAATGCACCCCGCGATCCCAACCAGCGTGTCGCCTATGTGTCGGTACTGGAAAACCTGCGGGTGGAACCGGGCGCCGCGCCGGCCCGCGTGATCGTCAATTCCCGGACCGGCACGGTCGTGATCGGCGCCCACGTGCGGCTGCTGCCGGCGGCCATTTCCCACGGTTCCATGACCGTGACCATCTCCGAACAACTCACCGTCAGCCAACCGGCGCCGTTTTCCACGGGCGATACGGTGGTGACCCCGGAAAGCGATGTCGAGGTGGCCGAGGAGGTCGACCGCATGTTCCTGTTCGATACCGGTGTCACCCTGCAGGACATCGTCGATGGCGTGAATCGTGTCGGCGCGGGCCCCAGTGACCTGGTGGCGATTCTCGAGGCCCTCAAGAGTGCCGGCTCCCTGCGTGCCGAGCTGATCATTCTCTAGGACGACACCATCGGACCATGAGCATCACCGCCGCCAATCACGCCGACGTCTACACCGACTTCCAGGGTCTGGCGAAGCTGCGTACCGAGGCCCGCGCGGACTCGCCCAAGGCCTTGCGCGAGGCGGCGCGCCAGTTCGAGGCCCTGTTCCTGCAGCAGATGCTGAAAAGCATGCGTGAAGCGAGCATGGGCGAGGGACTGATGGACAACGATCAGTCCAAGCACTACCAGAGCATGCATGACCAGCAGCTTGCCATCGATCTCAGCAAGGGTCGTGGCCTGGGCCTGGCCGAGGCCCTGATGCGGCAACTGGGTGGCCAGTTCCCGGAAGGGGAGAACGGCACTCCCGTTGTCATGAACGGCAACCACGCGAGCCAGTCGGGCGGGATCGACGTCCGTCGCGCCCCGACCGGCCGAGAGCGTGTCGCGGTACAGGCCACATCGATGACGGATGGCGGGGCGAGCCGCGAACTCCGCGCCACCGACCCTGGCATCCATGCGGGCTGGAAGTCACCACAGGAATTCGTGCAGGCCCTGCGGCCCCATGCGGAACGCGCCGCGGCTGCCCTGGGCACCCGTCCCGAGGTGTTGATCGCCCAGGCGGCCCTGGAGACGGGTTGGGGGCGCGCCATGCCCCGCCACGAGGACGGCAGTCCCAGTCATAACCTGTTCGGCATCAAGGCCGATTCCCGCTGGGACGGTGAGCGGGTGGCGGTGCAGACCATGGAATTCCGTGATGGACTCATGCAACGCGAACGCGCCTCGTTCCGCAGCTATGACTCACTGGCGCAAGGCTTCGAGGATTACGTGAGCTTCCTGCGCGCTAACCCGCGCTACCAACAGGCCCTGGATGCCGCCGGTGACGGTGCGCGTTACGTGCGTGAACTGCAACAGGCCGGTTACGCCACCGACCCGGAATACGCCGACAAGATCAACGCCATCCTGGGCGGTGAACGCCTGGCATCCGCGCTGGAAATGAACCAAATGCCCGGGAGTGCGACATGAGTGACCTGCTCGGAATCGGGGTGTCGGGCCTGCAGGCCTTCAAGCGCGAGCTGGATACCACCTCCCACAACATCGCCAACGTAAATACCGAGGGCTATTCCCGCCAGCGTGTGGACCTGGCCGCCCGCAAGCCGGACCAGTACGGTTTTGGCTACATGGGCAATGGCGTGGGCATCGATGGCGTCAAACGCATCGTCGATGAATTCCTCGACCGACAGATTCTCAGTAATTCCACCAGTTTCAGTCAGATGGACACCTTTCACAACCTGGTGTCGCGGGTGGACGATCTGCTGGCCAATGCCGATGCCGGCCTGACGCCTACCCTGCAGTCCTTTTTCAATGCCGCCCAGGACGTGGCCAACGACCCCACCTCCATCCCCGCGCGCCAGGTGTTCCTGGCGCGGGCCGAGACCCTGGTGGATCGCCTGTATTCCCTGGACCAGCAGATGGCCAACCTGGCGAGCCAGACCAACTCCGGCATTGGCAATACCCTCAACGAGGTGAACAGCCTCGCCGAGGGTATCGCCATGCTCAACCGTGATATCGCCACGGCCTTCAGCGGCACCAATCGTCAGCCGAACGATCTGCTCGACAAGCGCGACCAGATGATTCGTGAGCTTTCCCAATTCGTGGATGTTCAGGTGGTATCCCAGAGTAACGGTGCCCTGAATGTCTTTATCGGCACCGGCCAGGCCCTGGTGGTGGATGGTGAAGCCCGGACCCTGGCGGCCGTGAACAATGCCTTCGATCCCCAGCAGATCGATATCGTCGTTCGCCAAGGCAGTAACTCGGTGGTGGTTACCGATCAGATGCGGGGTGGCGCCATCGGGGGTTCCCTGGATTTCCTCAACCAGGTGTTGTATCCGTCCCGCAACGAGCTGGGCCGCATCGCCGTGGGCCTGGCGGGCAGCTTCAATGAACAGCATCGGCAGGGGCTGGACCTGGACGGCAATCTGGGCGGTGATTTCTTCCAGGCGCTGAATACGGGCAATCTATCACCCACGTTACTGGAAGGAGTCAATAACAGCAGCGCCGGTTCCGGTGTGCTGACGGCAAGCTACGCGGATGTGAGCCAGCTTGGCAACGGGAATTATCAGGTGCGCTACCTGGGCAGCAACCAGTACGAAGTCATGCAGACCAGCACCAACCAGACCCGTACCTTCACCGGCCCTAACTTCAGCTTCGATGGCCTGGATATCCAGATCAGCTCGGCGCCCTCCGTGGGGGATACCTATCTCATCCGGCCCAGCTACGGGCTTGCCTCGAGTCTCGACCTGGCCATCCGTGATCCGCGTGCCATTGCCGCCGGGCAGCCGGTGCTGGGCGCGGTCGCCGCCACGGGCAATACCGGCACTGCCGGTGTGACGGTGGCCGCGGCCAGTAATGGCACGCCATACCAGCCCGGCAACTACAGCATTCTCCTGGGTTCCGTGGCCACGACCGCGGGGGCGGATGGTGGCGTCAGTATCGGCAACTTCACCAATGCCTCGGGTCTGGGAAACAGCCTGGGATACGCGCTCTCCCTGAACGGAACCGTCGTCCATACGCAGGCTGAGGCGGATGTCCCCCTGGTGGACCTCGATGCCCTGGCCGCCGCCATCAACGATGACGTGGCGGTTACCGGGGTACGCGCCTATGTGGAAGGTGGCAATCTCTACCTGGCGAATGATCCGGCCAGCAACCGGCCCATCAGCGTCACGGAAACCCTTTTGACCACGGGCACGCCGGACGATGCCGATACCATTACCGGTTATTTCGGGACCGCCCTCACGGGCGCCAGCAACGACAGTGCCACCATCAACTTCAGTGCCAGCGCCGACAGCTACCTGGTCCTGAATGGCAGTGGCGCCGTGCTGGATGCCGATGCCTATACCAGCGGTGCTACCATCAGCTTCAATGGTCTCGAGGCCACGGTCACCGGCAGCGCCAACCTGGGTGACCGCTTCAGCATCGCCGGCAACCAGGGTGGCGTGGGGGACAACCGCAACATGCTGGCGCTGGCCGGTCTGCAGACCAAGGCCACCCTGGACAAGGGCAACGCCAGTTACCTCGATGTCTATGGCCGCATGGTGGCCAACGTGGGTGCGAAGAGCCAGCAGGCCTCCATTACCCGCGATGCCCAGGCCACCCTGTTGCAGCAGTCGGTCTCGGCGCGGGAATCCGTCTCCGGGGTCAACCTGGACGAGGAGGCGGCGGCCCTGATCCGCTTCCAGCAGGCCTACCAGGCTGCCGCCCAGGTGATCAGCGTTGCCAATGAACTATTCCAGACCCTGCTGGGGGCAGTACGTCGATGAGCATGCGCATCTCCACCTCGCAACTGTTCCAGCTTGGCATCAAGTCGGTACTGGACCAGCAGGCCACGGTCTCGAAACTGCAGCAGCAGATCGCCAGCGGCAAGCGCATCCAGTCACCCGCCGACGACCCCGCCGGCGCGGTGCGCATCCTCGACGTGCGCCAGGCCATCGACACCACCAGCCAGTACCAGCGCAACATCAACCTGGCGCGGGAACGCCTGGCGGTGGAGGATTCCACCCTGGACAGTTCCGTGGACGTCCTGCAGCGGGTACGGGAGCTGGCCATCCAGGCCAACAACGATACCCAGAGTCCCCAGACCCGTGCCGCCATCGCCACCGAGATCCGCCAGCGTCTCGAAGACCTGTTGGACCTGGCGAATACCGCCGGTGCCAATGGCGAATACATCTTCTCGGGCTTCAATACCAAGACCCAGCCCTTTGCCGTGGATGGCGCGGGCAACCATGTCTACCAGGGCGACCAGGGGCAGCGTTTTCTGCAGGTGAGCGCCACCCGCCAGGTGGCGGATCGGGATACCGGGGCCGATGTGTTCATGAACCTGGCCACGGGCAATGGCAGTTTTGCGGTGGGGGACAACACGGCCAATACCGGCTCAGGTCTCATCGATCCGGGTTCGGTGACGGATTATGCCGCCCTGACCGGGGACGATTACCGCATCGTCTTCAGTAATGGCGCCGCCGACCCGTCCGCACCGGCCGACCAGTATGAAATCCTCGATGGCAATGGGAATTCCCTGGCCACGGCCGCCTACACCCCCGGTGCCGCCATCGAGTTCGACGGCATCCAGACCCGCATCACGGGCGCGCCCAACCACGGCGATGAATTCAATGTCGGTCCGAGTGGTATCCAGGATGTGTTCACCACCGTGCGCGACCTGGCCATTGCCCTGGAAGGGGACAATGGCACCCTGCAGTCCCGTACCCGCCTGCACAACGCCACCAGTCAATTCCTGATGAACATCGACCAGGCCGAGGACAAGCTGCTGCAGACCCGTGCCGCGGTGGGCGCGCGCATGAACGTGGTGGATACCCAGGAAAACCTCAACGAGGACTTCACCCTCAACCTCTCCAAGACCCTGTCCTCCATCGAGGACCTGGATTTCGCCGAGGCCGTCAGCCTGCTGCAGCAACAGCTGGTCGGGCTGGAGGCCGCCCAGGCCGCCTTCGTGCGGGTGCAGGGCCTGAGCCTGTTCGATTACCTGCGGTAGCGGCGTCTCCGCGTAAGCCGATTTTCGCCATTCCACGGGTCGACCGTCATTCCGGCGCATGCCGGAATCCAGTGATTCAATGACATGGATTCCGGCATGCGCCGGAATGACGGTCTTTCAGGTTCCTAGGCAACCCGGCGCTTGATCTCCGCCCGTATTGCCGCGCCATGCTCGCGCTCGGCCATTTTCAATTCATAGGTTTTCTGCAGATCCATCCAGACCTCCGCACTGGTGCCAAAGTAGGCAGACAGCCGCAGGGCAGTGTCGGCGGTAATGGCACGCTCGCCGCGCAGGATGGCAGCGATGCGGTTATGGGGCACGGCAATGGCACCGGCCAGGGCACGTGCCGAGAGACCGAGGGCGTCCATGTCTTCGCGCAGCAGTTCGCCAGGGTGGATGGGGGGCAGCTTGTTTACCGGGCTGGCCATGTGGTTTTCCTGTTCAGTGATAATCCACGATCTCGACATCTTCCGGGCCTTCGTTCGTCCAGCGGAAGCAGAGTCGCCATTGGTCATTGATACGGATGCTGCACTGGCCCTTGCGGTTGCCCGCCAGCCGTTCGAAGCGATTGGATGGCCGCGCGGCCAGGTCGGCCAGGGTAGTGGCCGCATCGAGATACTGCAGGCGGTTTTGCGCCTGTTTCTCGATGGCGCGATAGCGGCGCACACGCCGGCCCTCGAACAGGGCCTGGGCATCCTTGTCCCTGAAGCTCCGGATCATGGCCTTATGCTAGTCTGGTCAGGTTGTGACGTCAAACGTACCACCTCGGCGGCCGATTAACGGGTATGCACTACCGGGATCGCTGGTAAAGGGACGCCTTGCGGCATCAATTGTGCCACCGGAATTCAGCCTCCAAGCCCTGAGATGGGGTTGTTTCCGGGTGAATTACCTGAAAAAATAGAGGCTTGCCCCGGTCCGACCCGCCGACACTCTGGCTTGGACAAACAGGGCAAGGGTGCCTATAGTATCGAAAGGTATTACCAATCGATACGAGGGCTGATCATGGCGGTGTCCATCAAGATAGATGACGAGCTGAAAAACCGCATCCAGCAGCTGGCCGGCCTGCGACGCCGGTCGGCGCACTGGATCATGCGCGAGGCCATCCAGCAGTATGTTCAACGCGAGGAAGCGCGCGAAAGCTTCCGGCAGGAAGCCTTGGCCTCCTGGGTGGCCTACCAGGAAACCGGCCGGCACCTGACAGGCAGTGAAGCACGGTCCTGGCTGGACACGTGGGGTACCGATGACGAACGGGCCGCACCAGAGTGCCACGAGTAATACTGACCGAAGCCGCCGTGCAGGGCCTGGAGCAGTGCCGTCGATTCCTGGCCACCAAGGCCCCGGAGGCGGCCAGACGGGCCGCGCAGGCCATTGAGCGACAGTTCCGGCTCCTGGAAACGGCACCTGACATGGGCCGGCCTTTTCCCGAAGCGCCAGCCTTGCGTGAGCTGGTGATCGGGTTCGGGGATTCCGGGTATGTCGCGCTCTACCGATACGAGCCGAGTGAGGATAGCCTGTATGTGCTGGCCTTCCGCCACCAGAAAGAGGCGGGGTACTGACTCCGCCGAAGGCAAGCATGGCCCGGCTATTCGTGCTGAGATCAAGGCGCGCGTGGCCTGGAGCAACAAAATGGCACCCGAAAACGTACCTCTAAGCCGGATTTCAGGCCTCATACCGGCTATTTTTCTATAAAAAATAATTACTTACTTTGGTCCGACCCCGCCCCGACCAGGGCACGTGCCGAGAGACCGAGGGCGCCCATGTCTTCGCGCAGCAGTTCGCCGGGGTGGATGGGGGCAGCTTGTTTACCGGGGTGGCCATGTGGTTTTCCTGTTCAGTGATAATCCACGATCTCGACATCTTCCGGGCCTTCGTTCGTCCAGCGGAAGCACGGTCGCCATTGGTCATTGATACGGATGCTGCATTGGCCCTTGCGGTTGCCCGCCAGCCGTTCGAAGCAATTGGATGGCCGCGCGGACAGGTCGGCCAGGGTGTGACGTCAAACGTACCACCTCGGCGGCCGATTAACGGGCATTTCCGGGCAAAATCCCCCGTCATTCCCGCGCATGCGGGAATCTACTGGTTCTATTTTTTCGGTTTGTCGTGGTGATCCTTCCGACCCATGATGTGCACCAGGGCATAGAGCACCAGGCCGGTCAGCAAGGCGACGATCATCAGGATGTAATCGTTCATGAGCGGTCCCTCGGCAGCCGCAGGCTCAGCGCTTCCAGGACGATGTAGACCAGGGCGGAAGCCATGAGTATGCCGACGTTCATTGCGTCCGATTGTAACTCCCCGTAGCCATAGGCGGCAAACTGCGCCATCCCGATTACCCGCAGGCTGTTTGCGGCATGTCTGGCCTGTTCCTGATTGAGATTCGCCACAGCACATCCTCCCTGATGTCCAGTTGCGTAAAAATTACGGGAATTCAGGGGCTGTTTCCAGCCATGGGGCATTCGTCCACGGGGCGCGCTGGCAACTCCAGCGTGCGCACGCTTCCTTACAGCCGCAAAAATGGCATCAAAAAGCACCCTCTAAGCGCCGAAAATGGCAGAATTCAGGATGAATTTCTCAAAGAAAGAATGACTTGTCTTGGTCCGACCCGCCGACAAAAAATTGCCGCCCAGGGGTAAAGATTTTCCGCCGCGGCCCGATACCCAAGCCGGGAGCGGTGAATATTTCGAATTCGCGAAGTATATCCGCTAAACATCAACCTGATTCCCGGTGCGGCGCATGACGTCCCCGAGGGATAGGAGATCTACATCATGGCAATGATCATCAATTCCAACATCGCCTCGCTCAACGCGCAGCGCAACCTGACCAGTTCCCAGTCCGATCTGAACGTGTCCCTGCAGCGCCTGTCCACCGGCCTGCGCATCAACAGCGCCAAGGACGACGCCGCCGGCCTGGCCATTTCCGAGCGCTTCAGCACCCAGATCCGCGGCCTGAACCAGGCCGCCCGTAACGCCAACGACGGCATCTCCCTGGCGCAGACCGCCGAGGGTGCCCTGGGTGGCGTCACCGACCTGCTGCAGCGCGTGCGCGAACTGTCCGTACAGTCCGCCAACGCCACCAACAACGTCTCCGACCGCGCCGCGCTGCAGTCGGAAGTCGAACAGCTGGTCGCCGAAGTCAACCGCGTGGCCCAGACCACCACCTTCAACGGTGTACAGTTGCTGGATGGCAGCTTTACCGCCCAGGCCTTCCAGGTCGGCGCCAATGCCGGCCAGATCGTGTCCATCGACGCCATCGCCAATGCCAGCACCGCGGTACTGGGCAATACCAGCATCAGCACCTATGCCGAGGTCAGCACCGGCGGCACCACCAACGCGGTCCAGGTCGGCCTGTCCGGCATGACCGTCAACGGCACCGCCGTGGCCAACACCGGGCGCGATGCCGCCGATATCGCGGCTTCCATCAACGCTGTCGATGGCGTGACCGCCTCGGCCACCAACGCCCAGACCGCCATTGCCTTCACCGACGTGGTGGGTATCGAGGAAGTGGCGCTGGTGCAGACGACGGCCACCCAGTCGGGTGCCGTGGTCGGTACTGCAGGTGGTAACGAAAACTTCATTCTTCGGGTCGACGGTGTCGAAGCAGTAAACATTGCAATGACAAACGGCCAAACGGTCGTTGGCAACCATGCCGCCGAGCTGGATGCGGACCTTGCCGCATTCATTACGGCTAGTAGCGGGGCATACAGTGTTGTATCCGGTGCCCTGTCCACCGGTGACTTGGTACTTGCCAAGGCCGATGGCAGCGACATGACCATCGATTTGACCGGTAGTACTTTGTCTGGTGTTGCTGCGAGCGTTCCGGGCCTGGTGGGGACTTCTACCAATGGTACGCAGTACGTGGCCCCGGTGGCCCCGGACTACACCTTGAGCGTCAATGGCACCTCCCTGAGCCTGGGCTCCGCCGGTACCGATGGTCGCATCACCGGCACCGAGATCGCTGCGCTGGTCAATGCCCTGGACGGCATTACCGCCTCCTTCAGCGGTGGCAACCTGAGTATCGCCACGGACGACGGCAGCAACATCGAGCTGACCCAGGCCGGTACCGATGCGGCGGCCGAAGGTCTGGCAGGTGGCGCGGCCACGACCACCTACTACGGTAGTGTGAGCGTCGCCAGCACCAGCTCCCAGGGTATCCAGTTCACCGGTCAGGACCCGGGCAGTGTCCAGTCGGATCTGGCCAACACCGCCCCCGGCGCGGCGACCACCAACAACTACGTGGTTTCCCAGGTAGACATCTCCACCGCGGACGGCGCCCAGATCGCCATGCAGGTGATCGACAGCGCCCTGACCGAGATCAACAGCTCCCGGGCCGATCTCGGTGCCCTGCAGAACCGCTTCGAGGCCGTGGTGAGCAACATCGCCATCACCTCCGAGAACCTGACTGCAGCGCGCAGCCGGATCATGGACGCGGACTTCGCGGCGGAAACCGCCTCGCTGACCCGCGCCCAGATCCTGCAGCAGGCCGGTGTGTCCATCCTGGCGCAGGCCAACAGCCTGCCTCAGCTGGCCCTGTCCCTGTTGCAGTAAGCCTCATGGCAGTGAAGCGCCCGGGGATGTCCCCGGGCGTGACACTTGGTTAAAGAGGTGACAACCATGGCCATCGATTCCATATCCGCAGCGGTTCTTTCCCAAGTCCGATCGTCCGGCACGCCGGTTTCGGGCAGTGCGCGCGGGGCAGAGAATCCAAATTCCTTCCAACAGGAACTGCAAGCGGCGCAGGGGCCGGCACAAACCGTCCTCGCCAGCGAACAGATCTTGCCGCCTGAAGCCAACCCCGACCGTGAGGCCCTGGACCAGGCCGTCAGCAGCATGAATTCCTTCGTCCAGAACCTGCAGCGTGATCTCCAGTTCGAGGTCAACCTGGATCTCGGCCAGACGGTGATTTCCGTGGTGGATCGTTCGACAAATGAAGTAATTAGACAAATTCCCTCCGAGGAGGCCGTGGCCCGTGCCCAGCGTCTCCAGGAACAGTTCGAGGATACCGGCGGTCTGCTGATCAAGGTGCAGGCCTGAGCTGGTATCTTTCTTGCTAATTGAGCCATAGCACTACCGCCATGGCTTTCCGCAGTACCGTCACGGCCAGGTAGGACCAGGAACACGAGGACCGCAATGGCTTCCATCAGCTCGCCGGGCATTGGCTCCGGCCTGGACATCAACAGCATCGTCAGCCAACTGGTGGCCGCCGAGGGTCAGCCGGTCAAGAACCGTCTCGACCGTACCGAGACCGAGCTGCAGACGCGCATTTCCGCCTATGGCGCCCTGCAGGGCGCGGTATCCGGTTTCCAGTCGGCCCTGGGCAAGCTGGTCAGTGGCAGCGGATTCCAGGCGAACAGCACCAGTTCCTCCAACCAGGACGTGTTGGTGGCCACGGCCAGCCGCACGGCGGTGCCCGGCAGCTATGACATGAACGTGGGCCAGTTGGCCAGGGCCCACAGCCTGGTGACCGATTCCAGCCTGGCCGGCGGCCAGTTCGAGTCCACTTCCGATGTGCTGGGCACCGGCACCCTGACCTTCAAGTTCGGCACCACCGTGGCCGACGCCGTAAGCTACACCTCCTTCACGCCCAACGCGGACGCGGCCATCACCACGGTGGAGATCACCGACGGCAGCCTGAACGGCATCCGCGACGCCATCAACCAGGCCAATATGGGCGTGCGCGCGGCGGTCATCCATGATGGCAGTCATTTTCGCCTCACCCTGACCAGCACGGATACGGGTGCCGAACGCAGCATGGAGATCAGTGTCAGCGATGCCGATGGCAATCACGGCGATGCCGTCGGCCTGTCGCTGCTGAGCTTCAATGCCGGCGCCGCCAACATGACCCAGACCAGTGCCGGCCAGGATGCGCAACTCACCCTCAATGGCCTGGCGATCACCAGCGCCAGCAACACCCTGTCCAGCACCCTGACCGGCCTGACCATCAACCTGCTGGGCGAGGGCAGTTCCACCCTCAAGGTGGAACAGAATCGCTCCGAGGCGACCGCCTCCATTCGTGGTTTCGTGGATTCCTACAACAGCCTGATGGGTGGTATCAACCAGCTGACCGGCTACGATCCCGAGACCCGCCGCGCTGGCGCGCTCAACGGTGACAGCAGCGTGCAGGGGCTGAAGAACCAGTTGTCCCGTATGCTGTCCACCCCGGTGGAAGGCCTGGACGGGCCGTTTTCCATCCTGGCGGACATCGGCATCAGCCGTAATTCCCTCGATGGCACCCTGGTGCTGGACGAGACGAAGTTGCAGACGTCCCTGCGCGAGAACTATGACAGCGTGATGGGTCTGTTCGCCGCCGCCGGCCGTTCCAGTGATGCGCAGGTGCAGGTGCTCGGCCACAACAAGTCCACCCAGGTAGGCCAGTACGCCGTGAACATCACCCGCATGGCCAGCCAGGGCAGTCTGACCGGCTCCGTCGCGGCGAACCTCGACATCACCGCCGGGGTGAACGATACCCTGAAGATCAAGCTGGATGGGGTGGAAGCCAGCATCACCCTGTCCGCCGGCACCTATACGGCCGCTTCACTGGCGGCGGAGCTGCAATCACGCATCAACGGCACCAAGGCCTTTGCCGATCTGGGCAGTGGCGTGCGGGTGAGCGAGGCGGGCGGGGTGCTCAGCCTCCGGTCCGACCGCTACGGCTCCGCTTCCAAGGTGGAGGTGACCGGCGGCAACGGCGCCACCGCCCTGCTGGGCGGGTCTCCCGTGGCCAGCACCGGCGAGGACGTGGCGGGCACCATCGGCGGCCAGCGGGCCACCGGCTCCGGCCAGAACCTGACCGGTACGGGGTCGGCCGAGGGTCTGCGCCTTCTGATCAGCGGCGGCACCACGGGTGACCGCGGCGAGATCGCCTTCAGTCGCGGCTTTGCCGACCAGATGAACGACCTGGTGCGGGGATTGCTGGCGGACGACGGCCTGTTCAAGAACATGAGCGCATCCCTGGATGAACGCCTGGCCGGCATCGCGACGGAGCGGGAAAAACTTGCCGCGCGCCTGGAACGATTCGAACAGCGCATCAGCGCCCAGTTCACGGCCATGGACCAGTTGGTCAATCAGTTGCAGAACACCGGGAATTACCTCACACAGCAGTTGGAAGCGCTGCCGGTGATCGGCGCGAACAACAATAACCGCAGGTAAGGCCCTGGTGTCGGGCTGAAGCCCGACAAAAAAGAAAACAGGAAAGGGTAATCCCGGGTACAGGAAAACCCGTGAATACCGATACAGGATGCAGACGGTGCGAGTGGTGATGTACCCAGTCAATCAACAGGAGTGGTGGTGATGAGTTATTCGAATGCACGGGCAGCGTTGAACAAGTACAAGTCGGTCAATGCGCACAGCATGGTGGAAGCGGCCAGCCCCCATCGCCTGATTCAGATGCTCATGGAGGGTGCGCTGGAGAAGATCAACGTGGCTCGCGCGCATATGCTGTCCAGCCAGCTGGGCGAGAAGGCGCAGAACATCACCTGGGCCATCTCCATCATCGATGGTTTGCGCATCAGCCTGGACAAGGAGCAGGGCGGCGATATTGCCCAGAACCTGGAAGACCTCTACGACTACATGGTGCGCCAGCTGATCCAGGCCAACCTGAAAAACGAACCGGCCATCCTGGACGAGGTAACGGACCTGCTGCTGCAGATCAAGACCGCCTGGGATGCCATCGCCCCCGAGGCGGCACGGTCATCGGGCCAGCCGGCGGCCTGAGGCACGCGAGCGTATCAGGATGAATAGCACGCTGCTGAAAAGGGAGACTACCCGCCAGGATCAGCTGGACCTGATCCTGGATCTGAGCCTGGCCATGCTGGACAGTGCCCGTTCCGGAGATTGGGAGGGCCTGCAGGCGCGTGAGCAGGAACGCCGTGTGCTGGTGACGGAGTGCTTTCGCGTGGCGGCCAGCTCCGCGGAGGCCCCCCAGGTGGCGGAGGCCCTGCGGCGCATACTGGTCGTGAATGACGAGCTCGCCTCCCTTACGCGCGCCCAACGCGATGTCCTGGGCGCCAGCCTGCAGGGCTTCGGCACCGCCCGCAAGGCGCAGAAGGCCTACGGTCAGCATCTTTGATCTAAACGACAGCCCCCTGTAGGAGCGGCCTCTGGCCGCGAACGGAAGTGGCAGGACCGGTTCGCGGCCAGAGGCCGCTCCTACAGGGGGGGGAAGTACTGCTACCCCCGCCGCGTTTCCGGCAGTCTTTTCCCCTCCAGACCCATGTTCCAAATCCCCCCTCTTTCCTTTTGATGTTGCGATTATCCAACGTCCATAATCGCTTAGCTGCGATTCTTCTCCTGGTTCCGAGTCCGCTGTTTGCCGACAAAATTTTGACATCACCGAAAATCGGTGGTTAACTAATCCCGCAGGACCGTCCCGGGAGGGCTGAAGCGTCCCGGTGACATCGCCCAAAACACAAAAGCAGCGGGACAACACAGGCGGACGAAGACCATGAGTGAACCGAAGGTACTGATCATCGAGGCCGATGAGGAGCGCGGGCGTGAGCTTGCCGCGGTGCTGAGATTCATCAATTACGAGGCAGTCTGGGTGGCCGATTGCAGCCGCTGGGCCAAGGCCCTGGAAGAACAAGATCCCTGCCTGGCCGTGCTGATCGGCAGCTGCAAGAACGACAAGGCCCTGGAAAAGCTGCTGAAAGAGGTGCACGGCTATGACGAGCACCTGCCCATCTTCCTGCTGGCGGAAAAGGACCGGGAACCCACGGTACCCATCGAACCCAGCTCCTGCATCCTCGGCAAGATCGCCTTGCCGCCGCATTACACCCAGCTCACCAGCGCCCTGCACCAGGCCGAGGTGTACCGTGAATCCCAGCTCGACGGCAGCCGCCAGCGGCCCGTCGATCTGTTCCGCAGCCTGGTGGGGACCAGCCGTTCCATCCACCAGGTGCGCAAGATGATCCAGCAGGTGGCCGATTCGGACGCCAATGTGCTGATCCTGGGTGAATCCGGCACCGGCAAGGAAGTGGTGGCGCGCAATATCCATTATTACTCCTCGCGTCGCGAACAACCCTTCGTGCCCATCAATTGTGGTGCCATTCCCGCTGACCTGCTGGAATCGGAGCTGTTCGGACACGAGAAGGGCGCCTTCACCGGTGCCATCAGTTCCCGCCAGGGCCGTTTCGAGCTGGCCGAGGGCGGCACCCTGTTCCTGGACGAGATTGGCGACATGAGCCTGCCCATGCAGGTGAAGCTGTTGCGCGTGTTGCAGGAACGTACCTTCGAGCGCGTGGGCAGCAACAAGAGCATCGTCACCAATGTGCGCGTCATCGCCGCGACCCATGTGAACCTGGAGGAGGCGATTGCCGACGGCCGTTTCCGCGAGGATCTCTTCTACCGCCTCAATGTGTTCCCCATCGAGATGCCGCCGCTGCGCGACCGGGTAGAGGACATCCCGCTGCTGATCAACGAATTGATCCGCCGCATCGAGTACGAGAAGCGCGGGTCCGTGCGCTTCACCCAGGCGGCGGTGCTGTCCCTGTGCCAGTACAGCTGGCCGGGCAATGTACGCGAGCTGGCCAACCTGGTGGAGCGGATGGCGATCCTGTGTCCCTTCGGCGTGGTGGACATCCAGGACCTGCCGGAGAAATTCCAGGCCGAGGGGATTCCCGCCAGCGCCGGCCAGGTGCTGGCGTCCATGGATGACGAGGAAACCGCGCCCGCCATGCTCCCGCCCCAGCCCCATCCCATGCACAGCTTCTCGGCCGACAGCATGGAACCGCGCCTGCCCCGCAATGGCCTGGACCTCAAGCAGCACCTCAGTGACCTGGAAGTGGGCTTCATCAAGCAGGCCCTGGACGATGCCGACGGCGTGGTGGCGCGTGCCGCCAAACGGCTCGGCATGCGCCGTACCACCCTGGTGGAAAAACTGCGTAAGTATGGCCTGCAACGGGCCGATGAAACGGCAGGAATTTGACGTCCCCGTAAATCAGGATTCGTAACTACCTGATTTAAAAGAAAGCCAACTTTTCGGCACGCCTCTTGCTTCTGTGCGAACGTGGGTCCATGAGACCCGCGATCACCCGCACAGGCAGGCGAGAGCATGACCGAGACCAGGATTCACGATCCCCGCGAACTGCAACAGGCCTTCGAGGCCTTCATGGGCATGTCGGCACAGCTGGAAAGTGCCTACCGCGAGCTGGAACAGCGCGCGGAACGGCTGACCCTGGAACTGGCGGCGGCCCGCTCGGAACGACTGGCGCAGCTGGCCGACAAGGAACGCATCGCCGACCGCCTCGGCACCCTGCTGGAGGCCCTGCCCGGTGGGGTGGTGGTACTGGATGGCACGGGTCGGGTGTGCGAATGCAATCCCGCCGCGCTCGACCTGCTCGGCGAACCCCTGCTGGGGGAAACCTGGGAGACGGTGACCCGGCGGGTGCTGAGCGATGAGCAGCAGGATGCCCACGAGGTGCGCCTGCTGGACGGCCGCCGGGTGAGCATTTCGCGTCGCACCCTGGATTCCCAGCCGGGACAGATCCTGTTGTTGCACGACGTCACCGAGACTCGTGCCCTGCAGGAAACCGTCAGCCGCCAGCAACGCCTGTCCGCCATGGGTGAAATGACCGCCCGCCTGGCCCACCAGATTCGCACTCCCCTGTCCTCGGCGTTGCTGTATGCCTCGCAGTTGTCCGGTGGACAACTCAAGGCCGCCGACCAGGTGCGCTTTTCCACAAAACTCCTGCAGGGCCTGCGCCAGCTCGAACGCGTGGTGCACGACATGCTCGGCTTCGCGCGCGGTGGCGCCGCGGCGGCGGAAACCGTGCCGGTACGCGAATTGCTGCGCGACCTGGAGCAATCCATGGTCGCCACCCTGCTGGCCTCGGGCGCCCGCCTGAACATCGACAACCAGGCCCCCGCCGCTTGCCTGCGGGGCAATCGCGAGGCCCTCGCCGGCGCACTGGTGAACCTGGCCACCAACGCCGTGCAGGCCACGGGGCAGGGCGCGCGCCTGCGGGTGAGCGTGCAGGAGACCGACCATGGACGGCTGGAAATCGCCGTCACCGACAACGGACCCGGGATCCCCACGGAACTGCGCGAGCGCATTTTCGAACCCTTTTTCACCACCCGTCCCGAAGGCACCGGCCTGGGCCTGGCCGTGGTGCAGACGGTACTGCAGGCCCATGGTGGCGGCATCCGTCTCGAAACACCGGCCCAGGGCGGCACCCGTTTCGTGCTGGAACTGCCCATGACCCAGCCGGAACTGCTGCCCGGTGGCCGACTGGCGGAAACTCAATTGAGCGATGCGGACAAGCGCCTGTCCGCTGAACGGAGGTACGCGGTATGAATGCAGCACCGGTGCTGATCGTGGAAGATGACCCGGCCCTGCGCGAGGCCCTGAGCGACACCCTGGAACTGGCCGGCTATCCGGTCACCGTGGCCTGCGACGGCCAGGGCGCCCTGGAACGCCTGGAACAGCTGGACATCGGCATGGTGGTGAGTGACGTGAACATGGGTCGCATGGACGGCCACGCCCTGTTGGCGCGTATCCGTGCCCAGGCGCCGGACCTGCCCGTGGTGCTGATGACCGCCTACGGCACCATTGAAAAAGCCGTCGAGGCCATGCGCGATGGCGCCACCGATTACCTGGTGAAGCCCTTCGAGGCCGGTGTACTGGTGGACATGGTGAGCCGCTACCTGCCTGGCGAGCGCCGGCTGGAAAGCGGCCTGGTGGCCGAGGATGAGCGCAGCCGCCAGCTGGCGGCGCTGGCCACCCGCGTGGCCGCCACCGATGCCACGGTCATGATCTGTGGCGAATCCGGTTCCGGCAAGGAGGTGTTCGCCCGTTTCATCCATGAACATTCCCCCCGCAACGCCAAGCCCTTCGTCGCCATCAACTGTGCCGCCATCCCGGAAAACATGCTGGAGGCCGTGCTGTTCGGGTACGAGAAGGGGGCCTTCACCGGCGCCTATCGCGCCCAGGCCGGCAAGTTCGAACAGGCCCAGGGCGGCACCCTGTTGCTGGACGAGATCTCCGAAATGGACCTGGCGCTGCAGGCCAAGCTGCTGCGCGTACTGCAGGAACGTGAAGTGGAACGCCTCGGCGGCCGCGAGCTGATTTCCCTGGATGTCCGCGTGCTCGCCACCACCAACCGCAACATGCGCGAGCAAGTGGCGGCTGGGCGTTTCCGCGAGGACCTGTATTACCGCTTGAATGTGTTTCCCCTGAACCTGCCGCCCTTGCGCGCACGGCCTGCCGACATTCTGCCCCTGGCCGAGGGCCTGCTGGAGCGCTACTGCCGGCATGGGCGCGGCAGGCCGCGCCTGTCCGCCGCCGCGCAACAGCGGCTGCTGGAACATCACTGGCCGGGCAATGTGCGCGAGCTGGACAATGTCATCCAGCGCGCCCTGATCCTGCTCAATGGTGAAATTATCGAGGTGGCGGACCTGTGCTTCGGGGAAGCGGCCACGCCGTTGGTCGAGACCAGCGTCGTCGCGGTGGACAACGAACATACTCGCGAAGGCTTGGGCGATGACCTGAAGAGTCGCGAATACCAGCTCATCCTGGAGGCCCTGGAGGCCGATCGGGGCAGCCGCAAGGCGGCGGCGGAACGGCTGGGCATCAGTCCGCGCACCCTGCGCTACAAGCTGGCGCGCATGCGCGAGCAGGGTATCGCGGTACCCGCGTAGGGGGATGATGATGCGGATGCATTCGAATTGCGTCATTCCCGCGCAGGCGGGAATCCAGGTTTTAACAGCAAGTATTGAGACACTGGATTCCCGCCTGCACGGGAATGACGGTGCCGTGTAGTTCGATAACAGAGGTACAGGAACATGAGCGAAATCGACGTCAACCAGATCCTCAGCCAGATGCGTGCCCTGCGCGCCACGGCCCAGGGCCAGGGGCCGGAAGCGGCCGCCGCCACCCCCGGACAGAATTTTGGTGACCTGCTCAAACAGTCCATCGACAAGGTCAACGAAACCCAGACCAACGCCGGCGAGCTGCGCGACCGCTTCGTGGCGGGCGATCCCGACGTGGACCTCACCCGGGTGATGGTGGAACTGCAGAAGGCCAGTCTGTCCTTCCAGGCCATGACCCAGGTGCGCAACAAGCTGGTCAATGCCTACCAGGACATCATGAACATGCCGATCTGATCGGCGCTGTGTCCGCCTGCGCGGACATGACGATGGCTCGGGAAGTCGGGGTTACTTCCGGAGTTACTGAGAGCAGCAAGACAGGGTGGCGGATAACGATATGGCACTGGTAAAAACAGAAGCGGCGGCACAGGGGTTCACCCAGTTACCCGCCATGCGGCAGCTGTGGTTCATGATCGCCATCGCCGCCAGCGTGGCGGTGGGGGTGTCCCTGGTGCTGTGGATGCAGACCCCCAACCACAGCCTGCTGTACGGCAACCTGTCCCAGAAGGATGCCGGCCAGGTGGTGGATGCCTTGCAGACGGCCAATATCCCCTTCAAGGTGGACGAGGGCAGCGGTGCCGTCATGGTGGCCTCCAGCCAGTTGCACCAGGCGCGCCTGGAACTGGCCAAGCAGGGCCTGCCGGCCGGCAGTGGCATGGGTTTCGAGATCCTGCAGGAAGAACAGGGCTTCGGCACCTCCCAATTCATCGAGACGGCGCGTTTCCAGCGTGCCCTGGAAGGCGAGCTGGCGCGCACCATCGGCACCATGCGCAATGTGGAAGCGGCACGGGTGCACCTGGCGCTGCCCAAGCGCTCCGTGTTCGTGCGCGAGCGCGATAATCCCACGGCCTCGGTAATGGTCAACCTGTTTTCCGGGCGCTCGCTCGACGAGGAACAGGTGGCTTCCATCGTGCACCTGGTGTCTTCCAGTGTGCCTCACCTCCAGGCCGAGGCCGTGACGGTGGTCGACCAGCGCGGCAACCTGCTGACCCGGCCCCGGGATCGCGAGGGCAGTGCCCCCGGTACCGGCCAGTTCGCACACACCCGTCAGCTGGAACAATCCTTCGTGCAGCGGATCGAAAGCCTGCTCTCACCCATGGTCGGTCTGGGTGGCGTGCGTGCCCAGGTCACGGCGGATATCGACTACACCGTCACCGAACGCACCCAGGAAAGCTACAACCCCGAGCTCGCGGCCCTGCGCAGCGAACAGCTCATCGAGGAACGCATGGGTCCCGGTGGCCTGGCGCAAGGCGTGCCCGGTGCCCTGACCAACCAGCCACCCGCCGGTGGCGTGGCGCCGGAGCAGGTGGCTGCGGGTACGGAAGGCGCCGAGGGCGAGGCCAATGGGGACAACGGCAAGGGCGAAACCAGCGGACCTTCCAGCCGACGCAGTACCCGTAACTACGAACTGGACAAGACCATCAGCCATACCCGCCTCGCCAGCGGTACCATCCGGCGTCTGTCGGTGGCGGTGGTACTGGATGACAAGCCGGGTGCCGGGGGGGCGCGTGAGCCCTGGGCGCCGGAGGAACTGGAGCGCTTCACCGCCCTGATCCGGGAAGCGGTGGGCTTCGATGCCGAGCGTGGCGACAGTGTCAACGTGATCAATGCCGCGTTCCAGCAGCCCGAGGCGATGGAGCCCTTGCCGGAACCGGCCCTGCTGGAACAGCCCTGGGTGTGGGAGGCGGCGCGTTGGGGCGCGGGTGCCCTGGGCCTGTTGATCCTGGTGTTCGCCGTACTGCGGCCCGCCTTGCAGCAGCTGGCCCAGGCCGGCGCGAAAAGCGCGGCCATGGTGCCGGCAGCCGCCGTCGCGACGGGCGGGATCGGCGAGGATCAGGTCAGCCTGTCCGGCGGTGGCCAGGCCCGTCAGCTGAAGGGACCGGGACAGGACAGTTATCAGGGTAATCTCGCCATGGCGCAGAGCGTGGCGGGCGAGGATCCCAAACGGGTGGCGCAGGTAGTCAAGAACTGGGTGAACGAAGATGGCTGAAGTCGCGCATAAATTGAACGGCACGGAGCGGGCCGCGGTACTGTTGTTGTCCCTGGGTGAATCGCAGGCCTCGGAGGTCCTCAAGCACATGGGGCCGAAGGAGGTGCAGCGCATCGGCAGCGCCATGGCCACGCTCAAGAACGTGTCCCGCGACAGTGTGAGTCATGTGCTGGAAAACTTCGTGGAAACTGTACAACAGCAGACGGCGCTGGGCGTGGGCACCGAGGAGTACCTGCGCAAGGTGATGATCCAGGCGCTCGGCGAGGACAAGGCCAGCGGCCTGATGGATCGTATCATGATGGGCTCCAGCACCAAGGGACTGGAGGCATTGAAGTGGATGGATGCGCGCGCCGTGGCGGAACTGATCCGCCTCGAGCATCCGCAGATCCAGGCCATCGTGTTGTCCTATCTCGATGCGGATCACGCCGCCGATGTGCTGAACTTCTTCAGTGAGCGGGTGCGGCCCGATGTGCTGCTGCGCATCGCCACCCTGGAAGGTATCCAGCCCCAGGCGCTCAAGGAACTGGATGAAATCATGGAGCGCCAGTTCAGTGGCAACCAGAACGTGCAGTCCTCCACCGTGGGTGGCGTGAAGGCCGCGGCGAATATTCTCAACTTCGTGGATACCGCCATCGAGGGTGAGGTGATGGAGATGATCAAGGACGTGGACGCCGAGCTGGGCCTGCAGATCCAGGACCTGATGTTCGTGTTCGACAACCTCATCGAGGTGGATGACCGTGGCATGCAGCAGCTGCTGCGCGAGGTCTCATCCGATACCCTGATCCTGGCCCTCAAGGGGGCCGACGAGACCATGCGCGAGAAGATCTTCTCCAATATGTCCAAGCGAGCCGCGGAAATCATGCGCGACGACCTGGAAAACAAGGGTCCGGTACGCCTCAGCGAAGTGGAGGGCGCGCAGAAGGAAATCCTCGCCATCGCCCGGCGCATGGCCGATTCCGGCGAGATCGCACTGGGCGGCAAGGGTGGCGAGCAGTATGTCTAAGCTGATCCGCTCGGAGGATGTGGAGGCCGCCTATCAGGCCTGGCGGGTACCGGAAGTGGCGGGTGTGCGGGCAGGGCGCGGCGCCCATGAGGAGCGGTCCAGGACTAATCGTCCGGCCGCGCCCATGAGCGCCGCGCAGATCGAACAGGCCCGCAAGGAGGGCTATGCCCAGGGACACGAGGAGGGATTGCGTGCCGGCCAGCAGGAAATCCACAGGCAGGTGCAGCGCCTGGAACAATTGCTGGTGGCCCTGCGGCAACCCTTTGCCGAGTTGGATGCGGCGGTCGAGGAACAACTTTCGCAACTGGCCATGCTGGTGGCCCGCCACCTGGTGCGCCGCGAATTGAAGGCCGATCCCGGCCAGGTCGTCGCCGTGGTGCGCGAGGCCCTGGCGGCCCTGCCCATCACCAGCCGTATGGTGCGCCTGCACCTGCATCCCGAGGATGCAACGCTGGTGCGCGAGGCCTTTTCATTGAACGAGGAGGAGGCCCATATCCAGGTGCTGGACGACCCGGTGCAAAGCCGTGGTGGCTGCCGGGTACAGACCGACAATTCCCAGATCGATGCCTCGGTGGAGACCCGCCTCAATGCCCTCATCGCCCAGGTTCTGGGCGGCGAGCGCGAAGAGGATGCCTCTGCGTGAGCCTCAAGACCGTTCCCGAAACCCGCCGCGGCGCCTTGTGGCGGCAGCGCCTGCAGCCCTATCTCGAACGGGCCCGCGCCACACCGCCCCTGCTGGTGGAGGGGCGCCTGACGCGCATGGTGGGCCTGACCCTGGAGGCGGTCGGGGTCCAGGCGGCCATTGGCGGGCGTTGCATGATCAGCTCCGCCCAGGGTGCGCCCATCGAAGCCGAGGTGGTGGGCTTCTCCGGCGAGAAACTCTATCTCATGCCCATCGGTGACCTGCAGGGCCTGATGCCCAATGCCCGGGTGGTGCCCACCCATCGTGTCTGCCAGGCGCCGGCCGGCGTGGCCCTGCTCGGCCGTGTCCTGGATGGCGCCGGCAATCCGCTGGACGGCAAGGGCCCGCTGCAGGTGGAAACCCATGTGCCGCTCACCGGGCGCAACATCAATCCACTCAGCCGCAAGCCGGTGCGCGAACCGCTGGACGTGGGGGTGCGCGCCATCAATGCCCTGCTCAGCGTCGGCCGCGGCCAGCGCATGGGCCTGTTCGCCGGCAGCGGCGTGGGCAAGAGTGTGCTGCTGGGCATGATGACCAAGTACACCAACGCCGATGTGATCGTGGTGGGGCTGATCGGCGAACGTGGACGTGAAGTAAAGGAATTCGTCGACAACATCCTTGGCCCGAAGGGCCTGGCCCGCTCCGTGGTGGTGGCCACGCCGGCGGACAACTCGCCCCTCATGCGCCTGCATGGGGCCATGATGGCCACCAGCATCGCCGAGCATTTCCGCGACCAGGGCAAGAATGTCTTGCTGTTGATGGATTCCCTGACCCGTTTCGCCCAGGCGCAGCGCGAGATCGCCCTGGCCATCGGTGAGCCGCCGGCCACCAAGGGTTATCCGCCCTCGGTGTTCGCCAAGCTTCCGAACCTGGTGGAACGCGCCGGCAACGGCGATGTGGGTGGCGGTTCGATTACCGCCTTCTATACGGTACTGGCGGAAGGGGACGATCAGAACGATCCCATCGCCGACGCGGCGCGCGCCATTCTCGACGGCCACATCGTGTTGTCCCGTCATATCGCCGAGTCCGGTCATTATCCGGCCATTGATATCGAGGCCTCCATCAGTCGTGTGATGAATGACATCGTCACCAAGGAACATCAGCAGGCGGCACAGCGCTTCAAGCAGCTGTACTCGATCTACAACCAGCACCGCGACCTGATCAGCGTCGGGGCCTACCAGCCGGGCAGCGATCCGCGGGTGGACGAGGCCGTGACCCTGCATCCCGCGCTCAATCGCTTCTTGCGCCAGGACATGGGCGAGTCCCACCTGCTCAAGCCCAGTATCGCGGAGCTGCAGAAGGTGGTGGCGGGGTGATAGGGGACAGAAAACCGGGGACAGACCCCATTTTTTACATTCCTGGCAATGACGAAATAACAAGCGTAAAAAACGGGGTCTGTCCCCGGTTTTCGCGGTTTTCGCGGCTTGCAGCAGCCTCACGCGAGGTATAGGGTCAGAGATGCATCAGGTTTCCATCGTAGTTCTTCCTTCTGGCAGGTGCGCATGACCCGCTCCAAACGCATGACCCCCGTGGTGAAGGTCGCCGAGAACCGCGAGCAGGCGGCGGCCCGCATCCTGGGCGAGGCGCGGCAGCGCCTGGAACAACAACAGCGCAAGCTCGCGGAGCTGGCGACCTATCGCGACCAGTATTCCAGCGAATTCCAGCAGCGTAGCGGGCAGGGCATGGGCGTGGCGCGCCTGCAGGACTTCCGGGTGTTCCTGGCCCGCCTCAACGAGGCCATCGAGCAGCAACAGCGCCTGGTGGAACGTTGTCACCAGGAGTGTGAACGCCAGCGGCTCAACTGGCTGTCCACCCGCACCCGCACCCAGGCCCTGGGCAAGGTGGTGGATCGCTATCGGCGCGAGGAGCGGCACCAGGCCGAGCGTCGTGAGCAGCTCGACACCGATGAACGCGCCCAGCGCACCCGTCGCCCGGACCTGGACGAATCCTGATTCTGCTCCTGGCACGATCCTTGTAATGATTCCCTCATCCACAGCCAATGGGACCGAGGAATCATCATGGCCGACCCCCTGCTAGCGCTTGCCGTCAACCCCGAAATTGCCCAGGGCGCCTTGCGCATGGGCGGAAATCAGATAGAAAAACAATTGTTTGAAGGTGAGTCTCACCCCTTCGCCCAGCTCCTGGCGGGGCACAAGCCGGTGCCAGACGAAGGCCTGCCGCTGGTATTGTCGGCGCTGCTGGCCGGCAATCCACAGGGGCAGCTGCCGGCCGTCGACGGCAAGGAGTTGCCGGATGCCTCCCGGCTGTTGGCCCTGGCCGGCTTCGACCTGGAAGACCTTGGTGAGCACCTGGACCTGCCCGCGGATGACCCTGCACTGTCCGGTCTTCCCGTCGGAACCACGGCCGAGGACCTGGAGAAAGCCTTGCAGGCCGTGCTCGCCGGGCAGGAGGCCAGCGCCCAGGCGGCCGCCGGCACACCGGCCCAGGCACCTGGCGGCCTGGCGGATACGACCTCCGCCCTGGCTCGTGCCGCGCTGGGTGGAGCCGGGATGCCCCTGGCCGACGAGGCGGCCGTGCCGTCCGGTCGGCCGCTGATACAAAACACCGTTTCCCAGCCGGGGGCTGCCTTGCCCACGGCGGTGACAGGGAAAGAGGCCGAGACCTTGCCGCTCCTGGAACCCGCTCGCGCGGTGGCCACTGCGGTGCACCAGGCCCTGCAACAGCGCAGTGTGGAAGAGGGCGCACGGGAATCGCGCTTCGGTGAATTGATGCGCGCCGCGGCCACGCGTGGCACGGAACCCGGCCCGCGGGTCGAGACCCCGACGGGTTTCGGGCCCCAGACCGTGACCAGTCCGCAGGCCCCGGCAGCCACCCTGCCTGCCACGACCGTTGCCGTGCCCCTGGGGCAGGCCGGTTGGGACCGGGCCCTGGGCGAACAGGTCCAGTGGATGGTGGGCAACCGGCTGCAGGGTGCGGAGATCCGTCTCAATCCCGCCCACCTGGGACCGATGGAGGTGCGCATCCAGATGCAGAACGATCAGGCCAACATCACCTTCACGGCCCAGCATGGCGTGGCGCGCGAGGCCCTGGAAGCGGCCATTCCACGTCTGCGCGAGATGCTCGGTGAGTCGGGATTGCAGCTGAACCAGGTCACGGTTTCGGATCAATCCCTTGCCGAACAGCGGCGCCAGGATGCCCAGGCCTTCCAGGCCCATGGCGGCGCCCGCCCGGCGGCGGGCCAAGCGGAGGAAGAGCCGACCAGCGTCACCGTCACTCCATTGCGTGAAGGCTCCGGCAGCATCGATTATTTTGCCTGAAACCCGGCTTGCAATCGGTCGTTCGCCCGCTTTGCCTGGGGGCGGGCGGTATGCTACCGTACCGCTGTACAACAATAAGAAACATATAGCTCATGTCTGGAACCATCAAAGACCGGAGGCGGGTGAAGCGGGCGCGCAATGGAAGGCGTTCCGCACACCTGGCGCAGACGCGGGAATACAATTATGTCCTCCAGATCAGCGAGGATGAAAGGCGTATTCTCGCCAACTATCATGCCTTGCTCGCCCAGGGCACGGCGCACTTTGCCCAAGTCTATTACAACTATCTTTTCGACAATCCTGCCACGGCCGATGTGCTGTACGCCCATGAGCGTGCCGGCGGTCACATCGGCGACCTGGTGCGCAGCCATCTTGCTCACCTGGTGGACTTGCTGCGCGCTCCTTCCGACGAGGCCTGGGCAGAGCGGCTCGACCACATCGGGGAACACCACCAGGAACATGGCGTGCGTCCCGTCTGGATGCTCGGCGGGTATCGCCTGTTTCTGAATCATCTGCAGGAAATCATCGCCGCGGAGTCCGACATCCCGCTCACCGACCGGGATCGCTTGAATGCCGTCCTGGTCAAGCTGGTGTTGCGGGATTTCGGCATGGTCAGCGAGGCGTACTGGCAATATGGCGCCGACAAGTTGCAGCAGCAGCGAGATGGATTGCGGGAGTACCGGGATCGCGCCGAGGACCTGCTGGACAGCATCCCCCAGCAATTGTGGTCGGTGGATGTGAGCGACAATCGCATGCTCTACCACAGCCCGGGGCTGGCCCGTTGTCTCGGAGATGATCTGCGGGCTCCCATTCCCTGCCTGTCCCTCATCCTGCCCGAAGACCAGGAAAAGGTCCTCACCGCCTGGCAGAAGGCATTGCAGGGCGAGGTGGTGGAGGTGGAGGTCCGTCAGCAACGGGAAGGCGAGGACCCGCATTGGCATCGATTCCAGTTCGCGCCGGTGGCCAATCGGCGTGGACGGGTGTTGCGGATACATGCCTTGATGGAAGACATCGATGCTGCCCATGTGGCGCGCCAGCGCCTGCAACAGCGCTCCACCACTGACGATATCACCGGCCTGGCCAACCGGGCTCTCTGGTATGACCGCCTGGGTACCGCCCTGGCGAACTGCCGTCGCCATCCCGGTACGCGGCTGGCCGTCATGGTGCTCGATATCAACCAGTTCAAGATGTACAACGATACCCTCGGTTATCCCGTGGGTGACGACCTGCTCAAGCAACTTGCCGGTCGACTGCAGGGCCTGGTGCGCGACACCGATACCCTGGCCCGACTCGACGGCGATGACTTCGGCATCATCCTGCCGACCGTGCAGGGCGCCGGCCAGGCCGTGGAACGGGTCGCCAACGAGGTGCTGGCCTGCTTCGAACATCCCTTCACCCTGCAGGATCGTGAACTCTGTCTGAGTGGCGCCCTGGGTATTGCCCTTTATCCCGAGCATGGCGAGGATGCCTACAACCTGCTCAGCCATGCCGACAGTGCCCTGCAGCGCGCCAAGCGCAGCGGCGCGCCCTGGCTCTTCTACGAGGCCACCGTGGACATCAATCCCGGTGAACAGATGCAATTCTCCGGGCAACTGCACCATGCCCTGGAGCGTGGCGAGTTCGAATTGCACTACCAGCCGCAGATCGACATCGGCAGCGGCCGCATCTGCGGAGCCGAGGCCCTGCTGCGCTGGCAACATCCCCAGGAAGGCCTGGTGTTGCCGCGGCGCTTCATTCCCCTGGCGGAACAACTGGGCATGGGTACGCCCATCACCCAGTGGGTGTTGGTCACGGCCTTGCAACAATGCAAACGCTGGGGCGCGGCCGGCATCCACATGCCGGTGGCCATCAATGTCTCGGCCCGCGCCTTCCAGGGCACGGGGCTGGTGGATAAGGTGCGCTCGGCCCTGGAGGAGGCGCAGGTGGACGGTGCCTGCCTGGAGATCGAGATCACCGAGGAGACCCTGATGGCGGACCTGGCCCAGGGCGCCGAGGTGTTGCGCGCCCTGCATGAACTGGGTGTGGCGGTGGCCATCGACGACTTCGGCACCGGTTATTCCTCCCTGGCCTACCTGCGGCATCTGCCCATTCACACCCTCAAGATCGACCGCACCTTCCTCAGCGGCATGGTGAACAGTGACCAGGACCTGGCGATCGTGCGTTCCATCATCGACCTGGGCCACCACCTGGGTTGCAAGGTGGTGGCCGAGGGCGTGGAGGATGCCGCCGCCTGGGATCTGCTGCAGACCCTGGGTTGCGACGCGGGGCAGGGCTACCACATCAGTCGGCCCTTGCCTCACCAGGGCTTCACCCACTGGCTCAGCGACGGCGCCTGGAGCCTGTAGGACCGGGACGACCGACGCCCGCCTGCCGCCAAGTTTCCGGCTGCAGAACCGCCGGAAATCAGTCAATTCCTTGACCACTCCGTTTTTTCCGATTCTTCCCCTTTGTTTATAAAGCGATAATTCAGTATCGCCCCGATGGCATACGTCTTGCTTCCTTGTGATGAAACCGAATCATCAGGAATGCGCCATGGCAGTACAAGAAGACGATCTGGACCTGGATATCGACGCGGAAGAAGGCGGCGGACAGGGTGGTCGCAAGAAAATCATCCTCATCGTGGGTGCCGCGATCCTGGTCCTGCTGCTGGTTTCCGGGGGGCTGACCTTCTGGCTGCTGACCGGGGATTCCAGCACGGACCCCGCCACAACCCCTGCCACGACGGAGGCCGCTGAGGGCGAGCAGGGGGAAGACTGGACCGTTCCTACCGGACGCATCATCTATGTGCCGCTGCACCCTGCCTTCGTGGTGAATTTCAGTGGCGACAGCGATGTGCGCTTCCTGCAGATCGAACTGCAGATCGCTACCCGTGATCCCAATGTCCCACCCAAGATGATCGAACATGACCCCGCCGTGCGGAACAACCTGGTGTTGCTGTTTGCCAGCCAGAAACCCAGCGATCTCGAGACCCGTGAAGGCAAGGAGCAGCTGCGCAAACAGGTGCTCGATGAGATCCGCAAGGTCATGAAACAGGTAGGCGCGTCGGACAAGATCGAGAACGTCTATTTCACCAACTTCGTGATGCAGTAGGGCGCCTCCATGAATGATCTTCTTTCCCAGGACGAAATCGATGCCCTTCTGCACGGGGTCTCCGGCGGCGACATCGATACCGATTCCGACGATGACATCCCCGAAGGACAGGTAAACAACTACGACTTCACCAGCCAGGACCGCATTGTTCGCGGCCGCATGCCCACGCTGGAAATGATCAATGAACGATTCGCGCGTCATTTCCGAATCAGCATCTTCAATATGATGCGTCGCTCCGGCGAGATTTCGGTATCCGGAGTGCAGATGCTCAAGTTCGCCGAGTACGTGCACAGCCTGTTCGTGCCCACCAGCCTCAACCTGGTCAAGGTGCCCCCGCTGCGCGGCACCGCCCTGTTCGTGCTGGAACCCAAGCTGGTGTTCGCCCTGGTGGACAACTACTTCGGCGGGGAAGGGCGTTTTCATACCAAGATCGAGGGCCGCGAATTCACCCCCACGGAGCAACGTGTCATCCAGATGGTGCTGCAGATGGCCTTCAAGGATCTGTCCCACTCCTGGAAACCGGTAATGCCCATCGAATTCGAATACCAGAATTCGGAAGTGAACCCCCACTTCGCCAATATCGTCAGCCCCACGGAAGTGGTGGTGGTGAATACCTTCCGCGTGGAACTGGATGGAGGCGGCGGGGACCTGCACGTGACCATGCCTTATTCCATGCTGGAACCGATTCGCGACCTGCTCGATGCCGGTATGCAGAGTGACCGCAGCGAAGTGGATGAACGCTGGAGCCGGGCCATTCGTGAGGAAATGCGTTCAGCGGAGGTGAATATCAACTGTACGTTGGTGGAAACCTCTCTCACCCTGCGCGAATTGCTGCACATGGCGCCGGGTGACGTGATCCCTGTCGACCTGCCCGAGACGGTAGTGGTGGAAGCGGAGAATACCCCGGTGTTCCGTGGCCGCTTCGGCACCCACGAGGGCATGCGTGCGGTACAGATTGTGGACAAGATCCAGACCAACCCGGACAACCGCTAGGTTCCGGCCAGGAGCAAGACGATGAGTGACGAAATCAACACTACTGAGGAAGCGCTTGGCGACGACTGGGGCGCAGCCCTGTCGGAGCAGGCCGAGAGCGGCAAGAAAGTCGGCCAGTTGCCGGTGGCGGAATTTGATGACCTGGATGATTCCGCCCCCCCGCTCGAGGGTGAAGCCAACCTGGATGTCATCCTCGACATCCCGGTCACCATCTCCATGGAGATCGGCCGCACCAAGATCAGCATTCGTAACCTGCTGCAACTCAACCAGGGTTCGGTGGTGGAACTGGATCGCCTGGCTGGTGAACCCATGGATGTGCTGGTGAACGGCACCCTGGTGGCCCATGGCGAGGTAGTGGTGGTGAACGAGAAATTCGGTATCCGCCTTACCGATGTGATCAGCCCCGCCGAGCGGGTCAAGAAACTCAAGTGAAAAACGGTCGATTCCCCATGCGTCTTGCACGTTCCGCCAAACTCGTCACCGCCGTCCTGCTGGCCGGCCTCGCACCCTGGCTGCGGGCCGCGGAAGAGGCCCTGCCCAGAACGCAGGCCGCCGGCGCGGATCCTCTGGCCATGGGTAACCTGGTGCAGCTCACCCTGGGTTTGCTGGCGGTATTGTTGCTGCTCGGCGGCCTGGCCTGGTTGCTGCGTCGCAGTGGCCGTTTCACCACGGGCATGCATGGTGCGCTGCGAGTACTGGGCGGTATTTCCATGGGTACCCGCGAGCGCGTGGTGCTGTTACAGGTGGGAAAGCAGCAGCTGCTGGTCGGGGTGGCGCCGGGCCGCATCCAGACCTTGCACGTACTCGATGAACCCATCGATGTCACCGAGACCGCTATGCGCCCCAAGGCCGGGTTTGCCCAGGCCCTCGACATGGCCATGGGCCGGAGCAAATCCCAATGAAATCCTTGCGCCTGATGTTGCTGCTGTTGCTGGGCCTGTTGCCGCTGGGCGCGCTGGCAGCACCGGAATTCACCGCCTTGCGAGTATCACCGCCGAGCGAGGATGGCAGTCAGACCTACTCGGTCACCCTGCAGGTGCTGGGTTTCATGACGGCCATGACCTTCCTGCCCCTGGCGCTGATGATGATGACCTCATTCGCGCGCATCATCATCGTGCTGGCGATCCTGCGCCAGGCGCTGGGCACCATGTCCACGCCTTCCAACCAGATCCTGCTGGGATTGTCCCTGTTCCTGACGGTGTTCATCATGATGCCGGTGTTCGACCGGGCCTACGAGCAGGGCCTCAAGCCCTACATGGACGAGCAGGTTTCCCTGCAACAGGCACTGGAAACGGGCAGTCAGCCGTTCCGAGAATTCATGATGGCCCAGACCCGTGACAGCGACATCGGCCTGTTCGCGGAGATTTCCGGTGCCGGCGAACTGGACACCCCCGATAAGGTGCCTTTCTCGCTGCTGATGCCAGCCTTCCTCACCAGTGAGCTCAAGACCGCCTTCCAGATCGGCTTTCTGATCATGATCCCCTTCCTGATCATCGACCTGGTGGTGGCCAGTCTGCTCATGGCCATGGGCATGATGATGCTCTCGCCCATGATCATTTCCCTGCCCTTCAAGATCATGTTGTTCGTGCTCATCGACGGCTGGTCGCTGGTGATGGGCACGCTCGCCACGAGCTTCTACGTTTAGCAGGCAATACCCTTGTCCGCGCGTGCGATGCGGGGGAAAAGCAGGAGAGACCATGACACCGGAAACCGTGATCACCGTGGCGCAACAGGCGCTTTATGTCACCGCCCTGCTGGCCGCGCCCCTGCTGCTGGCCGCGCTGGCCGTGGGCCTGGTCGTGGGCATGTTCCAGGCCGCCACCCAGATCAACGAAATGACGCTGACCTTCGTGCCCAAGATGCTGATCGTGGGACTCGTACTGATGATCGCCGGTCCCTGGCTGTTGAAGACCCTGATGGGCTTCACCCTGCGCTTGTTCGGCGAAATTCCCACCCTGATCGGCTGACGCCCGATCGCCTAACGGGACGTATCATCGCCATGGTCTATACCACTGCCGAAATGATCCAATGGCTGAACAGTATGTTCTGGCCGTTCGTGCGCGTCACCGCCATGATGACGATCTCACCGGTATTCGGCGGTAACCTGGTGCCGAAGCGCATCAAGCTGGTGCTGGCATTGCTGATTACCTGGGTGATGCTGCCGCTGTTGCCGTCGGTACCTGCGGTGGAACCCTTTTCCGCCCTCAGCGTGCTCATCACCCTGCAGCAGATGATCATCGGCATGGCCATCGGCTTTTCCCTGCAGTTGATCTTCGCTGCCCTCATCGTCGGCGGACAGACCGTGGCCATGAGCATGGGCCTGGGCTTCGCTTCCATGGTGGATCCGCAGAATGGCGTGCAGGTTCCGGTAATCGGGCAGTACTACGTGGTGGTGGCCACCCTGCTGTTCCTGGCCATGAACGGTCATCTTGCACTGCTTGCCGTGCTTGCGGACAGCTTCCATTCCCTGCCCATCGGTGGCGCGGGTCTGGGGCGCGAGACCTTGCTGGAGATCGCGCACTGGGGTACGCGCCTGTTCGCCGGCGGGGTATTGGTGGCGCTACCGGCGGTGTCCGCTATCCTGCTGACCAACCTGGCCTTCGGGGTCGTGAGCCGGGCCGCCCCGCAGCTCAATATCTTTGGTGTCGGTTTCCCGATCACCCTGACCCTCGGCTTCGTGGTGTTGATGATCACCCTGCCGGGCCTGTTCCCGCAAATGAGCAACCTGATGACGGAAGCCTTGATTTCCGTACAGCAGTTCGGCCGGGGAGGACGCTGAATGGCGCAGCAGGACGACGGTCAGGAACGCACTGAAGAGGCGACCCCCAAACGCCTCGAGGATGCGCGCAAGAAGGGGCAGATCGCCCGCTCGCGAGAACTCAACACCATGGCCATGCTGTTGCTGGGTGCGCTCGGCCTGATGGGCATGGCTCCCTTCATGATCGGGCGCATGGAGGCGCTGTTTCGTACCGGGTTGTCCTTGTCACGAGAAGCGGTATTCGACCCCTGGGCCATGATCGACATCTTCAGTATTTCCATCATGGAGGGCATTGCCCTGGTGATGCCATTCATGGTGCTGATGCTGGTGACGGCCCTCCTTGCGCCCATGGCGCTGGGTGGTTGGTCCTTCAGTGTCGACGCGATGGCGCCCAAATTTGAAAAACTCAATCCCCTCAAGGGACTGAAGCGGATCTTTGCCCTGCGCGGTCTCGTGGAACTGGTCAAGGCCCTGGCCAAGTTCCTGCTCATCGGCGGCGTGGGTGCCCTGCTGCTGGTGCACTACATGCCCCATTTCAACGGCCTGGCCTACGAGACCGTGCCCCAGGCCCTGGCCCACGCCGGGTCCATCCTGGGCTGGTCCTTCCTGATCCTCAGCCTGTCCCTGATGGTGATTGCCGCCATCGACGTACCTTTCCAGATCTGGGACCACGCCAAGAACCTGAAGATGACCCGCCAGGAAATCAAGGACGAGTACAAGACCACGGAAGGTAAGCCCGAGGTCAAGGCGCAGATCCGGCGTATGCAGCAGGAGTTGGCGCAGGGCCGCATGATGTCGGAAGTGCCCAAGGCCGACGTGGTCATCACCAACCCGACCCATTTCGCCGTGGCGTTGAAATACGATCCCAAGAACATGCGCGCGCCCCTGGTGGTGGCCAAGGGCGCCGATCTCATCGCCAGCCAGATTCGTACCGTGGCCACCGCCAATGGCGTGCCCCTGTTCGAGGCCCCGCCCCTGGCGCGTGCCATCTATTACAGCACCGATATCGACCGGGAGGTGCCGGCCGGTCTCTACCTGGCCGTGGCCCAGGTACTGGCCTACGTCTACCAGTTGCGCACCGCGCGCCGCAAGGGCGGCTTCGAGCCGCACCGGCCAGTGGATCTGCCGGTACCGGATGAATTCTTCCAGGGGCCCACTACATCGGAGAGTGACCCGACACCATGAATGCCATGCTACTGAACGGTACATCGACAGGATCTCATACCCCGCTGGCAGGTGTCGGCCGCAGGGATGCGGCCGTCAAGCCTACAGGGACGTATTAACGGCGTCCTGCCGGTGGGGTTGAGACCCTGTCGATGAACACTACGATCGCATTGAGATAGGACTGAACCATGCAACTACCCGCAACCCTGCCTTCCTGGCGCGCTATCGGCAGCAGTGGCATCGGCGCGCCGCTGCTGGTGATCATGATGCTGACCATGATCGTCATCCCCATGCCGGCGCTGGGGCTGGACATGCTGTTCACCTTCAATATCGCCCTCTCGCTGGTGGTGCTGCTGGTGGTCATCTATGCCATGCGACCATTGGACTTCGGGGTATTTCCCACCGTGGTGCTGGTGGCCACCCTGTTGCGCCTGGCGCTCAACGTCGCCTCCACCCGCGTGGTGCTGCTGGAGGGGCATACCGGTACCGACGCCGCCGGCAAGGTGATCGAGGCCTTTGGTGAGTTCGTGGTGGGCGGCAACTATGCCGTGGGTCTGGTGGTATTCGCCATCCTGGTGATCATCAACTTCGTGGTGGTCACCAAGGGCGCGGGCCGCGTCTCGGAAGTCAGTGCGCGCTTCACCCTGGATGCCATGCCCGGCAAGCAGATGGCCATCGACGCCGACCTCAACGCCGGCCTGATCACCCAGGACGAGGCACGGGCGCGCCGCGAAGACATCGCCCGCGAGGCGGATTTCTACGGGGCCATGGACGGTTCCAGCAAGTTCGTGCGCGGTGACGCCATCGCCGGCATCCTGATCCTGTTCATCAACATCATCGGTGGCCTCTCCATCGGCATGATCCAGCATGGCATGGACTTCACCAACGCGGTGCGGGTCTACACCCTGCTCACCATCGGCGATGGCCTGGTGGCACAGATTCCCTCGCTGGTACTGTCCTCCGCGACGGCCATCATCATCACCCGCGTATCCAGTCGCCAGAAAATGGGTGAACAGGTACTCAGCCAGCTGTTCGGCAACCCCATGGTGCTGGGTGTGACCGGTGGCGTCATCGGCATGCTGGGCCTGATTCCCGGCATGCCCAACCTGGCCTTCATCTCCCTGGGTGTAGCCGCCATGGCCGGTGGCTATTTTACTTACCAGCGCCAGCAGGCCGCGGCCCTGGAGCCGGTGGTGGAAGAGGCGCCAAGGGAAGACGCCACGGAGAAACCCAAGGACCTGTCTTGGGAGGATGTGGGGCCGGTGGACATCATCGGCCTGGAAGTGGGTTATCGGCTCATTCCGCTGGTCGACCGCAACCAGGGCGGGCAGATGATGGATCGCATCAAGGGTGTGCGTAAAAAGCTCTCCCAGGAGCTGGGCTTCCTGGTGCAGCCCGTGCATATCCGCGACAACCTGGAACTGTCACCCAATGCCTACCGCATCCTGCTCATGGGTGTGCCCGTGGGCGAGGCCGATGTGCACCCGGAAATGGACCTGGCCATCAATCCCGGGCGCGTGTTCGGCACCCTGCAGGGTATCACCACCAAGGACCCGGCCTTCGGTCTCGACGCGGTATGGATCGAGGCCTCGCAACGCGAGAATGCCCAGGCCATGGGCTATACGGTGGTGGATGCCAGTACCGTGGTGGCCACCCATCTGAGCCAGTTGCTGCAGGAGCATGCCCACGAACTCATCGGTCACGAGGAGGTGCAGCAGTTGCTGGACCTGCTGGCCAAGAACGCGCCCAAGCTGGTGGAGGACCTGGTACCCGGCATCCTGCCCCTGGGCGTGGTGCTCAAGGTGCTGCAGAACCTGCTGGCCGAACGGGTGCCGGTGCGCGACATGCGCACCATCGCCGAAACCCTGGCCGAGCACGGTCACCGGAGTCAAGATCCCGGCGTTCTCACCGCCGCGTGCCGCGTGTCGCTCGGCCGATCCATTGTTCAGCATATCAATGGGATGGGGCAGGAACTTCCGGTTATTACTCTGGAATCGGCGCTGGAACAGATATTGCAACAGTCCCTGCAAGCCACCTCCGAGGGCGGCGCGGGCTTCGAGCCCGGCCTGGCGGAACGGATGCACAAGTCGCTGGCGGAAAGCGCGCAGCGGCAGGAGGCGATGGGGGCACCGGCCATCCTGCTGGTGTCGCCGGGCATCCGGCCCTGGTTGGCGCGATTGGTCCGCCACAGTATTCCGGACCTGCATGTGCTGGCCTACGACGAGGTGCCGGACAACAAACAGATCAAGGTGGTGGCCAGCGTGGGTCAGGGTAATACCTCCCTCGGTGGTCCCCGGAGATAGGGTCACGACATGAAGCCGAGTGAAGGGGCAAAGGGATGCGGCCAGGAACCAGGCGTGGGGTGCAGATATGAAGATTAAACGGTTCTTTGCCGCGGACATGCGTCAGGCAATCCGCAAGGTGCGCGAGGAGCAGGGCCCGGATGCGGTCATTCTCTCCAATCGCAAGGTCGATGGCGGCGTGGAAATCGTCTCCGCCGTGGATTACGACGAGGCCCTAATCAACAAGGCCCTGCACGAAAGTGCGACCAATCCCCCGGATCAGCCCCGGCCCGCCACTACCACTGCCAGGCCCGCTGCACGCACGGAAGCAGAGGTGCCCGCCGCCGCGCGACCGGCGCCGGCCGCTTCCGGCTCGCCCCGCGCGGGCATCCAGTGGGCCCAGGACCCGGCCCTGGTGGCGATGAAGGAAGAAATCCGTGAATTGCGTGGCCTGCTGGAACACCAGCTGGCCCACCTTGCCTGGGGCGACATGAATCACAACCGTCCCCAGCAGCTGGAAGTGTTGCGCCGTCTCCATGCACTCGGCATGAAGCCGGCCATGGCCCTGCACCTGGCGGAACGGGTCAGCCACGGCAGTGACCCGGAACAGGCCTGGCGTGCGGCCCTCGGACTGTTCGCCCAGTCCCTGCCCGTGACCAACGATGACATCCTCGAACGCGGTGGCATGGTGGCCCTGGTTGGCGCCACCGGCGTGGGTAAGACCACCACGGTGGCCAAGCTCGCGGCGCGCTTTGCCCTGCGGCATGGCCAGAAGCGGGTGGCCCTGGTGACCACCGACGGCTATCGCATCGGTGCCCATGAGCAGCTGCTGACCTATGGCAAGATTCTCGGCGTGCCGGTACAGGTGGCATCCGACCACGACCAGCTGGCCCAGACCCTGAAGGGCCTGATGGACAAGCACCTGGTGTTGATCGATACCGCGGGCATGAGCCAGCGTGATCTGCGCCTTACCGAACAGTTCAGCACCCTGGCCCACACCGGCCTGCCCATCCGCAGTTACCTGGTGATGTCCGCCACCGCCCAGCCGGCGGTGCAGGAAGAGACCGTGCGTGCCTTCCGGGGTGTGTCCCTGGATGGCTGCATCCTCACCAAGGTGGACGAGACCGCCAGTCTTGGCGGGGCCCTGTCGGTGATCAGTGAACAGCAATTACCCCTGGCCTACGTTGCCGATGGCCAGCGGGTTCCGGAAGACATGCAGCCGGCGCGGCCCCATGTTCTGGTAAACAAGGCGGCCGAGATGCTGGTGACGGATTGGTTCCCGGGCGACGCCGTATTGGCGGAACGGTTCGGGGGGGTGATGGCGAATGCTCATGTCTGAAATGAAGCTGGATCAGGCAGCAGGACTCCGTCGCATGGCTCAACCGCACCCCGTACGTGTCATCGCCGTTACCAGCGGCAAAGGTGGTGTGGGAAAGACCAACGTGTCCGTCAATCTGTGCGTGTCGCTGGCCAACAGCGGTAAGCGCGTCATGCTCATGGATGCCGATCTGGGGCTGGCCAACGTGGATGTGATGCTGGGCTTGCACCCACAGTACAACCTCACCCATGTGCTGGACGGCGAGCGCACCCTGGAGGAGATCCTGGTGGAAGGTCCGGGCGGCATGAAGGTAGTGCCGGCCTCTTCGGGCACCAAGCGCCTCGCCGAGCTCAGTCCCATGGAGCATGCCGGGCTGATCCGCGCCTTCAGTGAGCTCAGCCACGACATCGATACCCTGGTGATCGACACCGCCGCCGGTATCAGCGACAGCGTGGTGAGCTTCAGTCGCGCCGCCCAGGAAGTCCTAGTGGTGGTTTGTGACGAACCGGCATCCATCACCGATGCCTATGCACTGATCAAGCTGCTGAGTCGTGAATACGGCATTCAACATTTCCGGGTCCTGGCCAACATGGCCCACAGTGCCCAGGAGGGAAGGGAATTGTATAACAAGATACTGCGTGTAACCGACCGCTACCTGGATGTCACCCTGGAGTTCATGGGCGCCATCCCCTATGACGATTACCTGCGCAAGGCCGTGCGCAAGCAGAAGGCGGTCGTGGAAGCCTTCCCGCGCAGCCGTTCGGCCATGGCCTTCAAGACCCTGGCGCAGAAAACCGAGAAATGGCCGATCCCCTCGGCCGCTGCAGGACATCTGGAATTTTTCGTGGAACGTTTGATTCAATCCCGCAATAACGGAGCGGAGATGCTGTCATGAATGGAGCCGCCATGTACGCCGCCACACAGGACAATGCCAATGCCGATGCCATGGTGATGAAGCACGCGCCACTGGTAAAACGTATTGCCTATCATTTAATGAGTCGCCTGCCGCCCAGTGTCCAGGCCGATGACCTGATCCAGTCGGGAATGATCGGTCTGCTGGAGGCAGCCAAGAACTACGACGCCTCCCAGGGCGCCAGTTTCGAGACCTATGCCGGGATCCGCATCCGCGGCGCCATGCTCGACGAGATCCGCCGTACCGACTGGACACCGCGTTCGGTGCACCGCAAGGCGCGCCAGGTGGCTGAAGCGGTGCGTGGCATCGAGAACGAGAAGGGTCGGGATGCACGCGATAACGAAGTTGCCGAGGCCATGGGCATCAGCCTGGAGGAGTATCACCGGATCCTGCAGGATGCCACCGGCTGCCGGGTGTTCAGCATCGACGAACCGGGCCATTCCGGCGACGAGGCCGATTACAGCCTTCAGGACCAGCCGAACGAGCCGTTAGATAGCCTGCAGAACCAGGGCTTCAAGGCCGCCCTGGCCGAGGCCATCGCGGGGCTTCCCGAGCGGGAACGCCTGGTGATGGCCATGTACTACGATGAAGAACTCAACCTGCGGGAAATCGGCGAGGTACTCGGGGTTAGCGAGTCCCGGGTCTGTCAGATCCATGGCCAGGCCCTGATCCGCCTGCGCGCCCGCATGGGGGAATGGACCCAGGAATAGGGTCGGGCCCGGTTCGGCACGGCAAGCGAGGAGCAGTAGGAGGTCCCCTTGGACAAGAACATGAAGATCCTGATTGTGGATGATTTCTCCACGATGCGGCGCATTATCAAAAACCTGCTGCGGGATCTGGGTTTCAATAACACCCACGAAGCGGATGATGGCACCACCGGTTTGCCCATGCTGCAAACGGGTAATTTCGACTTCCTGGTCACCGACTGGAACATGCCCGGCATGACCGGCATCGAGCTGCTCAAGGCCGTGCGCGCCGATGCCAAGCTGGCGAATCTGCCGGTATTGATGGTTACGGCGGAATCCAAGCGTGACCAGATCATCGAGGCAGCCCAGGCGGGCGTGAACGGCTACATCGTCAAGCCCTTCACTGCCGCCACCCTCAAGGAAAAGATCGACAAGATCTTCGAACGCATTGCCGCGGCGGGGTAGGGGACAGTATGAGTGATCCCAAAGAGCTGTATCTGGCCCAGGCCCGTGAACTGGTCGAAAACCTGGAATCCGGCAATGACGCCGAGGTGGAACGCCTGCTCGATCATCTTGGTCGTCGGCGCGAGGAACACCTGTTCCAGGAACTGGGCAAGATGACTCGCGAACTGCATGAGGCCCTTAACAACTTTCAATTGGACAATCGCATCACGGACATCACCGAGAGCGATATCCCCGATGCCAAGGAGCGGCTCAACTACGTCATCACCATGACGGAAGAGGCGGCCCACCGGACCCTTGGGCTGGTGGAGGAAGCACTGCCGATTTCCGATGAGCTTAAAGACAACGCCAATCGACTGCATGCCCAGTGGATGCGTTTTCGCAGCAAGGACATGAGCGTGGAGGAATTCCGCGAACTGAGCCGAGAACTGGATGGCTTCCTGAACCAGACCGTGGGCCATGCCGGCGACATCAATGGCAAGCTCAATGAAGTGATGATGGCCCAGGATTACCAGGATCTCACCGGCCAGATCATTCGCCGGGTAATCAACCTGGTGCAGGAAGTGGAAGACAAGCTGGTTGGCCTGATTCGAATCTCCGGCCAGGAACGCTTATCCCGGCCTGCCGACGCGGAGACGGAGAAAGATCGCATGATGCGCGGCCTGGGCCCGCAGGTACCGGGCGGAGACAGTGTGGATGTGGTCTCTGGTCAGGATGACGTGGATGATCTGTTGTCCAGCCTGGGGTTTTGAGGTAGGGAACGATGTCACTGGATGCCGATGACGAAATTCTCCAGGACTTCCTGGTAGAGGCGGGGGAAATCCTCGAGCGCCTCAATGAGGAACTGGTGCAGCTGGAGCAGCGTCCGGATGATCTGGACATGCTCAATTCCGTGTTCCGCAGTTTTCACACCATCAAGGGCGGAGCCGGTTTCCTGGCCATCGATCCCCTGGTCAACGTCTGCCACCGCGCCGAGGACGTGTTCAACGTCCTGCGCCAGGGTGAACGGGGGGTGGACTCAGACCTGATGGATGCCGTCCTGCAGGTTTTGGACGTGGTGAACGGCATGTTTGCCGATATCCAGGCCGGGAACATGCCCGCGTCCGCCGACCCGGTCTTATTGCAGACCCTCGAGGCCCTGGCCGTGCCCGGTGGCGCGGCACCGGCTACCCCTGCCGCAGCGCCGCCGGCAGTCGCGCAGCCGGCAGCGGAGTCGGCGGATGCCGCCGAGGCGGAATTCGAGCAGATGCTGGCGGCGGGCGCCGAACCGGTACCGGCCAAGGCCGGCAGCGATGACATCACCGAAGAGGAATTCGAGGCCCTGCTGGAGGAGTTGCACGGGCCGGCCGGTGTTCCCAAGGCCGTCGTCGCGGGCAATGCCGCACCCTCCAGCGATGAGATCAGCGAGGACGAGTTCGATGCCCTGCTCGATGAATTGCATGGTCCCGGTAAGGGACCTGGCGCGGCCACGGCCGCGCCAGCACCTCCCGTAGCCGCCACGGCTTCCGGCGCTGCGAACGACAGCATCACGGAAGAGGAATTCGACGCGCTACTGGACCAGTTGCACGGTGCCGGCAAGGCTCCGGCCGCAACGGCGGCAGCCGAGCCCGCGGCCGCCCCCAGCCCCACACCGGCAGCGCCGGCGCCGCGTGCCGCCGCTGCCCCGTCCCAGGCTCCCGCACCGCAGGTAGAGACCTCCGTGCGTGTGGATACCAAGCGCCTCGATGACATCATGAATCTGGTGGGCGAACTGGTGCTGGCCCGTAATCGCCTGGCCACCCTCAAGGCCACCATGGCCGACGAGGACATGGCCAAGGCGGTGGCCAACCTGGACGTGGTCACGGCGGACCTGCAGAACGCAGTGATGAAGACGCGCATGCAGCCCATCAAGAAGGTGTTCGGGCGTTTCCCGCGGGTGGTGCGCGATCTGGCCCGGAGCCTGAAAAAAGAGATCAATCTGGAGATGGTCGGAGAAGAAACCGATCTCGACAAGAACCTGGTGGAGGCCCTTGCCGACCCGCTGGTGCACCTGGTGCGCAATGCCGTCGATCATGGTATCGAAAGTCCCGAGGAACGCATGGCCGCCGGTAAGCCCCGCGCCGGCACCGTGGTGCTGGCGGCGGAGCAGGAGGGTGACCATATCCTCCTGTCCATCGAGGACGACGGCAAGGGTATGGATCCTGCAGTTCTGCGTGCCAAGGCGGTGGAGAAGGGGCTCATGGATGCCGAGGCCGCCGCGCGCCTGGATGACAAGGATGCCTTCAACCTGATTTTCGCTCCCGGCTTTTCCACCAAGACGGAGATTTCCGACGTTTCCGGCCGCGGCGTGGGCATGGATGTGGTGAAGACCCGCATCGGCCAACTCAATGGCACGGTGGAAATCGACTCCCAGAAAGGCAGGGGCAGTCGTTTGAGCATTCGCGTGCCGCTGACCCTGGCGATCATGCCTACCCTCATGGTGGTGCTGGGCAAGCAGCCCTTCGCCCTGCCGCTGGGCAGTGTCAGCGAAATCTTCAACCTCGATATCAATCGCACCAATGTAGTGGACGGCCAGCTGGTGGTCATGGTGCGCGAGAAGGCATTACCGCTGTTCTACCTGCGCAAGTGGCTGGTGCGTGATCACAAATCACCCGAACCGGAAGGCCCTGGCCACGTGGTGGTGGTACACGTGGGGAATACCAAGGTCGGTTTCGTCGTGGAGCAGCTGATTGGCCAGGAGGAAGTGGTGATCAAGCCGCTGGGTGCTCTGTTGCAGGGACTGGCCGGTTTTGCCGGCGCCACCATCACCGGTGACGGCCGCATCGCACTCATACTGGATGTGCCGAGCCTGATGAAAGCCCATGCGCGGCGTATGTAGGAATAAGGAAATCGTATGGTTGCGAAGGTCCTGGTGGTCGATGACTCCGCGTTTTTTCGCAAGCGCATCGTGGAGATTCTGGAGTCCGATCCCCACATCGAAGTAGTTGGCACGGCGGCGGATGGTCGTGAGGCGATTCGTCAGGTATCCCTGCTGAAGCCCGACGTGGTGACCATGGATATCGAAATGCCGGTCATGGACGGTATTACCGCCGTGCGGCGCATCATGGCCATCCGGCCCACCCCGGTACTGATGTTCTCCTCGCTCAGCTATGAAGGCGCCCAGGCCACCCTGGATGCCCTCGACGCCGGGGCCCTGGATTTTCTTCCCAAGCGTTTCGACGATATCACCCGTGACCGGGAACAGGCCAAGCGCATCCTGCGGGCGCGGGTACGCCAGCTGGCGGCCCAGAAAATGGGCAAGCCCGTGTTGGCGTCGCCTGCATCGGCCGCTGGTGCAAGATCCGGCCCCGCGGCGACACAGCGTACCCGTGGTGATGAAGTGGGACGCCTGGCCCAGGCGCAATTGATTGCCATCGCGAGCTCGACCGGTGGTCCCGTGGCCTTGCAACAGGTACTCATCTCCTTGCCGCAGGATTTCCCCTTGCCGATCCTGCTGGTGCAGCACATGCCAGCCAGTTTTACCCCTGCATTCGCCAACCGCCTGGACCAGCAATGCGCCATCAACGTCAAGGAAGCGGTGGATGGTGATGTACTGCGTCCCGGCACCGCCTACCTCGCACCCGGCGGGCGCCAATTGAGCCTGCAACAGCGCACCGGCCAGGTGAAGGTTCACATCGAGGACGGCGATCCCGCCCTGCATTTCAAGCCTTGCGCCGATGTCACCTTCAATTCCGTGGCGGCCGTTTACGGTGGCAAGGTACAGGCCGTGGTGCTCACCGGCATGGGTGCCGATGGCCGTGAGGGTGCGCGCACCCTGAAGAAGGCTGGCGCCTCGGTCTGGGCGCAGGACGAGGCGACCTGTGTCATCTACGGCATGCCCCAGGCGGTGGTGGAGGCGGGCATCGCGGACCAGGTATTGCCCCTGTCCGAGATCGGCCCCGCGCTGGCGCGTGGAAAATAAGTCCCCGTCGACTACTCGCTGACTTCGGGCAGGGTGCGGGTATAGGCGGCTGCCAGCAGGGAAAGCAGTCCCAGCAGCAATACCACCGCCGCGGCGCCCAGCCAGTCACCGATCAGGCCGATCAGACCGCCGAACAACATCATGACACCGATGACGGTATTGGATACCGCGACATAGGCGGCGCGGTTGCCGCCGTCGGCCATGTCCACCAGGTATACCTTGCGACCCAGTCGCACACCGCCGTGCATGATGTTGAGAATCAGAAAAATGACTGCCAGGCCGATTTCACCCGTGGCCCAGTTCCATTCCAGTTCCACGGCCGCGTAGGTGAAGACCCCCAACAGGCCGGCACCGCAGGCGGCACTGATCATCACCTGACGACTGGAGCGGTCGCTCATGTAGCCCCAGAAGGGTGCGGACAGGCTGGCGGCCAGACCATTGGCCACGATCAGCGCACCCAGGCCCAGCAGACCGGTGCCGGCATGTGCCTGCGCCAGCAGCACATAGAAGGGGGGTGCCAGCGCGACGGCGAGCAGCAGGGAACGCGCCAGCACGAAACGACGAAACAGCACATCTCCGTACAGCAGGCCGAGTTGCCGGATGGCCACTGCCAGGGCGTTTCCACCGCCCTCGGTGGCGCCCGGCTGTTCGATGATGGTGGCAAAAAACAGCGCCGCGACCAGCCACAACAGGCCACCGGCGAGTAGCAGCCCCGCGAATACCCGCATGCCGCTGCCTTCCAGGTCGACCAGTCCCATCCACAGGCCGATGGCGAGTACGGCAACGCCGGACAGACTGGCACTCCAACCCATCAGGCGGCCACGGCGGCTCTTGGAAACGGTCTTGCCGAGGACATCCTTTGCCGAAACGGAACACAGGCCGCGCGCCAGGCTGAATACGACCAGCATCAACAGAATGGCACTGCCCGCGGCCGCCCCCTCGAGCGTCAGGGTCGCCGCCGCCATGCCCAGCAGACTCAGCGCGGACAGGATGGCGCCGAGCAGCCAGACACCCTTGCGGACCGCGAGTCGGCGTATCGCGGCCGCGACCACCAGTTGCGGTACCAGCACACCTGCCTCGCGGATGGGCACGAGGAAGCCCGTGAAGGCGGCGGGCACTCCCAGTGCACCGAACAGCCAGGGGATTACCAGCTTGGCACTGGCGATCTCGTCGGCGACCTTGCCCAGCAGGTTGGCCCAGAGGTAGGCGAAGAAATTGCGCGGCTGGTCGTTGCAGGCCGCGTCCGGGATGTCCCTGCGGACGCGCGCATCCTCGTCGCCGCTGATGCGGTTGTAGAGGGCTTCGAGGGTGCCGGTCTTCTCGCTCATGGGTTCATGGATTCGACGCTTGTGGCGCATCCATCACAACATAACCAGGGTGTATACCGCCACGCCCTGGCGCGCGCCGACCGGGTATGGCCTTCGCTATAACACGCCAAATGCCAGGTAGCCCGCGTAGGCGGCCAGCAGAAGGCCGCCCTCGAGACGCGACAGGCGCAGACCCGTATACAGGAACAGCATGAGTATGACGGCGGCACCCAGCATCACCCACTGGTCCAGCGCGATGATGCGGGCATTCACCGGCAAGGGTTGCAGCAGGGCCGAGAGCCCGAGGATGCCGAGCAGGTTGAAGATGTTGCTGCCGAGGATGTTGCCTACCGCCACGTCGGCATGACGGCGCAGGGCGGCCACCAGTGACACCGCCAGTTCGGGCAGGGAGGTGCCAACGGCCACGATGGTGAGGCCGATGACCGCCTCCGAGACACCGTATTCCCGTGCGATGCCCGTTGCTCCCATGAGCAGGATGCGTGCGCCCGCCACCAGGGCAATCAGTCCGATCACAAGGGTCAGGGTCGTGGCCAGGGTCGTGGGTGGCAACAGGGTCAATTCTTCCGCCTCGTGGCGATGCAGTTCGGCGGTGGCGGAATGGGTGCGGCTCTCCGTCCAGTAGGCATACCCCAGGTGCAGCAGCAGGCAGAGCAACAGGATCGCGGCATCCGACCGTTCCAGGGCGGCGCCGCCAACCAGGACCAGGAACAGCAGGCTGGCGCCGATCACCGTCATGCCATCCCGGAACAGGGCCGCACGGCTCGTGGTCAGCGGGGTGATCAGGGCGCAGACCCCGAGGATGAGCAGGATATTGGCGATGTTACTGCCCACCACATTACCGATGGCGATATCCGGCTGCTGGTTCAGGGCGGCATCCACGGACACCACCAGTTCCGGTGCCGAGGTGCCGAAGCCCACGATGACCAGTCCCGCCAACAGTGGCGAGACACCAAGTCGCTTGGCCGCGGCCAGCGCGCCCCGTACCAGGGCCTCGCCACCGAGGGTCAAGAGCAGGATGCCGGTGATCAACAGGGTCAGGTTCATCATTGTGCGACTCCTCCCGTTGGTTCGATCAGGTAATCGATACCCTGGAATTTTGCCATTTCCCGTCCCCAATAGCTGTCCGGGCGAGCACACCAGGCCTGTTCGTGCAGGTGCTGCAGGGCCGTGGCATCGTCCGCCAGCAGGCTGAGTTGCCGGCGGCTGAAGCTGTCCGGCCCCTGTTCCAGGCACAGTTGCGTGAGTCGCCGCACCTGTCTCGCCTTGGCGCCGCGATGGGATTGGCGCGCGCAGGAACGGTGCATGCGATTCAGCACGGGATCGATCACGGCGCGGCTGAAGGCGGTGGTTTCGTCCGCCGGTTGCGGGAAGCCTGGTGCCCTGTGCAGTTCCCGCAGTACGGGCTCCGGGCGCAGTTCCTGGCCGACCAGGAGCAGGCCTCGATTCCGCAACCACTGTCCCAGCCAGATGCGTCCCAACAGCACGGACGTGGGCGCGGCCAGGATGAGGGGCAGGGCCACCGGCAGCGTCCAGTAGAAAAAGACGGGGTCCATCCACCAGGCGAAGCCGGCCCAGGCCAGGGCCAGCAGGGTTCCCGGACTCTGGTTGAGGAAGGCGTCACGCCAGCGGGTTTCATGGCTGCGGTTTTGTCCCGCCCAACGCAGGGTGGTGTTGAGCAGGGCCTCCAGGACATAGCGTGTGTGGGCCAGCATGCGAATGGGCGCCAGCAGGGCGGATGCCAGCATTTCGATGAGGATGCTGGTGGTGAGCCGCAGCGCGCCGCCATGCTGCGCCAGTCGCCTGCTGAAGGCCAGGTCGACAGCGGCCACCAGCTTGGGAAAGAACAGCAGGAACAGGGTGGTGGCGGCCAGCCCCAGTGCCCATTCGGGATTCCATTTCGGCCACTGGGGAAACAGGCTGGGTTCCGCGCTGAAGTATTCGATGGGCAGCAGGAACAGGCGTGCCGCGGCGACGGTGGTCAGGGCCAGAAAGCCGAACCACAGTGGCGCGGCCAGGTAGGACATCACGCCATTGAACAGGGCGATGCGATGGGCCATGCGCAGCCGGGGTGAAAACAACAACAGCCACAGATGCTGCAGGTTGCCCTTGGCCCAGCGTTTGTCGCGGTTGAGTTCCTCCATCAGCGCCGGAGGCGATTCCTCGTGACTGCCGCCCAGCGCCGGTTCCAGCCATACCTCGTAGCCGGCCCGCCCCATGAAGGCGGCTTCCACGAAATCATGGCTGGAGATGGGACCGCTGAACAGTCCGAAGCCACTCAGCTTGCGCAGGCCGCAATGGCGCATGAAAGGGGAGTTGCGGATGATGGCATTGTGACCCCAGTAGGCCGCCTCGCCCAGCTGCAGGGCGGCCAGGCCGCTGGTGAAGATGGGTCCGTATACCTGGCTGGCGAATTGCTGAACACGGGCGAACAGGGTACGGCCGTTGATGATGGTCGGACTGGTCTGCAGAATGCCGACCCGTGGTTCCCGTTCCATCAGCCGTACCATGCTGACCAGGGTGTCACCGGCCATCAGGCTGTCGGCGTCGAGCACGATGGTATAGCGATAATCCCGCCCCCAGCGGCGCAGGAAATCGGCGATGTTGCCGCTCTTGTAATGCTGGTTGAGCCGCCGCCGGCGATAGAACAGGCGGCCGCCGGCACCAAGCTCCTCGCACAGATGGTACCAGGCCTCCCGTTCAGCCAGCCATACCTTGGGATCACGACTGTCGGACAGAATGAAAAAATCGAAGTGTTCCAGCTGTCCCGTGTCCCGCAGGGACCGGTAGGTGGCACGCAGGCCGTTGAGGCTCCGTTCCACCGGCTCGTGATAGATGGGCATCACCACGGCGGTGCGTGCCAGGGGCTGCCTGGCCAGGGTTTCCGGCCCATGCCGATGCAGCAGGGAGTGACGGTCGCCGCCCATGCGTCGTATCACGAAGCCGAACAGCCCGACCCAGAAACCCACCGAGATCCAGGCGAACAGCAGGGCGAACAACAGGATCAGCCCTTGCTCCACCAGGTTGCCGCCATGGTAGGGCAGCACCCAGGCCAGGAAGAAACTGCCTGCCAGGGTCTGCACCAGCACCAGGCTGGTCAACAGGGTGCGCCGCACCATGGCGGCACGGCGCCAGCGGGGGGAAGCCGTTGGTTCCGCGGGGGACGTCGCTTCAGTCCTCATACTGAATGCTGCCACGGTGCAGGGGTGGGCACACCGGTGGCAGTGCCGGGTTCGGCAAGGCGAAACGAGCCTGCAGTCGCACCATCAACCGTTCTATCAGGGGCTGCAGCCGTTCTTCCTCGCGCAGTTCTTCCTGCACCAGTGTCAATGCCTCGATCATGACTTCACGGGTAATGGGCATCCGGCCCAGGCGCAGGTAGGCCAGCACCCGGGTCAGGGCGACTTCACCGGGGGTGGCGATCACCGACGCTTGCCTTCGGAGAGGATGCCGTTGCCGGATGGCAGGCGGTAAGTCCAGGTTTCCGTCAGCGTGCGTTCCCCTTGGGACAGGAAGGCGCGCAGTTCCAGCGGCTTGCCCTCCGCGGGCTTGGCAAGCATGGAAAGTCGCCAGGCGCGTAGAGGTGCATTGTATTCCACGAAGTGCTCGATGACCTCGCCGCCTTCCTGGGCGCTCACCGTGGCGGTGACCGGTGCCCCGGGTTTCAGCTTGTCCATCGGTCCGCCCTGGAAGTCCACGATGACCCGGTAGGCCCCCGCCACGTTGCCACCACCGACGATGCCACCATCGCCGAGGAAGCTGTTGATGGCCTTGCCCATGGGGTTCTGGGTCATATCGGGACGGCCGAAGAACAGATCGTAGGCGATGCGATAGGCTTGGTTGGTTGCCGGTGATTTGTCCGGCGTCCAGAAGGCCACGATGTTGTCGTTGGTTTCGGCGGGGGTGGGGAGTTGCACCAGCACCACTTTGCCCGGTCCCCACTCACCCCTTGGCTTCACCCAGGCGCCGGGGCGCTGGTCATACAGGGCGCCCAGGTCCTGGTAATGATCGAAATCGCGGTCGCGCTGTAGCAGGCCGAAGCCACGCAGCGCCTCGACCTTGAGGTAATCCATTTCCAGGCGCTGGGGATTGAGCAGGGGACGCCACAACCATTCACCGCTGGCACCGTCGTTGAGCAGCAGGCCATCGGAGTCGTGCACCTCGGGTCGCCACTCGCCCGGCGGACGGTGTGTGTTTTCCCCGAAGAAGAACATGCTGGTCAAGGGTGCGATGCCGAACAGTGGTATATCACCACGAGGAAACAATACGGCTTCCACCTGCAGCTGGGTGGTTTCACCGGGTGTGACCACGAACTGGTAGGCGCCCGTCAGGCTCTTGCCGTCGAGTAGCCCGTACAAGCGCAGGTTGCGCGCATTCGGCGCGGGGCGTTCCAGCCAGAAGTGGGTGAAGGAGGGAAACTCCTCGCCACTGGGCAGCCCGGTATTGACGGCGATGCCGCGTCCCGACAGGCCCCAGGCGTCGCGCTTGCCGACGGCGCGAAAATAGCTGGCACCGGCGAATACCAGGAACTGGTTTTGTTCGTCGTTGCCGGACAGGGGATAGCTGAGCTTGAAGCCGGCATATCCCAGGTCAGGCGGAATGCGTTTCTCCAGTTCGGGGTCCGCGAAGGTGAAATAGCTTTTGCGATAGGGCAGGGGTCGCATGCCCTCGGCATCGACGATATGGATCGCCACCGGGTGGGTATAGAACAGTCCCGGTGAGGTCAGCAGTACCTGGAATTTTGCATTGCTGTCCCGCCAGAGGCTCTGCTCCGGGTCGAAGCGAATGTTCTGGTACTCATCGTAGCTGAGTTCGCGCAGGAAGCGCGGAATCGCGGTCGGTGCCGCGTAGGGTTTGGCGGCGAGGTTGCGCGCCTTCTCGACGACATCCTCGAAGTCAAAGGCCGTGGCGGTTTGCACACCGCACAGGCTGATGATCAGGGCACAGGCCTTGATGAGAGTACGCATGGGCAGAACCTTGTGATCTCGATGTGGATGTGGGGCTACGGGTCCGGTACGGAGTCGCTCCCCAGGGCTGGCCGGCGGGATGCTGTCCCGGTCGGGCGTGCCAATAGTAGCCTAACTCCCTGCCGGACCAACATTTCCGGAAAAGCGGCAAATTCTTGTCGCACTAGCCGGCCGTCTGCCGGGATGGGCATTATAATTTACTGAAATATAAATACAAACCAAGTTACGCCGGGATTGGCATGATTGCTGCTGCTACTGTCTATAGACAAGCGCGCAGTCTGCAGGAGCCATTCGGCATGAAGATCTGGACCATCGCCAACCAGAAGGGAGGCGTAGGCAAAACCACGACCACCGTCAGCCTGGCGGGGCTGCTGGCCCAGCGTGGCCATTCCGCACTGATGGTCGACCTGGATCCGCAGGGTTCCCTGAGCTCCTATTTCCGTCTCGACCCGGACCGCCTGGACCCCAGCGTCTACAGCCTGTTCCAGGCCCGTGCCAACAAATCGCCGCTGCCGGACCTGGAGGCCCTGGTGCGGCCCACCGCCTTCCCGGGCCTGCACCTGATGCCCGCCTCCACGGCGCTGGCCACCCTGGATCGGCAGTTGGGGGCCCAGGATGGCATGGGACTGGTGATCGCCCAGGCCCTGGCGGGGCTGCGCGAACGGTTTGAATATGTATTCATCGATTGTCCCCCGGTGCTGGGCATGCTGATGGTCAATGCCCTGGCGGCCTGCCATCAGCTGATCATCCCGGTACAAACGGAATTCCTTGCCCTCAAGGGTCTGGAGCGCATGCTGCATACCCTGCAGATGGTGGGCAAGGCCAAGGGGGTGATGCCACCCTACACCATCATGCCCACCATGTTCGACAAGCGCACCCGCGCCTCCATCGAATGCCTGCGCGCCCTGCGGGAGCAGCACGGGGCTGCGGCCTGGAACGGCGTGGTCCCCCTGGACACCCGCTTCCGCGAGGCGAGCCAGGCCGGTGCGCCGATCTGCTTCCACCAGCCTGGCACGCGCGGCGGCAATGCCTACGAGGTTTTGCTGGAGACCCTGCTGGACCAGGAACTGGAACCCCTGCAGGCAGCAGCCCCATGAGTGGTGTCGATCTCAAGACCGGCGCGCTGCTCGACCAGCAACTGGCCCTGAGCGCCTATCTGGAGGCCCTGCTGGGCGAGACACCGGAATCGGTGCCGGTGGAATCCGCAGGCCCCGCCCCGGCTGTACGCCTGACACCAGACCCCGTGCCGGCCCCGGTGGCAGAGGAAGCCACGCCGGTGGCCGCACCCGCTCCCGGGCCGCAAGCGCTTGCCACCCCGGTGGTCCAGGCCAATGGGCGCCCCGCCTGGGCCAGGACGGAGTTCCAGTGCCTGTTGTTCCAGGTCGCGGGCCTCACCCTGGCGGTCCCGCTCACGGCACTCAATGGCGTGCTGCCCCTGGATCTGGATGCCGTGACCCCCATGCCCGGCCATTCGGCCCTGTTTCTGGGCCTGATTGACCACCTGGGGCAGCAGGTACGGGTGGTGGACACCGCCCAGGTGGTACTGCCGCCCGAGCGCCTGGCGGCAGCTGGCGCGGCGGCCGGTCGTGCCTCCCACCTGGTGCTCATCGGGAAAGGGCGTTGGGGCCTGGCCGCCAGCGGCATCGGCGAGGTCGTCAGCCTGCACCCCGAGGACGTGAAATGGCGCGGCAGCCTGGGCACACGCCCCTGGCTGGCCGGTACCGTGATCCAGCATATGTGCGCCCTGCTGGAGGTGGAGGCCTTCCTGGAACAGCTGGGAAGGGGTACCCATGGCAATGCCATGGCATAAATCCTGCAAACGGGCTAATTAATCCGGTTCGGTGACCGATATTTGACTGTATGGCGCGCCGCCCCCCGGCGTGATCGCGGACAGAGGCAGAACATGAAACAAACGGTACAGAATGCAAAGTCAAACGATCCTGTCGTGCAGTGGGTCACCTTCCGGCTCGATGAGGAGATCTACGGCATCAATGTGATGCAGGTACAGGAAGTGCTGCGGGTATCGGAAATCGCCCCCGTGCCCGGTGCCCCCGAGTACGTGTTGGGTATCATCAACCTGCGTGGCAACGTGGTAACGGTCATCGATACCCGCGAACGCCTGGGTCTTTCCAGCAAGGAAGTGGACGATTCCACCCGTATCGTGATCATCGAGGCGGACAAGCAGGTGGTGGGTATCCTGGTGGACAGCGTGGCCGAGGTGGTGGACCTGCGCATGTCCGAGGTGGAATCGGCGCCCAATGTCGGTAATGACGAAAGTTCCAAGTACATCCAGGGCGTCGCCAGCCATGATGACGAGTTGTTGATCCTGGTGGATCTCAACAAACTTCTGACCGACGAGGAATGGGCCGAATTATCCGGCTTCTGACGGGGACATGGCGGATACGGGGAAGATTCCACCCACGATCCCGGTCTGGCCCACCCGGCCGGCGCACGCCCCGGTGAGCCGCAAGAAGCGCCCGCGCGACCCGCAATCACGGCGCGAACCCCGCGATAAAGCGCGCGACAAACCGCAAGAGGATCTACCCCATGTTGACGAATATGCCTGAGGCAGCACGATGAACCTGGTACTGGGACTGATGGCGCTACTGTTGCTGGCAAGCCTGGCGGGCCAGTGGTACCTGTGGCGCCGGCTGCGTGTGCTGGGGCAGAGTCGGTTGGCGCGGGAAACGGAGCAGGAAGCACACATCCAGCGGCTGGCCGATGACCTGGCGGCCCTGTGCCGTGCTTCCGCCGGGGCCGGCGATCACCTGGTCAAACTCGAGCAACAATTGCGGCGGGTGATGGATCGCCAGGATCAGTGGGAGTTGCGCTCCGGCAGCGAGCGTTCCTATCAACAGGCCATCCAGATGGTGCAGCATGGAGCCGATGCCGGGGAGCTGGTACGGAATTGTGGCCTGACCCCGGGCGAGGCCGATCTCATCGTCATGCTGCACGGCATGGCGCGCACGGGCACTGGCTAGCCTATCCCGCCGGCCGTCCGGCCACGTCCCTTTGCGTTATTCCACCACCGTGGCATCGGGTACCGGGGGTGCCTTGCCCGACAGGTAATAGGCGAAGGCGATCACCTGGGCCACGGCCAGATACAGCGTCTCCGGAATTTCCTCTCCCAGATCCAGCTTCGCCAACAGGCCTGCCAGTTCGGCGTTCTCCTGTAACGGTACATTGTGCTCGCGGGCCAGGGCCAGGATCTCCTCGGCCAGCCGGTCGCGGCCCTTGGCGGTCACCCGGGGCGCATGCTGGCCATCGTAGCGCAGGGCCACGGCCAGCGGCGGACGCTTGTTACCAGGTTCCTTCATACCCGTTCATCCAGGATGGGGTCACGCGTGGCCGCGGCCTCGGGATTTCCCGGCATGGAACCGCGCAGGCAGTGCAACTGGTCCACCTGCAGGCCACTGGCCTCCAGTTCACGGCGTAACTCCTGCAGATGATCCTGCAGCAAGGGCATGGTGTCCTCCCGCGTGGCCCAGAACCAGGTGGACACCTGCTCGCCGCGCAGACTCACCCGGGCCTGCATGGGCCCGAGACCGGGCAGATCGAACGCAAGTTGCACCGTCCACAACGGCCCCTGCTGTTCCTGGTCGCGGCCTCCCCGGGATTCATCACGGCGAATGCCGAGGGACCAGACATCGGTCTCCTCGCCCCGACGCACGGGCAGGTCGAGCAACCACTCCAGGCCCGTGTCGCGGCTCTGGGGGAGGGAGGCGAGCTGGCTGATCTGCAGGCGTGCCACGGAGGCCTCGGCCTGTTGCAACAGCTCGGCGCGCAGCAGCGGAGCGGGTAGTTGGGCCTGCAGGCTGGCCACCCCCCGTGCCTGGGCATGGGGGGGCTGGCCGCGCAGGGGCGGTGGCGGTGGCAGGGGCATGGGCTGGCCGCCGGTCAGCCAGACCCGCGCCAGGGCACTGGCGGGTGTGGCGGCGGGGTTGGCGGGCGGACCGGCGGAGGGGGCGGCGCCGGCGGGCAAGGCGGCCGCCGCCCGCAGCCCCCGGGCCAGGGTGGCTGGGTTTCCGCCGATGGTCTGGCCGGCGGCGGGTGTCTGGCCGGTGGCGGTACCCGGCGCGGGCGGGGCCGATGTGCCCGGAGGAAGTGGCGGAACCGTCGCTGGCGTCGGCAGCGGCGGCGTGACCAGGGCGGGAAGCGGGGTGGCCACCTGACCGGGTGCAGGCGGACTCGCGCCTGGCGGCAGGGGGAGGGGAGGCGCCGCTCCTGGCGTCGTGCCGGGCGTCCCCCGGCTGCCCGCGGTGCTGTCGCCGGATACACCCGGCCAGTTGCGCACCAGCTGTACCAGCCGCATCAGGTTGGTCTTGAGGTCCGCGTTCAGGTCTACCCGGCCGCTGTCACGGCTGGCCAGCAGACGCGCTTCCAGGAACAGGCCCGACTGGGATACCGCCTGGCGCAGGCCGGGAGCGGTGCTGACACTGCGGGTGTCCGGCAACTGGCGCAGCAGGGAACGGCTGAGTTCCTGCAACAATGGCGGCAGTACCGTGGGCCGGGCATTGCCCAGCTGCACCAGGTTGTTGAGCAGGGGCGCGAGGCTGCCTTGCTTGGGCAACAGGTTGCGAATGGCATCACCCACGGGGTCGGTGCCCGATGTCGGCAGGATACGCAGCTGGGGTAGTGGCGTGAGGCCGTCCACCTGCAGGGAGACCGTCTGGCCCGCGGCAAGGGGGATAGGGCTCTGGCCCTGCAGGGTCTGCGTGCCGACCTGCAGCAGGGCCTGTCCGCCGGGGCTGCTGGACAGGACGGTGCCACGCAGGATCTGGCCCACCTGCCAGGCGCTGCTCACGGCGTTCGGTCGCGCGCTGGATACTGGGATATTGCCGGACAGGGGGCCGCGGGTTTCCATGGCTTCAGTGTGCAGCAAATTCAGCCGGGAAGAAACGGTGCTGTCTCATTCGTGTGGGCCGTGCAGCGGCGGGTTTTTGACCGGATTCCCCTCGGGAATGGCGCTGGCCGGCCGCTAGGAATACTGTCTTCCCAGCCGGATTCTGAATACGTTGCCCGTCCCTCTATGAGTGAGCCGTCATCTACCGACAAGCTGTGGTTCACGCGCCGTGATGGCGTGGTACGCGGGCCGTTCCCGGCGGCCTGGATCCGCCGCTATATTCTCCTGGGCCGCATCCGCATGACCGACGAACTGCGGCTTGGCGCCGGGGACTGGCGTTCGGCGTTTCGTTGCGAAGAACTGATCCCGGAGGTGCTGCGCCAACCGCTTACGGAAGACAATCTGGCACGCCTGAAGCAGGCGCGCAGGGCGGCGGATGAACGCGGTATCCAGGATCGACGTGCGGACGCCAATCCCACCCGGGAGCAACTGGAGCGCCGTTCGGGGGACGAGCGGCGGCGCCCGGAAGCTGCAAGCGAAGGGTGTCCGCGCGCCATGCGCGCGCGAGAACTTTGCCAGAATCCGGCGCCTCAGCCCGTGATCATGCGTCGATCGATGCGTGGTGTGCTGGTGTTGGGCCTGCTGGCGGGGCTGGCCTTGCTGGTGTCGATCTGGCCCTGATCGACCGCCCCTATTCCACGTCCACGAAGCGGGCGCCGAAGGATTCGGTGACGTAGCGCATCACCCGGATGTCCGCGGACCAGAACTCCGCCGGTAGCCCTGCTTTCTGCTTCAATTGGCGCAGAAATTCCCCCGCATCCGGCAGGCTGTCCCATACCGAAGGCAGGAAGGTTCCGCGCCGCCCGCCCACCTCCAGGATCAGGCCGTCCCGTCCCGGTCGCAGCTGGGCGACGAGGTCCTCTTCGTCACGGAAGGACATGACATGCGGGGTGCCCAGTACCGAGATATCCAGTTCCAGGTCGGCCAGTTCGATCGCGGTCAGTTCCGGGAAGCGGGGGTCTCGAAAGGCCGCGTTGAAGGCGTTATCCGCCACGTTTTGCGCCAGGGACTCGCGGGGCTCGAGGCTGCCGATGCAGCCACGCAGCCGTCCCGTGTGGTGCAGGGTCACGAAGCAGGCGGTCTTTTGTTGCAGGGCCTCGGGCAGTGTCTCCAGGTCTGGCGACAAGGCATGTCCTTCGCGCAGCCCCGTATGGATGGAGTCGGCGGCGATGTGCAGCAGCATGCCTCGTTCATTGGGGCCCAGTCCCCCCTCATTCGAAGACATAGGCACCGTAACCCACCACCCGGTCGCGGGGGCCGGCGGTGTCACCGGAGTTGCGCAAGTCCAGGGTGCTGGCGTGCAGGCCGCGCCGCCGCGCCGCCAGCAGCAGGCCATTGACAGGGTTGCGGCCACAGGCGTCGTCGTAGTGAATGCGTTGCGGGGCGAGGGCCTCGATGGCATCGGAGGTGGCCCGGTCCAGGCGCCGGGCGGTTTCGTAGTCCTGGTAATGGCTCAGATCGGAGCTGATGACCAGCAGGGTTTCCTCGCCCCCCCAGAGCAGCTCCAGGACCTCGGCCACTTCATCGGGTGAACTGTCGCCCACCACGAGAGGGATCAACCGGAATTCCCCCAGGATTTCCTGCAGGAAGGGCAGCTGCACCTCCAGGCTGTGCTCCAGCAGATGGGCCTCGTCCATGACCTTCACCTGGGGCAGGGTGAGCAGGTGCTTCACTGCCTCGCGATCGATGGGGATATCGCCCAGGGGGGTGGCAAAGAATTCGACACTGCTCACCGCCATGCCTTCCAGGGGTACCCGGTGCGAGGGGCCCAGCAGGACCACTCGCTCGATCCGTCCGCGGCGTGGCACCAGGCTGGCGTAGGCCGTGGCAGCCACCGGTCCGGAGTAGATATAGCCCGCGTGGGGCACGATGATGGCCTTGGGATTGTGCGGCGCGCTGGCGGCCTCCCGCAGGTAACCCTGCACCTGGCGGTGCAGTTCCCCGGCTTCCCCGGGATAGAACATGCCCGCTACGGCCGGATTGCGAATGTTCATAATGTCCACCTCTAGATCTATTCTTGCCTCTTCCGGCCGGATTGCAAGGACGCAAAGCCCGTCATCCGGGTATATGATTACAGGACATGCAACCGGGAGGCAGCGCCATGGAAACCACCGTCGATACCCGTTACTGGCACGATCTGGGGGATGGCCGGGTGCAATGCGATCTGTGCCCGCGGTTCTGCAAGTTGCACGAGGGACAGCGGGGCATGTGTTTCGTGCGCGCCAACCAGGATGGCAAGGTGGTGATGACCAGCTTCGGACGTTCCAGCGGGTTTTGTGTCGATCCCATCGAAAAGAAACCCCTCAATCATTTTCTGCCCGGCACGCCCAGCCTGTCCTTCGGTACGGCCGGCTGCAACCTGGCCTGCAAGTTCTGCCAGAACTGGGACATCAGCAAGTCACGGGAAATCGATACCCTGGCCGATGCCGCCTCGCCGGAGCTGCTGGCGCGCACCGCCAGCCGGCTCGGCTGCCGCAGTGTCGCCTATACCTATAACGACCCGGTCATCTTCATGGAATACGCCGACGCGGTGGCCGATGCCTGTCATGCCGTGAACGTGAAATCGGTGGCGGTGACCGCCGGGTACATCAGTCCCGAACCGGCCCGGGAGTTCTTCGCCCACATGGATGCCGCCAATGTGGACCTGAAGGCCTTCACGGAACGTTTCTACTGGAAGATCACCGGGGGCCATTTGCAGCCGGTGCTGGATACCCTCGTTTATCTGAAACACGAGACCTCGGTCTGGTTTGAACTCACCACCCTGCTCATACCCGGAGAAAATGATTCGCCCGGCGAAATCGAGGAGATGAGCCGCTGGGTGGTGGATCACCTGGGCCCCGATGTGCCCATGCACTTCACCGCCTTTCATCCCGACTGGAAGATGCGCGATGTGGCATCCACTCCGGCGGCCACCCTGAGCCAGGCCCGCCGTATCGCCATGGAGCAGGGGGTGCGCTATGCCTATACGGGCAATGTCCACGATGCGGAGGGAGGCAGCACCTATTGCCACCACTGTGGCCACAAGCTGATCGGTCGTGACTGGTACGTCCTGACGGAGTGGAATCTGACCGAGGAGGGAACATGTGGTTTCTGTGGCACCCCCTTGCCCGGGGTGTTCGAGGCGCGTCCCGGTGACTGGGGCGCCAAACGCCTGCCGGTGCGCCTGGGGGATTTCGCCGTAGCGGTCGAATGAGAACATCATCAGGGCCTTCTCAGGCTTTCTTTGCGTTCCTGAGGCCTTGGCGGTTCAATCCGTATTCAAAAAAAAATAATTATTCATGCCCACAAGAACCAAGCTGAATGTTCTGATCGTCGACGATTCCGAGGATGACGCCCTGCTGCTGGTGCGTGCCCTGCAGCGCAGCGGTTATGAAATCCGCTGGCAGCGTGTAATGAACCGGAAAGACATGCTGGCCAGCCTGGAAGCCGACACCTGGGATGTGGTGATTTCCGACTACAACATGCCGGAATTCAGCGCCCTGCATGCACTGAATCTCATTCAGCAAACGGGGCGGGATATGCCCTTTATCGTGGTTTCCGGGGCCGTGGGGGAGGAGCGCGCCGTGGAGATCATGCTGGCCGGTGCCCATGATTTCGTGGTGAAACAGAATCTCGCCCGCCTGGCTCCTGTAATACGGCGTGAACTCGGCGAGGCGCATTTTCGCGAGCAGCGAAGTCGCGACGAGGAGCAGCTGCAATTGCAAGCCGCGGCCCTGGATTCGGCCGCCAATGGCATTCTGATCACCGATCGTGATGGCTTGATCGAATGGGTCAACCAGGCCTTCACGGAACTGACCGGTTATACGCGCCAGGAGGTGGAGGGACGGCATATCAGTATCCTCGAATCGGGCAAGCATGGGGAGCAATTTTACGAAGGCCTGTGGCACACCATCCTGGATTGCCGCAACTGGCATGGTGAACTGGTGAATCGGCGTCGGGATGGCAGTGAATATATCGAAGAGCAATCCATCACCTCGGTACGGCGTGCGGATGGGGAAATCTCTCATTTCATCGTGATCCAGCAGGATGTGACCGAGCGCGTGCGTGCGGCCCGTGAACGCGAGGACTTGCAACGCCAACTACAGCAGGCCCACAAGATGGAGGCCCTGGGGCAGCTAACGGGTGGCATTGCCCATGATTTCAACAATATCCTCGGCGCCATCATCGGCTATACCGATCTTGCCCTGGAACGTTTCGCGCCCGGCGGGGAAGGCAAGTTGGGTGAATATCTTAACCAGGTGTATCGGGCCGCCTTGCGGGCGCGGGATCTCATCGCCCAGATGCTGGCCTACAGCCGGGGAGGTGGCAGCTCCACCCAGGTGCTGCCCATGGAGCCGGTGGTGCGCGAGGTGATCAAGATGCTGCGCTCGGCCATGCCGGCCACCATGGAATTTCATACCGAGTTCGCGCCCGAAACCTCCATGGTCAGTATCGACCCGGTTCAGTTGCACCAGGTGATCATGAACCTGTGCATCAATGCCCGTGATGCCATGGAGGGCCATGGCCGCATGGATGTATGCATCGCGCCGGTACGGGACCTGCACGCGATATGCGCCTCCTGCCACCATCCCGTGGAGGGCGATTTCGTGCAACTGGAAATCCGCGATACCGGTACCGGTATCGCGGCAGATGTGCTGCCGCGGTTGTTCGAACCCTATTTCACCACGAAGCCGGTGGGCAGCGGCACGGGTATGGGGCTGCCGGTGGTACACGGGATCCTGCATGAACATGGCGGTCATTTACTGGTGGACACCACCATCGGGAAAGGCAGTTGTTTCCGGCTGCTGCTGCCGGCGCTGGCCGCCATGGAAGTACATGAGGAGTCTCGAGAATACGTGGCCACGACCCAGGTACAGGGACATGGTCATGTGCTGGTGGTGGATGACGAGCCGCGCCTGGTGGCCTATTACGCCGAGGTGCTGGAGGCGCAGGGCTATCGAGTCACCGGTGTTACCGATGGCCGGGAGGCCTTGCGCTATTTTCGTGGATCACCGGGGGATATCGACCTGGTGATCACCGATCAGACCATGCCGGAAATGACCGGTGCCAGCCTGGTAAGACAGTTGCTGGAACTGCGCCCCGACCTGCCCGTGATCCTCTGCAGCGGGTATAGTGACGAAATCGATGCTCGCGGCGCCCAGGAACTGCGTGTGGCGGCCTATTTCCAGAAACCGGTCATTGCCGGTGAATTGCTGGCCCGGGTGGGCGAGTTACTGAACGAGACGGGAGAGGTGGATGGCTAAGGTACGAATCGGCATTGTCACCGTATCGGATCGCGCCAGCCGGGGCGAATATCAGGATCTGGGCGGCCCCGCCATCGAGGCCTGGCTGGACAAGGCCATCACATCGACCTGGGAGGCGGTGCCACGCCTGATTCCCGATGAACAGGTCCAGGTGGAGACCGTGCTACGCGACTTGTGCGATGGGGAAGGCTGCGACCTGGTGGTGACCACCGGTGGTACCGGCCCGGCACCCCGCGACATCACCCCGGAGGCTACTGCGGCCGTGTGTGAAAAGCTGTTGGATGGTTTCGGTGAACAGATGAGAGCCGTGTCCTTGCGCCATGTGCCCACGGCCATCCTGTCGCGGCAGATCGCCGGTATCCGGGGCAAGACCCTGATCATCAACCTGCCGGGCAAGCCGGCGGCCATTGCAGAATGTCTGGAGGCGGTGTTCGCCGCAGTACCCTATTGCCTGGATCTTACCGGCGCCGGCTACATTGAAACCGATCCCGCCGTGATCAAGGCCTTTCGCCCGAAGAGCTCCTGAACCGGTGTCGGGCATCCGCCCGGCGTCAAGCTCAATCCCGCACCAGGATCAATGCCCCCAGCGGTGGCAGGTTGAGGTGCAGGCTGTGCGGCCGCCCCATCCAGGGGGCGTCACGGGTATGAAGGGCGTCACCGGCGGCGAAGTTGGAGCCTCCATAGTACTCGGAGTCGGAATTCAGCAGAACCCGGTAATCACCCGCCACGGGCACGCCCAGTTGGTAGCCGGGCCGTGGTACGGGAGTGAAATTGACCACGATCACAAGCTGTTGATCCCCGGCCTTGCGCAGGTAGCTGATGATGGACTGGCTGGCATCCTGGCAGTCGATCCATTCGAAGCCACTGCTATCGAAGTCATTCTGATGCAGGGCCGGAAATTCACGGTACAGACGGTTGAGGTCGCCGATCAGGGTGCGCATCCCCTGGTGAGGGGCATGCTGTAGCAGGTGCCAGGGCAGGGCGGCATCGAAGTCCCATTCACCGGATTGGGCGAACTCGCTGCCCATGAACAGCAGCTTCTTGCCCGGGTAGGTGAACATATAGCTGTACAGCAGGCGCAGGTTGGCAAAGCGTTGCCAGTCGTCACCGGGCATCTTGCCGAGCATGGAACCTTTTCCGTGTACCACTTCGTCATGGGAGAAGGGCAGAACGAAATTCTCTGTGAAGGCATAGAGCAGGCCGAAGGTGAGCGAGTCGTGATGGTACTGGCGATGCACCGGATGTTTGCTCATGTACTCCAGGGTGTCGTGCATCCAGCCCATGTTCCACTTCATGCTGAAACCCAGTCCACCGACGTATGTGGGCTGGGTGACCTGGGGCCAGGCAGTGGATTCCTCGGCGATCACCAGGGTCCCGGGATGCTGGCCCAGGGCCACTTCGTTCATCTCCCGCAGGAACTGGATGGCCTCCAGGTTTTCCCTGCCACCATGGATATTGGGCAGCCAGTCGCCGGCCTCGCGGGAATAATCCAGATACAGCATGGAGGCAACCGCATCCACGCGCAGGCCGTCGATATGAAACTCCTCCAGCCAGCAAACGGCGCTGGCGAGCAGGAAATTTCGTACCTCGTTACGGCCGTAGTTGAAGATCAGCGTGCCCCAGTCGCGATGTTCGCCCTTGCGCGGATCCTCGTGCTCATACAGGGGACTGCCATCGAAGTTGGCCAGGGCGTGATCGTCCTTGGGGAAATGACCCGGTGCCCAGTCGAGGATGATCCCGATATTGTGCTGGTGACAATGGTCCACGAAATAGCGGAAATCGTCCGGGGTCCCGAAGCGGCTGGTAGGCGCGAAGTAGCCCGTTGTCTGGTAGCCCCAGGAGGCGTCCAGCGGGTGTTCGGTGACGGGTAACAGTTCGATATGGGTGAAACCCATGGGTTTCACATGGGCGACGATACGCTCGGCCAGGGTGCGGTAATTGAGGAATTCATTGTGCTCGCCGCGCTGCCAGGAACCCAGGTGCAGTTCGTAAACGGACATGGGCTGGTGCAGCCAGTCGGCATGGCCGCGTCGCGCCATCCAGTCCGCGTCGCCCCAGGCATGGCGGCTGGGCGCCCGTACACGCGGGGCCGTACCCGGTCGCAGCTCGAATTCCTGACCATAAGGGTCGGTCTTGATATGGATGCTGCCGCGCTCGCGGTTGCGGATTTCATACTTGTACAGTACCCCGCTGCCGAGACCGGGAATGAACAGTTCCCATATACCACCCCCCCCTCGCGAGCGCATCGCGTGTACCCGACCGTCCCAGCGGTTGAAATCCCCCACCACGCTGACGCGCTCCGCGTTGGGGGCCCAGACCACGAAATGGACGCCATCGATACCATCGGCGTTGTGGCAGTGCGCGCCCAGCACCCGGTAACAGTGCCAGTGACGGCCCTCGCCGAACAGGTAGAGGTCGAAATCGCCCACTTGAGGCGGGAAGGCGTAGGGGTCATGGCTCAGTGTTTCACCGCCATCCTTGTGTCCCCAGCGCAGGCGGTAGCGTTCCGGCACCTGGCCGGCATCGGCCAGGATCTCGAAGAAATCCGTGCCTTCGCGGCGGCGCAGGTCCAGCCCGCTGTCCTCCAGCCGCACCCATTCGGCGTCGGGCAGAAAGGCGCGCACCCGCACCCGCTCCCCCTCGGGGTGGCGCCCCAGGACCTCGAAGGGGTCATGGTGGCGGGCCTCGGCCAGGAGCCGGAGTCCGGCTGGCAGGGGCGGGGCGGTCTGGTGTGCTGGAGTTTTCAAGGTCAAGTCAGCCTGAAGCCATGAAGTTGGAATTTCCAAGAATGAATATGAGCCGATTCACAGCAGCGATTCAGATGGTACCATAGTGGCAGGTACATGGATCGAATCTTCGCCTTGGGAGCTGTTTGGATGATGAGTCAAACCCCGCGTTTTGTCAGCCGTCTTACCCGCAACACCCTGGCTCTGATTCTGGCAGGAGGGCGTGGCTCCCGCCTGCGGCAGTTGACCCTGTGGCGCGCCAAACCGGCGGTGCCCTTCGGTGGCAAGTTCCGCATCATCGATTTCCCCATGTCCAACTGTATGAATTCCGGTATTCGTCGTATTGGAATTCTGACCCAGTACAAGGCCCATTCCCTGCTCCAGCATATCCAGAAGGGCTGGGGATTCCTGCGTGGTGAATTCGGCGAGTTCGTCGAGTTGCTGCCCGCCCAGCAGCGCATCGAGTCCTCCTGGTATGCCGGTACCGCCGATGCTGTCTACCAGAATCTGGACATTATCCGCAACCACGACCCTGAATACGTGCTGATACTGGCCGGAGATCACATCTACAAGATGGATTATGGCCCCATGATTGCCCACCATGTGGAGCAGCAGGCGGACATGACCGTCGGCTGTATCGAGGTGGGACTGGAACGGGCACGCGAATTCGGCGTGATGACCGTGGACGATGATGGCCAGGTGGTGCAATTTCACGAAAAGCCGGACAAACCCCATCCCATGCCGGGCAGCAATGATCGGGCCTTGGCCTCCATGGGGATCTATGTCTTCAACACCAGGTTCCTGTACGAACAGTTGATCAAGGATGCCGATTCCGATTCTTCCAGCCATGACTTCGGCAAGGACATCATTCCATCGGTGATTTCAAACTACCGTGTGCATGCCTACCCCTTCCGCGATATAGAGAGTGGAAAACAGGCCTACTGGCGTGACGTGGGTACGGTAGATGCATTCTACGAAGCCAACCTGGAGCTCATCGGCGTGACACCGGAGCTCAACCTGTACGACGAGGAATGGCCCATCTGGACCTACCAGGAACAACTTCCACCCGCCAAGTTCGTGTTCGACGACGATGACCGGCGCGGCATGGCGGTGGATTCCATGGTTTCCGGTGGCTGTGTCATATCCGGCGCCCTGGTGCGCCATTCCCTGCTGTTCTCCAACGTAAAGGTACATTCCTGCGCAGTGGTGCAGGATGCCGTGGTGATGCCCGGAGTGGATATCGGCCATGACAGTCGTCTGAACAAGGTGGTTATCGATCGTGGCTGCCGCATACCGCCCAAGACCGTAATCGGGGAAGACCCCAAGGCCGATTCCGAACGTTTTCATGTCACCCCCGGCGGCGTGGTATTGGTGACCCCGGAAATGCTCGGCCAGGAGTTGCATCATGTCCGTTGAAAAACGCCTGAAGGTGGTCCTGTGCTGGCATATGCACCAGCCCCAGTATTGCGACCTGCTGACCGGCGAGTACCATCTGCCCTGGACCTACCTGCACGCCATCAAGGACTACACCGACATGGCTGCCCACCTGGAAGCGGTGCCGCGTGCACGGGCCGTGGTGAACTTCGCGCCCATTCTCCTGGAACAGATCGCCGATTACTCGGCACAGGTGCATGCCTTCCTGCGCGATGGCAAAACCATCCGCGACTCCCTGCTGTCTGCCTTGGCGGAACCCAGCCTGCCGGAGGCGGCCGAGCAACGTATGGATCTGCTGCATGCCTGTCTGCGCGCCCACGGCACTCGCATGATCGATCGTTTCCCCGCCTACCGGAAGCTGGCGGATCTGGCGCGCTGTTTCCTGGAAAATCCCGACGGCATGCATTATGTGAACGACCAGTACCTGCATGACCTTCTGGTCTGGTATCACCTGGCCTGGATGGGGGAAACAGTACGGCGTGAAAGCCCGGAAATACAGGCGCTGCAGGAGAAGGCTACCAATTTCAGTGCACAGGACCGGCGCGCGCTGGTGGAGATTCTCGGTGAACTGCTGGCCGGGATCATCGACCGCTACCGTAACCTGGCGGCGAACGGGCAGGTGGAACTGTCGCTTACCCCCTATGCCCATCCCATCGTCCCCCTGTTGCTGGATCTCGACAGCACACACGAGGCCATGCCCGACGCACCCCTGCCCAAGCTGGATCATTATCCCGGTGGCCTGGAACGGGCCCAGTGGCATATACGGGAGGGAATATCGACCTTTGAGCAGTTTTTCGATGTTCGTCCCGCCGGCTGCTGGCCCTCCGAGGGCGCGGTGAGCGGTGCAAGCCTGAAACTGTTCGAGGCCTCGGGCTTCCAGTGGGTGGCCAGCGGGGAATCCGTATTGCGCAACAGCCTGCACCGCAGCGGTCGTAGTGATGAGGCTGCGGGCCTTGGTCCCATGTACCGCCCCTATACCCTGGGGGACGGTAAACTGGCCTGTTTCTTCCGCGACGACGGCCTGTCCGATCTCATCGGTTTCAAGTATTCCACCTGGCACGCGGATGATGCCGTGGGGAACCTGATGCATCACCTGGAAACCATTGCCGAAGCGACTCGTGATGAAGCCGATCCCGTGGTGTCCATCATTCTCGACGGTGAAAATGCCTGGGAGCACTATCCGGAGAACGGCTACTATTTCCTCAGCGCCCTCTATGAACAACTGGCCGCCCACCCGCGCCTGGTGATGACCACTTTCAGCGATTACCTGGCAGCCACGAAACAGCGTGATAGCATTACGAAAATGGTGGGCGGCAGCTGGGTGTATGGTACCTTCTCCACCTGGATCGGCGACAAGGACAAGAATCGTGGCTGGGAGATGCTGGGGGATGCCAAGCGGGTATTTGATCAGGTGGTCACCGAGGGTGGTCTCGATGGCGACCAGTTGCTGGTGGCTCGTCACCAGCTCTCCATCTGCGAAGGTTCCGACTGGTTCTGGTGGTTCGGCGACTACAATCCGGAAGATACAGTCAGTGATTTTGAACGGCTGTTCCGCACCCACCTGGTCAATCTCTACCGGCTGCTGGATCACGAACCCCCGGCGTATCTCCAGGAATCCTTCACCCATGGCCACGGACGACCAGAACATGGCGGCACCATGCGTCACGGCAAACCGGCGGCGTAACGTCTCGTGAGCGGGGCGCAGCCGCATCCCGTACGCCAGGTGCTGGGTGGCCGCCGTGCCGGGCTATTGCTGCACCCCACATCCTTGCCGGGCCCGCGGGAACAAGGTGACCTGGGTCCCGAGGCCTACCGGTTCGTGGAGTTCCTGGCGCGCAGCGGCCTGTCCGTATGGCAAACCCTGCCTCTGGGTCCCACCCACGAGGATTTCTCACCCTACCAGTGCCTGTCCGTGCATGCAGGTAATCCGCGCCTGATCAACCCCGACCTGTTGGTGGAGTGGGGCTGGCTGGCGGAGCAGGGATTCAATCCCACGGCTTCGTGCAGTGATTGGCTGGCAGTAGCCCACAACGGTTTTCAGCGTCATGGTGGTGAGGCGGCGCAGGCCGAGTATCGTGAATTCGTGCAGACACATGATCACTGGCTGCAGGATTACGCGCTCTACACGGCCCTGCGTGGTGAACAGCAGGACCGCAGCTGGGTGCAATGGCCGGCTCCCCTGCGTGATCGTGAACCCGTTGCCCTCGAAGAGGCGCGACGTCGGCTGGCGGCCACCATCGAGGGCGTGCGTTTCGAACAGTTCGTGTTCTTTCGCCAATGGCACCAGTTGCGACGTTATGCCAATGAACGGCAGGTGCTGCTGTTCGGTGACATACCCATCTTCGTGGCCCACGACAGCGCCGAGGTGTGGGCGCATCGGGAATTATTTTCCGTGGATGAGCATGGTCAGGCGATCAAGGTGGCAGGGGTGCCGCCCGATTATTTTTCCGAGACCGGGCAACGCTGGGGTAATCCCCAATACGATTGGGATCGGATGCAGGCGGGAAACTTCCAGTGGTGGGTGGAGCGCATCGCCACTCAGCTGGACCTGTTCGACCTCGCACGCATCGATCATTTCCGCGGCTTCGAGGCCTACTGGGAGATCGATGCCAGCGCGGAACTGGCCGTCGATGGCCACTGGGTGAAGGCGCCGGGCGAGGCATTGTTCGAATGCCTGCAGGCGCGCTTCGATCCGCTGCCGCTGGTGGCCGAGGATCTGGGCACCATCACCCCGGAGGTGGATGCCCTGCGTGCCCGCTTTGGCCTTCCGGGCATGAAGGTCTTGCAGTTCGCCTTCGATGGAGATCCCAAGAACCTGTACCTGCCCCATCACCATGAGACCGATAGCGTGGTCTACACCGGTACCCACGACAACGACACCAGCCTGGGCTGGTTCAATGCCCTGGACGCCGGACAACAGGCCATGGTGCGCGGTTACCTCGCCAACTCCCAGGAAGAGATGCCCTGGCTGCTGGTTCGCGCCGCCCTGATGTCCGTGGCCCGACTCTGCATGGTGCCCATGCAGGATTTTCTTGCCATGGACAGCGGCCAACGCATGAACCGGCCCGGCACCGACTACGGCAACTGGCAATGGCGCTTCCAGTGGGAACAGGTACCGGAGGGGCTGGAGCAGCGCATCCGCCACCTGGTGGAGGTGTACGACCGCCTGCCGTAGTCATGTCGGGCCGAAGCCCGACCGCAAGCTACAACCAGATCATGCACCCTGTCTCGAAGGGGTGGCTGAGCATCTGATGGTAGGGGTACATGCGCAGCTGGTAATGCTGCAGTCCCGGCAGTGGTGGATCGAGATCCAGGCTGAACAGGGTCTCGCCCTGGTCATTGTTGCCCCGGGCCGTGAAACGGATATGGTCGTGGGCGATGAACTTGCGATGCTCATCCTCGGTGCCTACCACGCATTCCACCACCACATCGTCGGCCTTGAGACCGTTGAGCTTCGCGGCCAGCGTCAGGGTCAGTTTTTCCCCGGCATGTATGGCCGGTGGTACAGACTCCACCTGGCGCATTCTGACCCCGGACCAGGCGGCCAGTACCCGGCTCTTCCAGCGGGCCAGCGCCTTGGCACCCGCCGCTCCTGTCTGGTGCAGGATACGACCCTGGCGACTGGCAGGGCCGTAGAAATCCCGCACATAGTCCATCACCATGCGTTGCGAGTTGAACTGGGGCAGGATGGACTTCATGGAAGCCTTGGACATGTGTACCCATTTTTCCGAGTAGCCATGGCCGTTGCGATCGTAGTAGAGCGGGATGACCTGGTGTTCCAGGATATCCAACAGTTCGCTGCCCTCTTCCTGGTTGCGATAGGTGGCGTCGAACTGTGGCCCATGGGGCGTGATGGCCCAGCCGTTCTCGCCGTTGTAGCCTTCGCCCCACCAGCCGTCCAGCACGCTCAGGTTGATGACACCGTTGAGGCCGGCCTTCTCACCCGAGGTACCACTGGCCTCCATGGGATATTCTGGATTGTTCAGCCATACGTCCACGCCGGTCACCAGTTTGCGACCCAGGGCCAGGTCATAGCCTTCCAGCAGGATGATCTTGCCGATGAATTCCGGGCGCCGGGAGAAATCGTGGATGACACGGATCAGGTGCTGGCCGGGCAGGTCGCTGGGATGGGCCTTGCCGGCGAAAATCAGCAGTACGGGCCGCTTGGGGTCATTGAGCAGCCGCGCCAGCCGGTCCGGATCGGAGAACAGCAGGGTGGCACGTTTGTAGGTGGCAAAACGGCGCGCGAAGCCCACGGTGAGGATGTCGGTCTCGTGGGGGCTCAGGTGTTGCGTGATACGCTCGATGAGTGCCTCGCTGCAGCCGTTGCGGCGGTGCTGCAACACGGCGCGGCGGCGTACGTTGGTCATCAGTTCCGACTTCAGGGATTGGCGCAGGCTCCAGAAACTGTGGTTGGGGATCTCGTCAACCCGCTCCCAGTAGGATTCGTTGAGCAGTTCCGAACGCCATTCCAGGCCGAAACGCATGTCGTAGAGGTTTGCCCATTCGCGTGCCAGGAAGGTGGGCACGTGCACACCGTTGGTGACATGGCGAATGGGATTTTCTTCATGGGGAATCTGCGGCCACACATAACCTTCCATGCGCGAAGCCACCTCGCCGTGGATGCGGCTGACCCCGTTGTGGAAGCGCGAGCCACGCAGGGCCAGTACGGTCTGGTTGAAACCGCCCTGATTGCCGGGGCTGGCGCCGAGGGAAAGAAAGTGCGCCATGTCGATGCCCAGTTCCTTGACGTAATCCTCGAAATAGCTGCTGATCAGGCTGTGATCGAAGATGTCATGGCCCGCGGCCACCGGGGTGTGGGTGGTGAATACCGTGCATGCAGCGACCATTTCCAGTGCACTGGAAAAATCCATGCCCTGTTTTTGACCACATTCCCGGCAACGCTCCAGGATCATGAAGGCGGCATGGCCCTCGTTGATGTGCCAGACCGTGGGGGTGAGACCCAGGGCCCTCAGGGCGCGTACGCCGCCGACCCCGAGCACGATTTCCTGCTGGATGCGGGTATTGGAATCCCCGCCATAGAGCTGGTAGGTGATGGCGCGGTCGGCCTCCTGGTTGGACGGGAGGTCACTGTCCAGCAGGTAGAGGGTGATATGGCCGGCCTTGGCCTCCCATACCTGCAGTTGCACCGCGCGACCGGGCAGGTCGACGCTCACGCGCAGGGAATTGCCTTCTTTGTCCACGGCGTGGCGTAGCGGCAGCTGGTCGAAATCGGTGGTGGTGTAGTGGGCCACCTGATTGCCGTGTTCGTCGATGGTCTGGGTGAAGTAGCCCTGGCGGTACAGCATGCCCACCGCCACGAAGGGCAGCCCCAGGTCACTGGCGGCCTTGCAGTGGTCGCCGGCCAGGATGCCCAGGCCGCCGGAATAGATGGGCAGGCTCTCGTGCAGGCCGAATTCGGCACAGAAGTAGGCCACCAGGTCCTGTCCGGGTTGCAGGTGCTCGGCGACGTCGTCGCGGATCTGGGCCTCGTTGTAGCTGTTATAGGCGGAAAGGACCCGGTTGTAGTCCTCCAGGAAGACCCGGTCTTCTGCGGCCTCGTCCAGGGCCTGCTGGGAGATCCGGCGCAAAAACAGCTTGGGGTTATGCTTGCAGCTTTCCCACAGGTCACGATCAAGCCGGAAGAACAGGCCGCGCACGCTGCGGTCCCAGCTGTACAGCAGGTCGTTGGCCAGGACCGGGAGATGGTTCAGGCGTTCCGGGATGGTGGGTTGGACTTCCAGTGAAAAACGTGTGCCGGGCATGGGATCCCCAAGAGTGTGATGGATGCTGGTGACTCGCATTTTCCGTGCCAGAATTTCAGGCAGGGTCGGGGTTCGAGCAGGAGACAATTATAACCGCAAGGTGCCCGCCTTGCGCAGCCGGGCCTGGTTGCCGGCCCGCCTGGCGGGAAAATGGTGCCGAGGGCGAGAATCGAACTCGCACTCCCGCAAAGGAACCGGATTTTGAATCCGGCGCGTCTACCAGTTCCGCCACCCCGGCAAGAGGTCCGCTAGTATAAGGTATTCCGCCCGCGGGGCAAGGGCGGGCGGGGATTGTGCTACCATGCCGCGCCATGCTGCGCCGCGACTTTCACTATACCCTGCCCCCCGACCGCATTGCCCGCCAACCCACCGAACGGCGCAGTGCCAGCCGCCTGTTGCGGCTCGCGCCCGACGGTCGTTGCCATGACCTGCATTTCCACGAACTCCCGGTCCTGCTCAACCCGGGTGACCTGCTGGTGTTCAATGACACCCGGGTGATCCCGGCACGCCTGCATGGCCACAAGGAGGGCAGTGGCGGCAGGGTGGAGGTGCTGGTGGAGCGCCTGCTGGACGAGCGCCGGGCGCTGGCCCACGTACGGGCCAGCAAGGCACCGGGGGTGGGCACGGTCCTGCGCCTGGACGGGGAGACTATGGCGACGGTGGAGGGCCGCCAGGACGACCTGTTCTGTCTGTGTTTCGCCGGTGATCGACCGGTGCTGGAACTGCTGGAACAGCACGGCCACATGCCCCTGCCGCCCTATATCGATCGCCCCGACGAAGCCGGCGACCGGGAACGCTACCAGACCGTATATGCCCGCGCCCCCGGTGCCGTGGCGGCACCCACCGCGGGCCTGCATTTCGATGCCGAAGTCCTGGCGCGCCTGCAGGAGCGCGGCGTGGAATTCGCGTATGTCACCCTGCATGTGGGCGCCGGCACCTTTCAGCCGGTGCGTGCCGACCGTATCGAGGACCACCGCATGCACAGCGAATGGGTGGAAGTGGACGAGGCCGTCTGTGCCGGCGTCGCGGCAACCCGTGCCCGGGGTGGACGGGTGGTGGCGGTGGGCACCACGGTGGTGCGCAGCCTCGAGTCCGCTGCACGGGACGGGGAGTTGCGGCCGTTACGAGGCGAAACGGATATCTTCATCACCCCCGGGTACCGCTTCCGGGTCATCGATGCCCTGGTCACCAATTTCCATCTGCCGGAATCGACCCTGCTGATGCTGGTGTGTGCCTTCGCCGGTTATGATCCGGTGATGGCCGCCTACCGCCATGCGGTGGAGTCCGGCTATCGTTTTTTCAGTTATGGTGACGCCATGTTCCTGGAGCGTGGTGGTTCCGCAACGCCGACACAAAAATGAGCCCCTGCCACAAATGAAGTTCGAGCTCATCAACACAGACGGCCGCGCCCGGCGCGGCCGCCTGATCTTCGAACGCGGCACCGTGGATACCCCGGCCTTCATGCCCGTGGGTACCTATGGCACTGTGAAGGCCATGCGGCCGGAACAGGTGCGCGACACCGGTGCCCAGATCATTCTCGGCAATACCTTCCACCTCATGTTGCGGCCGGGCACGGATATCATATCCGCCCATGGCGACCTGCATGATTTCATGCACTGGGAGGGCCCGATCCTCACCGACTCCGGTGGCTTCCAGGTGTTCAGCCTGGGTGATCTGCGCAAGATCACCGAACAGGGCGTGCATTTCCGTTCGCCTGTCAACGGCGACAAGGTGTTCATGGGGCCGGAGGAATCCATGGCGGTGCAGCGCCGCCTGGGCTCCGATATCGTCATGATCTTCGATGAGTGCACCCCGTACCCGGCGACGGAGCGGGAGGCGCGCGATTCCATGGAGCTGTCGCTGCGCTGGGCGCGGCGCTCGCGTGATGCCCACGATGCCGAAGCGGGCGGCGGGACGGCGGCCCTGTTCGGCATCGTGCAGGGTGGCATGTACCATCACCTGCGCGAGGAGTCCTTGCAGGGTCTCGTGGACATCGGCTTCGACGGTTACGCCATTGGCGGTCTGTCCGTGGGCGAGCCGCGCGAGGACCGGGAGCGCATTCTCGACCATGTCACTCCCCGTATGCCGGTCGAGCGGCCGCGCTACCTGATGGGGGTGGGCACGCCGGAGGATATCGTGGCGGCGGTGCAGCAGGGGGTGGATATGTTCGATTGCGTCATGCCCACCCGCAATGCCCGCAATGGCCACCTGTTCACCCATGATGGAGCGGTGCGCATCCGCAACAGTCGCCATCGCACCGATACCGGTCCACTGGACCCTGCCTGCGACTGCTATACCTGCCGTAATTACAGCCGCGCCTATCTGCACCACCTGGATCGCTGTGGCGAGATGCTGGGCGCCCACTTGAATACCGTCCATAACCTCCATTACTACCAGGGGCTGATGGCCGGCCTGCGTTCCGCCATCGCGGCGGGCACGCTGCAAGGATTTGTGGCGGATTTCCACGCCCGCAGGGGCCAATCGATGCCGCCTGTGTCATAATACGGCGCTCCCGGATGGCGTCCAGACACCATCCGGGTCCGCTTACAACCGAGGCAACGCAAGGAAAAACCATGAGTTTCTTCATCTCCAACGCCTACGCAGCCGAGGCCCCGGCCGGTGATCCGCTGCTGGGCTTCCTGCCCCTGATCCTCATCTTCGTGGTCTTCTATTTCCTGCTCATCCGCCCGCAGACCAAGCGCGCCAAGGAACATCGCGCCATGGTGGCGGCCCTGGCCAAGGGTGACGAGGTGGTCACCAACGGCGGCCTGCTGGGCAGGATCGTCGAGGTGGGCGAGAACTTCGTGGAAATCGAGGCGGCGCCCAACGTCAAGGTGCGGGTACAGCGCCAGGCGGTGGCCTCGCTGATGCCCAAGGGCACTCTCAAACAAGATCTTTGATGTCTTTGGCCCGCAGGGGGCTTGTCGCATGATCAATCAGTATCCGTTGTGGAAGTATGTGCTCATCCTGGCCGTACTGCTGGCAGGGCTGCTCTATGCCCTGCCCAATCTCTATGGCGAGGACCCCGCCGTGCAGGTATCCACTCTGCGCGGCGCCGAACTGGATCCCGCCCTGGTGGATTCCATGCAGCTGGCCCTGCGTGAGGGTGGCTTGAGTCCCAAGGGTGTGGAGCCCGGCCAGGAACAGGTGCTGTTCCGCTTCCGTGACAGTGAAGAGCAGCTGCAGGCCGTGGAGCTGCTGCGACCGGTGCTGGGCGAACGCTTGGTGATGGCCCTCAACCTGGCGCCGGCCACGCCGGACTGGCTGCAGCGCTTCAACGCGCGCCCCATGTACCTGGGACTCGACCTGCGTGGCGGGGTGCACTTTCTGATGCAAGTGGACATGGAGGCGGCACTGGCCCAGGCGGTTGAACGGTATGGCACGGAAGTGCGTACCCTGCTGCGCGAGAACCGCGTCCGCTACCTGGGCGTGCAGACCAGCAGCGATACCGTGCGGATACGCTTTCGCAGCGCGGAGGAGCTTGGCCAGGCCCGGGACCTGATCGAGCGTGAATTGAACCAGCTGGTGCTGGAAGAGGTGGAGGGAGCGGAGCTGGAATTGCGCGGCACCATCGGCGAGCAGGAAGCCCTCGAGATCCGCCGTTTCGCCCTGCAGCAGAACATCACCACCCTGCGTAACCGTGTCAACGAACTGGGCGTCGCCGAACCGGTCATTCAGCAGCAGGGCGACAGCCGCATCGTGGTGCAGCTGCCCGGCGTGCAGGATACCGTGGCCGCCAAGAATATCCTGGGCGCCACCGCCACCCTGGAATACCGGGCCGTGGATTTCCGTGGCAGTGTCGAGGACGCCGTGGCGGGGCGGGTGCCGGTGGGTTCGCGCCTGTACCATGACCGTGACGGCCAGCCGGTGTTGCTGCGCCAGCAGGTGATCGTCACCGGTGACCAGATTGTGAACGCCCGTTCCGGTCTCGACCAGCAGGGGGGTGGCCCCATGGTATCCGTCACCCTGGACAGTCGCGGTGCCAAGCGCATGCTCGATTTCACCAAGGACAACGTAGGGAATCCCATGGCCGTGGTGTTCATCGAGAACCGAACGGTCACCCGCGAGGTGGACGGGGAACTGGTGACCAGTACCCGTAAGGTGGAAGAGGTGATCAGCGTCGCCACCATCCGTGGGGTGTTCGGCCGCAATTTCCAGACCACCGGCCTGGACAGTCCGCGCGAGGCCCACGAGCTGGCCCTGCTGCTGCGCGCCGGTGCCCTGGCGGCGCCCATCGACATCATCGAGGAACGCACCGTCGGTCCCAGCATGGGCAAGGAGAACATTGACCAGGGCTTCAAGTCCGTGGTCATCGGCTTCGCGCTGGTGCTGCTGTACATGGCTTTTTACTACAAGGTGTTCGGCATGGTGGCGAACCTGGCCCTGGCGCTGAACCTGGTCATCATCGTTGCGGTGTTGTCCATGCTGCAGGCCACGCTGACCCTGCCAGGCATCGCCGGTATCGTGCTGACGGTGGGCATGGCGGTGGATGCCAACGTGCTCATCTTCGAACGTATCCGCGAGGAACTGCGTAACGGCAACAGTCCCCAGGCCGCCATCCATGCCGGCTATGAAAAGGCCTTCTCCACCATTGCCGACGCCAATATCACCACCCTGATTGCCGCCGTCGTGCTGTTCAGTTTCGGAACCGGTCCCATCAAGGGCTTTGCCGTCACCCTGTCCATCGGCATCATCACGTCCATGTTCACCGCCATCATGGGCACCCGCGCGGTCATCAACCTGATCTATGGCGGCCGGCGCGTGACGCGCCTGTCGGTATAGGGCGGAGGAGCACTCATGGAATTTTTCAGGAAAGAGACCGCCATCGACTTCATGGGACAGCGCCGCATCGCGGTGGCGCTGACCCTGTTGGTCATCATTGCATCCCTGGTGCTGCTGCTGACACGCGGGCTGAGCTTTGGCGTCGATTTTACCGGCGGCACGGTCATCGAGGTGGGGTACCCGCAGTCGGTGGAGCTTGGAGAGGTACGCGACAAGTTGGCCGCGGCGGGCTTCGATGACGCCCAGGTTCAACATTTCGGTACCGCACGGGATGTGTTGATTCGCCTCGCGCCGCGCGGGGAGAGCAGCAGTGCCCAGCTCAGCGAGGAGGTCATGTCCGTCCTGGAAGCGGGTGACAGCAAGGTGGAGTTGCGGCGCCAGGAATTCGTAGGGCCACAGGTGGGTCAGGAATTGACGGAACAGGGTGGCCTGGCGATGCTCTACACCCTCATCGGTGTCCTGATCTACGTGGCGCTGCGATTCGAATACCGCTTTTCGGTCGGGGCGGTGGCTGCCCTGGTGCACGATGTGATCGTGGTCCTCGGGGTGTTCTCCCTGTTCCGCATCGAATTCGATCTCACCGTCCTGGCGGCCCTGCTGGCGGTGATCGGGTATTCGCTGAACGACACCATCGTGGTGTTCGATCGTGTTCGAGAGAACTTCCGCAAGGTGCGCAAGGGTTCGGCCGTGGAGGTGGTGAACCTCTCCATCAACCAGACCCTGTCGCGCACCATCATCACCGGCCTGACAACCATACTGGTGCTGTTGGCCCTGTACCTGCTGGGTGGTGAAGTGATCCGATCCTTCGCCCTGGCGCTGTTGCTGGGCGTGGTGGTGGGGACCTACTCCTCCATCTACGTCGCCAGCCTGGTGGCATTGGCGATGGGCGTGAGCAAGCAGGACCTGATGCCCGTGAAGAAGGAAGGTGCGACGGACGAGAGTCCCTAGGGGATCAGTTTACGCGGCGGAGGGTATTGAAACCCCATAATCACCGCAAAGGCGCAGAGAACGCAAAGATAACTTATTACTATGTTTCGGTGCTTGGCTTGCTACAAGCCAAGCTACGGCCTTTCTCTGCGTTCTTTGCGTCTTTGCGGTGAAATCCGTTTGGATACCAGAATCAGCTGATTCAGCGCACCTTGCGGATCTCGTCGAAGGGATCGCTTTCGTCCACTTTAGGCATGATCTTGCTGCACAAGGTGCTGGTCTTGCGCGCGCACTTGTCGGCGTCGGCGCCGGCGATGGTGACCCGTGCCCAGATGGTGGCTACCAGCCAGGTGGCCACGCCCAATCCTACGAATTCCCAGTCGACCCCGAAACGATTGGTGGGACCACCCACCAGGCCGTAGATGATGCCGGTGATGCCGGCAAGCCAGAACACCCCGATGGGGGCGGCACAGCAACCGGCGCAACCATAGCGGCAGGCGGCAAAGGGAGGAACGAACAACGACAACAGAAACTGCTTCACAAAACCCCCTTTTTTGTCATGGGTCAAAAAGGGTATAGCACAGGCGTCACGAAAGTGAAACAACCCCGCCCGCCGGGGCGGGGGGATTCAGGCGGTTTTCTTCAGCCCCGGGAAGGTCAACACCACCGCTTCCTGGGGGGGTTGCGATGCGGATGCCACAGGGGCTGCGCTTGCGGGTCCCTCGGCGGGTTCCACCGCCAGGATTTCCATGTTTTCCAGACAGGCGCCGTATCCCTGGCCGATGGCAAGTTCTTCCATGCCGCTCAATACATCACGAATGATGAGTTCCAGTGCCTTATCGCTGATGTTCATAGATACCAGTTCTTATGGTTGGAATTATGGTGGCACCGTTCCGGTTTGGCGAGGCGTGCGTGGCACGTGCTCCTGGGTAAGGATTCGGTTGGGAGACGGGAATCTTTAGGTAATGCAGGTGACGGACTTGGCAAAAAAGCCCTAAAGTTTTGCCCTGCACGGCCTGTGCGGGTCGTGCCTTGTCAACGGGGCAGGGCGGAACCGAGATGGGGGCGAATGGCGCGCAGCAGGGCGGGGAAGACCTTGGGCGGGGCGGCCACCAGGTTGCCGGTGTCCAGGAAATCATCGCCACCACCGAAGTCACCCACCAGGCCACCGGCCTCGCGTACCAGCAACACACCGGCGGCCATGTCCCAGGGGCTCAGGCCGATCTCCCAGAAACCATCCAGGCGGCCGGCGGCCACATAGGCCAGGTCCAGGGCCGCCGAGCCGGCGCGGCGGATGCCGGCGGTGTCCTGGTGCACGGCACGGAACATGTTCAGGTAGGCCTCCAGGTGCTGCGGTTGCCGGAAGGGGAAGCCGGTCCCGATCAGGGCGCCGGACAGTCCCACCTGTTTGGTCACGCGGATGCGCCGGTCATTGAGCAGCGCCCCGCCGCCCTGGCTGGCGGTGAAAAGTTCCTCGCGGACGGGATCGTACACCACGCCCTGGTAGAGCCGGCCCTTGTGCTTCAGGCCGATGGAGACGGCGAACTGGGGAAAGCCGTGCAGAAAGTTGGTGGTGCCATCCAGGGGATCGATGATCCACTGGTACTCGTCATTGCCGCCGCTGGCCCCGCTTTCCTCCGCCAGGATGGCATGATCGGGATAGGCCTTGCGCAGGATCTGGATGATCCGCGCCTCGGCTTCCCGGTCCACCTCGGAGACGAAATCGTGCTGGTCCTTGGAGGTGATGGTGAGTTCATCGATGCGGTTGGCGTACCGGAGGATGACGTTGCCGGCAGCGCGCGCGGCACGCACCGCGATGTTGAGCATGGGATGCACGGAGGGTGATTCCTGCGGTTCAAGGGCGGCACAGGATACCAGACTTGGGAGGGTATGGCAGCAGAAGGAGTGATTCGGAAGGACGGGGCCTCCTTGCCGGACTCGCTGTAAATACATCCCTGTACGCTCGAAGGCCGCGTCCATGCGGCCTACGGTCCGGCAAGGAGGCCCCGCCCTCCCGAATCCGCCTTTTTTCTACTGAACACTCCCGATCCGCTGCCCCATTCGCACCGCTGCACTGGCACCACAGGCGGCCTCCCAGCGGGCCCGATCCTTGCCGAACAACAGGATGACGGTGGAGCCCATGTTGAAGCGACCCAGTTCCGCCCCCCGGGCCAGCTGGACATGATCGGGGGGCGTCTCGACGCGAATGCGGCCGGTGTGGGGTGGGGTGGCGACACCGGTCCAGATGGTCTCGATGCAGGCCACGAAGATGGCGCCCACCAGGACCACGGCCATGGGGCCATGGTCCGTATCGAACAGGCAGACCAGGCGCTCGTTGCGGGCAAACAGCCGGGGGATGGTGCGTACCGTGTGGGGCGCGACGCTGAACAGCCGCCCGGGGACATAGACGGTCTCGCGCAGGGTGCCCGCCAGCGGCATGTGCACCCGGTGATAGTCCCGCGGGGAAAGGTAGACGGTACTGAAGCTGCCCTCCTCGAACTGCGCAGCGCGGTCTGGATCGCCACCCAGCAATTCCAGCAGGGAGTAGTCGCGGCCCTTGGCCTGGAACAGCCGGCCGGCCTCGATGGCGCCACACTGGCTCACGGTGCCATCGGCGGGGCTGAGGATGCTGTCGCGGCCGTCATCCAGCGGACGTGCCCCGGGTTTCAGGTCGCGGGTGAAAAAGGCATTGAAACTGGAGTAGGCGGCGGGATCCGGTTCCCGGGCCTCCTCCAGGTTTACCCGGAAATGGCGGCTGAACAGGCGGATCGCGGACGGTACCAGCCGCGGGCACTCCAGGCGCGTGAGGGCCAGCATCAGCCGGGACAGCAGGTGGTGAGGCAGGGGGTAAAGGGCCCAGGACTTGAGATGGTCCAGGAAGCTGGCGCGACGTGCGTCCTCGGTAGGCATGGGTCAGTGGTGATGATGGTGCGAGTGGTCCATGTCCCCGCCCCGGTCGTTGCGCACGGGCGCGACGATGCGCTGCACGTGGTTGCCGTCGTACTGGATCAGGAGCTTCACTTCATCCCCCGCGCGCAGGGCCTGGTGCGGACCGATCAGCATCAGGTGGTAGCTGCCGGGTTCCAGGCTCAGGGTCTGACCCGGTGCCAGGCGCAGTTCTTCCTGGGGGATCATGCGGGCGACCCCTTCCTCGATGACGGTGCGGTGGATTTCCACCCGTTCGCACACCGGGCTGCTGGCGCCCTCGATGACCAGTTCCTCGCTACCGGCATTGTGCAATTGCATGAACATGCCCAGCACCCGGGCGGTGGGCGGCGCCTCCCGCACCCAGGCATCCTCTACCTGCAGGGTGGATTCATGGGCCTGGCTGGCAAAGGGCAGGGCAAACAACAGGAACAGACGGAGCAGCGCTTTCATTATTTGGTCTCGAAGTGTTGGAGGATGCGGGCATAGTCACTGGCCAGGCCCGCGGCACTGTGGGGTGCGCCAAACATGGCGGTGTAGTGGCCTTGCGGATTGAACAGCAGGATGGCGGCGGAATGATCCACTTCGTAGTCGCCACCCGGCTCCTTGGGCTCGTCGTAGGCGTATACGATGCCCAGGTTGCGGGTCATGCGATTGATCTCGACCATGGAGCCGGTGACGCCGATGAAATCCTCGTTGAAGTAGGGTACATAGCGACTCAGCTGTTCCACCGTGTCGCGCACCGGGTCCACGGACACGAACACCACCTGGGGGGCGGGCAGTCCTTGCTTCTCTGCCCGCTTGGCCACGTTGTCGAGCAGGGCCATGGTGGTGGGACAGACGTCCGGACAGTGGGTGAAGCCGAAGAACATGAAGGTCCACTGGCCCTGCAGGCGGGCCGGCGTGAAGTCCTCGCCCCGGTGGTCCAGCAGGGCGTAGTCGGGGATGATCTGGGCCGGTGTCAGCCAGGTACCGTGCTCGATAGACGGATTGGTGGGGGCTACGGGGGCCTGCCACTGCTGGTACAGGAACCAGAGCAGGCCACCCAGGATCAGGCCCGGAATCAGCCAGAGGAAATCGGAAGAGGGCTTGCGTGTTTCGTTGGGGTCGCTCATGGGCGCCCATTATTCCACAGCGGGGCGGGCCAGGCACCTGGATTCACCGGGATCCCGGTTACATGCTGTATCATGTCGTCTTTGTTTTCTCAGGCAGATCGACAGCATGGATCCATTCGACCAGGCCCGGCGGGAGTTGCACAGCCTCCGGGATTTCATCCGCTGGGGCGCCAGCCGTTTCCAGGAGGCCGGCCTGGTGTTCGGCCATGGCACCGACAATGCGCTCGATGAGGCCGTCGTGCTGTTGCGCCACGCCCTGCACCTGCCGCCGGAGCTGTCGCGGGACTACCTGGGGGCGCGCTTGACGGAGGCGGAGAAGGACGCCGTGCTGGCCTTGTTCCGGCGCCGTGTCGAGGAACGCCTGCCGGCGGCCTATCTGACCCAAGAGGCATGGTTCGCCGGCCTGGAGTTCTACGTGGACGAGCGGGTGCTGGTACCCAGGTCGCCCATTGCCGAGTTGGTGGAGGCCGGCTTCGCGCCCTGGGTCGATCCCGAGCGCGTGACCCGGGTGCTGGACCTGTGTACCGGCAGCGGCTGCATCGCCGTGGCCTGCGCCCATGCCTTCCCGGATGCCGAGGTGGATGCCGTGGACCTTTCCGGCGATGCCCTGGCGGTGGCGGAGCGCAACCGTGTCGGGCACGGACTGCAGGAACGCCTGTACCTGCACCAGGGGGATCTGTTCGCACCCCTGGCGGGTCGCCGCTACGACATCATCGTCAGTAACCCGCCCTACGTGTCCCGTCCGGAGATGGAGGCGCTGTCGCCCGAGTTTCGCCATGAGCCTGCCCTCGGCCTGGCGGCGGGCGAGGCGGGGCTGGACATCGCCATTCGCATCCTGCGCGAGGCGGGCGCCCACCTGAATCCCGACGGCATCCTGGTGGTGGAGGTGGGTAACAGCATGGCGGCGCTGGCGGAACGCTTCCCCGAGGTACCCTTCCTGTGGCTGGAGTTCGAACGCGGCGGCGACGGCGTGTTCCTGCTGCAGGCGGCCCAGCTGGCCGAATACCAGGACCAGTTCGATGCCGCGGCGTCGTCAGTTTGACAGGAATGTTCACCGCAAAGGCGCAAAGCACGCAAAGGTGACATCCTGTCTTGTAGGGAACTTACATGAACTTCTTTGCGTGCTTTGCGCCTTTGCGGTGTAACAATTGTTTTCAATCATGATAAACCGCACCCAAAAGCAGGGATTGAATCTGGATGAAAATTGATCCGCGTCAAGGTTGACCCACGCCCCGCTGCCTAAGCTGGGGACCACATCGAGCGAGGGACCCATGGATACGCGAGAACTCTTCAACCCCGATCTCATCCGCCGCTATGACGTGGCCGGGCCGCGCTATACCTCCTATCCCACGGCGGCGGATTTTCATACGGGCATCAGCCCCGAACGCTATGCATCCTGGGCGCAGGCCAGTAATGCCGCACAGGGACCCCTGTCGCTGTATTTCCACATTCCCTTCTGTGCCCGGGTGTGCTTCTACTGCGCCTGCAACAAGATCATCACCAACAACCGCAGCCGGGCCCAGCCCTATCTCGATCGCCTCTATCGCGAGATCGCCCTGCAGGGTGCGCTCTATGACCGCGAGCGGCCAGTGGAGCAGTTGCACTGGGGCGGCGGCACGCCCACCTTCCTGACCACGGAGCAGATGCAGGAACTGATGGCGGTCACCGGGGAACATTTTCGCCTGCTGGACGGTGACCGCGGCGAATATTCCATCGAGATCGACCCGCGCGAGGTACGTGACGACACCATCGACGCCCTGCGTGCCCTGGGCTTCAACCGCCTGAGCCTGGGGGTGCAGGATTTCGATCCCCGGGTGCAGAAGGCGGTCAATCGCATCCAGCCCGAGTCCATGACCTTCGGGGTGATCGAGGAGGCGCGGCGCACCGGTTTCCGCTCCGTGAGCCTGGATCTGATCTATGGGTTGCCGCTGCAGAGCGAGGCCAGCTTCGCCGCCACAGTGGACAAGGTGCTGGAGGTGACGCCCGACCGCCTGTCGGTATTCAACTACGCCCACATGCCCGAACGGTTCAAGACGCAACGCCAGATCAATGCCGCCGACCTGCCCTCGCCGGACGAGAAGCTGCGCATCCTGCAGCGCACCACGGAGCAGCTGCTGGCGGCGGGCTATGTCTACATCGGAATGGATCATTTCGCCCGTCCCGACGACGAGCTGGCGGTGGCCCAGCGGGAAGGCACCCTGTACCGTAACTTCCAGGGCTACTCGACCCATGCCGATTGCGACCTGGTGGCCATGGGGGTCACCTCCATCGGCAAGGTGAGCCACCACTACATCCAGAATCGGCGCGATATCGAGGAATACTATGCGGACCTCGATGCCGGCCACCTGCCCGTGTTCCGTGGCTATGAACTCGATGAAGACGATGTACTGCGGCGCCAGGTGATCAACGAGCTGATCTGCCATTTCCACCTCGACTTCGCTGCCATCGAGTCGGCCTTCGGCATCGTCTTCCGGGATTATTTCGCCACCGAACTGACGGAGCTGGCGGCCATGGAACGGGATGGTCTGCTGGCGCTGGACGGCGAGGGCATCCGGGTGCAACCCGCCGGGCGGCTGCTGATCCGCAATATCTGCATGGTCTTCGACCGCTACCTGCGCGCCCGCCAGCCGGGGCAGACCTTCTCCCGGGTGATCTGATCGGGATGGAGGCGGAAGTCCTTACTTGTGGCGATAGATGAGCCCCGGCGCCACCAGCACCTCGTCGCGCCGCAGCTGGTCCAGGGGATAGCCGTCATCCCGGTATTCGGCGATGCGGTCAAAGACGTAAGGCTCTTCCTGAACCTCGATGGATTCGAAAATGGGCTTGCCCATGTAGTGGCCGATGGATGACCGGTTCAGGCGTTGCTGGCTCACGTGTTTCCCCCCGTGGTGATGGATCGAACGGTAAAGACTGTCTTCATCCGGCATAACGGCGCGGGCCGGCGCGGCTTTAGCGGCTAGGGTGCCTCCCGGTGCGCGGGGCGCGACGAAAGCGCCGCGAGCCGCTACAATACCCGCCATGTCGGGAAACACATTCGGAAAACTCTTTACGGTCACCGGCTTCGGTGAGAGTCACGGGCCGGCCCTGGGCTGCATCGTGGACGGCTGCCCGCCGGGCCTGGAGCTGACCGCCGAGGACCTGCAGCGCGACCTGGACCGGCGCAAGCCCGGCACCTCGCGCCACACCACCCAGCGCCGCGAGGCCGACCAGGTGGAGATCCTGTCCGGGACCTTCGAGGGCCGCACCACGGGCACCCCCATCGGCCTGATCATCCACAACACCGACCAGCGTTCCAAGGACTATTCCAAGATCGCCGCACAGTTCCGGCCGGCGCATGCAGACTATACCTACCAGCAGAAATACGGCTTCCGCGACTACCGCGGCGGCGGGCGTTCCTCGGCGCGGGAGACGGCCATGCGGGTGGCCGCCGGCGGGATCGCCAAGAAGTACCTCAAGGAACGGCTCGGCATCGAGATTCGCGGCTACCTGGCCCAGCTCGGGCCAGTCCGCGTGGAGCTGAAGGACTGGGATGCGGTGAATGAGAATCCCTTCTTCTGCCCGGACCCGGCGCGGGTGCCCGAGCTGGAGGCCTACATGGATGCCCTGCGCAAGGAGGGCAACTCCATTGGCGCGCGCATAAACGTGGTCGCCACCGGCGTGCCGCCCGGGCTTGGCGAGCCCATCTACGACCGTCTCGATGCCGACATCGCCCATGCCCTGATGAGCATCAATGCGGTGAAGGGTGTGGAGCTCGGCGCCGGTTTCGCCTGCATCGAACAGAAGGGTACGGAGCACCGCGACGAGATCACCCCGGAAGGATTTCTGAGCAACCATGCCGGCGGCGTGCTGGGCGGCATCTCTTCCGGCCAGCACATCCTGGCCAGCATCGCCCTCAAACCCACCTCCAGCCTGCGCCTGCCGGGCCGCAGCGTGGATGTGCAGGGCGAGCCCTGCGAGGTGGTCACCACGGGTCGCCACGATCCCTGCGTGGGCATCCGCGCCACCCCTATCGCCGAGGCCATGCTGGCCATCGTGCTCATGGACCACTACCTGCGCCACCGCGCCCAGAATGTCGACGTGGTATCCCCCACGCCGGTGATCCCGGCCGAACCCGGGGCATGATGTGTCCGCCGGAATACCAGTGCATCGTAGGCATGACGCGACCATCCTTCTCGGTTTTCACCGCAAAGACGCAAAGGTCGCAAAGAAGAACCGCAAAAACTCCTATGCGGCTTGCTACCGCGATGAAGGCTGAAGAATTCGATAATAGAATTTTTCCTTTGCGATCTTTGCGTCTTTGCGGTGAAACAAGACCTTCCTAGCCATGCCCTACTGGCGCCTGTCCGGCTTCTACCTGTTCTATTTCGCCAGCCTCGGCGCGCTGGTGCCCTACTGGAGCCTGTACCTGAAGGACCAGGGTTTCAGTGCTGCCGAGATCGGCCAGCTGGTGGCCATCCTCATGGCCACCAAGATCGTGGCACCCAACATCTGGGGCTGGATCGCCGATCATTCGGGCCAGAGCATGCGCATCGTGCGCGCGGCCTGCCTGTTCGCGACCATCAGCTTCGCCGGCGTGTTCCTGGCCACTGGCTACTGGTGGCTGGCACTGGTGATGTCGGTGTTCAGTTTCTTCTGGAATGCGGCCCTGCCCCAGTTCGAGGCCACCACCTTCTATCACCTCGGTCGCGAGCCCCATCGCTATTCCAGCATCCGCCTCTGGGGTTCCATCGGCTTCATCCTCACCGTGGCCGGCCTCGGACCGGTACTGGACCGCTTCGGCACGGGCCTGCTTCCGGGCATCCTGCTGCTGCTGTTCCTGGCCATCTGGTTCAGCAGCCTGCTGGTACCGGAGGAGGCGGCCGGTCACAAGCCGCTGCACGAGCCCATTCTGCAGGTGTTGCGACGCCCCGAGGTGATCTCCCTGCTGGTCCTGTGTTTCCTGCTGCAAGCCAGTCATGGCCCCTATTACACCTTCTACAGCATCTACCTGGAGGAGTACGGCTACCGCCGCAGTCTCATCGGCCAGCTCTGGGCCCTGGGGGTGATCGCCGAGATCGGGGTGTTCCTGGTCATGCATCGCTGGATGCCGCGCTTCGGGCCGCGCAATCTGATGCTGGCCGCCGTGATGCTGACCACCGTGCGCTGGCTGCTGATCGCGGCCTTCCCCACCCAGCTGTGGATCATGGTCTTCGCCCAGACCCTGCATGCCGCCAGCTTCGGTCTCTACCACGCGGTGGCCATCCACCTCTTCCACGAACGCTTTCCCGGCCGTCTCCAGGGTCGCGGCCAGGCCCTGTACAGCAGCATCAGTTTCGGTGCTGGCGGCGCTCTCGGCAGTCTGGCCAGCGGGTACCTGTGGGATGAGCTTGGCCCGCAGGGGATGTATGTGGTGGCGGCGGCCACCAGCCTGCTGGCCGGCTGGTTCACCCTGCGGGCCATCCGGTCCGGGTGATCCTTTTCGTTATTGGCGCCGCGGAACGCAGAGACGCAGAGGCCGCAGAGCTTCAACTATAAAACCCTCCGTGAACTCCTCGTCTCTGTGTCCTCTGTGTTCCGCGGCGCGAAAGCCGAAAAGGGCGGGGGTACAGGCCAGGACAACCTGAGGTAGAATGCGGGCTTTGCCGGGTTGGCATGGTGCCCGGCCGGACCCTCGATCCTGGAGTCATTCGTGAAGCTGAGCGCGCAGGAGTTTCGCCACTGGGAGCACAAGAGCCTCACCCTGCTGGGCATGTCCGGCGTGGGCAAGACCCGGCTGGCCACCATGCTGCGCGAGCGGCACTGGTTTCACTACTCCGGGGACTACCGCATTGGCACCCGCTACCTGGACGAGCCGATCCTGGACAACATCAAGCAGCAGATCATGCACATCCCCTTCCTGCGGGAGCTGCTGCGCACCGACTCCATCTACATCAGCAACAATATGTCGGTGGACAACCTCAAGCCGGTGGCGAGTTTCCTCGGCAAGCTGGGCAATCCGGAGCTGGGCGGGCTGGGACTGACGGAATTCAAGCGGCGCCAGGAGCTGCATCGCCAGGCGGAGATCGCCGCCATGAAGGACGTGCCCGAGTTCATCCGCAAGGCGCGCGAGATCTACGGCTACGAGCACTTCGTGAACGATGCCGGCGGCAGTGTCTGCGAGCTGGACGATCCGGACGCCCTGGAGGCACTGGCCGAGCACAGCCTGATCCTCTACATCAAGGCTACCCACCGCGACGAGGAGGAGCTCATCGACCGCGCCCGGCGCGCGCCCAAGCCGTTGTACTACCGCGATGCCTTCCTCGACGAGCAGCTGGGTCGGTACATGGAGGAATTCGGCCTGGAATACGTGGCCCAGATCGATCCCGATGAGTTCGTGCGCTGGATGTTCCCGCGCCTGTTCCACTCGCGCATACCGCGCTACGAGGCCATCGCCGGCCAGTATGGCTATACCGTCAGCACCGAGGAACTGGCCAGGGTGCACGACGAGGAAGGATTGATGAAACTGATTGAAAGGATCCTGGATCGCCAGGCCTGAGGAAAGACCGTCATGCCACTGGTAGCCAATTCCGATCTGCCCGCCTTCCAGCGCCTGGAACAGGACGGCGAAACCATCATCCCCGGTGAGCTGGCAGTGCACCAGGATATCCGCGAACTGCACATCGGCCTGCTCAACATGATGCCCGATGCCGCCCTGGCCGCCACCGAGCGCCAGTTCTTCCGCCTGGTGGGGGAGAGCAACCAGATCGCCCAGTTCTACATGCATCCCTTCACCCTCGAGGCACTGCCGCGGGGGGAGGCGGGGCGCGCCCATGTGGAGCGCTACTACGAGAGTTTCGAGCAGATCAAGGCGGGAGGACTGGATGCGCTGATCATTACCGGGGCCAATGTCACCCAGCCGGACCTGGCCCTGGAACCCTTCTGGAAGCCGCTGATCGAGGTGATCGACTGGGCCTACGCCAATGTGGCCTCGACCCTCTGTTCCTGCCTGGCCACCCACGCGGTGCTGCAATTCCGCTACGGACAGCCACGCCGGCGGCTGCCGGCCAAGCGCTGGGGGGTCTATTCGCACAAGGTCATGGAGCGCGAGCACCCACTGGTGTGTGGTGTGAACACGCGCTTCGACGTGCCGCATTCCCGTTTCAACCAGATCGACCGGGCCCAGTTCGAGGCTGCCGGCCTGCACGTGCTGGTGGAAAGCGCCGCCGGCGTGCACCTCGCCGTGAGCGAGGACCAGTTCCGGCTGGTGTTCTTCCAGGGTCACCCGGAATACGACATGATCAGCCTGTTGAAGGAATACAAGCGGGAGGTGAACGCCTATGTCCGCAGCCAGCGGCCGGACTATCCACCCTTCCCGGAAAACTACCTGCCGCTGCAATGCCAGGCCATCCTCAACGAACACCGCGAACGGGTGGAAACCGCCCTGGTTGCCGGCACGGCAGTGCCGGAACTGCCGGAAGCCCTGGTCAGCGCGCTGCTCGACAACACCTGGCACGACTCCGCCGAGGCGGTGCTCAACAACTGGCTCGGCAAGGTCTACCAGGTCACCAACAGCGACCGGCGCCTGCTCTTCATGGAAGGCGTGGATCCCGCCAACCCGCTGGACCTGCCTTGATGCTGTTGAGTTTGAACCGCTGGGGGCACCCGGAAAAAACCTTTTAATCGCCAAGGACGCCAAGACCGCCAAGAGCGCCAAGAGCGCCAAGAAACTCAAAATTAGGGAAGTCCTCATTAATGTCCTTATCCGCCATTCCCTCGTAGGCGGGATAACGCATAGCGCGTTGAACGCCCGCAGAGGCGACCCGAAAGGCGAGCGTAGCGAGTCATCCAGGTATTCAGAGATATGGATGCCCGCCTACGCGGGCATGACGAATTAATCAGCATTTCCTAAGATTTTCTTGGCGCCTTGGCGCCTTGGCGTCCTTGGCGATTAAAAGGTTTTCCCCCGGGCATGCCGCAAAAGATGCGCCATGAAGGCCCGCGCCGCGTTGGACTGGCTGCGATCGCGGTGGTGTACCACACCCAGGGTGCGTTCCAGGCGCAGACCGCCGGGCAGGGGCAGGGCGATCACCTGAGCGTCGAGCAGGGTGGCGGGCAGGATGCTCCAGCCCAGTCCCACCGACACCAGCATCTTGATGGTCTCCAGGTAGTTGCTCGACAGCCCGGTCTTCAGTTGCAGGCCGAGGGGAGCGAAGGCCTGCTCGGCGATCTGCCGGGTGAAGGTGCTGGCCGCGGGCAGGATGGCGGGCCAGGCGGCCAGGTCCGCCAGCGTCAATTCGGGCCGGCCCGCCAGGGGATGGCCGACGGCGGCGGCCAGGTGCAGGGGATCCGGCCACAGGGGAAGGGTTTCCAGTCGCGCCGAGGCCTGGGGGGGCAGGGTGACTACCGCCAGTTCCAGGTCACCCTGATCCACGGCCCGGCAGGCGGCCTCCGAGTCCATGAAGCGCAGGTCCAGTTCCACGGCGCCATGTTCCGCCGTGAAGGAGCGCAGTACGGGCGGCAGGTGGTGCAGGCCGATGTGATGGCTGGTGGCCAGCGCCAGGACCCCGGCGACTTCGTCGCTCAGGTTGGCGATGGCGCGGCGGCTGTCCTCCAGTTCCCCCAGGATGTGTCTGGCGCGGGGCAGCAACAGCCGGCCGGCCTCGGTGAGCAGTATGGCGCGGCCGATGCGGTCGAACAGGCGGGTCTCGAGTTCCGCCTCCAGGGCGCTGACCCGTTTGCTCACCGCCGGCTGGGTGAGGAAGAGGGCCGCGGCGGCGTGGGAAAAGGATCCCTGTTCGGCTACGGCAACGAAGGCCTGCAGGCTGGCGACGTCCATGGTGGTCCTTTTTCGGGTTGGAGTCCCGGAACGCGGACAGTAATTAGTAATTCCAAATAGTAATGCATAATATGAAAAATATGAATTTGTGTAATTCGAATATCCGGCCTACGATGGCACCATGATCGCCTTGGTTTGGCTCGGGAAGACCGGCAGGGTTACATGAGGTCGAAAGTTATTACCTCATATAAACAAAGTATTACCAGATATATTTCAGGAGAAATCTAATGGCCGCGCGGACCCTCTACGACAAGCTCTGGGATGCCCATGTGGTGCGCACCGAACCCGACGGCACCACGCTCCTGTACATCGATCGGCACCTGGTCCACGAGGTGACCTCGCCCCAGGCCTTCGAGGGTCTGCGCCTGGCCGGCCGCACGCCCTGGCGGACGAGTTCCATCCTGGCGGTGCCGGATCACAATGTGCCCACCACTGCCCGCGAGCAGGGCATCGCCGATCCCGTGTCGCGCATCCAGGTGGAGACCCTGGACCAGAACTGCGTCGATTTCGGCATCACCGAATTCGGGATGAACGACCTGCGCCAGGGCATCGTGCATGTGATCGGCCCGGAGCAGGGCGCCACCCTGCCCGGCATGACGGTGGTATGCGGCGATTCCCATACCTCCACCCATGGCGCCTTCGGGGCCCTGGCCTTCGGCATCGGCACTTCGGAGGTGGAGCACGTGCTCGCCACCCAGTGCCTGATCCAGAACAAGTCGAAGAACATGCTGGTGTCGGTGGAAGGCGAGCTGGCGCCGGGCGTGACCGCCAAGGACATCGTGCTGGCCGTCATCGGCCGCATCGGCACCGCCGGTGGCACCGGTTACGCCATCGAATTCGCCGGCAGCGCCATCCGTGCCCTGTCCATGGAGGGGCGCATGACCATTTGTAACATGGCCATCGAGGCGGGTGCCCGTGCCGGCATGGTGGCGGTGGACGAGACCACGGTCGAATACGTGGCCGGCCGCCCCTATGCCCCGCGGGATGACGACTGGGACCAGGCGGTAGCCGCCTGGTTCGACCTGCACAGCGACGCAGGCGCGCTGTTCGATACGGTCGTGGAGCTGGACGCCGCCGCCATCCGCCCCCAGGTCACCTGGGGCACCTCACCGGAGATGGTGGTGGCGGTGGACGGTCGGGTACCGGACCCGGACCAGGAAGCCGACCCGGTCAGGGCCGAGGGCATGCGCAAGGCGCTGGCCTACATGGGTCTCGCGGCCGGCACGCCCATCCGTGACATCCGCCCGGACCATGTGTTCATCGGTTCCTGCACCAACTCGCGCATCGAGGACCTGCGTGCCGCCGCGGCGGTGGTCAAGGGCCGCAAGGTGGCGCCCAACATCCAGCAGGCCCTGGTGGTGCCGGGCTCGGGCCTGGTGAAGCAGCAGGCCGAGCAGGAAGGCCTGGACCGCATCTTCCTGGAGGCCGGTTTCGAATGGCGCGCTCCGGGCTGCTCCATGTGCCTGGCCATGAACGCCGACCGCCTGCAGCCGGGCGAGCGCTGCGCCTCCACCTCCAACCGCAACTTCGAGGGCCGCCAGGGCCAGGGCGGGCGCACCCACCTGGTCAGTCCCGCCATGGCCGCCGCGGCCGCGGTGGCGGGGCATTTCGTGGATGTGCGGGAGTTGGGTGAGGGTTGAAAGCAAAACCTTTATCACCGCAAAGGCGCAAAGTACGCAAAGTAAAACATTAAATAATTATTTTTATTAATTGTTTTATATTGGTTTTCTTTTCGTACTTTGCGCCTTTTCGGTGAATCGGTTTTTTGAGATCGACAACGAAACAGCAAGAACCCCGAGGTCTGGTGATGGAAAAATTTACGGTCTTTACTTCGAAGGTGGTGCCGCTGGATCGTCCCAACGTGGACACCGACGCCATCATTCCCAAGCAGTTCCTGAAGTCCATCCGGCGCACGGGCTTCGGCCCCAACCTGTTCGACGAGTGGCGCTACCTGGATCACGGCGAGCCGGGCCAGGATTGCAGCGCGCGGCCGCTGAACCCGGACTTCGTGCTCAACCAGCCACGCTATGCCGGTGCGCGGATCCTGCTCGGGCGGGAGAACTTCGGCTGCGGTTCCAGCCGCGAGCACGCGGTATGGGCGCTGACCGACTATGGTTTCCGGGTGGTGATCGCGCCGAGCTTCGCGGACATCTTCCGCAGTAACGCCTTCAAGAGCGGTCTGCTGCCCATCCAGCTGGAGGCGGCCGTGGTGGAGCGGCTGTTTCAGGCCGCGCAGGCGGAGGGATTCACCCTGACCGTGGACCTGGGGCAGCAGCTGCTCACCAGCTCCAGCGGCGAGGCCATCCCCTTTGAGGTGGACGCCTTCCGCAGGCACTGCCTGCTGGAGGGCCTGGACGACATCGGCCTGACCCTCCAGCAGGCCGACGACATCCGCGCCTACGAGCAGCGCCGCCGCGTTGAGGCGCCGTGGTTGTTTTGAAAATCATTATCACCGCAAAGGCGCGGAAAAATTCGTTATCACCGCAAAGGCGCAAAGTACGCAAAGAAAACCAATATAAAACAATTAATAAAAATAATTATTTAATGTTTTACTTTGCGTACTTTGCGCCTTTGCGGTGATAACAAGCTTTTGATCTTTACCCTCCGAAGGAACGCACATGACCAAGAAAGTACTGGTACTCCCCGGGGACGGCATCGGCCCCGAGATCGTCGCCGAGGCCGTCAAGGTGCTCGAGGCCCTCAACCGCGAAGGCCTGGGCGTGGAACTGGAGCAGGGCCTGGTGGGCGGTGCCGCCTACGACGCGGCCGGCAGTCCCCTGCCGGAACGCACCCTGGAGCAGGCGCGCGCCGCCGACGCCATCCTGCTCGGCGCCGTGGGCGGCCCCAAGTGGGAGCCCCTGGAGCGTGCCCTGCGCCCGGAGAAAGGCCTGCTGGGCCTGCGCGCCGGCCTGGAGCTGTTCTCCAACCTGCGCCCCGCCGTGCTCTATCCCCAGCTGGCGGACGCCTCCACCCTGCGCCCCGAGGTGGTGGCCGGGCTGGACATCATGATCGTGCGCGAGCTGACCGGCGGCATCTACTTCGGTGAGCCGCGCGGCATCCGCACCCTGGAGAACGGCGAGCGCCAGGGCTACAACACCCTGGTGTACCGGGAATCGGAGATCGAGCGCATCGGCCGCTCCGCCTTCGAGATCGCCCGCAAGCGTGGCAAGCGGCTCTGTTCCGTGGACAAGGCCAACGTCCTGGAGGTCACCGAGCTGTGGCGCGAGGTGATGATCCGGGTGGGCAAGGAGTACCCCGACGTGGAGCTGTCCCACATGTACGTGGACAATGCCGCCATGCAGCTGGTGAAGTGGCCCAAGCAGTTCGACGTCATGGTCACCGATAACATGTTCGGGGATATCCTCTCCGACGCCGCCGCCATGCTCACCGGCTCCATCGGCATGCTGCCCTCGGCCTCCCTGGACGCCAACGGGAAGGGCATGTACGAGCCCATCCACGGCTCCGCCCCCGACATCGCCGGGAAGGGCGTGGCCAACCCGCTGGCCACCATCCTTTCCGTGGCCATGATGCTGCGTTACAGTCTCGACGCGGAGGCCGCCGCCGCCCGCATCGAGGCCGCCGTCGGCCGGGTGCTGGACCAGGGGTTGCGTACGCCGGACATCATGGCCGCCGGCATGCAGCAGGTGGGCACCGCCGCCATGGGCGACGCCGTGGTGGCCGCCCTGTAGACTGGAACTGTGACCCACTCCACAGGTGGAGGCGGGGCATTTTGCTTTAATCACACGCATTACAAGGAATACAACGATCATGACCCGGAAATTTGATGTTGCCGTGGTGGGCGCCACCGGCGCCGTTGGTGAAGCCATGATGGAGATCCTGGAGGAGCGGGAGTTCCCCGTGAACAACCTCTACCCCCTGGCCAGTGCCCGTTCCGCGGGCAAGACCGTCCGTTTCCAGGGCAAGACCCTGGACGTGACCGACCTGGCGGAATTCGATTTCTCCAAGGTGCAGATCGGCCTGTTTTCCGCCGGCGCCAGCGTCTCCGAGGAGTACGCGCCCAAGGCGGCGGCGGCCGGCTGCGTGGTGGTGGATAACACCTCCCAGTTCCGCTACGACACGGACATCCCGCTGGTGGTGCCGGAGGTGAACCCCGAGGCCATCGCCGACTACAAGAACCGGGGCATCATCGCCAACCCCAACTGTTCCACCATCCAGATGCTGGTGGCCCTGAAGCCCATCTACGATGCCGTGGGCATCACCCGCATCAACGTGGCCACCTACCAGGCCGTGTCGGGTACCGGCAAGGAGGCGATCGAGGAACTTGCCGGCCAGACGGCGCGCCTGCTCAACGGCAAGTCCATCGAAAGCAAGGTGTACCCGAAGCAGATCGCCTTCAACGTCCTGCCCCACATCGATGTGTTCAAGGACAATGGCTATACGAAGGAAGAGATGAAGATGGTCTGGGAGACCCAGAAGATCTTCGGTGACATGGACATCCGGGTGAATCCCACCTGCGTGCGCGTGCCGGTATTCTTCGGACATTCGGAGGCCGTGCATCTCGAGACCCGCGACAAGATCACGGCCGAGCAGGCGCGTGCCCTGTTGAAGAAGGCGCCGGGGGTGGTGGTGCTGGACAAGCACGAGGATGGCGGATATCCCACGCCGGTGACCGAGGCCGCCACCAAGGACCCGGTGTTCGTCGGGCGCATCCGCGAGGACATCTCCCACGAGCGAGGTTTAGATTTGTGGGTGGTCGCCGATAATGTGCGCAAGGGGGCGGCCCTCAACAGCGTGCAAATCGCTGAAATCTTGGTCAAAGAGTACTTGTAGGCTATATTCGGGCCGACAAGCGGCCGGGCCGTCATCGTTGAATGAATACCCGTCCCAATGAAGGGACGGGGCCTGCAGAGTGGAAGCGGGCTAAACCGCCATGAAGGGGAGTACTATGTTCAGGAAATCGGCCTTGGCCATGGCCATGTGGGGAGCCTTGGCGGCACAGTCCGCCCTGGCACTGGGCTTGGGGGATATCGAACTCAAGTCCGCGCTCAACCAGCCCCTGCGGGCGGAAGTGCAGTTGTTGTCTGTCACCGAAAAGGAACTGCAGGAACTGCGCGTTGCCCTCGCCTCCGCGGAGATCTTCCAGCAAGCGGGTATCGATCGCCCGTCCTTTCTTTCCAATATCCGCTTCGAGCCGGTACGCAAGCCCGATGGCAGCGCAGTAATCCAGCTCACCAGTCGCGAAGCCGTGCGCGAGCCCTTCCTGGACTTCATGCTCGAAGTGGTGTGGGCCAACGGCAAGCTGGTGCGCGCCTACACCGTGCTGGTGGATCCGCCGGTCACCATGCCGGCCCCGGCCCCGACCGCCCAGCTACCGGTTACCCGTGCGCCTGCCCCGACCCCGGCCCGGGCGACCGCGCCCCGACCGGCGACCACTACACCTGCCGCCGATGTCGGCACCCATAGCGGCGATACCTACGGCCCCACCGGCCGTAACGACACCCTCTGGAACATTGCCGCCAAAGTTCGACCTGAAGGGGTGGGTATGGAGCAGGCCATGCTGGGTCTGCTCAACGCCAATCCCAGCGCCTTCATCGGGCACAACATCAACAATCTCAAGGCGGGCTATGTGCTGCGCATCCCCGATCGCGCAGAATTCACCTCCATCAGTACCGCCGACGCCAGTGCCGAGGTGCGTACCCAGAACCGGGAGTGGCGGGAGGGTCGAGTCCGCCCCACCCCGGCCGAAACCGCCGCGCCCATGCCGGCGCCGGCCCCAGCCCCGGCCGGCAGCAAGCTGGAACTGACCGCTCCCGATGAGGAGGCGGCGGCCGCGGGCGCGGCTGCCGTGGCAGGTGAAGGGGATAACCTGGATGCCCTGCGCCGTGAACTGGTGCTGGCCACCGAGGCCACCGAGGTACAGCGGGCCCAGAGCGAGCAGCTGGAATCCCGGCTGCAGGTCCTGGAAGAACAAATTGCCAAGATGCAACGGCTGATCGAGCTCAAGGATGACCAGCTGGCCCTGCTGGCCAACCAGGCGGGCGAGGAGGCGAGCGCAACCGGTATCCCCGCTCCCGAGACCGCCCCCGGGGAACCCAGTGGTGTCGACGCCCTGGAAGCGGAACTCTTCCAGGGCGAGGGCACGGCCCCGCCAGCGGAAACCGAGGCCGAGGGGTCGCTGGAAGAAGCCATGCCTGGTGAAGCCGTGCCCGGTGAAGACATGGCCGCCACACCGGAATCGGAACCCGTGCCGGAACCTGTCATGCAGGCAACACCGCCACAGTCCGCGCGGGTCGAACCGCCTCCCTTCGAGGAATCCCGCAGCCTGCTGGACCGGATCCTGGCCAATCCTCTCTGGCTCGGTGCCGGTGCGGTGGTGTTGGCCCTGCTGGTCCTGCTGGGACTGCGCCGTCGTTCCGCCAGCGAACCCGAATTCCAGGAAAGCATCCTGCAGGAGCGGGAGGAACGGCCCACCCGCGCCTCGGCGCCGGTGGTGCCGGATACCCCCCGGCCGGCCGAATCGGAGTCGGAATCCCGGCCGCGGGAAAGCGATTCCTCCCTGCTGAGTGAATTCGCCACTTCCGATCTGGGCGCCATCCAGAACCAGAGTGAAGCCGATCCCCTGGCCGAGGCCGACGTATACCTTGCCTATGGCCGTTATCAGCAAGCCGAGGATCTGATTCGTGATGCCCTGGAGGCCGAACCGGAGCGCGATGACTTCAACCTCAAATTGTTCGAGATCTACGCCGCCGCCCAGAACCGTTCCGGTTTCGACGCCCATGCGGAGCAGGTGCTGGCGCGCCTGGAAAACCAGGAACATCCCCTGTGGCTGAAGGTGGCGGACATGGGTCGCGAACTGAGTCCCGACAATCCCCTCTACCAGCCTGGTGGTGCTCCGACCACGAACCGGAACAGCGCGGCGGATGCGCCTCCTCCTGGCGTTGAGGACAACAGTCTCGATTTCGACCTTGGCCTGGGCGATGATGATGCGGGTCTCACCAGCCAGGAACCACCACTGGGCGACATGGACTTCGATCTCGATACCGCGGCAGAGGAACCGAAGCCTGCCCCGGGAGAAGACGAGCCCATGGAATTCGACCTGGGCGGCGAGGAGGAACGCAAACCCGACACAGCCGAGAGCTCCAATGACCTGGATTTCGATCTGGGGGACCTGGACCTGGGTGGCGCCGACCTGGACGAGGAAGATCAGGGCGAAGGCCTGCTTTCGGATATGGACGAGGTCTCGACCAAGCTGGACCTGGCCCGTGCCTACATCGACATGGGCGACCCCGATGGTGCGCGCAGCATCCTCGAGGAGGTCCTGCAGGAAGGCAACGAGACCCAGCAGGACGAGGCCCGGGAGTTGTTGGGCCAGCTATAGTTCGAGTATCCGCATCCCCGGAACGAAGCCCGGCACATGCCGGGCTTTTTATTTGTCTGTATGAAAGAGGTGCGCTATGACCGCAAGACCAAAGATCGTTATCTCGGAACGTGACGCCGAGCGTCTGGAAGACCTGCTGGCGTCTTTGCCCGCGAATGCCTTTCCTGGCAAGGCAGCGCTGCAGGCCGAACTGGAACGCGCGGAAATCGTTCCTCCCAAGGAGATTCCGCCTGGCGTAGTTACCATGAACTCGACGGTCAAGTTCCGGGTGTCCTCCTCCAATGAGGAATTTTCCCTGACGCTGGTGTATCCCAGGGATGTGGATCAAAGTGGCACGACCATCTCCATTCTCGCGCCGGTGGGAAGCGCCATGCTGGGGCTGACACAGGGCGATGAAATCGAATGGCCGGGTCCGGGCGGTGGCACGCTGAAGGTATGTGTCGAGGAGATCCTGTACCAGCCGGAGCGTGCCGGCGAATATCACCGGTGATTGGCGGGGATCACTCCGCGCGGAGACTCGAGCCCGACGTCGTGTCCTCGAGGACCTTCTGGCGCCGCCAGTGCTGGAACTGCGGCATCTCCAGGTAGGCCTTTTCCAGCACGTACTGCAGGGCACCCTCAAGGCGGTAGGCCCCGGTCTCGGCATCGAGTCGCAGCACCTCGTTGCCGGTCTCGTCGAAGAACACCAGTGCCGGTGCGTGGATCAGCTGTAGCTGCCCAGCCCAGTCCCTGGGGGTGAATTTCCGTCCCTTCGGGGTCAGCACCGGGCTGCGGTCATCCAGCAGGTCCAGTTGCACGACCTCGAATGCCCGCAGGTGTGTGCGTATGGAGGCTTGTTGCAGGACCGTACGGTGAAATTCCCGGCAGGGCTGGCAATCGGATTGCTCGAACAGCACCAGCAGTGGCCGCCCGCCGGGCGCGCGGCGATCCAGCAGGTAGGGCGGCGGGGAAAAGAGTCCCGGTTCCGGGGTGAGTGTGCCGCCCGGAACCGGTTCTGCGTCCTGTTCGTGCAGGTAGGCCCGCAGGGTCCGGGTTTCATACTGCCGGTCCTCCAGGTAATCCAGGATTCTTCGGAAGCGGTCCGGCGGCTGATGACCGACCAACCGCAGCAGGGGCTGTCCCTCCGCGCCGTAGAACACCAGGGTGGGGGTGAACCGCGCCTGCTCCTGCACTGCGAAATCCTTCGCCCAGTGCAGGCCGCCCTGCGGGTCCGTGACCTCCAGGTCGCTCATCACATCGATACCGATAACATCGAAGTGGCGTTGCACACGTTCCACGATCTCCGGGTCCGCGAAGGTGGTGTCCAGGAATACCTGGCAATAGCTGCAGGTGCGGGTGCTGAAGAACACCAGGATGCCCCGCTTGCCGGTCACGACGGCCTGTTGCAGGTCGTCGCGCAGATCGAGAAAGCTGTCCTTGAACCAGTCCGGGTGGGTCAGGTCGGCGGCCAGGTGGTCATCCTGTATGGACGCTGTCCGGGCCTCGGCGATCGCACCGGCTCCTATGAGGACTGCCAGGCAGATGACTGTCAGCGTCACAAGTCGTGGCCGGAATGGTGGGGCTGAGCGTGCTGGCGTCAGCATCAGGTACCCGATCCCATGTCGTGCAGGATGCTGGACACCATAGCGGGGAGAAACAAGCTGTGATCTGCCTGGGCCATGACGTGCTTCCTCCTGAGCAAGGACTGTAGACGGTTCTTATACTCCTTCACAAGCTGCGGCGCGCGATGATCAACGCATGAACCACCAGGTGGCGAAACCGGTGCCCAGGATTACCAGCATCGCCAGGCCAACCCGGCTGCCGATCCGGACGCCGCCGATTCCCAGGGTGAGCCCCGCCTTGGCCAGGGAATTAGTGAAGGCCGCGATCAGGATGGCGAGGGCGGCCGGCGCGATGCCCAGCGTCTCCCCGGCCATGTTGGCGAGTGAAAGGGTGATGGGGTCCACGTCCGTGATGCCGGAGACGGCGGCAAGCAGGTAAATGCCGGTATCGCCGTAAGTGTTGGACAGGATCCGCGACAGCAGCAGGATGGCCGTGAGCAGGCCGGCGAAGATCAGGGCCGGTACGAGTTCGAAGGGATTGCGCAATGGTGTGCTGGCATGATCGTGGTGAGGTTCGCCACGATGCCAGAAGGTCCAGGCGGCGAGGTAACTGGTGGCGGTCATTGCCAGGAAGGGGGCTAGCAGTGCCCAGGCCAGGGACGGGTTGAAAATGCTGCTGACCACCAGGATACGTGGAAACATGGTGGCGCAGGCAACCAGGATCCCGCTCGCCAGGGTGTTCTCCAGGCCCGGGCTGCCGCGTGCCAGGCGCGAGAAATTCACCGTGACCGCGGTGGAAGAGGCGAGTCCCGCCAACAGGCCCGTCACCAGAATGCCCCTGCGCTTGCCGACGATCTTCATGGCGAAATAGCCGGCAAAGGAAATGGCTGCGATGATCACCACCATCCACCAGATGCGCTGGGGATTGAGGGCCTGCCAGGGGCCGTAGCCTTCGTTGGGCAGCAGGGGCAGCGCCACCACCGAGATCAGCAGCAGTTTCAGGGTGGCATGCAGTTCCTTTTTTTCCAGCCGGCCCACCCAGGCATGGAGGATGGGCTTGGTGCCCAGCAATATGGTGGTCACCACGGCTCCCGCGGCCGCCAGTGTGACCTGCCCGAGGGTGGCCATGGCGCCAAAGGCGAAGGTCAGCAGCCCGGCGATCACGCCGGTGATGCCGACATCCATCTCCTGTCGCTGACTCAGGGCATGGGCGGCCACCAGCACCACTGCCAGGGTGAAGAAGGCCGCCGCCAACAGGGCCTGCCCGAGTTGCTCCGACATCAGTCCCCAGGCGCCGCCCAGCAGGCCGATCAATGCATAGGTACGGATACCCGCGACACGTTTCCCTTCCGCCTGTTCACGGTCTTTCCAGCCACGTTCGAGACCGATCAAAAGGCCCAGAGCCAAGGCAACACCCAGGGTGAAAAAGGGAGCCAAGTCGTCCATGGCGGTATTATTCAGGAATTGCGTGGTGGATCACAGTAACGAAGGTGACGCAGAGGTGACGGGGTCGCGGATTCCTCGTCGGCGTCTATACTCGGACAAGAGCAGTCTCGTCGATAGTTCTACATAAAAACAGGTAGTTGAGCGCTGGGTCCCTGGCCATTCTTTAATGAGGGAGCAATGCCGAAGACGAATGCGAAGCAGGGCCTTTGGGGGGAGATCTTTCGCGGGCACAAGCTGCCCGCACTAACTGCGCTATGTTTCGTAGTGATCGTGATCGCCGTTTCTGTACAGGGTTACAAGCTGATCCATAAAGAGCTTGTCGAGTCTGCGCTCTCCAAGCGATCCTCCATCGCGTACTTGTCTGCCGAACTGTTGACCGAACGATTCGACCGGCTCGTCGATGTCGCCATATCCCTGTCTACCCGGGTACGATTCCGCGCCCTGGTGCAGGCGGGTGCCTGGGACGATGCCGGGATCATCCTGGCTGAGGTGCCAGATGCTTTTTCGTACATCGATCGTGTTTTTGTCGCCAAGCCGGATGGAACCCTCATGGTGGATATGCCGGAGCTCCCCGGTGGTGTCAGGGGCAGAAACTTTCAGCATCGGGACTGGTACCAGGGGGTATCCAGGGAATGGCGTCCCTATATATCCGAGGTCTACCAACGTGCGGCAGAACCAAAAATCCATGTGTTCGCGGTGGCTGTACCCATAGAGGATATCGCTGACCGTGTAGCGGGAATATTGGTGCTACAGGTCAGCCTGGGTACGTTTTTCGAGTGGACCCGACATCTCGATGCCGGATCCGAGGGTAACCTGTACGTGGTGGACCGCAATGGGACACTCGCCTTTCATCCTGGTTACGAGAGTGATGTGCAATTGCTGGATTTCTCTGGTTCTCCCGCAGTTCGTCGCTTGCTGCAAGGACGCAGGGGCGTTGAAACCCTGCCGGGTATAAATCCACGGGAAGATATGGTGGTTGCCTATGGACCCATGCCCAACCATGGCTGGGGGCTTGTGGTCATGGAGCCGGAAAAGGCGGTTTTCGCGGCAAAAAATACCCTGTTCAGGCGCATCCTGATTTCAGACGTATTGCTGATACTGCTGGTCTTCAGCGCCCTGTGGATGGCCTATCGCATTAAGGGGCAAAGGATACAGGCAGAACAGGATCGCGAGGCCAAGGCCCGGTTGGAAAATGAAGTTTCCAGGCGAACCCAGGCGCTGGAGGAGGCAAACAGGGAACTGGAGAGTTTCAGCTATTCCGTTTCCCATGATTTACGCGCCCCGTTGCGTGCCATCGACGGGTTCAGTGAGGCGCTGGTAGAGGATTGTGCGGAGCACCTGGATGAGTACGGAAAGCACAAGCTGTCCAGGATTCGCGAGAATGCGCACCGCATGGGCATGCTCATCGACGACATTCTGCGTTTTTCCCGGCTTGGCCGTACCGCCGTCATTCCCGGCAAGGTGGACATGAATGCCTTGGTAGGAGAGATTATCGCTGACATCCAGAACACCACGGATACTGATTCGGTCCATTTCACGGTGCACTCCCTGCCGGAGGCCCGATGTGATAGAGCACTCATGCACCAAGTGTGGGAAAACCTGCTTTCCAACGCCGTGAAATTCACGGGCCACAGGCAGGAACGACGCGTTGAAATCGGTGCCTTCGAGCAAGCGGGCGAGATCGTCTATTACGTGAAGGACAACGGTTCCGGCTTTGATATGAAGTACTACGACAAGCTCTTTGGTGTATTCCAGCGCTTGCACGCCATGGAGGAGTTCCCCGGCACCGGCGTGGGCCTCGCCATTGTGCGGCGTGTGGTGACGAGCCATGGTGGCCGGATATGGGCCCAGTCGACCGTGGACCAGGGTGCCAGTTTTTTCTTTACCCTGGGGGCCGCACCTGGCCCTTGATCCGAGGTTGGCAGTCTTTGCGGGGAATGTAGTACCCTTCCCGAGTGCATCCCCTGATCCGTCTCCATTCCCTGCTGGTCTTCATCCTGTTGCTCGCCCTGACCGGCGCGGCCGGCCTGCTGCCCGGCTTGCTGCTGCTGTTGTTGTTGTATGCCCGCACGGGCATGGTGCATCTCGATGGCCTGTTCACTATGGTGCGCCGGATTCGTTGGCTGTTGTTGTCCATCCTAGTGCTCTACGGCTGGTGGACACCGGGCGATCCACTCTGGGACGGCTTCGGGGACCATGGCCCCAGCCTGGAAGGCCTGAGGCAGGGCGGTGCGCGGTTGGGCGTCCTGCTGGCCATCGTGGCCGCGGTGCACTGGGTCATGAGTGTCACGGAGCGGGACGCCCTGCTGGGCGCCGTGATGGCCTTCACGGCGCCCTTGCGCTGGCTGGGTATCGACCACGAACGGCTGGCGGTGCGCATCCTGTTGACCCTGGAGGTGGTGCCCCGGGTGCAGGAGGTGGCGGCACGCTTCGGCCAGTCCGGGGAGGGTGGGCGTTCACGCCTGGCACGACTCGCGGCGCGGGCCCGCCACCTCTATGGCACCGTACTGGCCCAGGCCGATGCGACCGAGCCGGGTATGCGTGAGGTTCCGGAAATCGGCCCGGTGCCCGTCTGGCAGTGGCTGGTTCCGGTGACGATCGGCCTGTTGCTCTGGTACGGCGTCCGGGCCTCCTCCAGCCTTCTGTCCTAGTATCATCCGACCGTATCATGCGCATCGCCCTGGGAATCGAATACGATGGCAGCGCCTTTCGCGGCTGGCAACGCCAGCAGACGGGGGTGCGCTCGGTACAGGAATGCCTGGAGACGGCCCTGACGCGGGTGGCCGATGAGAAGATCGAGGTGAGTTGCGCCGGGCGCACCGATGCGGGCGTACATGCCACCGCCCAGGTGGTGCACTTCGATACCGGTGCCGTGCGCCCGGAACGGGCCTGGTTGTTGGGCACCAACACCGAACTGCCCGCCGATGTGCGGGTACTGTGGCGGCGCGAGATGAGCGAGGATTTTCATGCCCGCTACAGTGCCAGGGCGCGCCGCTACCGCTATGTGATCCTGAACCGGCGCGTCGGCTCGGCCCTGGAACGCCACCGGGTGGGCTGGGAATACCGCCCCCTGGTGCTGGAAACCATGCAGGCGGCGGCTCGCCACCTGGTCGGGGAACATGATTTTTCCTCCTTCCGTGCCGCCCAATGCCAGGCCAACCATGCCATCCGTGCGGTGGAATCCCTGCAGGTCAGCCAGTCCGGGGAGTATTTCCTCGTGGACATCGTGGCCAATGCCTTTCTGCACCACATGGTGCGCAATATCGTGGGGGTGTTGCTGGCCATCGGCCGCGGCGAACAGGCCCCGGACTGGACCCGGGAGTTGCTGGAACGGCGCGACCGCACCCTGGCCGCGGCCACGGCACCGGCCTCCGGCCTTTACCTGGTGGGGGTGCGTTACCCCGGGGAATTCGGCATCCCGGAGTTGGGGCGCCTACCCCACTTCGCCTGATGGGGGCCGGCGGGGTTCGGGTCCCGGTCCGAGTTCTGGTACCCTATGCCCTTTGGTTTCATTGGCAAGGCAGCGGGGCCGTCCGTGCGTACCAGGGTCAAGATTTGTGGCATTACCCGCCCGGAAGATGGGGTGGTGGCTGCGCAGGCGGGAGCCGACGCCATCGGCCTGGTGTTCTACCCGCGCAGCCCGCGCTTCGTGACACCGGACCAGGCGCTGGCGGTGGTGCGTGCATTGCCGCCCTTCGTCACGGTGGTGGGCCTGTTCGTCAACGAACAGCCGGGTATGGTGCGCGCCATGGCCGATGCGGTGGGGTTGGACCTGCTGCAATTCCATGGTGACGAAACCCCGGACTATTGCCGCCAGTTCAACCAGCCCTTTATCAAGGCGCTGCGGGTGCGGCCGGACAGCGACCTGCTGGCGGCGGCGCAAGGCTATCGGGAGGCGCGCGCCCTGTTGCTCGACGCCTGGCACGAAACGGTGCCCGGCGGCAGTGGCGCGGTGTTCGACTGGGAACTGATCCCGGAGGCCCTGCGTGCCCATTGCATCCTGGCCGGCGGGCTGGCCCCGGACAATGTGGCCGCGGCCATCGACGCAGTACGGCCCTATGCGGTGGATGTGAGCAGTGGTGTGGAAGCAGACAAGGGCATCAAGGATCCGGCGCGGATCCAGGCCTTCATGCGAGGAGTGAGCAGTGGCGACACAAGCAAAGTCGGTTGATCCCCAGGCCCTGCGACTGGACCTGCCCGACGAGAACGGGCACTTCGGTCCCTATGGCGGACGCTTCGTGGCGGAGACCCTGATGGGCCCGCTGGAAGAGCTGCGCCTGGCCTATGAAAAATACCTGGGCGACCCGGATTTCCAGGCGGAACTGGACCAGGACCTGGCCCATTACGTGGGAAGGCCCTCGCCCCTGTATCACGCCGAGCGCTGGACCCGGAAACTGGGTGGCGCGCAGATCTACCTCAAGCGCGAAGACCTCAACCACACCGGCGCCCACAAGGTGAACAATACCGTCGGCCAGGCCCTGCTGGCCACCCGCATGGGCAAGACCCGCATCATCGGCGAGACCGGCGCCGGTCAGCACGGTGTGGCCACCGCCACGGTGGCGGCGCGGCTGGGTCTCGAATGCGTCATCTATATGGGCGCCGACGACATCATTCGCCAGGCGCCCAATGTCTACCGCATGCGCCTGCTGGGCGCCGAGGTGGTGGCGGTGAAGTCCGGTTCCCGCACCCTCAAGGATGCCCTCAACGAGGCCATGCGCGACTGGGTCACCAACGTGGACAACACCTTCTACATCATCGGTACCGTGGCGGGTCCTCACCCCTATCCGGCCATGGTGCGCGACTTCCAGGCGGTGATCGGCCGCGAGGCGCGCGCCCAGATGCTGGAGCGCACCGGCAAGCTGCCCGATGCCCTGGTGGCCTGCGTGGGCGGTGGTTCCAATGCCATCGGTCTGTTCCATCCCTTCCTCGCCGATACCGAGGTACAAATGTACGGTGTCGAGGCCGCTGGTGATGGCCTGGACACGGGGCATCATGCCGCGCCCTTGTGCGCCGGCAAGCCCGGTGTGCTGCACGGCAACCGCACCTACCTGATGGAGGACGCCGACGGCCAGATCATCGAGACCCATTCGGTGTCGGCCGGCCTCGACTATCCCGGCGTCGGTCCGGAGCACGCCTGGCTGAAGGACACAGGGCGTGCCCGCTATGTGTCCGTCACCGACCAGCAGGCCCTGCAGGCCTTCCACGACCTCACCCGTATCGAGGGGATCATCCCGGCGCTGGAATCCAGTCACGCGCTGGCCTATGTCACCCAGCTGGCGCCGACCCTGTCTCCCGAACAGAGCATCGTGGTCAATCTGTCCGGTCGTGGCGACAAGGACATCAATACTGTGGCAAAACTGGAGGGCCTCGAGGTATGAGCCGGATCGCCGGACGTTTTGCCGAGCTGCGCGCCACCGGGCGCAAGGCTCTCATCCCCTTCGTGACTGCGGGCGATCCCGAACCCGGGGTTACGGTGCCGCTGATGCATGCCCTGGTGGCGGCGGGCGCCGATATCCTCGAACTGGGTGTGCCCTTCTCGGATCCCATGGCCGATGGCCCGGTGATCCAGGCCGCCTGCGAGCGCGCCCTGGTCCACCACACCAGCCTGCGCCACGTGCTGGAGATGGTGCACGAGTTCCGCGCCCGCGATGCCGATACCCCGGTGGTGTTGATGGGCTATTTGAACCCCATCGAGGTCATGGGCTACGAGGACTTCGCCCGCGCCGCCGCCAAGGCGGGCGTGGATGGTGTACTGACCGTGGACCTGCCCCCGGAAGAGGCCCATGACCTGGTGCAGGCGCTGCAGGCCGAAACCCTGGACCCCATCTTCCTGCTGTCGCCCACCTCTTCGGGCGCGCGCATGGATCGTATCAGCGCGGTGGCCAGCGGCTTCATCTACTATGTTTCCATCAAGGGTGTCACCGGCTCCAGCCAACTCGATGTGTCCGCCGTCGCCGGCAAGGTCACCGAGATCCGCGGCCACACCGGGCTGCCGGTGGGCGTGGGCTTCGGTATCCGCGATGCCGAGGCCGCCGCGCGGGTGGCGGCGGTGGCCGATGCCGTGGTGGTGGGCAGCGCCCTGGTGAGCCGGGTGCCAGAGCTGCTGGCGACACCGGATCGCATCCCGGAAACCCTGGCTGCCGTGTTGGCGGAGATGCGTGCCGCCATGGATGCCGTTCAGCCCCAGGCGGCCAGTGGCGGCTGAAGGTTGATGTCGGGCTTCAGCCCGACAGGGGTACAACATGATTACAGAGCGAAGCGATTATGAGCTGGTTTGAAAAACTGATGCCATCCCGGATTCGTACGGAACGGAACGGGGTCGACAAGCGCCAGGTGCCGGAAGGGATCTGGAGCCAGTGCAACGGCTGCAACCAGATTCTGTACCGTGCCGAACTGGAACGTAACCTGGATGTCTGTCCCAAGTGCAATTATCACATGCGTATCGATGCGCGCCGCCGGCTGGACGGTTTTCTGGATCCCGAGTCGCGCGAGGAGATTGCTCCGCACCTGGAACCGATCGATGAACTGCGCTTCAAGGACAGCAAGAAATACAAGGACCGCATCACCCAGGCCCAGAAGGCCACCGGCGAGAAGGATGCCCTGGTGGTGATGCGCGGCCAGGTGCTGGGTCTGCCGCTGGTGGCGGCGGCCTTCGAGTTCAAGTTCATGGGGGGTTCCATGGGCGCGGTGGTGGGCGAGAAGTTCGTGCGTGCCGTGAACGTTTCCCTGGAACACCACATCCCCCTGGTGTGTTTTTCCGCGAGTGGTGGCGCGCGCATGCAGGAGGCGCTGTTCTCCCTCATGCAGATGGCCAAGACCAGCGCCGCCCTGGCGCGCCTGGCCGATGCGCGGGTGCCTTTCGTGTCGGTGCTTACCGATCCCACCATGGGCGGGGTATCCGCCAGTTTCGCCATGCTGGGTGATATTCATGTGGCCGAACCCAATGCCCTCATCGGCTTTGCCGGCCCGCGGGTCATCGAGCAGACGGTACGCGAGAAGTTGCCGGAAGGCTTCCAGCGCAGTGAATTCCTGCTCGAGCATGGTGCCATCGACATGATCGTGGACCGCCGCGAGTTGCGTCCGCGGATCGGCGAATTACTGGCCATGCTGGGCAAGCGTGCCTCCGTTGCCTGAGTTTTTTCACCGCAAAGGCGCAAAGGGCGCAAAGCAAACCTCATAGAGCCCGTGACTGATCACCCGTCATTCCCGCGAATGCGGAATTTCTTTGCGACCTTTGCGCCTTTGCGGTGAAAACGAATGCCTGATCCCCGGCAAACGCCCATGAGTGAAACCAGCCCCCCGCGTTTCGCCACCCTTGCCGAATGGCTGGCCTGGCAGGAGACCCTGCATCCCAATGCCATCGACCTGGGGCTGGAACGCATCGCCGCCGTGGCGGAGGATCTCGGGCTGCTCAAGGCCGCCTGTCCCGTCATCACCGTGGCCGGCACCAACGGCAAGGGTTCAAGCGTAGCCTTGCTCGAGGCCATGCTGCGCGCCGCCGGCTATCGCGTCGGCACCTACACCTCGCCCCATCTGTTGCGCTACAACGAACGCATCCGTATCGATGGCACGATGGTGGCTGATGCGGACCTGTGCAGTGCCTTCGCACAGGTGGACGCCGCGCGTGGTGAGCGCTCGCTGACCTATTTTGAATTCGGCACCCTGGCGGCCTTGCAATGGTTTTCCGGAGCGGACCTGGATGTCATGGTGCTGGAAGTGGGACTGGGCGGACGCCTGGACGCCGTGAACATCCTCGATGCCGACGTGGCCCTGGTGACGGCCATTGATATCGATCACAGCGCCTGGCTGGGTGATGACCGCGACAGCATCGGCCGCGAGAAGGCCGGCATCTTCCGCACCGGCCGGCCGGCGGTGTGCGGTGATCCGGCGCCGCCGGCATCGGTGCCGGCCACGGCGCGGGCAGTGGATGCCCTCTGGTACGGGCGCGATGCGGCCTTTGGTTACCATCGTGGTGAGCAGGACTGGACCTGGTGGGGCAGGGGGCGGGAATATCCGGGACTGCCCCTGCCGGCCCTGCCGGGCGATCATCAACTGGACAACGCGGCGGCGGCGATCCAGGCCCTGGTATGCCTGGAGGCGCGCTTGCCGGTGCCGCGCGAAGCCTTGGAGCATGGCCTGCGTGACGTGTCCCTGGCGGGCCGCTTCCAGCGCCTGCCGGGTGCGGTGGAACGGGTACTGGACGTGGCGCATAATCCCCAGGGCGGGAGAATCCTGGCACGAACCCTGGCCGCGCAGCCGGTTTCGGGGCGCACCCATCTGGTGTTGGCCATGCTGGCGGACAAGGATGTGGACGCCTTCGTGGCGCCATTGTTGCCGAGCGTCGATCATTGGTACCTGGGTGGCCTGGCGCCGCCGCGCGGCCTGAGTGCGCAGGCCCTGCGGGAACGCCTCGCAAACCGGCTGCCCGAGGCAGGCGTGACCCTGGCCGGGGATGTCCCGGCCGCCTATCGCGCCGCCATGGCACAGGCCCGGCCCGGTGACCGGGTCGTGGTCAGCGGCTCCTTTCATACCGTGGCCGAGGTCATGGCCGTACTGGAATCCTGAGACAGGGGAAACGCGTGGACAATCTGGTGAAACAAAGGGTGGTGGGCGCCGTGGTACTGGTGGCGCTGGCCGTGATCTTCATTCCCATCCTGCTGGAGGGACCCGACGACGACGCCGGGCCGCGTTCCCTGGATCTTCCTCAGCCCATCGAGGAGATGCGCGAAGGCCGGATCGAGCCCATGGAACCCGTGCTGGTGGTGCCGCCCGATCCGGTGACCACGGTGGTGATTGGCGAGGACGGGACTGCCACCATGGCACCGGATACCACGGTGGCCGTGCCAGAAGCCCCCGCCACCGAGGCGGCTCCCGAGTCGGGAGCGGAAGCCCCGTCACCCGCCGCGGCGGCCCCGCAAGCGGATACCGCACCGGAACCGCAGCCAGATACCGCGCCTCAAGCCCGCGACACCCCACCAGCCCCGGCGACCGCTGGCTGGGTGGTGCAGGTGGGTGCCTTCGGCCAGGAGGCCAATGCCATCGCCCTGCGCGACCGCCTGCGCAAGGCCGGGTATACCGCCTTCGTGGAGCGGGTCGTGGTGGACGCGAAAACCGTCTACCGGGTGCGGGTCGGGCCCTACGTGGAACGCAGCGCGGCCGAGGCCGAATTGGCGGGGCTGGGCCGGGATTCGGGCCTGCAGGTACGGGTGATGCCACATCCCTGAGCGGGAGATCGCGCACCCGCGCGCGCCGGTCTGCTAGAATACGCGCCATGCCCGCCAACAGCCGTCCGGGGACGCCTGCCCCCTCGATCATGATTGCCCGAGACGAGATTCCCGCTTCATGATCTGGGTGGACTACTTCATCCTTGGCGTCGTCCTGTTGTCGGGGCTGTTGAGCCTGTGGCGCGGCTTCGTGAAAGAGGCACTGTCACTGCTCACCTGGATCGCGGCCCCGGTGATCGCGATACTTTTCTATGAGGATTTCGCGCCCTGGTTCGAACGCTGGGTATCGGTGCCCTCCGCGCGACTCGCGCTGGCCTTTGGCATCCTGCTGGTGCTGGTGTTGATCCTTGGCGGGCTGGTGAATTACCTCGTCGGCCAGCTGGTGAGCAAGACCGGTCTCACGGGTACCGATCGCGCCCTGGGCATCGTGTTCGGCATTGCGCGCGGGGTCATGGTGGTGGGGGTGCTGGTGCTGCTGGCCGGCCTTACCCAGGTGCCCCAGGATCCCTGGTGGCAGGAGTCCGTCTTTCTCAAGCATTTCGTGGAACTGGCCCTGTGGATGCGCAGTTTCCTGCCCACGGATATTGCAGAGAATATTCAGTATTGATGTAGTGACAACCGGAAGCGAGATCCCCCTATGTGCGGCATAATCGGCCTGGTAGCCAAGGGCCCCGTCAATCAATCCCTGTACGATGGTCTCACGGTGCTTCAGCATCGTGGGCAGGATGCCGCCGGCATCATGACCTGCGAAGGCAGTCGCCTCTACCTGCGCAAGGACAATGGCCTGGTACGCGACGTGTTCCGCCAGTCACACATGTTGCGCCTGCGCGGCAACATGGGCATTGGCCATGTGCGCTATCCCACGGCCGGGTGTGAAAGTTCCGCCGAGGCGCAACCTTTCTACGTCAACTCACCCTATGGCGTGAGCCTGGCCCACAACGGCAACCTCACCAATGCCGCGGAACTCCAGCAGGACCTGTTCCTGGAAGACCTGCGCCATATCAATACCAATTCCGACTCGGAAATCCTGCTCAACGTGTTCGCCCATGAACTTGCGCGCCAGGGCAAGCTGCGCATCGATCATAACGATGTGTTCGAGGCCGTGGCCGGTGTGCACCGCCGTTGCAAGGGTGCCTATGCCGCAGTGGCCATGATCATGGGCTATGGCATCATTGCCTTCCGGGATCCCTACGGCATACGCCCGCTGGTATATGGCAAGCGGGAGACGGCCCAGGGCACGGAATACATGGTTGCCTCCGAGAGCGTGGCCCTGGACGCGCTGGGTTTCGAGCGGGTACGTGACCTGGAGCCCGGCGAGGCACTGGTGGTGACGCTGGATGGCAAAGCGGAGACCCGCCAGTGCGCGGAGAACCCCCAGTACGCCACCTGTATATTCGAATATGTCTACCTGGCCCGGCCTGATTCCATCATCGACGATGTCTCGGTCTACAAGGCGCGATTGCGCATGGGCGAGAAACTGGCGGAAAAGATCCTGCGCATCCGACCCGATCATGACATTGACGTGGTCATCCCCATACCCGACACCAGTCGCACCGCCGCCCTGCAGCTCGCCAACCGTCTGGGTGTGAAGTATCGCGAGGGTTTCATCAAGAACCGCTATATCGGTCGCACCTTCATCATGCCCGGCCAGCAGCAGCGCAAGAAATCGGTGCGCCAGAAGCTCAACGCCATCGACCTGGAGTTTCGCGACAAGACGGTGTTGCTGGTGGATGACTCCATCGTGCGTGGCACCACCTCCGAGCAGATCATCCAGATGGCGCGCGATTCCGGCGCCCGCAAGGTCTACTTCGCCTCCGCCTCGCCCCCGGTGCGCTATCCCAATGTGTACGGCATCGACATGCCCACCAAGGAAGAGCTCATCGCCCATGATCGTACCGAGGAAGAGGTGTGTGCGGCCATTGGCGCCGACTGGCTGGTGTTCCAGGATCTCGCCGACCTGGAATACACGGTGCGCAAGCGCAACGCCCGGTTGGAGCGCTTCGACAGTTCGGTGTTCGACGGGGAATATGTCACCGGCGACGTGAGCGAGCAGTATCTCAACCAACTGCGCGACAGTCGCAACGACTCCGCCAAGGAAAAGCGCCGCGAAGAGGAAGCGGAGATCATCGAACTGCATAACAACGCGTGAAATCGCTGTTCCTGCCGGAAGGGCGCAAGCAAGGCCGTAGTGGCACCGGACAGGCGTTCGGCCCGCCATCTTGACACCCGCCGCGGGCCTGTACTAGGCTGTGATCTCTGCGCCGATTTGAGTTCAGCTTGCGGGCGCGTAATAAATTCAGCTAAAGCGATGGCACCTGCTTTCGCTTGGCGAACAGCGGGTTTTTTTGTGCCCGCGATCGATGAGGGTATGCAACATGGATATCGAGGACTGGTCCGAGTACGATCTGGACACCCGGGCGGTGCGGGCCGGACAGCAGCGTAGCGCGGAGGGCGAACACGCGGAAGCGATCTTTCCCACCTCCAGCTATGTCTTTGCCAACGCCGCCCAGGCGGCGGCACGCTTCGCCGGGACCGAGCCCGGCAACATCTATTCCCGCTTCACCAACCCGACGGTGCGCACCTTCCAGGACCGGCTGGCGGCCCTGGAGGGCGGCGAGGCCTGCGTGGCCACGGCCTCCGGCATGGCGGCCATCTACGCCACCTGCGCGGGCCTGCTGAAGAGCGGCGATCACATCGTCTCCTCACGCAGCATCTTCGGCACCACCACCATTCTGTTCAGCAACTACCTGGGTCGTTTCGGGGTGGAGACCAGCTTCGTGCCGCTGGCGGACCTGGAGGCCTGGGAGCGGGCCATCCGCCCCGAAACCCGCCTGTTGTTCGTGGAGACGCCTTCCAACCCACTCACCGAACTGGTGGATATCCGCGCCCTGGCGGAGCTGGCTCGGCGCAAGGGCTGCCTGCTGGTGGTGGATAACTGTTTCTGTACGCCGGCGCTGCAGCAGCCGCTGGCCCTGGGCGCGGACATCGTCATCCATTCCGCCACCAAGTACCTGGACGGCCAGGGGCGCTGCGTGGGTGGCGCGGTGGTGGGCGACCGGGAGCGGGTGGGCAAGGAGGTGTTCGGTTTCCTGCGCACCTGCGGTCCCACCATGAGTCCCTTCAATGCCTGGGTGTTCCTCAAGGGGCTGGAGACCCTGGGCCTGCGCATGCGCGCCCACTGCGAACAGGCGGGACAATTGGCGGCCTGGCTGGAAGGGCAGCCCGGTGTGGAGCGGGTCCATTATCCGGGGTTGGCCTCCCATCCCCAGCACGAACTGGCGGGGCGCCAGCAGAGCGGCTTCGGCGGCCTGCTGTCCTTCGAGGTCAAGGGCGGACGGGAAGCGGCCTGGCGAGTGGTGGATGCCACCCGGATCATGTCCATTACCGCCAACCTGGGAGACACCAAGACCACCATTACCCATCCGGCTACCACTACCCATGGCCGGCTGACCGACGAGCAGCGCGCCGAGGCGGGCATCAGTCAGGGCTTGTTGCGCGTGGCGGTGGGGCTGGAGTCGGTCCGGGATCTGCAAAACGACCTGGCGCGTGGACTGGGCGCCTGAGGCGTTCCGTCAGCCGGGGGCGACGGTGATCTTCCCCACACCCCAGTGGTGGACCTGCTCGAACTCGAAATGGCCGCTGCCATTGACGTGATGGCCAGGCATTACCCGGGAGATGATCACGGTGCAGCTGCTGCAGGTGGCGCGGTCGATCTTGTCGCCGTTGTAGCGGGGTTTCACCAGGATCTGTTCCAGGTTGGCATCGGCCAGAGCGACCGGCTGCGGGAGTTCCAGCAGGAAATATTCGACACCGGTGGGGTCGAGGGCGGTGGAGACACCGGCCACCACCATGGGGTTGGGCCCCGTGTAATCGTAGGGCTCATAGATCTCGAGGATATGCTTCGTCTGGGCCATGACGGGACCCTCCGGTAACCCTAGCTTAACCAGCATGCCTGAAGGGGGAATTCCCTGTCAAAGCCTATATGGAGCACCGGTCGGGTCGAGCGGTTTTTTATTTATAAATAACATTAAATAAATTTAATATCTTAATGTTTAGTAGATTATTTTATTTGGTATATCCTTGATGCAAACGCCCCTGTACGCGCGCGCCCTGGAGGCCCTGTTGGCCCGTGATCCGGGTCGCAAACAGACCCTGGTCCAGGCCCTGCGGGAGGACTGGCGCGCGGGTCGATTGCAGGCTGCGGACCCGGAGCCGCCGCGCCCCATCGAGATCCCCGGTCGGCCGGAACGCCCGCTGCTGGTGGCGCCACGGCAATTGCACCAACGCAAACTCAGCAGTCCCGAGGGGCGTGCCATCCTGGTGCACGCCCTGGCCCATATCGAATTCAACGCCATCAACCTGGCCCTGGATGCGGTCTATCGCTTTCGGGACATGCCTGGCGATTTTTACGGCGACTGGCTGCGAGTGGCCGCCGAGGAAGCGGAACACTTCGCTCTCCTGCGGGAACGGCTGCGGGCATTGGGACATGACTATGGGGACTTCCCTGCCCACAACGGCCTGTGGGAGATGGCCTGCCAGACCGCCGACGATGTGCTGGTGCGCATGGCCCTGGTGCCCCGGGTGCTGGAAGCACGGGGTCTGGATGTCACGCCGGGCATGATCCAGCGCCTCGAGGAGGCGGGGGATCCGGATACGGTGGCGATCCTGCGCATCATCTTCCGCGACGAGATCGGCCATGTGGAAATCGGCAGCCGCTGGTACCGGTATTGCTGTCTCCGGCGTGGCCTGGATCCGCTATCCACCTTCCGGGCCCTGCTGGAGCGGCATATGCCGGGCCGCATCAAGGGGCCCTTTGCCGAGCAGGCGCGCGGTGAGGCGGGTTTCGACGGGGAGGAGATGGCCTTGTTGCGCGAGCTGGCGGGCGACTAGCCGACCGGTAGGAGCTCCAGGCGACAACCAGCCTCGGTACAACGCAGCAGGCTGCCCTGCTCGTACCAGTCACCCAGCACGATACGCCGGGCCGCCTGGCCGTCCAGTTCGAAGTCATGCACCGCGGGTCGATGGGTATGGCCGTGGATCAGTTGACGAACGCCGGCTGTGCGCATGCAGTCGGCTACCGCCGCGGCATTCACATCGGTGATGTATTCAGGCTTTCCCCGGGTGGCCCGCTGGCTGGTCTCGCGTAACTGGCGGGCGATGGCCTGCCGCTCGTGGATGGGCCTGGCAAGGAAATCCCCTTGCCAGCCTGAATCGCGCACCATGGCGCGGAAGTCCTGGTAGGCCCGGTCATCGGTACACAGGGTATCGCCGTGCAGCAGCAGGGTGGGTGTGCCGAACAACTCGATGACCAGGCTGTCCGGCAGCTGTTGGGCGCCGCTGCGTCTGGCGAAATCATCCCCCAGCAGAAAATCCCGGTTACCGTGCATAACGAAGATGGGCACGCCACTGTCCACCGCGGCACGCAGCCCGGCGATCACCCGGGCATGTTCCGGCTCCGGGTCATCGTCGCCGATCCAGGCCTCGAACAGGTCCCCGAGGATATAGAGCGCCGTGGCCGTGCGTGCCTCGCCGGCAAGGAAATCCAGGAACAAATCGCTGACCCGCGGCCGCGTGGGGTCGAGGTGGAGGTCGGAGATGAACAGGACGGGCTTCATGGGGGGGTGGGGAGGGGCGATAATCACGCCCCTCCTGGTCGGGATCAGTCTTCGAGGACGGTGACCTTTTCGATGATCACATCCGTCACGGGCACATCCTGGTGGAAGCCCTTGTTGCCGGTGGCGACCTTTTCGATGGCGTGCACCACATCCATGCCATCGGTCACGCGGCCGAATACGCAGTAGCCCCAACCCTGGGGGCTGGGCGAACTGTGGTTGAGGAAGCTGTTGTCCTTCACATTGATGAAGAACTGCGCAGTGGCGGAATGGGGGTCGTTGGTGCGTGCCATGGCGATGGTGCCCGTTTCATTCTTCAGGCCGTTGTCGGCCTCGTTCTTCACCGGATCCCGGGTGGGCTTCTGGTTCATGCCGACCTCGAAGCCGCCGCCCTGGATCATGAAGCCGGGGATGACGCGATGAAAGACCGTGCCGTCATAGTAACCTTCCTTTGCGTACTGGATGAAATTCTCCACGGTCTTGGGTGCCCGATCGGCGTCCAGTTCCAGCATGATGGTGCCATGGTTGGTTTGCATCTCAACGGTCATTTTCGAATCTCCTGCGGGGGATGGGCCCTCCGCCTGGGAGGCGAGGGGGCCGAGGGCGATGAACAGGCCGAGTAACAGGCGGTAAAAGGGTGCCATGTGAGGTGTTCTCCGGATCAAGAGTCGCCCATGATAAGGGTTTTCGCCGAGGGTACAAGAAACCGGCTTTGAGCCGGGGTGTCTTTCCGCTACCATGATGCGCCCCGTACCGCCAGACTGGATACCAGGACCCCGGCAATGTTGCAGATCTACAATACCCTGACACGTCAGAAAGAGGATTTCGTACCCATCGAGCCCGGCAAGGTGCGCATGTATGTGTGCGGCATGACGGTCTACGACCTCTGCCACCTCGGCCATGCCCGGGTGCTGGTGGTGTTCGACGTGGTGGTGCGGCACCTGCGTGCCCTGGGGTATGAGGTCACCTATGTACGCAACATCACCGACATCGACGACAAGATCATCCAGCGCGCCCATGAGAACGGTGAACCCATCGATGACCTGACCGGGCGCTTTATCACCGCCATGCACGAGGACGCGGAAGCCCTCGGCGTGCTGCCGCCTGACCTGGAGCCGCGCGCCACCACCTCCATGGACGATATCCTCGCCATGATCGGGACCCTGGTGGCGAAAGGCTATGCCTACACCGGCGGCAACGGTGATGTCTACTATGACGTCAGCCGCTTCGAAGGGTATGGACGGCTGTCCGGCAAGAACCCCGAAGACCTGCGCGCCGGCGCCCGGGTGGAGGTGGCCGAGGCCAAGGACGATCCCCTGGATTTCGTGCTCTGGAAGGCGGCCAAGCCCGGTGAGCCCAGTTGGCCCTCGCCCTGGGGCGCGGGCCGTCCCGGTTGGCATATCGAGTGTTCCGCCATGTCCACCCATTGCCTGGGCAATCACTTCGATATCCATGGCGGTGGCATGGACCTGCAATTTCCCCACCACGAGAACGAGATCGCCCAGTCGGAGGGCGCCACCGGTTGCCATTTCGTGAACTACTGGATCCACAATGGCTTCGTGCAGGTGGACCAGGAGAAGATGTCCAAGTCCCTGGGTAACTTCTTCACCGTGCGCGAGATCCTGGCCCGCTATCAGCCCGAGGAGGTGCGCTATTTCATTCTTGCCAGCCATTACCGCAGCCCGCTCAACTACAGCGATGACAACCTGGACAAGGCGCGCGCGGCCCTGACCCGCTTCTATACCGCCCTGCGCGGGGTGTCGCCCGGGGAGGCCCTGGCGGACAGCGAGTACCAGCGCCGCTTCAACGCCGCCATGGATGACGATTTCAACAGCGCCGAGGCCCTGGCGGTATTGTTCGAGCTGGCCCGGGAACTGAACCGGGCACGGGAAGCCGGGACGGGGGAGGCGCCCCGCCTGGCCGCTACGCTGGTGCAGTTGGGGGCACGGCTGGGCATCCTGCAGGCCGAGCCGCTCCAGTACCTGCAGGGCCAGCCTGTCCGGGCGACGGATGGGCTGGGGGATGACGAAATCGAGGCTCGTATCCAGGCCCGCCTCGACGCCCGGGCCCGCAAGGACTGGGCCGAAGCCGACCGCATCCGTGATGAGTTGCAGGCGGCCGGTATTCAGCTGGAGGATGCGGCCGGCGCCACCCGCTGGCGGCGTGGTTGATTTCCCGGCCTGATCCAGCCCGCGCGCGAGGCCATCCCGCCACCCGATTCATCGGGTAACCCACTGTTATTCATGGTTTGATCCCTATCAAGTTTGCCCGTGTCGGGCCGCTACGACAGGTACATTACATACCCTGTGGGCGGTGTGATTCCGCACGGGGTTTTTCCTGCGCACGGCTTGGAAACGAAACATGAGCGATCGCCTGTACCGGCTACTCCTGGGCCTTACCCTGTTGATTTCCCTCTATTTCGATCTTCACCAGGTATTGCTGGCGGTGATCGGCCTGCAGCTGTTGGAGGGGATCAGCAATTTCCGCATCCCCCTGCTGATCAATCGGGCCAGGGGTACGAGTGGCACGGATACCTATGTCAATCCCGATGCCCTGATCCCCTTCGATGCAGAGCGCGCCTGGCGCCTGACGGTGGCGATCTGTCTCATCCTGTCCTTGCTGGTGTTCCCCGAGCAGCTCTGGTGGTTCGCCTGGTTCATGGGTTTCGCCATCTTTGGCGCCGGACTCAGTGGGGTTTGTCCCATGCTCATCATCCTCCAGTACGCCAGGTTTCGATGACCGGGCGCGATCCCCTGATGAAGGCGCCGGCCATGCCCCACACCGGTCTGCCGGTCAAGGTAACCGGCGTGGTGTTCTGGGGCCTGGCCCTGATAGGCCTGTTATTCGCTTTCGCGCAGCTCAAGGGGCTGGAGGATGAGCTGGCGCAGCGTCAGCTGGCCACGGTGGATCACTTCGTGCAGGAGATTGACCGCCAGCTGATTCGTAAGCATCCCGAAAGTTTTGCCGATGTGCTGGCCGTGGTCACGGATACCCAGCAATCCTTCAATGTCCCCCGGGTATACGTGCAGTACCTGGACGAGGATTTCGAGCAATGGCATGACCTCGCCGGGGATGAAGGCCAACTGGTAACCTACTCACGGACCATCGAGGTGGCCGGCCATGACCAAGCGGTGCCCCCGCTGGCGGTGATGCTCAATCTTTCCCTGCCCAGTATCGAACAGCAGATCAAGCAGCAGCGCAAGCACTACCTGGTGTTCATGGGTGGTGCTTTCCTGCTGTTCGGTTTCATACTGCAATGGGTATTGCAGCGCATGATCAGCCGACCTTTCCTGCAGATGGTGCATACAGCGGAAGCCTTTTCAGCCGGTTCCACCGATGCCCGATTCGATGAAAAACGCAACGACGAGTTCGGTTACCTGGGGGGGTTCATCAACCGGGCGCTTGACTACGTCACCCTTCAGCAGCAGGAGTTACGCGAGGCCCTGGCCCGGGTGCGCGATTCCGAGGCCGCCCTGTACCAGGAGAAGGAGCAGGCAGAGGTGACCCTGCATTCCATCGGGGATGCCGTCATTACCACCGATCCCCAGTACCGTGTGGAGTACTTCAACCCACTGGCGGAAAAACTTACCGGCTGGACCCTGGAGCAGGCCCGTGGCCGCCCACTGCTGGATATCCTGAGGCTGTATGACGAGGTGACACGGAAGGCCGTGGATAACCCGGTCGTGCTCTGCCTGGCCCAGCGTAGTCCCGTGACCCTGCAGGACGAGATCATCCTGGTGCGTCCCGATGAGGTCGAGGTGGAAATCAGCGCCTCGGCCGCGCCCATACGCGCGCGTAACGACACCATCCTCGGTGCCGTCATGGTGTTTCATGACGTAGGCCAGACCCGCATGCTGGCCCGGCAGTTGTCCTACCAGGCCGCCCATGATGCCCTTACCGGCTTGTACAACCGGCGTGAATTCGAGCAGCGCCTGCAATTGGCCCTGGACAGCGCCCAGCAGGAGGGCGTGGAACATGCGCTCTGTTACCTGGACCTGGACCAGTTCAAGGTGGTGAACGATGTGTGCGGGCACATTGCCGGGGATGAATTGCTGCGCCAGCTGGCGGGTGTGCTGCTGGAACGTATCCGGGAAACCGATGTCCTGGCCCGCCTGGGGGGAGATGAGTTCGGCATGCTGCTCAGTAATTGCAGCCCGGACAAGGCGCGCCGCGTGGCGGAGGATATCCTGAATACCGTGAGGGCCTTCCGCTTCATGCACCAGGAGCACAGTTTCGAGATCGGCGTCAGCATCGGTGTGGTACCGGTGAACCAGGCCAGTCACAATGCCACGGAGGTGCTGAGCGCCGCGGACGTGGCCTGTTATGCCGCCAAGGACAGCGGGCGCAATCGCATCCACGTGTACGAGCCCGGCGATCGGGAGATGCAACAGCGACGCGGGGAGTTGAGCTGGGTTTCACAGATCGGCCGTGCCCTGGATGAGGACCGCATGCGTTTGTTTTTCCAGCCCATCGTGCCGCTGGAGAACGGTCGTTTCCCCGTCCACTATGAAATGCTGGTGCGCATGCTCGATGACCAGGGCAACATGGTGCCGCCGATGGCCTTCCTGCCGGCGGCGGAACGCTACAATCTCATGCCCACCCTGGATCGCTGGGTGGTGAGCACCATGCTGAAGACCTTCGGACCCGGACGCTCGGGGCCTGCCCAGGCGGTCTACGTGGCTAACCTGTCCGGCCAGTCACTGAGCGACGAAGGGTTCCTTGCCTTCGTGTTGGATCACCTGGCCAAGTCCGCGCTGGACCCCTGCCAGGTCTGTTTCGAAATCACCGAGACCGCGGCCATTGCCAACCTGCGCGGGGCCACCCGCTTCATCAAGGTGCTGCGGGATCACGGCTGCAGTTTTGCCCTCGATGATTTTGGCAGCGGACTCAGCTCCTTCGGCTATCTCAAGAATCTCGCGGTGGACTACCTCAAGATCGACGGCGGTTTTGTGAAGGATATGGTGGAAGATGAGATCGATGCCGCCATGGTGGCCGCCATCAACGAGATCGGCCACGTGATGGGGATTCGCACCATTGCCGAATTCGTGGAAAGTGAGGCGATCGTGGAGCGCCTGCGCGCCATCGGGGTCGATTATGCCCAGGGTTATTGGGTGGCCAGGCCGCAGCCCATCGAGGTGCTGCTGCAGCAGACCTCATCGGCGAGTGATCTGCGCTCCGTTTCCTAGTCGGGCGTTTCAGCCGTGGAGCTTTTCCGCGGCGTAGAGGGTGTTTTCCAGCAGGGTGGCCACCGTCATCGGTCCGACACCGCCGGGCACCGGGGTGATCCACCCGGCCCGTTCCCGGGCCTTGGCGAAGTCCAGGTCGCCCGTGATACTGCCATCCTCGAGACGGTTGATCCCCACGTCGATCACGGTCGCACCCGGTTTGATCCACTCCCCCTGGATCAGGCCGGGCTTGCCGGTGGCCGCCACCAGGATGTCGGCCCGGGCCACATGCTCGTGGAGATTCCGGGTGAAGCGATGGCAAGTGGTGACGGTGCAGCCGGCCAGCAGCAATTCCAGGGTCATGGGGCGACCGACGATATTGGAGGCCCCGACCACCACCGCCTCGCGCCCGTAGAAGGATTCGCCCGTATGCTTGAGCAGGGTCATGACCCCGTAGGGTGTGCAGGGACGCAGCAACGGCATGCGCAGGGCCAGTCGACCCACGTTGTAGGGGTGGAAACCATCCACGTCCTTGTCGGCACGGATGCGTTCCAGCACCGTCTCCGGGTCGATGTGCTCGGGCAGGGGCAGCTGGACCAGGATGCCATCGATCTCCTCGTCCAGGTTCAGGTTGTCGATGAGGTCCAGCAGCTCCCGTTCCGTGGTATTGGTGTCCAGGTCGTAGGACCGGGACAGAAATCCCACTTCCTCGCAGGCACGGCGCTTGTTGCGGACATAGATCTCGGAAGCCGCGCTGTTGCCCACCAGCAGCACCGCGAGCCCAGGGGGGCGTTTCCCCCTGGCCCGGCGTTCCTGCACTCGGGTGGCGATATCCTTGCGGAGGCTGGCGGCAATCGCCTTGCCGTCGATGAGTTGTGCGGTCATGGGTGCTGGTCGTGGCGGTCGGGGTAGGCCGAACAGGCCGGAATTCTCGCATGGGGGGCAGGGTGGGACAAGGATCCCTTGCCTGACAGCCGATAGCCTGGGCTATAATGCGCGATTCCGGCCCAGGGAGCCGCGAAGGCGATTGACCCGGCCCGGGCCAGTCCGTATGATCGCGGCCCTCCCCGTTGCCGGTGAGACGGGGTATAGCGCAGCCTGGTAGCGCGCCTGCTTTGGGAGCAGGATGTCGGGGGTTCGAATCCCTCTACCCCGACCAATTCGATCGATGGCGGATGCCACGGTCAGGAGAGTTTGAGTCCCGGTAGCTCAGTCGGATAGAGCAACTGCCTTCTAAGCAGTCGGTCGGGGGTTCGACTCCCTCCCGGGGCGCCATTCATGGCCGGCACCGGGGGTGTCGGACAAGCAAGAGTTTTATGGTGGGCGTAGCTCAGTTGGTAGAGCCCCGGATTGTGATTCCGGTCGTCGTGGGTTCGAGTCCCATCGTCCACCCCATAATGTGACGGATCGTGGCAGTGAGCCTGGAATTGCCGGGCGGCATATGGTCCAATACGCGTTTTTCCGGGCCGTTAGCTCAGTTGGTAGAGCAGGAGACTCTTAATCTCTTGGTCGTAGGTTCGAATCCTACACGGCCCACCAGTACGCAGGCCCCCGCTCGACGGGGGCTTTTTTTTGGGCGCGCGGCAATGAATTCGGCCCGGGGGTGCGCGGTCCGCCAGGAAACCGATATAATGACCGAATCACCGCTCTGGTGCGGGATATTGCGAGGCCAGTTCTGCCGGCCCGCCAGACAAGATATTGCGAACGTGGCGGAATTGGTAGACGCGCTGGATTTAGGTTCCAGTAGGGAAACCTGTGAGAGTTCGAGTCTCTCCGTTCGCACCAGATTACCGGTAGCCGCCCGGGCGGCACCACCACCAACCCGATACAGGACGGGGCAAGCCCCCCAAGAGGTCGTTCGATGCAAGTTTCCGTAGAAAATACCAGTGCCCTGGAACGCCGCATGACGGTGCAGATCCCCGCCGAGCAGGTGGATTCCGTCGTCAAGACGCGGCTTCAATCCATGACGCGCACGGTGCGTCTGGACGGCTTCCGTCCCGGCAAGGTGCCCTTCAAGGTGGTGGAACGGAAATTTGGTCCCCAGGTTCGCCTCGAGGCCCTCGGGGAGCTCATTTCCTCCACCTACCAGGAGGCGATCCAGCAGCAGAACCTGCGTCCCGCCGGTGATCCCCGCATCGAGCCACCGCAGTCCGAAGGCGGCGAGACCCTGCAGTACGTGGCCACCTTCGAGGTCTATCCCGAGTTCGAACCCGCCGCGGTCTCCGCCATCAAGGTGACCCGACCCAAGGCCGAGGTGACCGATGCCGACGTGGACGGCATGCTGGAAAAGCTGCGCAAGCAACGGGTCAGCTGGGAGCCCAAGGACACCGCCGCCGCCCTTGGCGACCGGGTGATCATCGATTTCGTGGGTACCATCGACGGCGAGTCCTTTTCCGGCAACAAGGCATCCAATCTGCCCCTGGAACTGGGCAGCAAGACCATGATCGATACCTTCGAGGATCAGCTGGTGGGCGCCAAGGCCGGTGAGGAACGCAGTATCGAGGTCAATTTCCCCGCCGACTACAGCTTTGCCGACGTGGCCGGCAAGCCTGCCCGGTTCGAGGTCAAGATCAGCCAGGTACAGGCCGCACGCCTGCCCGAGCTGGACGACAGCTTCGCGGATTCCTTCGGCATCAGCGGGGGTGGCCTGCAAGGCCTGCGTGCCGAGGTGCGCCGCAACATGGAGCGCGAGCTGAACCAGACCATCAAGAACAAGGTCAAGCGCCAGGTATTCGATGCCTTGATGGAGCAGAATGCCATCGATGTGCCCAAGGCCCTGGTGTCCAGCGAGGTTGATGCGCTGGCGCGCCAGGCCGAGCAGCAGGGTATGCAGTCCGGTGGCCGCGAGGCCTTCGAGAACGAAGCCAGCCGCCGGGTGGCCCTGGGGCTGATCATTGGTGAAATCATTCGCCGTAACCAGCTCCAGGTGGATCCGGAGCGCGTACGGGCCGAAGTCGAAAATCTTTCCGCCTCCTATGAAAAGCCCGAGGAAGTGGTGCAATACTATTACAGCAACCGCGATGCCCTGGCCGGCGTGCAATCCTACGTGATGGAGGATATCGTCATGGATTGGGTACTGGATCAGGCGCAGGTGACGGAGGAATCCACCACCTTCGACAATGTTATGCAGTCGGGTGGGTAGGGCGATACTGGTCAGCGGCGGGACATTTCTGGTTTCGGCCTGGCTCCGGTACGATACACGGTAAGGATGGCGACATAATGAGTAATCGGTTTGAAAATGGTGGTGCAATGGATACCCAGGCCTTGAACCTGGTGCCGATGGTGATCGAGCAGACCTCGCGCGGCGAGCGTGCCTATGACATCTACTCGCGTCTGCTCAAGGAGCGGGTGATCTTCGTGGTGGGTCCGGTCGAGGACTACATGGCCAACGTGGTGGTGGCGCAGCTGCTGTTCCTGGAGTCGGAAAACCCGGACAAGGACATTCACCTCTACATCAATTCCCCGGGCGGTGTGGTGACGGCCGGCCTGGCCATCTATGACACCATGCAGTTCATCAAGGCCGATGTCAGCACCATGTGCATCGGACAGGCGGCCAGCATGGGCGCCTTGCTGCTGGCCGGTGGTGCGGCGGGCAAACGCTATTGTCTGCCCCACTCCCGCATGATGATCCACCAGCCACTGGGCGGTTTCCAGGGCCAGGCCAGTGATATCGATATCCACGCGAAGGAAATCCTCCTGGTGCGCGAACGCCTGAACAAGATCCTGTCCCACCACACGGGCCAGGATCTGGACGTCATTGCCCGGGATACGGATCGGGATAACTTCCTGGGCGCCGAGCAGGCGGTGAAATACGGCCTGATCGACGAGGTGCTGGTCTCCCGCAAGGATGCCGAAAACGAGGCTTGATGTGATCTCCGGCTTCCGGGCCAGCCTTGCGGTGGGTCAAAATATTGAGTAAAACGAAAACCTTAGACAGTTGCCGGGATTCCTTGTCAAGGGGGTCCCGGCGTAGTTGAATAGGGCATCGGGCCCGCATAAAGCTGGCGGGCATCGGGCCGCTATAGAAAGCAGGGCGGCACCTTGCGGATTGCCGTAGGCCTGTGGCAGGAATGCCGAATCATTATTCAGAGGGGTTTTTATGAGCAACGAACGCAAGGGCGAGGACGGCAAACTTCTATACTGCTCATTCTGCGGAAAGAGTCAGCATGAAGTGCGCAAACTCATCGCCGGCCCGTCGGTGTTCGTCTGCGACGAATGTGTCGAGCTGTGCAACGACATTATCCGCGAAGAAATGCAGGAAAAGTCGGCTGCAGTGGGTAACAAACTGCCGACGCCCCGGGAAATCAACGCCGTCCTCGATGAATACGTCATCGGCCAGGTGAATGCCAAGAAGGTGCTGTCGGTAGCGGTGTACAACCACTACAAGCGCCTTGACGCCAGTACGCGGAAGGACGAGGTTGAACTCTCCAAGAGCAACATCCTGCTGATCGGTCCCACCGGCTCCGGCAAGACCCTGCTGGCCGAGACCCTGGCCCGCCTGCTCAACGTGCCCTTCACCATTGCAGACGCCACGACCCTGACCGAGGCCGGTTATGTGGGCGAGGATGTCGAGAATATCATCCAGAAGCTGCTGCAGAAGTGTGAGTACGACGTGGAGAAGGCCCAGACGGGGATCGTCTACATCGACGAGATCGACAAGATTTCGCGCAAGTCCGACAATCCCTCCATCACCCGTGACGTGTCCGGTGAAGGGGTGCAGCAGGCGCTGCTCAAGCTGATCGAGGGCACGGTGGCCTCGGTGCCGCCCCAGGGCGGCCGCAAGCATCCGCAGCAGGAATTCCTGCAGGTGGATACCTCCAATATCCTGTTCATCTGCGGCGGCGCCTTCGCCGGCCTGGACAAGGTGATCCGCAGCCGTTCGGAAACCGGCGGCATCGGCTTCTCCGCCAAGGTGAAGCCCAAGGATGACAAGCGCAATGTCGGTGAGATCCTCTACGAGGTAGAGCCCGAGGATTTGATCAAATACGGATTGATCCCCGAGTTTGTCGGCCGCCTGCCCGTGGTGGCCACCCTGGAGGAACTGGACGAGGACGCCCTGGTGCAGATTCTCACCGAGCCCAAGAATGCCCTGACCAAGCAGTACGGAAAACTGTTCGACATGGAAGGGGCCGAGATCGAATTCCGCGAGGATGCCCTGCGTGCCATCGCCCGCAAGGCCATGGAACGCAAGACCGGGGCCCGTGGCCTGCGCACCATCATGGAACATGTGTTGCTGGATACCATGTACGAACTGCCTTCCATGGAGAATGCCCACAAGGTGGTAGTGGACGAGAGCGCCATCCTGGGCGAGTCCAAGCCGTACATCGTGTACGAAAGTACCGAACAGGCCGCTGCCTCCGAGTGAGCCACCGCGCCGGACTCGACGGGCCCTGCGGGGCCCGTTGCTGTTTCCGCCACAGAAAAATACTGCAATTGCAAAGCCATGCGCCAACACCCCGGGGAAATACACCACTTGGGGCAGGCTGGCGCAGATCTTGCCTGTAATCTCTGGACAACGATATTTTGACCTTGAACTCGGGGCCTTGGCCCCCATATACATCCACAGGGTTGTGGTAGGTCGCTGGCGGTTTTCTGCTAGAGTGAACTTGCAGCCCCTTTCAAGGCCAAACCCCTACGCAACGAATTCGCAACGAGGTACCCCCGATGGAGCGTGAGGACGAAATGAATGAAATGACCGATGGCACCGAGAACGTGGTGCCCGTGCTGCCCTTGCGCGATGTGGTGGTCTACCCGCACATGGTCATCCCCCTGTTTGTGGGTCGCGAAAAATCCATCCAGGCCCTGGACTCGGCCATGGCGGATGACAAGAAAATCCTGCTGGTCGCTCAGAAAAGCGCCGAGGTGGATGATCCCCAGGTGGATGACATCCATCGCATCGGTACCCTGTCCACCATCCTGCAGCTGCTGAAGCTTCCCGATGGCACAGTCAAGGTGCTGGTGGAGGGGGCCGAGCGTGCCCGTATCACCGGCTTCGAGCTGACCGATGACTTTTTCTCCGCCCATATCGAAGCACTGGGCACCGGTTCCGGCGTCGACGATCGTGAAGTCGATGTGCTGATGCGTTCCCTGCTGACCCTCTTCGATCAATATGTGAAGCTCAACAAGAAGGTGCCGCCGGAAATCCTGACATCCCTTTCGGGGATCGAGGAGCCGGGCCGCCTGGCGGATACCATTGCCGCCCACATGTCCCTGAAGCTAGAGGAAAAGCAGCGCATTCTCGAAATCGAGAATGTGCGTGAGCGCCTGGAGCACCTGATGGGCATGATCGAGGGCGAGATCGATGTCCTGCAGATCGAGAAGCGTATTCGCGGCCGCGTAAAGCAGCAGATGGAGAAGAGCCAGCGCGAGTACTACCTGAATGAGCAGATGAAGGCCATTCAGAAAGAGTTGGGTGAAATGGAGGACGTGCCCAACGAAGTCGAGGAATTGCAGGAAAAGATCGAAAAGGCCGGCATGAGCAAGGAGGCCAAGACCAAGGCCATGTCCGAGCTCAACAAGCTGAAGTTCATGTCCCCCATGTCGGCGGAAGCCACGGTGGTGCGTAACTACATCGACTGGCTGGTGAGCGTGCCCTGGAAAAAGCGCACCAAGATCCTGCACGACCTGACGCGCGCCGAGGCGGTGCTGGAAGAGGATCATTATGGCCTGGAGAAGGTCAAGGAGCGCATCCTGGAATATCTCGCGGTGCAGCAGCGGGTGAAGAAGCTCAAGGGCCCGATCCTGTGCCTGGTGGGGCCACCCGGTGTGGGCAAGACCTCCCTGGGCCGGTCCATCGCCCGCGCCACCAACCGCAAGTTCTCGCGCATGGCCCTGGGTGGCGTGCGCGACGAGGCGGAGATCCGTGGTCACCGGCGCACCTATATCGGCTCCCTGCCGGGCAAGATCATCCAGAACCTGTCCAAGGTGGGGGTGCGTAATCCCCTGTTCCTGCTGGATGAGATCGACAAGATGTCGACCGATTTCCGGGGTGATCCGTCCTCGGCCATGCTCGAGGTACTGGATCCGGAACAGAACCACACCTTTGCCGACCACTATCTGGAAGTGGACTTCGACCTGTCAGACACCATGTTCGTGGCCACCGCCAACACCCTGAACATCCCCGGACCTCTGCTGGACCGTATGGAAGTGATTCGCATCCCCGGTTATACCGAGGATGAAAAGGCCAATATCGCCACCCGCTACCTGTTACCCAAGGCCATCACCAGTAATGGCCTCAAGGAAGAGGAAATCGCGGTGAGCGACGAGGCGATCCACGACATCATCCGGTACTACACTCGCGAAGCGGGCGTGCGCAACCTGGAGCGGGAGATTTCCAAGATCTGCCGCAAGGTGGTCAAGCAGCTGTTGCTGGAGAAAGATCTGTCACGTATCGAGGTGGAATCGGAGAACCTGGATAAATACCTGGGTGTACGCCGTTTCCGCTATGGTCTTGCCGAGGAAAACGATCAGGTGGGACAGGTAACCGGTCTCGCCTGGACCGAGGTGGGTGGGGAACTGCTCACCATCGAAGCCACCGTGGTGCCTGGCAAGGGTCGGCTGATCCATACCGGCCAGCTTGGCGATGTCATGCAGGAATCCATCCAGGCAGCCACCACGGTGGTGCGCAGCCGCAGCGCCGTGCTGGGCATAGAAGCGGATTTCTACCAGAAATACGACATCCATGTGCATGTGCCGGAAGGCGCCACGCCCAAGGATGGTCCCAGCGCCGGGGTCGGCATGTGCACCGCCCTGGTGTCCGCTCTGACCAAGATCCCGGTGCGTGCCGACGTGGCCATGACCGGGGAAATTACCCTGCGTGGCGAGGTGTTGCCCATCGGCGGTCTGAAGGAGAAGCTTCTGGCGGCCCACCGTGGCGGGATTACCACGGTGCTGATTCCGGAGGAGAACCGCAAGGATCTTGCGGACATCCCCGATAATGTGAAGGAAAAACTCGATATCCGCCCGGTGAAATGGATCGACGAAGTGTTGCAGGTCGCCTTGCAGCATCTGCCGGTGCCCCTGTCCCCGGAGGAGGGCAAGGATGAAGAGGGCAAGGAAACGAAGAAGAAGACCCGTGCAAAATCCAAAACGGTACATGCACACTAGGGTTTGATTCCGCACGACATCCTGTCGCGTCAAGCTGTTTTTTTTTGCTGAAAACAGCTGGCGCGGCAGTTTTTCATTTGACATAAAATTGTTTGCCTTGGTATAAATACCGGCCTTGCTTGCGGGGTCTGTGCAGTCTTCTGCATACCATGGACACAAGATTGTCGCCCCATTGCTACCCCATCCAAATCATAAGGAAACCGTACATGAATAAATCCGAACTCATCGATGCCGTTGCCAGTTCCGCCGACCTGTCCAAGGCCGCCGCCACCAAGGCGGTTGACGCTGTTATCGATACGGTTACCAATACCCTGAAGAACGGCGAGCAGGTGACGCTGGTGGGCTTCGGTACCTTCGAGGTGCGTGCCCGTGCTGCCCGCTCCGGCCGCAATCCCCAGACTGGCGAAACCATCAACATCAAGGCCTCCAATGCCCCTGCATTTAAGGCTGGCAAAGCACTTAAGGATGCCGTAAACTAGCGCGCCTGCTGGGGTGCTTAGCTCAGTTGGTAGAGCGTCGCCCTTACAAGGCGAATGTCGGGGGTTCAAGTCCCTCAGCACCCACCAAGGTTCTGGAGTGGTAGTTCAGTTGGTTAGAATACCGGCCTGTCACGCCGGGGGTCGCGGGTTCGAGTCCCGTCCACTCCGCCATACTCGAAAATGAAAAAGCCCCTGGCGTCACGGCGCCGGGGGCTTTTTTTTTAGTTGGTTTGCTGGCGGACCCGTTGGCCGGGAACCTTCTCCCGGCCCCGTCATTACCTCGATTTTCCGTAAAAAATGCTGGTATCATCAGCAACTTCGATTCTGCATCGTGAGAGGCACGCGACATGCCGGGGCTCGTCCCGGATCTCCGCGCCACCAGCAGATCAGCCCTGATAGCGCCAGGCTCCCAGGGTGGCCAACAACAAACATCGAGAGTCATCAATATGCTGCAAGCCATTCGTGACCGCATCACCGGCTGGATCGCCTGGTTCATTGTCGGCCTTATCGCGCTTACCTTTGCCCTGTGGGGTGTCGATTCCTATCTGAATGATGACACCACGGCCTATGCCGCCAAGGTGAGTGACGTGGAGATCAGCGAGTCGGCCCTGGCCCGTGCCATGCAGCGTCAGCGCATCCAGATGCAGCGCCTGCTGGGCGAGGATTTCGAACCCGGCATGATCAACGAGAGCCTGCTGCGGACCAGTGCACTGGAGGGCCTGATCCAGAAGCAGTTGCTGATCCAGATGGCCGAGGAAGAGGGTTTTGTCATAAGCGATCAATTGCTCGCCGCACGCATCCAGGCGATTCCCGATGTGCAGGAGGATGGAGTCTTCTCCCGTGATCGCTATGAAATGCTGCTGCGCCAGCAAGGGATGTCGCCGGCGGGCTTTGAAATGGACCTGCGCACCGATCTGCTGGTGAACCAGATCACCAGCGGATTCAATGCCACGGTCGGAGTCAGCGAAGCGGAACTGGCCGACATCCATGCCCTGCAAACGCAACAACGGGAAGTGGAATACCTGTTGGTATCCGCAGCCCGGATCGCCGAGCGCTTCGAGCCGGGTGATGAGGATGTCCTGCGTTATTTCGAAGCCAACCAGGAGGCCTTCCACGCGCCGGAGCAGGTACGGCTGGAATACCTCGAAATCAGTCGTGATGAGGTGGCCGCGGAAATCCCCGTGGACGAAGAGGCGGTGCAGGCCTATTACGAGCAGAACCTGTCGGCCTACGGCCGCGAGGAACAGCGCCGTGCCCGCCATATCCTGATCCAGGTGGCAGCCACTGCTGATGAGGAAGAGGTGGCCACGGCACGGGAACGGGTCCTGCGGGCACGGGAAAGGATTCTGGGAGGGGAGGACTTCGTCGTGGTGGCGGAGGAGATGTCCGATGACCCGGGTTCGGCGTCCCGGGGTGGAGACCTTGGCCTGTTTGGCAAGGGGATGATGGTGCCGGAATTCGAGAGCGCGGCCTTTGCCCTGACGCCGGGCGAGCTCAGCGAACCGGTACGCTCGCCCTTCGGATTTCACCTTATCGAGGTGACGGATATCGAGGCCGGTGAGGTCAAGCCGCTGGAAGAGGTGCGCAGTGAGATCATCGCCAGCCTGCGGGACTACGAAGTGGACACCCTGTTCATGGATCGGGCCGAGATCCTGGCCAATACCAGCTACGAACATCCCGGCACCCTGGGTGAAGCGGCTTCACAGCTGGATATCGAGACCCGTGAATCAGACTGGATCAGCCGTGAGGGCGGCGAAGGGATCGGCCGGTTTCCGGATGTCGTGACCGCGGCCTTCGGCGAGGAGGTCTTAGAACGGGGAAATAACAGTGAACCCATCGAGGTGGAGCCGGGACGGCTGCTGGTGGTGCGCCTGCTGGATCATAAGCCAGCCCAGCCCCGGCCCCTGGAGCAGGTGCGCGAGGAAGTGGTCGCGGCCCTGCGTGACGAGCATGCGCGCACCACGGCAGAGCAGCGTGGCCGTGCCTTGCTTGACGAGCTGAAGGGTGTCGAGGCCATGGACACACTGGCCGATGGCCAGGTGGTGCAGTACCAGGCACCGGTAACCATCCAGCGCAATGTGCGCAATCACCCCGCCGTGGTAGTGTCGGAGGTGTTCCGCATGCCTCGTCCCGCTGAAGGTGAATTCACGCACAGTGGTCTGTCCCTGGACAATGGCGATTACGTGGTGATCCGTCTCAACCAGGTGCGGGATGGGGATGCGGCCCAGATGACGGATGCGGAACGCCAGCAATTACGCCAGGGCCTGATGAGCCTGTATGGGGCGGCCGAAGTGAACGCCCTGCTACGTAAGCTGCGGGCCGATGCCAAGGTGGTGATCGCGGACGATCCGCAACGCTGATGCGCCGGCGCATGCCGAATGTGCATGGCGGGATGCCCATATGAAGCTGCACTGGAAAATCCTCATCGCCCTGCTGCTGGCCCTGGTGGCCGGTCTGCTGAGCGGGACCGAGGGCCGTTGGCTCGGCATCCACTTCTACGCGGTATACGGTTTCATGGGCACCCTGTTCATGAATGCCCTGATGATGATCATCGTACCGTTGATCATGTCCTCCATCATTTCCGGCATCGCCGGTGTGGGCGAAACCCACGCCCTGGGGCGGCTCGGCCTCAAGACCATCGCCTTTTATCTCATCAGCGGCCTGCTGGCGATACTGGTGGGCCTGGTCATGGTGAATACCCTGCAGCCCGGCCTCATCGGCGGCGAACCGGCGCAGCAGGTGCTGGGGCTGAGCGAGGAGGAGGCCGCGGCGGCCCGGGAACGGGTGCAGGTTGGTGAAGACACGGCCATCAGCGATGTGTTTCTGCGTATGGTGCCGCCCAACGTCATCGCCGCCGCCGCCAACGGCCAGATGCTGGGGCTGATCTTCTTCAGCCTGTTGTTCGGCTATTTCATGACCCGAATCGAGGGCACGCGTTCCCAACAGTTGCAGGAGTTCTGGCAGGGCCTGTTCGAGGTCATGATGCGCATCACGGACTGGGTGATCCGCTTCACACCCTATGGGGTGTTCGGCCTGGTGGCGAAGGTCGTGGCGGAGACCGGCGCCGAGCAACTGGAGGCGCTGGCCATTTCCCTGGGCACCTTCACGCTCACGGTGCTGCTGGCACTAGCCTTCCACCTGCTCATCACCCTGCCATTGCTGTTGCGCTTCGTGGCCGGGGTCAGCCCCTGGCGCCATTTCCAGGCCATGGCACCGGCGCTGCTGACCTCTTTTTCCACGGCGTCTTCCTCGGCCACCCTGCCCCTGACCATGGAGTGCGTGGAAAAGAACGCCGGGGTGTCCAACCGCACCAGCAGTTTCGTGCTGCCCCTCGGAGCCACGGTGAACATGGACGGTACGGCGCTCTATGAATGCGTGGTGGTGATGTTTCTCGCCCAGGCGTATGGCCTGGAGATGAGCCTGGCAACCCAGTTCACGGTGGTGTTGCTGGCCCTGCTGACCTCCATCGGCGTCGCGGGTATCCCCGCCGCCAGTCTGGTGGCCATCGCCATCATTCTCAATACCGTGGGCCTGCCCATCGAGGCCATCGGCATGATCCTGGTGGTGGACCGGATCCTGGACATGTGCCGCACCTCGGTGAACGTATTCAGCGATTCCTGCGGCGCGGTGATCATCGGTCGCTCGGAAGGCGAGCAGGGGATCCTGCAGGAGCGAAAATAATTCTGGTGTGGAAAGCCGGGTCAGCGATCTCCGTCACGGAACGCGCTGACCCGGCAGATGTCCCGCGGACTATTCCTCGTCGAGGTCCAGCGGGCCCATGCCGATGATGTTGTAGCCCGAATCCACGTAGGTGACTTCACCGGTGATGCCGGCGGCCAGGTCGGAACAGAGGAAGGCGGCGGCGTTGCCGACCTCTTCGATGGTCACATTGCGGCGCAGGGGCGAGATGCGTTCCACGTGGTCGAGCATCTTGCGGAAATTGCTGATTCCGGACGCGGCCAGGGTCTTGATGGGGCCGGCGGAGACGGCGTTGACGCGGATACCATCGGGACCCAGGCTCTGGGCCATGTAGCGTACATTGGCCTCCAGGCTGGCCTTCGCCAGGCCCATGACATTGTAGTTGGGCATGGCGCGCTCGGCGCCCAGGTAGCTCAGGGTCAGCAGGGCACCGTTGCGGCCTTCCATCATGCGGCAGCCGGCCTTGGCCAGGGCGGAAAAGCTGTAGGAGCTGATTTCGTGCGCCACCCGGAAGCCATCGCGACTGACGGAGTCGAGGTAGTCACCTTCCAGTTCGGCACGCGGCGCGAAGGCCACGGAATGAACGATGATGTCGAGATGATCCCAGTAGTCGTCCAGGTGATCGAAGACCGCCTCGATCTCCGTGTCGCTGGCCACGTCGCAGGGAACGGTTACTTCGGAATCGAGCTGGGCGGCCATCTTCTCCACCCGATCGCGCAGCTTGTCGTTCTGGTAGGTGAAGGCCAGTTCGGCGCCTTCGCGATGCATGGCCTGGGCGATACCCCAGGCGATGGAACGGTTGCTGGCCAGCCCGACGATCAATGCACGCTTTCCACTCAGAAATCCCATGTCCATTCCTTTCCGCTTCATTCTCGAATCGTACGCCCTGGCGAATGCGTGCCCTGGCGGCTCACTGGGGAGCTAAGGTACCGGAAAACCCCCGTGGGGTGAAGGGTGAGGTGCAGGTCGGTTGACTCGTCCACGATGGCGGTTTTATGGCGTTGACAGGAGCGCTGGCCATGGGCAGGCTGCAAGCAGCCTCTTTCCATGGGCCGGGTCTCGACCCGCTTGCCAGCCCCCTGCATGACATGCCGATGAGTTCAACCCTGCTGAGCGTGACCGGACTGCAAACCTGCCTGGGTACCGGGGCCCGGGCCGTGCGTGCCGTTGACGGGGTGAGCTTTCATCTCCAGGCGGGCGAGACCCTGGCGCTGCTGGGTGAGTCCGGCTGTGGAAAATCCATGACGGCGCTGTCCATCCTGCGCCTGCTGCCGCCCACGGGCCATATCGTCGGCGGCCAGGTGCGGCTGCATGGAGAGGACCTGCTGGCCCTGCCCGAGGCGGCCATGCGTGGCGTACGCGGCGGCCGCATTGCCATGATCTTCCAGGAACCCATGAGCTCACTCAACCCGGTACTGACCGTGGGACAGCAGATCAGTGAGTCCCTGCATCGGCACCAGGGCCTGCGCGGTGCAGATGCGAACCGGCAGGTGCTCGAACTCCTCGATGCGGTGGGCATCCCCGATGCCCGGCAGCGCCGGGACGCCTATCCCCACCAGCTTTCCGGTGGCATGAAGCAACGGGTGATGATTGCCATCGCCCTGGCCGGCAACCCGGAACTGCTGATCGCCGACGAACCCACCACGGCCCTGGACGTCACCATCCAGTCCCAGGTGCTGGAATTGCTGCGGGAGCTGCAGCGCGACCGGGGCATGGCCCTGTTGCTGATCAGTCATGACCTGGGTGTGGTGGCAGGCATGGCCGACCGGGTGGCGGTTATGTATGCGGGGCAGATCGTGGAACAGGGCTTGCGCGCCGACTTCTTCGCCGCGCCACGACATCCCTACAGTCGGCGGCTGTTCGAGGCCCTGCCGGACCTGCACAAGCGGGATCGACCCCTGAGCCAGATCCCGGGCACGGTACCCGGCCTCGACCAGGTGTTTGCCGGTTGCCGTTTCGCGCCCCGTTGCACGCGGGCCTTCGATCCCTGCCACCACCAGCCTCCCCGCTGGATCGCCAGCGGGGAGGAACAGGGAGTGCGCTGCCACCTGGCCGATCCAGAGTTCGGCACGGCCGCCGGTCGAGCCCAATCCGCCCCGGAAATGCAAAGCCTTTCCTCGACGTCCGTATCCACACATCCGCATCCCCGTGACCTGCGGGTCGTCGACCTGAAGGTATATTTCCCCGTCGCCACCGGGCTGTTCCGACGCGCACCCGAACAGGTGCGCGCGGTGGATGGGGTGTGGCTCGACGTACCCGCCGGCGAGACCCTGGCCCTGGTGGGCGAATCCGGCTGTGGCAAGACCACGCTGGGCAAGGCCATCCTGCAACTGCCCCGACCCACGGCGGGACGGGTGTACTTCGGTGACCTGGAATTGACCGCCCTGGATGGTGAAGCCCTGCGCCGGCAGCGTGCCCATGTGCAGATGATCTTCCAGGATCCCCTGTCTGCCATGAACCCGCGCCTGCGGGTGCGGGACATCGTCTCGGAAGGCATGCGCGCCCAGGGCATCGGCGGCAATCGTGCCCGGCGCGAGACCCGCCTGCGGGAACTCATGGAACAGGTGGGCCTGCGGCCGGAACACCTCGACCGTTACCCTCACGAGTTCTCCGGCGGCCAGCGTCAGCGCATCTCTATCGCCCGGGCCCTGGCGGTGAATCCCCGTCTCATCGTGTGCGACGAGCCGACCAGTGCCCTGGATGTCTCGGTGCAGGCGCAGATCCTGAACCTGCTCAAACGACTGCAGCAGGAGTTGGGGCTCTCCTACCTGTTCATCACCCACAACCTGTCAGTGGTGGCCTACCTGGCACACCGGGTGGCGGTCATGTATCTGGGCAGGATCGTGGAGGAAGGGACGGTGACGGAGGTGCTGGAACGCCCCGCCCATCCCTATACCCGCGCCCTGCTGTCGGCGGTGCCGCGCCTGGATGCCGCCAACGGCCGGGAAGCGATCCGCCTGGAAGGCGACCTGCCCTCGCCGATGCATCCCCCGACAGGTTGCCATTTCCATCCCCGTTGCCCGCAGGCGATGGATGTTTGCCGTAGCACCTATCCCGTCGTGAGCGAACATTCGCCCACGCACCGGGTAAGTTGCCTGCTGTACGATCAGGACCTTGCGCGAGCGAAATCCCCAGCCTGAAAATGGATTTACCCCGCCCGGGGGATGCTAAACTTCCGCCTTTTGTGGTCATGCACCAGCCGGTAAGGTCGGCACAGGCCCATGCCCACCGGCGGGTGTCGGCCGCAGGGATGCGGCCGTCAAGCCTACAGGGATGTATTCACGGCGTCCCGCGGGTGGGCATGGGCCTGTGCCGACCCCTTGGGTATGGCGTCGATTCAAATACAACAACGAGGCACTCCATGAGCAACCAATCCTTCCATCCTCCCGTCCGTACCCTGATGGGCCCCGGTCCTTCCGATGTGAACCCACGCATCCTGCAGGCCATGGCACGGCCCACGATCGGTCACCTCGATCCCGTGTTCGTGACCATGATGGAGGAGATGAAGGACCTGTTGCGTTATGCCTTCCAGACCGACAATACCCTCACCATGCCTGTCTCCGCCCCCGGCTCCGCCGGCATGGAGATGTGCTTCGTCAACCTGCTGGAGCCGGGCGACAAGGCCATCGTCTGTCAGAACGGCGTGTTCGGTGGACGTATGAAGGAAAACGTCGAGCGCTGTGGCGCCACCGCGGTGATGGTGGAGGATGCCTGGGGCAGCGCGGTGGATCCGCACAAGGTGGAGGAGGCGCTCAAGGCCCATCCCGACGCCAAGGTGCTGGCCTTCGTGCATGCCGAGACCTCCACCGGCGCCCAGTCCGATGCGCGGACCCTGGCGCGGCTGGCCCATGAGCATGATTGCCTGGTGATCGCCGATACCGTGACCTCCCTGGGTGGCAGTGAACTGCGCGTGGATGACTGGGAGCTGGATGCGGTCTATTCCGGCTCCCAGAAATGCCTGTCCTGCACGCCGGGCTTGTCGCCCGTGACCTTCAGCGAGCGTGCCCTGGAGGTTATCAAGAACCGCAAGCACAAGGTGCAGAGCTGGTTCCTGGACCTCAACCTGGTGCTGGGTTACTGGGGCGGCGAAGGCAAGCGCAGCTATCACCACACCGCACCCATCAATGCCCTGTATGGCCTGCACGAGGCGCTGGTGATCCTGCGGGAAGAGGGCATTGAAGAATCCTGGGCACGGCATGCGAAGAACCACCAGGCACTGCGGGCCGGCATCGAGGCAATGGGGCTTTCCTTCATCGTGAAGGAAAGCGAACGTCTGCCCCAGCTCAACACGGTCACCATTCCCGAAGGGGTGGACGATGCCCGGGTACGTGCACGCCTGCTGGAGGAATACAGCCTGGAGATCGGTGCCGGTCTCGGGGCCCTGGCGGGCAAGGTGTGGCGCATCGGCCTGATGGGCTTCGCCAGCAGCCGCAAGAACGTGCTGTTCTGCCTGGGCGCACTGGATGCGGTACTGGGCGACCTGGGTGCGCCCATCCAGCGTGGCGTCGCCGTGGAGACCGCCAACCGGGTCTATGCGGGATAGGGTAGGGGGCGGTGCCTTGCGACTAGGGCGGCAACAGCTGCAGCTGTCCCGGCGCGGGATAGCGGTGCGGCGGCACGGTCAGGTTCTCTTGTTCGGGATGCCCCGAATCGCTGAAGATGCGGCCCGCACGATCGAAACGCGCCCCTTCGCAGGCCTCGTCGAAGCCGGCCGGCCAGCGGGCCGTGGCGACGGCCTCGCGTACCTGGCAACCGCGCCGGGTTTCGCGGGGGACGAACACGAAGAACTCCGCATCCAGGCTGCGCCAGGGGGTGCGCGCGGCATCGGGCTGGCGGCTGTGTTCGGAATCGGGGTCGCGCAAGCGCGGTCCCGATGCCTCCAGTTCCCGCAGGTCTCCCGTGCTGCGCCGCTGTATCCAAACCGGACCGGATGGTCCGGCCAGGCGCAGGATTTCTCCATCCGCCAGACGACTCAGGTCATGGGTGACGTCCCAGGGCGAGGGACGCGTGCCGGGATTGGAAGCGGGTGGCAGCACACTGGCGATGAAAGGAATGGCGAGCAGTAGCAGGCCCACGCCCACCAGCAGCTTGGTCAGACCGCGCAGTCGGGCGCGTCGTGGGTTGTCCGCCGCCATGTGAATCGTCCAGGCTAGATTTCGGCCTGGTTGGTTACATCCACGTAAAGTTTCAGGGTCTGGCCTGGTTGCAGGTACTGGTCACGGGACAGGCCGTTCCAGTCGAGCAGGTCATTGACACTGACCTTGAAACGCGAGGAGATGCGCGCCAGGGAATCACCGCGGCGCACCTGATACCGGATGGTGCGCAGGGTCTGGCGATTGGCCTTGCGATCCCAGATCACCAGTTTCTGACCCAGGCGCAGGGTGTCGCCGGGAGCCATGTTGTTCCACTGGGCCAGACTGCGTACTGGCACATCGTAGCGGCGGGACAGGTCCCAGAAGGTATCGCCGCTGCGCACCACATGGGTTTTACGAACCCCGCCGCGATCACGGTTCTGTGTCCGCGCCAGTCGCTGGCCGGCACTCAGGCTGTAATCACTGGCCGCCGTGGCGGCGACCGGCACCAGTAAATGGCGTCCGGCGCGGATCGAGTTTCCAGAGAGCTGATTGGTCTCCCGCAAAACCGCGACGGTGGTCTGGTAACGCCTGGCGATATGACCGAGGGTTTCACCGGGACGGATCTCGTGGCGTCGCCAGCGCAGGCGTTGCTCCTGGGGCAGATCCGCCAGGGCCTGGGTGAAGGACTCGGCCAGCTCGATGGGCAGCACCAGTCGGTGGGGGCCCTCGGGATGGGTGGCCCAATGGTTGAAGCCGGGATTGAGCTTGTAGAGATCATCCAGCGGTAGTGCCGCCAGTTCCGCGGCAATGGCGAGATCCAGCTGGCCACCCGTTTCCACGAGGGCGATGCGTGGCTCGTTGGGAAGCTCACGCAGCACCAGGCCGTGGCGCGCGGGGTCCTCCACCACCAGGCTCAGGGCCAGCAGCTTGGGTACGTAGGCACGCGTTTCCCGGGGCAGCTTCAGGTTCCAGAAATCGCTCGGTTTGCCGGCGGCACGGTTGCGGCGCACGGCATTGCGTACCGTTCCCTCGCCGGAATTGTAGGCCGCCAGGGCCAGCATCCAGTCACCGTCGAAGAAGCGGTGCAGGTACTGGAGATAATCCAGGGCCGCTTCGGTGGATGCGATCACATCACGACGACCGTCATACCACCAGTCCTGCTTGAGATGGAAACGCTTGCCGGTGGCGGGCACGAACTGCCAGAGTCCCGCGGCGCGGCCGTGGGAATAGGCGAAGGGATCGAAGGCGCTTTCCACCACCGGCAGGAGGGCGATTTCCGTCGGCATGCCACGCGCCTCCAGTTGCTCCAGGATATGGTGCATGAAGGGTTCGGCACGCTCGAACACACGGTCCAGGTAGGCGGGATTCCTGCGGTACCAGCTGAGGTGGGGGGCGATGCTGGCGTTCTGCTGGTGGGGCAGGCCGAAGCCCTCCCGCAACCGGGTCCAGAGATCGGCCGGCGGAGGCGGCGTCAGGCGGGCCTTTGCCGCCACGGACGGGATTGGTTCCCGGGATGGGCTGACCACCTCGGGAATCGCATTGGACACGGGGCTGGCGGCCACCAGGCCGGAACCGTGCACCGGCTCATCCCGCAGGGCGCAGCCACTGAGCAGGGGGCCTAGGAGACTGCCTCCCAGCAGGCTAAGGAACAGTGCGACCCGCAAGGGCAAGGATCCGGGTTTGTTCATAATGTTTTCAATCAGTTGCGTAATTCAGCTGGATATTGTCCGGGTTTATTCCAGGACGCGCAAGCGTCGCGGATGGGCAACAGCCCGACTTGGGCACGGCCCCGTCATGGGCTATGATCCGAAGCCACATGGACAGCCCACGCCGAGACCCCCGACCCCGCCCCACACTGTCCGAATTGCGCGCCTGGTACCGCACGCCCCTGGGCCGGGCCATGGCCGGACGGGAACAGGAACAATTGGCGCAGCATCTTCCGGATCTCTTTGGATATCATCTGCTTGCCCTCGATCCGCCCTGCCCGCAGGAGGCCCTGGCCAGCAGCCGGATCTCCCACATCATTCTGCAGTCTCATTCCCCTTGCAGCGGCAGCGAGGGCTGTGGCCTTGAGGGAGAGACGGAGCGGCTGCCCTTTGGCACGGACACCCTGGATGCCATCCTCCTGCCCCATGTCCTGGAACGTTCCCGGGACCCCCACCAGGTGTTGCGAGAGGTGGAACGTTGCCTGGTGCCGGAGGGGCATGTGCTGATCCTGGGCTTCAACCCCGTCAGCTGGTGGGGCCTGTGGGGCCTGGTGGCGCGCTGGTGGCATCCCGTTCCCTGGCGCCTGCAGGGCATCGGTCCGGGACGATTGCGCGACTGGTTGTCCCTCCTGGGCTTCGATACCCTGCGCGTGGTGCCCCTGTTTCAACGGCCGCCCCTGCAGAGTGAGCGGGCCCTGGATCGATTGCGCATCCTGGAGTCGCGGCGCCCCATGAGCCTGTTGGCCGGGGCCTACTTTCTACTGGCGCGCAAGCGGGTGGCCACCCTGACACCCCTACGGCCGCGCTGGCGTCCCCGCCGCGGCCTGCTGGGAGCGGGGGGTGTGGCGGAACCGACCAACCGGAGTCGTCATGAACGAAGTTGAGGTCTATACGGATGGCGCCTGCCGCGGTAACCCGGGACCCGGAGGCTGGGGGGTGCTGCTGCGCTACAACGGTCATGAAAAAACCCTCAAGGGTGCGGAGCGCGCTACCACCAACAACCGCATGGAACTGATGGCCGCCATCCAGGCGCTGGAATCCCTGACCCGTCCCTGCAAGGTGCAACTCACCACCGATTCCCAGTACGTACAGAAGGGCATCACCGAGTGGATCGCGGGCTGGAAGCGCCGCGGCTGGAAGAATGCGGCCAAGCAGCCGGTCAAGAATGCTGATTTGTGGCAACGGCTGGAGACTGCCACCCATGCCCACCAGGTCCGCTGGCACTGGGTGCGGGGCCACAGCGGCCATCCCGAAAACGAGCGTGCCGATCAACTGGCCAACGAGGCCATCGACGAACTGCTTGCCAAGGTGTAGGAGTCAACATGCGACAAATCGTACTGGATACGGAAACCACCGGCCTGGCGCCTTCCGAGGGTCACCGCATCATCGAGATCGGTTGCGTGGAACTGGTGAGCCGGCGACTGACCGGCAGTCATTATCACCAGTACCTGCAACCGGACCGTGTAATCGATGCCGGCGCCATGGAGGTGCATGGCATCAGCAATGAATTTCTCGCCGACAAGCCACGCTTCGCCGATCTGGCCACGGATTTTCTCGACTACATCAAGGGTGCTGAACTCATCATCCACAATGCCCCCTTCGATGTGGGTTTCATCGATCATGAGCTCGCCAGGCTGGGGAAGAAATGGGGCCGGCTGGCTGATTACTGTACCGTCCTCGATACCCTGGCGCTGGCGCGCCGCATGCATCCGGGACAGAAAAACAACCTGGATGCCCTGTGCAAGCGCTACAGCATCGACAATGCCCACCGTGAGCTGCACGGCGCGTTGCTCGATGCGGAGATCCTTGCCGACGTCTACCTGATCATGACCGGTGGACAGACGAGCCTGTCCCTGGGGAGTGGTGAAGAGCACGCGGACGCTACCGGTCAGGGAGATGGCATTCGCCGCCTGCCCGCCGATCGCCCGGCCCTCGCGGTGCTGCGCGCCAGCGAGGGGGAATTGCACCAGCACGAACAACGCCTGGCCGCCATCCGCAAGGCCAGCGGGGGGGCGTGCCTGTGGGACGAGCAGGCATGAGCGGCGTGCTCGTCCCTGATGGGCTATTCTTTCATTGATAAGGCTTGTTGCCGAAGGAGAGTCGGTCACCATGTCGACGGTAAAACAGCTACTGGATTTCAAGGGGCACGAAATCATTGCCATCGATCCGGATGCGACCGTGTATGCGGCCGTGGAGCGGATGGCGGAGCGCCAGATCGGTGCCTTGCTGGTACTGGAGCAGGGGCGGCTGGCGGGATTGTTCAGCGAGCGGGACTACGCGCGTAAGGTGGTGCTCAAGGGAAAATCATCGAGAGAAACCCTGGTGCGCGACGTGATGACGAGAGAACTGATTTGCGTGGCACCGGACACCAGCGTGGATGCCTGTATGGCCTTGATGACCGCCAGGCGGGTACGGCACCTGCCGGTGCTGGAGCAGGGCAAGCTCATCGGCATCGTCACCATCGGGGACGCAGTGCGTCAGCTCATGGCGGACAAGGACTTCACCATCACTCAGCTGGAACAGTATATCTTCCAGGGCTGATCGCTTCCCGGATACCACCCGCCCACCAGATGCGGCAGGCACCCTCATCGGACACCATGCAGGGACCGATGGGGGTGCGCGGCGTACAGGCCTTGCCGTAGATCTTGCATTCGTTCGGATAGATCTTGCCCAGTACCACCCGCGCGCAGTCACAGCCGGGCGGCATCTCGCCGGCCCGCTTGCGGGCGTCGTCGCGATAGCGGGGCAGGTGCTGGTGCACATCCTGGTGGCGAAAGTCCGCGTTGAGCACGAAACCGGAATCGGGGATGCTGCCCACGCCGCGCCAGGTGGCGCTCGCCACGTCCATGGTCTGGGCCAGCACGCGCCGCGCGGCAACATTGCCGCCGGGACGCACCAGCTCTGGATAACAGTTGTCCAGGAAGCGACGGCCCTCCAGGTGCTGACGCAACACGGAGTAGAGCGCCGCGAGCAGGGATACAGGCGTGAAGCCGGCCACGGCCGCCGGCAGGCCATGATCGTCCACCACGAATTGCCATTCCTCCGGCCCCATGATCGTCGCCACATGTCCGGGTGCGATCAGCGCCTCGAAGCCCGGTTGTTCCGAGTCCAGCAGCATGGCCACCGCCGGCCAGGTGAGCCGGCCCGAGAGCAGCAACAGCAGGTTGTCGGGCGTACCTTCCGCCAGCAGGGCGGCGACCGGCGCGGTGGTGGTCTCGAAACCGGCGGCGAAGAACACCACGGGTCGTTCCGGATTGTCGCGGGCGATGCGCGCCGCCTCGGCCGGCGAGGCGATGGGCCGGATGTCGGCACCGGCCGCCTTGGCCTGCTCCAGGGAGCGGATGTCTGCCTTTTTCACGTTTACGGGCACCCGCAGCATGTCGCCGAAGGCCACCAGGATCAGGTCTTCGTTCAGGGCCAGTTGGATGGCCTCGTAGACATCCTCCTCGGGACATACACACACCGGACAACCGGGACCGGGGATGAGCTCGATGTTCGCAGGCAGGGCGCCGCGCAGTCCCGCCATGGTGATGGAGCGCTCATGGCCGCCGCATACGTTCATCACCCGCACCCGCTCACGCAGGGGCAAACGATGGATGCGTTCCAGCCAGGTTTTGGCGTCGGCGCTCACGGGCCGGGCTCAGGTGCAGGGGCCGGCTGAGTTTCATGCAGGCGCGCGCCCTCGGGCTGCATGACCGGCGTCAGGCTGTCGCCCCGTTCCAGGCGTTCCCGCTGGGCCCTGACCTCGGCCCGCAGCCAGTCCAGCCAGGCATCCAGCTCGATGCCCTTGCGGGCCGAGAGCGCCATGACCGGTGCACGACTGGCCAGGGCACGCAGGTGCCGTTCGGCCGCCGCCGGATCGAAATCCCCCAATATCTCCAGCAGATCCGACTTGCTCAGTACGAGCAGGTCGGTACCACGGAACATGACCGGATACTTGGCGGGCTTGTCGTCGCCCTCGGTGACCGACAACAGCGTGACATTGCGATGGTGGCCAAGATCGAAGCTGGCCGGGCACACCAGATTGCCGACGTTCTCGATGAACAGGATGTCCAGGCTGTCGAGGTCGATGCGGTGCAGGGCGTCATGCAGCATGTGGGCATCGAGATGACAGGCGGTACCGGTAACGATCTGCACCGCGGGTACGCCACGGGCACGGATGCGTTCGGCATCATTCTCCGTTTCCAGGTCACCTTCCACCACGCCAATCCGGAATTCGTCTCCCAGGGCATCGATGGTGGCCTCCAGCAGGGCCGTCTTGCCGGAGCCGGGCGCCGACATGAGGTTGATGGCCAGCACCCCATGCTGGTCGAAATGCCGGCGGTTGTGCAGGGCCTGCACATCGTTTTCGGACAACAGGCGGCTCAATACGGTGACCGCGCTGCGGCCATCCTCGGTGCGCGCCAGTTTGCCCTGGCCCAGGATCAGGTGCCGGTTCCCGGGGGTGATGTTACAGCCGCAGGTATCACACATGTGCCAATCCTCCCTGGCGTCGAGGGTAACGCCGCTCAGCGTTCCAGTTCAACCGACACCAACAGCAGCTCGTCACCGCTCAACAGGCGGGTATGGTAGTCGCCACAGGCACCGCAGAGCAGGCGGTTGGGGCGGGCATCAGTCTCGGCCCCGCACTGCTCGCAACGGACCCGTACCGGCAGGCTTTCCAGCTCCAGTACGGCGCCGGCGGCGGGAGTACCCGCACTGGCAATGGGGAAAGCCTGGGAGAGCAGCCGGGGTTCCACGCCGGACAGGGGGCCGACCTGTACCAGGATGCGGGTGACGGTACGGGCCTGTTCGCGCCGGGTGATGTCCATCACCTGACGCAGCATACCCTGGCAGACGGCGAGTTCATGCACCCTGGGGCGCCTCCTTCCCCAGGCCCAGCATCTCGTCATAGAGTTCCCAGGCGGAGCGGGCCTCCTGGGGTGTCATCTTCTGGATGGCGTAGCCCACGTGCACCATGATGAAATCGCCGGGTGCCACGGGCTCCTCCTGCATCAGAAACAGGCTCACATCCCGGGTGACGCCCTTGGCCTCGCAATGGGCGATGAAGCCGTGGACGGCGGTGACCTGCATGGGGATTCCGAGACACATGGGGACCTCCCTGGCTTGGTTTGTAACGAAAGGGTAGGAAACGTGCGCTATCCTTGTCCGTAAGCCTACACCCGGCCATCCGCCAGCGCCAGCGAACCGACGCGGTCGCCAGGCGAGGCAGAAATCGCTTTCATCGTTGACGGAGATCAGTATCTCCGGACATAGTTGGCGTATCGTGCATTGACATACCCGTGGAGGTTGTTGTGGAACGATGGTTTCTATCCGCTAGCGTGATGCTCGCTTTACTGCCGCTCCCGGTCCTGCTGGTCGCCGCGGAGGAAGGCTGATGCCCACGCCCCCTTCCGTCCTGGTGCTCGGCATTGGCAATAGTCTCCTCAGTGACGAGGGCGTAGGTGTGCATGCCATCCACAGCCTGGAAAAGGATAGCCCTCTTCCCGGGGTGCAGTACCTGGATGGGGGTACCCTCAGTTTTACCCTGGCGGGCACCATCGAAGACAGTGAACAGCTCATCGTGGTGGATGCCGCCGAGCTGGGCGCGCCGGCCGGCACGGTACGCTGTTTCGAGGGAACCGCCATGGATGGCTTCCTCGGCAGTAATCGCAAGCGCAGCGTCCATGAAGTGAGCCTGCTGGACCTACTGGCGGTGGTGTTGCTGGCGGGTCGCCTGCCCGAACGCCGCGCCCTGGTGGGTATTCAGCCGGAGTGCATCGACTGGGGGCATGATCCCAGCCCGGCGGTGCGTCAGGCCATCCCGGCCGCCTGCGCCCAGGTACGCGAGCTCATCCAGCGGTGGCGCACATGAGTCAACTGAGTGATATCCCCGTTACCGTGACCGTGCTCCAGGCCGGGGCCGATGCGGCGCCCCATGGGCGCGCCCTGCTGATGGAACTGGAAAACCAGTTGCGCGATTTGGTGGAGCAGGGTCGCGAGAGCAGCATCGATCTGCGCAGCCTGCCCTTGTCACCCGGCGACCTCGCCTTCCTGGAACAGCACCTGGGGAAGGGCGAGGTAACGGCCGAGGTCTCGGCACTGGGACCCAGCACGGTTCAGGAAACCGCCATCCACGGCGTCTGGTGGGTGCGGCACTACAACAGTAATGATGAGGTGATGGCCGAGTTCCTGGAGGTCACCCAATGCCCCGATATCATCCGTGCCCATCCGGCGGATGTCCGGGACAGCCTGGAGGATCTGCGCGCCAGGCTGGTGGAGCTGGAATGAAAGGCATGACGGATAAGAAGTAACAACGACTACGAACACAGGAGGTGAGTATGAGCAAACGTCCAACGGTGGCGGAACATCTGGCCCGGCAGGGAGTGAGTCGGCGCGCCTTCCTGAAATTCTGCGCGGCCACGGCCTCGATGATGGCCCTGCCGCCGGGCATGGCGCCCGCCATTGCCGAGGCGCTGGGACAGCGCCGGCGCCCGGCGGTGATCTGGCTGTCCTTCCAGGAATGCACCGGCTGTACCGAGTCCCTGACCCGATCCCATTCGCCGACCATCGAGAGCCTGATCTTCGATGTCATTTCCCTGGACTATCACCACACCCTGCAGGCGGCGGCCGGTGATGCGGCGGAACACCACCGCGAACGCGTGCAGGAGGAATTTGCCGGCGAGTACCTGCTGATCGTGGACGGCTCCATCCCGATCGCGGACGGTGGTGTCTATTCCACCATCGCCGGCATGACCAACCTGCAGATGCTGGAGGAAAGCGCGAAGGGCGCCGCGGCCATCGTGGCGGTGGGCAGCTGTGCCGCCTTCGGCGGCATCCCCAAGGCCAACCCGAACCCTACCGGGGCGGTTTCCGTGGCCGACATCATCAAGGACAAGCCCATCATCAATGTCTCCGGTTGCCCGCCCATCCCGGTGGTCATCACCGGCGTGCTGGCCCACTACCTGACCTTCGGCACCATTCCCGAGTTGGACAAGCTGGGACGACCCACCGCCTTCTATGGTGAGACCATCCACGATCGCTGCTATCGCCGCCCCTTCTATGACCAGGGCAAGTTCGCCAAGAGTTTCGACGACGCGGGTGCTCGCAACGGCTGGTGCCTCTACGAACTGGGCTGCAAGGGTCCGACCACCTACAACGCCTGTGCCACCACCAAGTGGAACGAAGGCACCAGCTGGCCCGTCGAGTCCGGCCACGGTTGCCTCGGCTGTTCGGAACCGGATTTCTGGGATGCCGGCAGCTTCTACAAGGCGGTCAGCATGCCCATCTCCGATCTCGGCAAGCTGGGTCTGGCCGCGGCGGCAGCCGGCGCGGTAGCGGGCGTGGCGGTCGGCCTGCACAACCGGCATGTCAAGGCAGGCGCCAAGGCGGCCCACAAACCGCTCACCGCCGATGAACTCGAAGGAGACAAATCATGACGGACATGGAATTACTGAACTGGGCGCGCGGCCCCGCCCTGGAATGGGCCACCATCATCTTCGTGGTGGGTGTACTGGTGCGCTTCCTGGAGATGTCCTTGCTGGGACGCAAGCCGGACCTGAGTGAAGCTCGCGCCAGTGCCGCGGGGGGGGGCTGGCGCACCGTCTGGCGCCGTTCCATTCCGGCACCGGGCCTGGTGAAGCAGGCGCCGGTGGTGATCTATGCCGGTTACGCCTTCCACATCGGCCTCCTGATTGCCCTGCTGTTCTTCGCGCCTCATATCCTGCTGTTCAAGGACGTGTTCGGCCTGTCCTGGCCGGCGCTGCCCTTCTTCGTCGTGGATGCCGCCACGGTGATTGCGATCGTGGCACTGCTGGTGTTGCTGGTACACCGTCTGGTCAACCCGGTGCGACGCTTTCTCTCCAGCTGGGTGGATTACCTGGTGTGGGCGGTGACCTTCCTGCCCTTGCTGACAGGCTACCTGGCCTATCACCGCATGATCCTGCCCTACACGGAGATGCTGGCGTACCACATGCTGAGCGTGGCATTGTTGCTGGTGGTGTTCCCTTTCACCAAGTTGATGCACACCTTCACCATTTTCGTTTCACGCTGGTATAACGGCGCCGTTTCCGGCCGCAAGGGAGTTCAGTTATGAGTGCCCTGAATATGGAACGTGGCGTAAAGGCCATGATGGAACAGATCGACGCGCCCATCGCCTCCTATTTCAACAGCTGTGTCCACTGTGGCCTTTGTGCCGATGCCTGCCTGTTCTATACCGAGACCGGCGATCCCAAGTACACGCCCATCCACAAGGTGGAGCCCCTGCGTCGCGTCTGGAAGCAGGAATACACCTTCTGGGGCAAGCTGATGTCCACCCTTGGACTGAGTCGGCGAGTGACCGACGCGGACCTGGATGCCTGGCAGGAACTGGTGTACGACAGCTGCACCATGTGTGGGCGCTGTTCTGCTGTCTGTCCCGTGGGTAACGATATCGCCTACATGGTGCGCAAGGTACGCGAGGGTTTCGCCGTGTCCGGACATGCCACCGAAGGACTGGCCGAAGCGGCCATCCGTACCGTCAATATCGGCAGCCCCATGGGGATCAAGGCCGAGACCCTGAAAAAGATGGTGGCCTCGGAAGCCAAGGCCAGCGGCATCGAGATCGAGCTGGACAAGCCCGGTGTGGAGTACCTGCTGATGCTGTCCTCGGCGGAGATCATGCAGTTCCATGAATTCATCGGTGCCGTGGCCAAGGTAATGGATCATGCCGGCGCCACCTGGACCATATCGACAGAGGCCTTCGAGGCGACCAACACGGGCATTCAGATCGGTTCCTCGGATATCGCCCGCCAGTTGGTGCAGCGGGTGGTGGACGTGGCGGAGAAGCTGGGCGTGAAGACGGTCATCAGTCCCGAATGCGGCCATGCCTATATCGCTATCCGCTGGGATGGGCCCAACCTCATCGGCCGGCCCTATGGTTTCCAGGTGAAACACATCGTCGAGGTGCTGGACGAATTCCGCGCCCAGGGGCGCCTGCATTTCGATGACAGCAAGGAGGACATGAAGCTCACCTTTCACGATCCCTGCCAGATGGTGCGCCGTGGCGGGGTGGTGGAACAACCGCGTCGGCTGCTGGATCTGTGTGCCGACAATTTCACGGAAATGCCCGACAGCGGGGTATGGAACTGGTGTTGCGGCGGCGGCGGTGGTGTCAGCACCAACGAGCGCGCCGAGCCGCTACGCCTGAAGGTGTTCAGCCGCAAGAAGAGCCAGCTCGACAGCATCGGCGTGAAGGCCATGGTCACTACCTGCTCCAACTGCCGCAACATGCTGGAAGAGGGCCTGGAGGAATATGGCATGGATATGGAAGTATTGAGCTTGACCGAGTTGCTCGCGGAGCACCTCGATGACAGCAAAGCCAGCAAGGGGGCTGAAGCATGAGCGAACGAATCGTAGTCGATCCCATCACCCGCATCGAGGGCCATCTGCGCATCGAGGCGGAAACCAGCGACGATGGTGTGATCCAGCAGGCCTCCAGTTCCGGCACCATGGTGCGCGGCATCGAGATCATCCTGCAGGGGCGCGACCCACGCGATGCCTGGGCCTTCGCCCAGCGTATCTGCGGCGTCTGTACCCTGGTGCATGGCCTGGCCTCGGTACGCTCCGTGGAGGATGCCCTGGATTACCCCATTCCCCACAATGCCCAGCTGATCCGTAATCTCATGATTGCCGGACAGTATGTCCATGACCATGTCATGCATTTCTATCATCTGCATGCCCTGGACTGGGTGGACGTGGTTTCGGCGCTGAAGGCGGATCCCAAGGCCACCTCGGACCTGGCCCAGTCCATCAGCAACTATTCCCGTTCCTCACCGGGCTACTTCTCCGACATGCAGAAGAAGCTCAAGACCTTCGTGGAATCGGGGCAGTTGGGGATATTCAGTAATGGTTACTGGGGGCACCCGGCCTACAAGTTGCCGCCGGAGGCCAATCTCATGGCCGTGGCCCATTATCTCGACGCCCTGGCCTGGCAGCGGGACGCGGCCAAGCTGCTGACCATCTTCGGTGGCAAGAACCCGCATCCCAATTTCCTGGTGGGGGGGTCACCGTCACCCATCAGCATCCATCCCGGCCACGAGGGCAAGGGCAAGGGACCTCATTATCGCGGTGGAGGGGGTGCCACGGCCCTCAACCTGACCGGACTGCAGAAGGTGCAGAACATCATCCATTCCATGCGTGATTTCGTCGACCAGGTGTACGTGCCCGACACCCTGGCCATCGCCGGTTTCTACAAGGACTGGGCTCACCAGGGCGAGGGAATCGGCAATTTCATGACCTACGGTGATTTTCCCGACAAGGACATGGCCGATATCGACAGCTTCCTGGTGCCGCGTGGCGTGATTCTGGATCGCGACCTGTCACGGGTGCATGAAATGGACCTGAATGCCGACGACCAGATCCAGGAGTTCGTGTCCCATTCCTGGTACGACTACGAGGCGGGTCAGGATGCGGGACTGCATCCCTACCAGGGCGAGACCAAGCTCAACTACACCGGGCCCAAGCCACCCTACGACTACCTGAAAACCGACGAACGCTACTCCTGGATGAAGTCACCGCGCTGGCGTGGCAAGCCCATGGAAGTGGGGCCGCTGGCGCGCATGCTGATGCTTCATGCCACCGGTCACAAGCAGGCGCAGGAATTGGTGGGGATGACCCTCAAGACCCTGGACCTGCCGGTGGAGGCCCTGTTCTCCACCCTGGGACGCACGGCGGCCCGTACCCTGGAAACCAAGATCATGGTGGACGCCATGCAGGGCTGGTATGACCAACTGATCACCAATATCCGTGCCGGCGTGCTGGATACCTTCAATGACCAGAAATGGGAGCCCAGCAGCTGGCCGAAAAGTTGCCAGGGGGTCGGTTTCATGGAGGCACCACGGGGTGCCCTGGCGCACTGGGTGGTGATCAAGGATGGCCTGATCGACAACTACCAGGCGGTGGTGCCCAGCACCTGGAATGCCGGGCCGCGCGATTCCGAGGGCCAGGACGGGCCCTACGAGGCGGCCCTGAAAGGACATCGCCTGCATGATGCCAAGCAGCCCATCGAGATCCTGCGCACCATCCACAGCTTCGACCCCTGTATCGCCTGTGCCGTGCATGTGTCCGACGCGGAAGGGGAGGAACTGGTGCAAGTGAAGGTGTGCTAGACAATCCGGGCCGAAACCCCGTTTCGCATCCGTGCGTGGCCGGTACGGATGGCGAAATCCCGTCCGCTTCACCCGGTTCTCTCCCGGCCATTCATCGTCTATGGTTTATAGGGACTGACTCTGTTGGGAGAAGGCTTATGGACGTCGAACAGGCAATGCTGGATCCGGCCAGCCACTACCATGCGCCGGCCGAGGTACTGGATGACCGGGAACTCAGTCGGGAGGAAAAGATCAAGGTGCTGCGTCGCTGGGAGTATGACGCGCGCGAACTCGAAGTGGCCGAGGAAGAAAACATGAGTGGTGGACCACCGGACCTGTTGGACGAGGTGCTGACGGCCCTGCGGCAGCTGGATGCGCAGAGGGACATGGAACATCGTCCTCCAACCAAACAGGGTGGGGCTTGAGCGCGATGTCCCGAGCTACGGCCTCTGATCCAGTTCTCACGGAAGCTAGAAGGTCAGGATCTGGATGAGGCTGCTGTTGAGTCGATTACCCTCATAGCGCAGCCGGCTGCGCATCACAGCCGGCATTACCACGCTGTTCTGTCGCTTTGCCTTCCTCTTCCGCGCCCGCTTCCCGGTACAGGCGGGTGAGTTTCTCCAGTACCTGCTGTTCCTCATTATGGTTTTTCACCACCTGGCAGGCAGCTGTATTCACCATTTCCTTGTCGTCATGTTGCTGGCACAGGCGTGCAAGATCGAGTCCGATCCCGGTGGCCCGAAACTTTAGCCTGTGGAGATATTTGCCTACGGCCTGCTGTATCATTTGGCCTGTTCAGACACGTTTTTCGTATGGTACTTGGCCGGGGACAGGGTGATGGGTGAAAAGATTCTGGAGGGCAAGGCGCTGGCCCTGCATTGGCGGCGCACGAAGATCATTGCCACCCTGGGGCCGGCCACGGATTCACCGGCCGTGGTGGAGCAATTGCTGGGTGCCGGCGTCGATGTGATCCGCCTCAACCTGTCCCATGGCAGCCATGATCACCATCGTCGGGCCGTGGCCCTGGTACGGGAGACCGCCGCCCGATTGGGCCGCCATGTGGCCATCCTCATGGACTTGCGTGGACCCAAGCTGCGCACCGGGCGTTTCGAACAGGGCGCCATCCAGCTTGCCAGGGGCAGCCGGGTACTGGTGACCACCCGGGCCGTGACGGGGACTCCCGGCCTGATTCCCTCCCAGTACCGCCAACTGCACCGCGATGTGCGTCCTGGCGAACGGATTCTGCTGGATGATGGCCGACTGGAGTTGCGCGTACAGTCCATCGAGGGGCGAGACATCCACTGCAAGGTGATTCACGGCGGTCCCTTATCCGACCACAAGGGCATGAACCTGCCCGATTCACAGGTGTCCGCGCCGGCCTTCAGTGCCAAGGACCGGGAGGACGCGGCTCTGGCAGTGGAGCTGGAGATCGATTTTCTGGCGCTGAGCTTCGTGCGCGGAGCCGCCGATCTCAAGCGCCTGAACCGGTTCCTGCAGGGGCAGGGGCGGTTGATTCCGGTGATCAGCAAGATCGAACGTCCGGAAGCGGTGGCCAATATCGATGAGATACTGGTGCATTCCTACGGCATCATGATCGCCCGGGGTGACCTCGGCATCGAGCTGCCCGCCGAGCAGGTGCCGCTCATCCAGCGTGAGCTGGTGGAAAAGGCGCGTCAGCAATCGGTACCGGTGATCGTGGCGACCCAGATGCTGGAGTCCATGATCGACCAACCCACGGCCACCCGCGCCGAGGTGGGCGATGTGGCCAATGCGGCCCTGATGAGTGCCGATGCCGTCATGCTGTCCGGCGAGACGGCGGCCGGAAAGTATCCCTTGCGGGCCGTGGAGACCATGGACCGGGTGTTGCGCGAGGTGGAGCGCCACCAATGGGAGCAGGGCTGTTTCGCCCCGGAGCCCACCGCCGATCGCAGCAACAAGGTGAACCTCTTGCGCGAATCCATGGCCCACGCCGCCATGCAATTGAGCCGCGACCTGGAGATCGAGGCCATCGTGGTGCCTACCCGCACCGGCACCACGGCGCGCATCGTCGCGGCGCACCGGCCAATTTCCCCCACGGTGGGTGTTTGCGCCAGGGCTTCCGTATGCCGCCTGCTGGCCCTGCACTGGGGCATCGTGCCCGTGCAATCCACCGAGGAGGAGACCCAGGACTGGCGGCGGATGTGTCATCATATTGCCAGTTGCTGCCACCTGGGCAAGGCCGGACACGACGTGTTGCTGGTGGCCGGCTTCCATGACGATCCGGCCCGCAACGAGCCGTCCATGAAGGTGTTGCACCTCTGATTGTGCGCATGTATACCCTGGATCTGAACCATGAGTAATGAAGTCTACGACCTGCTGATCATCGGCGGTGGCATCACCGGTGCCGCCTTGCTGTATCAGACGGCCAGCTTCACCGATATCCAGTCCATCGGCTTGCTGGAGAAATACGCTGCGCCCGCGCGGGTCAATTCACTGGCCAGCAATAACAGCCAGACCCTGCACTGCGGGGACATCGAGACCAACTACAGCCTGGAGAAGGCCCTCAAGGTGCAGCGGGCCGCCGCCATGCTGGCACGTTATTGCCTCGGCCAGCCCGACAGGGACCACCTGATCTTCCGGTACCCGAAGATGGTGCTGGGGGTGGGTGCGCGCGAGTGTGCGCTGCTGCGCGAACGTTTTACCCGGCTCAGCCCCCATTACCCGCACCTGCGGCTGCTGGACCTGAAGGCCATTGCCCGTATCGAGCCCAGCGTGGCCACGGGTCCCGATGGCAAGCTGCGACAGGAGGAGTTGCTGGCGTTGGGGTCCACCGACGAATACACGGCGGTGGATTTCGAAGCGGCGTCACGTTCCTTCGTGCGCCAGGCGCAGCAGGCCGAGGGCAAGGCCATCGATGTACGCTACAACCAGCAGGTGCAACGTATTCATATCGAGGACGGCTGCTTCCTGGTGGAGACTGGTAGCGCCTGTTTCCGGAGCCGCTCCCTGGTGGTCTGCGCCGGCGGCCACAGCCTGAAACTGGCCCAGGATCTCGGCTATGGCCTGGAGTATTCCTGCCTGCCGGTGGCTGGCAGTTATTATTTCACACCCCAGATCCTCAACGGCAAGGTCTACACGGTGCAGAACGACAAGCTGCCTTTTGCCGCCATCCACGGTGATCCGGACGTCCAGGTGCCGGGCAAGACCCGCTTCGGGCCCACGGCGCTGATCCTGCCCATCCTGGAGCGCTACAATTACCGGACGCTGCCCGATTTTCTGCGCGTATTCCGCTTTGACCGGCGCGTGGCGCGGGTGCTCTGGGACCTGTTCAAGGTGCCGGATATCCGCAATTACATGCTCAAGAATATCCTGTTCGAGATCCCCATCATCCGGAAATGGCTGTTCCTGCGTGATGCGCGCAAGATCGTGCCCGGCTTGCGCTTTCGTGACCTGGAGTTTGCCCGCAAGGTGGGCGGCATCCGTCCGCAGCTCATCGACAAGCCGAACATGAAACTGCTGATGGGCGAGGCCAAGATCGATACCGGCATCGGCGCCATTTTCAATATGACACCCTCGCCGGGCGGCACCTCCTGCCTGGAGAATGCCGAGCAGGACATGCGCGCCATCGCGACCTTCCTGGGCGCGCACATCGACGAGGAACGTTTCCGCAGAACCCTCTGCGAGGCAGGCTGACAGGACGAGCGCCAACCCGGGCCGTGGCGGTCTGCCAGACCCGCCATGCCCGCGAATTTTGCGTCAAGTTTTCCAATGATTCGCCGACAGCAACCGGTAGAGGCCCTGTCCCCGCCTCCTCCGTGCCTTGGTTGAATAATCACGTAGACTGCACGCGCTGGCGGGATGGTGAGATCGGGTCGGAGGTGAACCATGCAAGCGCCAGAACCCATGCCATCGTCACGTAAACTCGAGCAAGCCTTCTCCGGGTTCAAGATCCGTCACAAGTTATGGATGGGCTTCGGTATCCTGGTGCTGCTGCTGGCCATTGTGTCCCTTACTTCCCTTGGCAGCCTGTCACGCGCCCAGCAGAATCTGCATGGGGTAGTGGATGTCAGTCAACCCATGGTGCTGGCTTCCATGGAGCTGGCCGCCATGCTGGATCGTACCAACTCTGCCCTTGGATTTTACCTGCTCAGCAATGCCGAGGATGAACGCCAGGAGTATGAAAGCAACCTGCAGCGGCTGGGTGAGATGGCGCAGGCGATGATGACCCTGAACGCCCTCGAAGGGAATTCCGAACTCCGCGGAAGGGTCGAGAAGATCGTGCGTGATATCGATCGTTATTCCCTCTACCGCGACAGAATGTTGCAACTGGCCGAAGACTTCAACCTGAATCAGCCGGGCATCGGTTTCTCGGCTTCGCAGATGGAGCCGGTGGCATCGGAAATACAGCAGTATCTCAACCAGATGCTGACTTCGGAAGCCGAGCAGGAAGCCTCGTCGGAGCGTAAGCAGCTGCTGCTCGAGCTTGCGGAGTTGCGCCAGACCTGGATGAATGTACTGAACAACAACCGTGCCTTCATCGCGTTTCGTGTCGAGGCCAACCGCAGTAATGCGGTACTGTTTCGCGAAGGTTTCATCGAAGTGCTGGAGCGAATCGCAAACTACAGTGACCTGTTGAGCTTCGAACAGGAGGACGCTGTCTCCGTAGTCCGCGAAGCGGCGAATCGCTATATTGAATTGCAGGATGAACTGTTCCGGGTGCACAGCAGCGATCAATGGCGAACGGATTCCTACCTGATTCGCACCGAGATCGGTCCCCTGGCACAGGATATTCGCCAGGATATCGATTGGCTGGTACGGGGGCAGCGTGAGGATGTGGAAGGTTCCACCCAATCCCTGCTGGCGGACGTAACCACGACCAAGGGCCTGGTTGGCACGCTGTTGCTGCTGGGCCTGGTCCTCGGTGGCGGTGGTGCCCTGCTGTTGGCCCGTTCCATCACCCGTCCGATGCAGATTGCGGTTCAGGCCATGGAAGACATCTCGGAGGGTGAGGGGGATCTGACCCGCCGCCTGCAAGTGCAGGGCCAGGACGAGATGGGCCAATTGTCCGCCAGTTTCAATAAATTCATCGACAAGATCCAGGAGATGGTCCGACAGGTTTCCAGTGCGACCACGCAGCTGGCGGCAGCTGCGGAGGAAATGTCCATCATTACCAGCGAGACCAGCCAGGGGGTATACCGGCAACGCAGCGAGACCGAGCAGGTGGCCACGGCGATGACGGAGATGACATCCACGGTGCAGGAGGTTGCCGGCAATGCCGAGTCCGCCGCGGAGACCGCGAGCGAGGCCGACAGCCAGGCCGCGGCAGGACGGTCGGTTGTCAATAACACCATCAATTCCATCGGTCGCCTCGCACAGGAAGTCGAGACGGCCAGTGATGTCATCAGCCGGCTGGAAGAGGATAGCGACAAAATCGGCGCTGTTCTGTCCGTGATACAGGGCATTGCAGAACAGACCAACCTGCTGGCGTTGAATGCCGCCATCGAAGCCGCCCGGGCCGGGGAGCAGGGGCGGGGTTTTGCCGTGGTGGCCGACGAGGTGCGTAACCTGGCCAGCCGTACCCAATCCTCGACCGGGGAAATCAGGCAGATGATCGAAGCATTGCAGACCGGTGCCAGGAATGCGGTCGCCGCAATGGAGGCGGGTCGTAACCAGGCTCAGTCCAGCGTCGAGCAGGCGGACAATGCCGGGAAGGCCCTGCAGAGCATCGCCAGCGCGGTCAACAGGATCAAGGATATGAACCAGCAGATTGCGGATGCCGCCCGCCAACAGGGTCAGGTGGCCGAGGATATCAATCAAAGCGTCATCAATATCACCCACATCGCCGACAGTTCTTCCACCGGCACCGAGCAGCTGGCCGAGGCCAGCCACGACCTGGCGCGCCTGTCGAGCGAGCTGCAGACCCTGGTGGGCAGTTTCAAGGTGTAGTTCGCCAGACCGGGGCGTACCTTCGCGGCCTGGCGATCCGTTCCCGGTCCGACATCCCTGCCATCCACACCGGCAATCTTTACTTGATTCCGCGCATGAAGAACTATAGTTTCCTCGCTATACGAGGTTTTTCTTTCTCCTGACCCGGCCCGGGGTGAATGTGCGTGAAGTCAGTACTGGTTTTCCTGTGTGGCCTCTGCCCCATGCTCGTACAGGCACATGACCTGCAGTACACCGCCACGCAGGGCGAGGCCACCATACTGCGTCTTTTCCATGCCGATGACAGCAGCTTTCATTTTGAGGCGTACGAGATCTACCGGGAGGGCGATAGCCAGCCATACCAGCTTGGCCGCACCGATGGCCAGGGTCGTATCGCCTTCCTGCCCGACCAGGCCGGACGCTGGCGCCTGATCGCCTTTTCCGAGGATGGTCACGGCCTGGATATCCGCTTCACAACCGATGCCATGGCACGGCTCAGCGGATTGGACAAGCCGTTCCATGAACGCCATGCGAGCCTGCTCGTGGGGGTATCCCTGATTCTCGGTCTGTTTGGGATCCTGATGCTGTTCGTTCGCAGGAAACAGAGACCGTGAAATCGATGCCGCCCTGCTGACACGCGATGCATATACCCGATGGTTTCATCTCCCCCCAGACTTATGTGCCGGCCTATATCATCTGTGCCGGGCTCTGGTGGCTGGCACTGCGGCGGGTGCGTACCCGACTGGACGAGGAGACGCTACCTTATATCGCCGTGCTCACCGCGCTTTCCTTCGTGCTCATGATGGTGGCGCTTCCACTACCGGGTGGCACTACGGCCCATGCCAGCGGAATCGCCTTGCTGGCGGTGAGTTTCGGTGTCTGGACGGCCTTCCTGGCGGTTTCCCTGGTGCTGCTCATGCAGGCCCTGTTGTTCGGCGACGGCGGCATCACGGCCCTGCCCATCAACGCACTGGCCATGGGTTTCCTCGGCAGCCTGACGGCCTGGCTCCTGTGGCGGGGTCTGCGCCGCATACAGGCTCGGGCCGCCTTGTTCCTGGCCGGCTGGATGTCGGTGCTGTTGCCGGCGCTGCTGGTCGCCCTGGTGCTGGGCCTGCAGCCACTGATCGCGCAGGATGACCAGGGACGGCCCCTGTTCTTTCCCTTCGACCTGGCCATCACCCTGCCCGCGGTGCTCATTCCTCATCTGATCCTGGGGCTGGGCGAGGGCGTGCTCACGGTCTTCGGTCATCACTACCTGACGCGCCTGCGTGCGCGCCACGCCGCATGACCCTCGATCGCGCTCTCCTGGCTGGTTACCTGCTGGCGGTCCTCGCGGCCACCCTGGTGCATGAGCCCGCCTGGCTGGCGGGCGCGTTGCTCCTCACCCTGCTGCTGGCCGGGCGCGATGCGGCACCGTTACTACGGCGAGCCCTGCGGCTGGTGCTGTTGTTCAATCTCGCGGTGAGCCTGGGTTACCTGCTGCTGGCCTGGCTGCGTGAACTGTCTCCCTGGCACACCCTGTTACTGATCAACCTGCGGGTGCTGTTGTTGAGTTGTATGACCTTCCTGTTCATGGAACGGGTAAACCTGTTCAAGGCACTGGATTTCTCCCCCAACCTCACCTGGCTGTTGGGGCTTGCCTACAGCCAGGCCTTGTCCTTTCGGCGCAGCTACGAGGATTTTCGCCTGGCGCTGCTGAGTCGCTCGCTGCGGCGCCCGCGCCTTGCCGACCGCTATCGTGCCAGTGCCGCAGCGGCCTCCTGGTTTCTGGATCGCGGCCTGGCCACGGCGCGGGAGACGGCCCTGGCCCTGCGTGCACGGGGGTTTTTCCATGATTGAGCTGAGTGGGGTTACGCATCACTACAACGGCAGTGACGTTCTGCGTGATATCGAATTCGTGCAAGCGGAAGGGGAGAAGCGGGTGCTGCTGGGCTGCAACGGCAGCGGCAAGTCGACCTTGCTGAAGATCCTTGCCGGCCTGATCAGACCTGCGGCGGGCCAGTACCGCTATCGTGGCGAGCTGATCGATCCCGCGCGCCTCAAGGACCCGGATCGCAACCGCCGCTTCCGCCAGGAGGTCGCGCTGTTGTTCCAGAACCCGGACACCATGCTGTTCAACCCCACCGTGTTCGACGAAATCGCCTTCGGGCCGCGCCAGCTGGGGGTGAGTGACCTGGAAGAACGGGTGCAGCACTGGGCTGCCACCGTGGGGATCACGGCCCACCTGAAGCGACCGCCCTTCGGCCTGTCGGGTGGCGAGAAACAGAAGGTGGCGCTGGCCGCGCTGCTGGTCATGGAACCGAAGCTGCTGCTGCTCGATGAACCCACCGCTTCCCTGGATCCACGCTCGACGGGTTGGCTGGTGGATTTTCTCGCGGACCTGCCGGTGACCACCCTGGTCAGCACCCACAACCTCAGCCTGGCACCGGAACTGGGCAGTCGCGCCCTGGTACTGGGTGAGGATCACGGGCTGGTCTACGACGGGGCCATTGCCCCGTTGCTGGACGATTTGCCGCGGCTCGCGGCCGCCAACCTGGTGCACAGCCACCGGCATCGTCACGGGGATCTGGAACACCGGCACCCCCATGTGCATGACTGGTGATCGGATGTTGACTGCTGTGTAAAACCATTTCCTAGGTGATGGATTTAACTCCGTGCAAGCCATGCCACGGGGTTGTGCTATACCTCAACCATGACGGGCGCAAAACATGCCCGGTAGATACTGGTTGAGTAGCCATACCTGGTGCATGCACATGATCACCATAAGTACCTTGTCCTTTTATTTCCTTCTCGAGGTGATCGTTATCCTGCTGGTCCTGTTGATCATCGCGGGTTGGCGCATGCGCAGGGTCAGTGGCGGGAGCGGACACAAAATCATCGAGGCGAATGAGGGCCACCCGCCGCCCGGTCTCTACCTGGATCGTGAAGCAGCTCAGACCCAAACCTTTGTCGCGAACCTGCAGGTGAACCCGGAATCTGAGCCAACCGATCCTGCCCTTCGCTCATCCCTCGGGGTACGTGCCCGTTTTCTGCGGCACGAATCGGCACTGGCCCGGACACCCGTGCGCGAGCGTGATCCCGCAGGCTGGTCATTGCTGGCGCGGGATGTATCGCAGCTGCTGAATGCCGAAGGTTATGTGCGCAAGGCCAAAGGGGACCAGATTCATGGCGAGGACACGCAGACCAGTGTGGTGCTCGCCAAGCAACAGGAACAAACCATCATGCATTTGCGTGAGTATATCCAGGAACTCCTGCAAGCGCTGGGACATCAGCCAATCCCTGAAACGGACATAGAAGACCGATTCAACGAGCTGGATCGGGTGAACGAAGAACTCAAGCTCTGCGTGGCTATCCTGGAAGACGAAAACGAATTCCTGCGCAAGCAGATTGCAGAACTGCTCAAGCTCAAGCCAACTGAAAATGCTGCTGTCCCGAGTAAGCTGAAGATGTCCGCCGGATGAGGGTCATTGCCGCAATGACCTGGTGCGTACACCTTGGGATGGATCCTGCCACTGCCCTCATCCGACAATGCTCGAGTCGCCGGTGATTTCTGAGCTCGAGACTCAGGCTACCTCTCGTGCCGTAGTACTGCCCAGATAGCGCCAGCCTTCGATCATCGGTCCGTTGCCGTGGTTATCGACAAACTCCAGTTCGATGGGTGTGGCCGTGGGGATCTCGAAGCCCTCCACCTCGGCGACACTCATGTTCATGAGCTCCATCAGCAAGGCACGCAGGGTGTTGCCATGGGAACTGATCAGGACACGCTCGCCCCGCGCCAGGCTTGGCAGGATTCGTTCCCGGTAGAAGCCACTTACCCGTCCACGGGTCTCGGCCAGGGTCTCGCAGTGGGGCAGGGCGGCGCCAGGGGTCCGTCCCGCCCAATCCGGATATTGTGCCTGCCACTGCGCCTGGCTCATGGCCGGCGGGCGGTCCCGGTAGCCGCGTCGCCAGCGCCATACCTGTTGCTCGCCCGCCTGGTGTGTCATGGCCGTCTTGTCCGCCCCTTGCAGGGCGCCGTAATGACGTTCGTTGAGCCGCCAGTCGTGCTGTCGGGCAAGACCGGGTTGACCGATGCCGTCCAGCAGGAGCTCCAGGGTATGCACGGCGCGCCGCAGCTCGGAGCTCCAGGCGCGGTCGAAGCGATAGCCCATTTCCAGGAGCAGGCCAGCGGCACGTCGGGCCTCCTCGATGCCTTGTTCCGTGAGCGCGGGATCGGCCCAACCCGTGAAACGGTTCTGCTGGTTCCATTCGCTCTGGGCGTGACGGATGAGCAGCAGGCCGGGCGAGCGGGGATCGTGTGGGTATTGGTCTCGGTTCATGAGGACAGTGTGCCGGACCAGGATGGAAAGTAAAAATCAATTGTTATAATTAAATCGATAGTATTAAATAATCTCCCCTTCATAGCCGGTTTGTCGCACACGGGGTCTGCCAGAGGGGCCTTTCTGTATGGGAATGATTATGACCTTGCCGGCGTCATGTTTAGTGAATCCTGCGCAGGGCTGTGAGAGATGATCAGAAAATTTATCGATTGCCGAGACATGCCCGGCGTCAAGTGCACAGTGGCGATCTTTGCGGAAACCGAGGAAGAACTGCTGGAAGCGGCGCTGCAACATGCCGTGGGCGCCCATGGCTGCAAGGATACCCCCGAGTTGCGTGAGCGTTTGCGCAGTTGCTTCAAAATTGAAAAGCGCCGCGCCAGCTACAGCTGAGCCTGCGCGGCTCAGCGGCCGAAGATCACGCCCACGCCAATATTGAAGCGGGTTCGCCCGCTATCGCCATCCCGGTCAGCCGGCCACAGGTGGATGTCCCGTGCCTGGACCAGGGGGTAGCGGTAAGAGGCCTCACCCACTTGTCCTTCCAGGTTGTCAGCCAGCGTGCCCCTGACGGTGATATGGCGACCCGGGGCGTGATTCACCTCTTCCAGGTAACCTGCCTGACGTACCAGGAAACGGCCCTGGGGGGAACGGCTGGTCTGCGGCCGCTGGATACGGTCCAGGGGATAACCCAGTACCTCGATCTCCGTGTACTGGCTCAGGTTACGCGTGGCCACGATCATGCCGCCCCAGATGACACCTGCCCCCCGGTGGGTATCGGCGGCACTGCTGGATACCTCCGCGGGCTGCAGGTCCACGGCCACGCCTGAAGTGGGATAGCGTGGACCCGTGGCACAGGCACTCAACCAGAGCAGGGCGAACAGGGGGATGAGGATCTTGGTCATGGCAGACTCCAAGGCGAAGGACATATCATCACCTGGCGCAGCCCTCGTGGCGGGCGCTCAGTAACGCCCCCAGGGACTGTGGAACGGATGGTAGGGATACCAGGGGTCGTACCACCAGGGCGGGTAATAGGGGTCGGGCGCCGGTTCCCGGACGGCCCATAGATGGTACAGGTCCACCTCCACGCGTACATAGGGATAGTCGTACTCTCCCACCGGACGCGGTTCCAGGCCCGTCACCCGTCCTGTCACGGTGATCTCGCGCCCCTCCACGTAGACGGCAGGGTCCAGGAAACCCGCTACCCGGGCCAGGAAACGACCCTGGCTGTCATCGATTTCCCGGGGGCGCCCGTTGCGCGCGAGGGGGCGTCCCACCACCTCGATCAGGGTGTCGTCGGCACGGTTCTGCACCTTGGCGATCACGCCTCCCCAGCGCACCGTGCTGCCCCGGAAACGCTCCGGTTCGGCGCGTACCTCATCCAGCTTGGGCGCGCCGACCGGCGCCTCGCGAATCGCCTGGGGCAGCGTACTGGCACAGGCGGTCAGCCACAGCGCTGCCATCAGCAGGACCAGGGGTCGGAATAAGGACAGCAGTCGTTTCATAACCATTTGGACAAGCGATCGTGCCAGGGATTCCCGCCCGGTAACGGAACCGTACCTGGCAAGACCCGGCCAGGAACCACGTCCATGTGGGTCAGGGGACTTGTTCCTCGATTCGTACCCGTACCTGCGGGGATTCCAGCACCCGTAGCGGCACACTGCTGCCGAACAGGTCACCGCTGCGGGTCATGGCATCGCCGGAGCGCGAGATCCTTGCCATGACCACCACTTCGTCGAAGCTGGACAGCTTCAGGTTGGGCATCATGGCGCTGCTGTCATCGAGGATCACGGTCGCGGGCAGGTCGGCTGCCGTCAGGCGAACGATGGCCAGGGGCATGCGCGGACCGGCAGGAGCGCGCGCGTAGACAAACAGGGTATCGTCCGGCCTGACCAGGGCCCGCATGGTTTCCGAAAGCGACACGGATACGCGGATGGCGGGTGTCGCACTCTCCGCCAGCGCGCCGTGATAGGAAGGAAGCAGGGTCACGAGCAGCAGGAGAATGGCAGAAAGCCTGATTTCGGTCATCATCTGATCGCCTATAGTATGGTACAAGTAATGGCCAGTAGTGCCGTCATGGCCGTGCGGATACCGCAAAGCCTGCATCCAGGCCGGACGCGAGTCAATTGCTGGCAGGACACCAGGGTCGCAATGATGGGAACCATACCGACAGCGACGAATGAAGATGCCGGCTTCCTGGCGCGCGAGCGCCTGGCCACCCTGCTGGAGGCCGGGCGTGCCTTGGGCTATCGCTGGCAGGGGCCGCAACTTCGTGATGGCGCCATTGTCATGGCCCCCCTGGAAGAACCCTCGGCCTTGCCCTGGGGTACCGGCGACCGGCAGGCAGCAGGGGAATACCGCACCCGGCCCGGCGATCCGCGGCGGGCCTTCGCCTGGGCCAATGGACCCCAGGCCCTCAAGCCCCTGGTATTCGCGCCTCGGGAAACCCTGTGGCGGGTGAAGCGGGATGCGCAGGGACGGCTGGCCTTCGCCGCCGAGACCCCGCTGGTGCCGCGTACCGCCGTGCTGGGGGTGCGTGCCTGTGATCTTGCCGCGCTCGAACTCCAGGACCGGCACTTCCTCGCCCCGGGCCGCGAGGATCCCCACTATGCCGAGCGCCGCCACGCCCTGTTGCTGGTGGCGGTGAATTGCACCCATCCCGCCGCTACCTGTTTCTGTGCCTCCACCGGTGATGGCCCCGCCGCGCAGACTGGATACGACCTGTTGCTCGACGAACTGGATGAGGGTTACATCGTGCGGGTTGGCAGCCAGGCCGGCCAGGCCCTGTTCGAGCAGCTGACCCTGCGGCCGGTGAGCGAGGCCCAGTGGCAGGCAGCGGCCAGCGCCACGGAGCAGGCGGTGGCCGCCCAGCAGCGCGTTCTGCCACCGGGCGATCTTTCCGGTCCGCTGTTCGGTAACCTGGATCATCCGCGCTGGGAGGTGGTGGCGGAACGCTGCCTGTCCTGTGGCAATTGCACCTCCGTATGCCCCACCTGTTTCTGTCATCGCCAGGACGCCGCGCCCAGCCTCGATGGTGCGAGCAGCGACCAGCAACGCAGCTGGGACTCCTGTTTCAGCGAGGGGCATTCCTACGTGCACGGCCGCAGCCTGCGCCATGACACCCGCACCCGTTACCGCCAGTGGCTGACCCACAAGCTCGGCGGCTGGCATGCCCAGTATGGCCGCAGTGGCTGTGTCGGCTGCGGCCGCTGCATCGCCTGGTGTCCCGTGGGCATCGATATCACCGAGGAGGCGCAGGCGATCTGCGGGGGAGGCGAGCATGGATAGATACCGCCTACCCTTCGACGCCGAGGTGGCCGAACGGGTGCAGGAGGCCGCGGACGTGTTCTCCCTCTACCTGCGCATCCCCGATCCGGACCTGGCGCGCGACTATGCCTTCGTACCCGGCCAGTTCAACATGTTGTACCTGCACGGCGTGGGCGAGATCCCCATCTCCATCGTCTCCGATCCGGAGGAACCGGACCTGCTCATGCACACCCTGCGCGCCGTGGGGCGGGTGACGAAGGGATTTGAAAAGCTCAAGGTCGGAGATCACATTGGCGTGCGTGGACCCTTCGGCCACGGCTGGCCGCTGGCGCAGGCCGAGGGCCGTGACCTGCTGCTCATCACCGGTGGCCTGGGCTGCGCGCCCCTGGTGTCGGTGATCGAGTACGTCATGCGCCGGCGCGAGCGCTTCGGCCATGTCACCATCATCCAGGGCGTGAAGCACCACCATGACCTGATCTGGCGGCCACGCTACGAGGCCTGGATGCGCCAGCCCGATACCACCGTGTTGCTGGCCGCCGACGTGGCCGCTGCCGGCTGGAGCTGGCACGTGGGCCTGGTCACGGACCTGCTCGACCAGGTGCCGCTGGGTCCCCAGGGCGCCGCCACCATGATCTGTGGCCCCGAACCCATGATGCTGGCGGCGGCACAGCGCTGCCTGCAATTGGGTGTGCGCGAAGAGGATGTCTGGCTCAGCATGGAGCGCAACATGCAGTGCGCCACCGGCCATTGCGGCCACTGCCAGCTCGGCCCGCAGTTCATCTGCAAGGACGGGCCGGTGTTCCCTTATACACGGCTGCGCACATTGCTGGGCAGGAGGGGGCTATGAGTACCCGACCGAAAGTGGCAGTGCACAAGTTCAGCTCCTGCGACGGTTGCCAGCTGGCCTTCCTGAATGCCGGCGAGGCCCTGCTGGCCCTGCCGGAACTGCTCGACATCGTGCACTTCGCCGAGGCGGGCATGCTGGATCCCGACGAACCGGTGGATATCGCCTTCGTGGAGGGCAGTGTCTATACGCCCGAGGATGTGGACCGCATCCGGCGCATCCGCACCAGCAGCCGCTACCTCATCAGCATCGGCGCCTGCGCCACCTCCGGCGGCATCCAGGCCCTGCGCAACCTGGGCGATACCCGTGACTGGGTGGGCGCCATCTATGCCCGGCCCGAGTACATCCAGACCCTGGACCAGTCCCGTGCCATTGCCGAGGAGGTGAAGGTCGACCTGGAGCTCTGGGGTTGCCCGGTCACCACGGCGCAGGTGGTGGCGGCCATCCGCGCCCTGCTGTATGGCGTGGCGCCGGTGAAGAACCGCGACAAGGTGTGCATGGACTGCAAGCGCAACCAGACCGTGTGCACGCTGGTCGCCAGGGGGGAGCCCTGCCTGGGCCCGGTGACCGGTACCGGCTGCGGTGCGCTGTGCCCGGCCTTCGGCCGCGATTGCTACGGCTGTTTCGGCCCGGCGGAAAATCCCAACACCGGCGCCCTGGCCCGGCGCTTCCAGGGTCTGGGCCTGCTGCCCGTGGATATCGCCCGCCGCTTCCTGTTCATCTCCAACGACGCGCCGGCCTTCGCGGCCGAAGGCAGGAAATGGAGGGAAGAGGGATGAGCGAGGAACGCCGCATTCAGATCGAGGTACCGGTGCTGGCGCGGGTGGAGGGCGAGGGTGCCCTGCACCTGCGTATCGAGAACGGCCGTATCGAACAACTGCAACTGCGCATCTTCGAGCCGCCGCGCTTCTTCGAGAAATTCCTCGAGGGGCGTGCCTGGCACGAGGTGCCGGACGTGGTGGCGCGCATCTGCGGCATCTGTCCCGTGGCCTACCAGATGAGCGCCGCGCAGGCCCTGGAAGACATCTTCGGTATCGACCCCGACCCCTGGGTGCGCGCCATGCGCCGGGTCATGTACTGTGGCGAGTGGATCCAGAGCCATGCGCTGCACATCCACCTGCTGGCGGCGCCGGATTTCTTCGGCTGCGATAGCGTGGTGGATCTGGCCCGGGAACAGGGCGAGGCGGTGCGGCGCGGGTTGCGCCTGCAGGCCCTGGGCAATGAGCTCATCGCCCTGTTCGGCGGCCGTTCCGTGCATCCCGTCGGTGTGCGCGTGGGGGGCTTTCATCGCGCGCCCGATAGGGAGCGGATCGCGGAACTGTTGCCGCGCCTGGAGACGGGGGTTGCCGAGGCGGCCGAGCTGGTGCGCTGGTGCGCCGCCATCGACATGCCCGATGATCAACAGGAATTTGTTTCCGTGGCCCTGCGTGCGGAACGGGACTATGCCATGGGCGAGGGGCGCGTGGTCAGCAGCACGGGCCTGGACCTGGCACGACAGGACTATGACGGCCATTTCAGTGAATCCCATATGGCCCATTCCACGGCGCTGTATTCCCATCTCGACGGCCAACCCTACCTGGTCGGTCCGTTGGCGAGACTCAATCTGAACCATGCGCAGCTGCCGGACAGCACCCGGGCATTGCTGCAGGCCAGCGGCCTGCGACTGCCCAGCCGCAACATGTTCCACAGCCTGCTGGCCCGCGCCCTGGAGACCCACCTGGCCCTGGTGGATGCCCTGCGCCTGTTGTCCGCGCCACCGGCATTCAGTGCCGCCTACCAGCCCGTAAAAGCGTGCGCAGGTGTCGGCTACGGCGCCACCGAAGCACCACGTGGCCTGCTCTGGCACCGCTACGAAACCGCTGCCGATGGCACTATCCGCAGTGCCCGCATCGTACCGCCCACCAGCCAGAACCAGGCGCGCATGGAAGAGGACCTGAAGCAGTCCCTGGAGGCCTTCGGCCTGGACCAGGCCGAGGACGCCATTCGTCTGCGCGGCGAAACCGTGATCCGCAATTACGATCCCTGTATCTCCTGCGCCACCCATTTCCTGCGTCTCGGCATCGAGCGGGAACCGCAATAGAAGACGGGCATTCCATGCCGGGCGAATCCAGGGTGCAGGTCATCGGCCTCGGCTCTCCCCACGGTGCCGATCGTCTCGGCTGGCTTGTGGTCGAGCAGCTCGAGGCCAAGCACTTCTGCACAACCTTCCCGCCCGGGAGGCTGCAACTGCAAGCATGCCCCAGCCCCGCGCAACTGCCGGCCCTGATCCAGCCCGGCACGGCGGTGCTGCTCATCGATGCCTTGCAGGGACGGCCCTTCGGCGAGATACAGTGGCTTTCCTGGCAGGAACTGGAACGGGCGCCGCTGCTCTCCGGCAGCCATGGGCTCGGCCTGCGGGAAATCCTGCCGTTGATCGAAATCCTGTACCGTAGGCCGGAACCGATTACACTGCTGGGGATCGGGGTGGGGGATGGATTCGCGGAGCCGCTGGATGCGCTGCCGGACGGTTTGTGTTCACGTCTGGAACAGGAAATCACGGATGCCGTGACCGGCCTGCTTGCCAGCTGACACGCTATCCCCTGCCCATTACTACAAGGAGTATGCCGTGGAAAAGACCAAGACCAGTAACATGGCGCTGTTCTGTGATTTCGAAAACGTCGCCCTCGGGGTGCGTGACGCCAGTTATTCCGCCTTCAGTATCCAGAAGGTGCTGGAACGGCTGTTGCTCAAGGGCAATATCGTGGTCAAGAAGGCCTATTGCGACTGGGACCGCTACAAGGAGTTCAAGGGGACCATGCATGAAGCGGCCTTCGAGCTGATCGAGATCCCCCATGTGCGCATGTCCGGCAAGAATTCGGCGGACATCCGCATGGTGGTGGATGCCCTGGATCTCTGTTACACCAAGTCCCACGTGGATACCTTCGTCATCATCTCCGGCGATTCGGATTTTTCTCCCCTGGTCAGCAAGCTGCGGGAGAACAACAAGACCGTGATCGGCGTGGGGGTGAAGAACTCCACCTCGGACCTGCTTACCGCCAACTGCGACGAATTCATCTATTACGATGACCTGGTGCGCGACGAGAAAAAGCCGCGACGCGCGAAAAAGAAGACACCCGTGAAAGGCGCTGCGCCCAAAAAGGCCAGTGACGAGGAACAGCGCCGGCAGGAAGGACTGGATCTCATCGTCGCCACGGTCGAGGACCTGATGGAGGAGCGGGGCGAAGAGGAAAAGGTCTGGGGCTCCATGGTCAAGCAGATGATCAAGCGGCGCAAACCGGGTTTCAACGAAAGCTATCATGGCTTTCGCGGCTTCAGCGACATGCTGCTGGAGGCGCAGGCGCGCCATCTCCTGGAGCTGGAGCGCGATGAAAAATCCGGTGGCTATGTGGTCAGGCCGGCGGGCGCGGAGTAGTCATTGCCGGCCGCCGGTCCCGGGATGCTCAGCTCCCGATCAGGCGGTCATAGATGCGGAAGCCGGCGATATAGGTGCCCAGGGTCGAGCCGAAGCCGGCGAGGAAGAACACCAGCAGGGTGCGCGACACCCGGTTGCGCCACCAGCCACGCCAGTGGGTCACATCGTGGCGCAGGTGGTTGAAATCCGAGACCCGGGGCTTGCGGAAATAGACCTCCACGGCCCCGGCCACCATGCTGGCGCCGATCATGGGATTCAGCGAGGTCCAGGGCGCGGCCAGGAAGGCCGCCAGGATGGACATGGGATGGCCGGTGGCGATGATGACGCCCAGCGCGGACAGCACGCCGTTGATCAGGATCCAGTCCCAGACCATGAGCATGCCCAGTTCCGGGCTGCGTGAAAAGCCGATGTAGAAACCCACCAGGATCACGGCCACGATGAGCCAGGGTATCACCTTCGGCCAGCGCGCCGGTGGTGGTTGCTGCTCCAGGCGTCGGATCACCTGCTCCGGTGCGGCGCAGACCGTGCCCTGTTCCAGGTGGTCGGCGATGCCTTTCAGGTGCCCGGCACCCACCACGGCCAGTACCTTTTGATAGCCCGAGGCGCGGGTCTCCTCGCACAGGCGTGCCGCCATGTACTCGTCCCGCTCGGCGATCAGGGGTTCGTAGAGCACCTGGTTGCGGTCGGCGAACTCCGCGAAGGTGGTCTCCAGGATGTCCCCTTCCTTCAGGCGCTCGATCTCCTCCTCGCTTACCTGCTCCCGGGACAGCACGCTGCCCAGCAGGCCGGCAAGCAGGCCCATGCGTTGCCACCAGGGCACGTTGCGGTAGACACGGCGCAGGGTGATGCCGATGTCGCGGTCGATGAGCAGTACCGGCAGGCCGCGCGCCAGGGCGCCTTCCATGGCGGCGCGCATCTCCGCCCCGGGCTCGATGCCGAATTGTTCGGCCAGGCGTTGCTGATAGGCCCCCAGGGCCAGGCTGGCGGCCATCATGGTGGTGCGGCCTTCCTTGAACACCCGGTACAGGTCGGTCTGGCCCCACACATCCGGGTTCACCAGGGCATGGTGGCGGGCCGGGCACAGTTCGATGGCTACGGCATCGTAGTCGCTACTCTCCAGTAGCTTGCCGACGTCTTCCGCGCTGGAACGCGAGACATGGGCGGTGCCCAGCAGGGTGAAGCCGGTACCATCGCGGTGGATGTGGCGCAGGGGCGGGCTGGGGCGTTCTTCCGTGATGGACTGGGACATGGGTGCGCTTCGAGGTTGCGGGATCCGCATTATCCCCGAGCCGGACGGGAAAAGAAAACGGCGGCCGAAGCCGCCGTTTTGGCGTTGCGATTGCCCTGCGGCTCAGGCGTTACGGCGCCGACGCAGAACGCCCAGACCCGCGAGGGCGATGCCGAACAGACCCAAGGTGGCAGGTTCTGGCACACCATTGACCGGCGGCGGTGGTGGCTCCTCATCCGGTGGCGGCGGAGAAATACCGGGGACGAAGGTCGCGCCACCAAAGGTGAAGTAACTGTCTGCGAAGCTGCCCCCACCCAACATCACCAGGAATGGACTGTCGGCGACCAGGTCGAACAGTCCGAGCGGAAGGTCAATGACACCGCGGCTAAAGCTTGTACCCAGCACCGATGTGAAGCCTGAAGTGTCGGGCGCGATACCGTCGAGCAGCAATGATGCCAAGTCTGCGGTCTCGATCACGATGGAAGCGTAGTTTATGTTGAATGCCTGATCATCGCTCGGTGTGGCAAGACGATATTCACTGAGCCAGGTATCCGAGCCGGGTACGAGCGCCATGGCGGGATCCGTCAGGGCGCCCTGGCCTCCCTTCAGATATTGCGCCACCATGACCGCCTCGGAGGCCTCGACGCTGGCGCCACTGTTGGCAGCGAGAGAAAACTCGTGGAAGTCGCCAGTATTGATCGTTGCCACGACTACGCCATTCAGCTTGATCTCGGTGTTGTCGGCAGTTGCGATTACGCGTACCAGGTCACTCTGGGTAGAAGCGATATCCGCGCCCTTGGAGGCGGTCAGTGCATAGGTCTTCGACAGACGGTCGGTCGGAATCATCTGCTCGAGCAGGGTATCGCAGGCCGTTATGCCAGCCGGAACCTGTGCACAGGCATGTCCGCCAAACACCGCTACTGGATTGTCGGCATTGACGAGGGAGCCAGTGAGATTCGTACTGCCGCCGGCATACTTGTAGGTCTCCCCGGCATTCAGGGTTACATTGATCGGCGCACCACCCTTGGGTGTGAAGCTTACGTTGGTGTTGTTCTGCGTGGCCTGGATCATCACCTGGCTACCCTCGCCGAAACCATTTCCCTGGCTTGCAACCACATAATTCGTTCCGAGGGCACCGCTATCGAATACGAAGGTCATGTCGGTTGATGCACTGGCCCGGTTGACGAAATAGCCCGCGATAGGATCAGGTGATACGACCTGGAAGCCCGTATTCCTGACGCCCGTGCCGCTTTGTTGGTAGGTGTTCGGGATGGTCAGGTTGAAAAATCCATCGGCACCCAGCACGACGCCCTCGTTAAACCCGGCGAGATTCGTTACCGTCGCCGTTTGCCCGACATCGCCAAAGAGGAACAACGAGGCGTTGGGAGTAACGAGGTTTTGGTTGAAATCGAAGTAGAGGGTTCCGGCCTGCCCCGCACCTGCCCCCATTCCACCGAGGATGATCGCCAGGGTGAGGGCAGGTGTTTTCAGGCGGAACCTCACTGGTTTCTTCATTGTGGTTGCTTGCATCGCATTTCTCCTTTGGCATGCACTTCCGGTTTTTTTTTTGGTGTTATCGTTTCGCGCCGCTGAATCCAATGGCTTGGCTGCTGATGGTTATACACAATTTGTGCCAACGATGGAAAACAGACTGTATAACATATGGTTAATAGTCTTTGGCGATGCCTGCCAGCTAACGAAAGGTCGGACTGTAAAATTCACTAAGATATTGCTGTCCGGTAAAATTTATCAGATAAAATAATGGCTTGTTCGCTCTGTGTCGCGATTTTGCGTGCGGGATTTGCTGAGGTTCGCACCAATGGGCTGTTTCCGAACGATGGGTTGTAACCCGCATCTGTAAAAATTCTGGACAGATGGTCAAGCCGCGAATGAACCGTTCCACCACGCGTTGCCGATGTCGGCCTGGCCCACAACCCGGATTCCCGAATTAAGTTGTACATATCGAGTATAAGATATGTACAATATTGCTGTGGCCCATCGGTGGTCCATGCATGAGGAGCGCGTGATGAACATGAGCCGGTTTGCCATTCCCCTGGACACGATTCCGGTCGGCGTCAGCGCCTGCCTGCTGGGCGCGAAGGTGCGCTTCGATGGCGGCCACAAGCGCGATGCCTTCATCGACGATGTGCTGGGCGGATATTTCCAGCTGGTCCCCTTCTGTCCGGAGGTGGCCGTGGGCATGGGCACCCCGCGCGCGCCCATCCGCCTGGTGGGTACTGCGGAGGCGCCCCGCGCCCTGGGCACCCGCGACCCGAATCTCGACTACAGCCTGCCCCTGCGTGCCTATGGCGAGCGCGTGGCGCGTAAGCACAATGAGCTGTGCGGCTTCATCCTCAAGAAGGGATCACCCAGTTGCGGACTCGAGCGGGTGAAGGTCTACACCGAACAGGGCATGCCCCATGCCCAGGGACGCGGGTTGTTCGCCGATGAACTGGTACGCCATCAGCCACTGCTGCCAGTGGAGGAGGAGGGCCGCTTGCACGATCCCGTGCTGCGCGAGAATTTCATTACCCGCGTCTATGTCTATGCCCGCTGGCGCGCCTTCCGGCAGCAGGGTCTCAGCAAGGCCGGCCTGGTGGATTTCCATGCCTGCCACAAGCTGGTGCTCATGGCCCACAACCCGCAGGGCTACCGCGAACTGGGCCGGCTGGTGGCCCGTGTGGGGCTGGAGCCGCTGGCGGACCTGGCCGAGTGCTATATCGAGCGGTTGATGGAGCTGTTGCGCCAGCGCGCCACCCGCAACCGGCATGTGAACGTGCTGCAGCACCTTACCGGTTACCTGCGCGAGCGGATCGACCCGGAGGACCGGGCCGAGCTGCACGACAGCATCGAGTCCTACCGGCGCGGTGACGTGCCGCTGGTGGTGCCCATGACCATGCTGCAGCACCATTTCCGGCGTCATCCCGATCCCTATATCGCACGCCAGGTCTACCTGCAGCCCCATCCGCGGGAACTGGGCTTACGCAATGCCCTCTAGCGGGTCTGCTTGATCTGCTCCCATGCGGCCAGGGCACGGGCCCGGCTGGCGGCCAGGTCGACCATGGGGGCGGGATAGTTCCGCCCCAGTTCGATACCGGCCGCATCCAGCACCGGGGACGGTGCCTCCCAGGGACAATGGATCCACTTGGCCGGCAGCCGGCCCAGTTCCGGTACCCAGCGCCGCACATAGGTGCCGTCGGGGTCGAAGCGTTCGCCCTGGCGCACCGGGTTGAAGATGCGGAAGTAGGGGGCCGCGTCGGCACCGCAGCCGGCCACCCACTGCCAGCCCATGGTGTTGTTGGCAAGGTCGGCGTCCACCAGGGTATCCATGAACCAGTCGGCACCCTCCTGCCAGGGGATGCGCAGGTTCTTGGTGAGCAGGGAGGCGACGACCATGCGCACCCGGTTGTGCATCCAGCCGCTGTGCCAGAGTTCCCGCATGCCCGCATCGACGATGGGAATGCCCGTCTGCCCGCGTTGCCAGCGCCGCAGCGACTCGCCGTAGTCCCTGGCCCAGGGGAATTGTGCAAAGCGGCGGTCCAGCGGTTCGCGGGCGGTGTGGGGAAAGTGATGCAACAGCTGGTGGGCAAAATCGCGCCAGGCCAGCTGGCGCTGGAAGGCCTCGATGGCGGCGAGCGTGCCCGGCCGGGCATGCTGCTGGCCCCAGTCTGACAGGGCGGCCCACGCCTGGCGCGGATTGATTTCGCCGAAATGCAGATGGGGGGAGAGCCGCGAAGTGCCGGGCAGGCCGGGCCGGTCGCGGTCGGTGGGATAGTCCACCAGGGCTTCCGTGCAGAAACGCTCCAGGGACTGCCAGGCACCTGCTTCGCCAGGCACCCAAATGTCGGGAAAGGCCGCATCCCAGGGGATGGCGGGCAACAGTTGTAACTCGGCCAGGGAGAGGGAATCCACCTGGGGTGCCTCCCCGTCGGGCCACGCCAGCGGGGTGTTGGAAGCTTCCGTGACACCGGTTCGCTGCAGGGCCTTCCAGTAGGGGGTGAATACCCGGTAGGGCGTGCCGTCGGCCTTCAACAGCTGCCAGGGTTCGCGCAGCAGGTTGCCGGGAAAGTCCTGAACGTCGAGCCCGGCGTCTCCCAATTCTTGTTTCAGGGTGCGATCCCGGGCCAGGTGGCGGGGCTCGTAGCGCCGGTTCCAGAACAGCTTGTGGGCACCGAGTTGCCGTGCCACTGCCAACAGCTCCCGGGCGGGATCACCACGGCGCAGCAACAGGCGGCTGCCCTGATCCCGCAGATCCCGGTCCAGGGCGGCCAGGCTGTGGTGCAGCCACCAGGCGCTGGCGCTGCCCACGGGAAGCTCCCCATCGGTCACCTCCTGAATATAAACGGGCACGGGCACCAGGCCGGCTTCGAGGGCGGCCCGCAGCGCGGGATTGTCGCCAAGACGCAGGTCACGGCGCAGCCAGACCAGGGCATATTCCATGACTGGACTCAGGCGCCTGCCAGGATGGTGTCGATGATCACCAGTGCCTCCTGGTGGTCCTCGCCCACCACGATGGCCCCCGTTGCCTCGATGTCCCGGCGGGCGAGTTCCGATTGACTGCCGCCCACCAGTACCGGGTTCCCGATCGCTCCCCGCAACGCGGGCAGGTCGGTACTGTACATCTTCTTCTTGACCAGTCGTGAGGAAGAGGACAGCACGACGGCGTCACAGGGCTGGCGGGCCAGCACCGGGGGAATCTGTTCCAGGGGCAGATTGGCGCCCAGCACCAGTACCTGGTAGCCATGGCTGACGGCGGCCAGTGCGAACAGCAGCAGGCCGATTTCATGGTATTCGCCGGGCAGGCAGGCCAGCAGCAGGCGCGGTCCCCGACCGCGGCTGTTCAGGTGCTGGATGCGGGCGCCGAGTTTGTTGCGCAGGTACACGGAAAAAAAGTGCTCCTCGGCGATGCCGGCGGGGCGATCCTGCCAGCGCTCACCAAGCTCGATCAGCAACGGCTTGGCCAGGCGCGTGCTGACCAGCTCGGCGGGATAGAGGGAAAGGGCATCATGATAGGCCGCGTCCAGGGCCGCCTCGTTGAAATCTTCGATGGCCGCCAGCATCCGCTGGCGATAGCGCGCCCAGATATCCCCCTGCCCCGGGGGTTCCCGTCCGCCGGGTACGGTCTGGGCGGGATCCAGCAGTGGCGCCACCTGGCTGATGGCCAGGCCGCGCTCGAGCAATTCCACGGTGCGCTGGATGCGTTCAATGTCCTCGCGACTGTACAGGCGGTGGCCCTTGGGTGTGCGTCGTGGCCGGATCAGGCCGTGGCGGCGTTCCCAGGCGCGCAGGGTGACCGCATTGACGCCCGTGAGGCTGGAGACGGTGCGGATGGGATAGAGGCCGTCCGCATCACTGTCCGGTAGATCCATGGCTCGAGTCGCCTCCTGGGGCGTGATATTTGAGATACACAACTTGTATAAGTATTGTATTACCATTGCCGGGATGATGCGAACAAATGCCTTGCGCCATGCACTTTTGCGCTCGATCTGCGATAATGCATGTCTTCGCCCCCGTGCCAGATTCTTGTTGAGATTTACGCATTAACAGACTGAATTTAATGAATAAGACAAAGACACCGCCCAATACCGACGATTTGCGCATCGTGGCCATCCGCGAGGTGGTGCGCTACGCCGAGCTGCAGGAAGAATTCCCCATCACCCCGGAGGCGGCGCAGGCCACCCAGGAGGCACGGCAGGCGATCCACGACATCCTCCATGGCCAGGATGACCGCATGCTGGCCATCACCGGTCCCTGTTCCATCCACGACCCGGAAGCGGCCCTGGAGTACGGTCGGCGGCTGAAGGCGGTCAAGGACCGACTGGCCGGTGACCTGCTCATCGTCATGCGGGTCTATTTCGAGAAGCCCCGCACCACCGTGGGCTGGAAGGGGTTGATCAACGATCCCAATCTGGACGGCAGCTTCGAGATCAACAAGGGCCTGCGCCTGGCGCGCAAGCTGTTACTGGATCTGAACAATCTGGGTATCCCGGCGGCCACGGAATACCTCGATCTCATGAGTCCCCAGTACATTTCCGACCTGGTGAGCTGGGGCGCCATCGGCGCCCGTACCACGGAAAGCCAGGTACACCGCGAATTGGCCTCCGGCCTGTCCTGTCCGGTAGGTTTCAAGAACGGCACGGACGGCACCTTGCAGGTGGCCATCGATGCCATTCGTTCGGCTTCCCAGCCGCACCAGTTCCTGTCCCTGACCAAGGCCGGGCATTCCGCCATCTTCGCCACCTCGGGGAACGAGGACTGCCACATCATCCTGCGCGGTGGACGCGAGCCCAACTACGATGCCACCCATGTGGACGAGGCGGCACAGCAGCTGGTGGCGGCGGGATTGGCGCCGCGCCTGATGATCGATTTCAGTCATGGCAACAGCAGCAAGGAATTCAAGCGCCAGCTGGACGTGGGGGCCAATGTCGCGGCCCAGGTGGCGGCGGGCGACGACCGTATCATGGGCGCCATGATCGAAAGCCACCTGTACGAGGGCCGTCAGGATGTGCTGCCGGGTCAGGACCTGGCCCATGGTCAGAGCATCACCGATGCCTGCATTGGTTGGGAGGACAGTGAGCGGCTGCTGGAACAGCTGGCCACGGCCGTGCGGCAACGGCGCCTGAGTGCCAAGACGGCGGCGCGCAACCGCGCCGAGGCGTAGCTTGCCCCGTCGGGTGGTCGGGCAGGCGGGTGGCTTGGAAACCGAACTGAAGGCACTGCTCGAACATCCTGATTTTCAGGAAGGCAGTCATTGGCGAACGCGCCGGGTCGAGGCCGGCCAGGCGGTTTTCCGGGAGGGCGAGACGGGTTCCGAACTCTATCTCATCCTGCAAGGGAGCGTGCGGGTGCTGGGGGATGTGGAGCTGGAGTCCCGGAGCCATATCCAGCCCGGCTTCTGTGACCTGCCGGCAGGAGCCCTGTTCGGTGAACTGGCCCTGTTCGACCGGGAGCCGCGCTCGGCCACGGTGGTGGCGGTGGAGGATGCGGAATTGGTGGTCATCGATGGCGAGCAATTGTTGCGTTTTTTCGACGCCAACCCTGAAATTGGCTATAACATACTGAGAAAAATGCTGTCGGTCACCGTGGGACGCTTGCGCTCCACCAACAAGAAGCTGGTGTCCCTGTTTGTCTGGGGTCTCAAGGCGCACCGGATCGAACAGCACTTGTAGTTTTTTTCAGGGCGCCGGTTGGCGCCCGCGGCAGGATAGGGGGTCCCCGAAACCGGGGTTGCGGAGTGCGCCGATGGGATATCCGGCGTCCATGCATTCATTAATTAAGGCTTCAGGCTGCCAGCCGATACGCTGAACGGAGGGCAGGGGGCCTTGCGCCGATCATCCGTCCGCCATTCACGCTGAAACAAGAATCAATGACGCCCAGGTTGGCAGTGGGCGCGGGAAGCAGTTCGATCATGGCAACCATCAGGATTTTCAAACATTACATTCCAACCCAGTTCCTGTTGCTGGGGTTGCTGGAAGTGGTACTGCTGATCATCGCCTTCCATATCGGGGTGGAATTGCGTTTCCTGGACGCCACCCCGGCGGTGCGGGAGCATGTGCAGCCCCTGTTCCCCAAATCGATCACCTTCGCCCTGGTCGTGGTGCTGACCATGATCGGCCTGGGGTTGTACCAGCGCAGTCTTCGCGAAGGCATGGAGGCCATGACCCTGCGCCTGGGTGCGAGTTTCCTGGTCAGTATCGTGCCCCTGACCCTGCTCTATTACCTGTTTCCCGGCCTCTACCTGGGTCGTGGCGCCCTGTTCATGGCCCTGCTGGTGGCGCTGCCCCTGCTGTTGGCCCTGCGCTTCTACTTCTTCAGGATCGTCGACCAGGATCTGCTCAAGCGCCGCGTGCTGGTGCTGGGGGCCGGAGAGAAGGCGAGCATGATCAGCCGGCTGCGGCGCCAGACCGACCGGCGCGGCTTTCGGGTAGTGGGCTATGTGCACATGTCTGGTGACCAGGACCTGCCCGACGAGGATCGGGTGGAACAGGAAAAAGTGATCAGCCTCGGCATGTCCTTGCCGGAGTACGTGCGCAAGATGCAGGTGGACGAGATCGTGCTGGCGGTGGATGATCGGCGCAATGCCATGCCGGTGGATGATATTCTCGACTGCAAGATGGATGGCGTGGAGGTTTGTGACCTGCTCAGCTTCTTCGAGCGCGAGGCGGGCAAGGTGTTGCTGGATATCCTGCAGCCCAGCTGGATGTTCCTCTCCGACGGTTTCGACCAGGGTGTCCTGCGCAGCTTTTCCAAGCGGGCCTTCGACGTGGTGTTCGCCCTGGCGTTGCTCCCGGTGCTGCTGCCGTTGATGGCACTGGTGATGCTGGCGGTATACCTGGAGGACACCAGGGCCGGTTCCATCCTGTTCAGCCAGGTGCGGGTGGGACTCAACAACCGTCCGTTCACCATCTACAAGTTTCGCAGCATGACGGTGACGGCGGAGGAAGACGGCGTGGCGCGTTGGGCTTCCAAGAACGATGCCCGCATCACCCGGGTGGGTTCCATCATTCGCAAGGTGCGATTGGATGAGCTGCCGCAGATCTTCAATGTCCTGCGTGGTGACATGAGCTTCGTTGGACCGCGCCCGGAGCGCCCCGAGTTCGTCAGTCAGCTGGATGAGACTATCCCTTATTACCGGGAGCGTCACCGGGTCAAGCCCGGACTCACGGGATGGGCCCAGATCCGCTACCAGTACGGCTCCTCGGAACGGGATGCCTTCGAAAAGCTGCAGTATGATCTGTACTATGTGAAGAACCACGGCGTCTTTCTGGATCTGCTGATCCTGCTCACCACCGCCGAGGTGGTGTTGTGGGGAAAAGGTGCCCATTGAGCCGTGACGGACCTACGATAGTGCAACAGGATACAGGCACATAAGCAGGGACCATGTCGATCGGAACCATCAGTTATACTCTCGGGGCGCTGGCTTTCCTGTTACTGACGCTGATGTTGGTGACCGGCTGGCGGGGACGCCTGCAGGGCGGACTGTTGCTGGCGGCCTGTGCCGGCACTACGGTCTGGGCCCTGGTGCTGGCCCTGCAATCCCACCTGTCCCTGTCGGGCACGGTGATACAGTTTGCCGAGACGCTGAAGGCGGTACTCTGGTTTGCTTTCCTGTTGAAGCTGCTGTCCACGGTGCAGGGTGGACAGCGCGGGCTGGCCCGCATCCCCCTGGCGCTCTACACCCTGGCCGCCGCCCTGGTGCTGTTTCCCCACCTGTCCCCCCATTGGCTGGCCGCACCGCAAATTTCCAGGATTCTGCTCGCCGGCTACCTGGCCCTGGCCGTGGGAGGTCTGTGGCTGGTGGAAATGCTCTACCGCAACACACCCGTTTCCCAGCGCTGGTCCATCAAGTTTCTCTGCCTGGGCATCGGCGGCATGTTCTCCTACGACCTGTTTCTTTATTCCCACGGCCTGTTGTTCGGCCAGCTCAGTCCCGGGCTCTGGCATGCGCGGGGGGTGATCCACGCACTGGTGGTGCCGCTGATCGCCATTTCCGTGGCGCGCAATCCCGAATGGTCCTTCGAAATGTTTGTTTCACGCAAGGTGGTCTACCACACTGCCTCCCTGGTCGGCACCGGTGTCTACCTTCTGTTGATGGCCGTCGTGGGCTATTACCTGCGCGCCATAGGTGGTGAATGGGGCACGCTGGTACAAGCCGTATTCCTGTTCGGTGCCGCGGTACTGCTGCTGGTCATGCTGTTTTCGGGCCAGTTGCGGGCGCGCCTTCGGGTATTGGTCAACAAGCATTTCTATCAGTACAAATATGACTACCGGGATGAATGGGTGCAGTTCACCCATGCCCTGTCCGGGTGCAAGGACGACGATCATCCCTATGAATGCGTGATCGGCGCCATTGCGGAGCTGGTGGACAGCCCGGGCGGCATGCTGTGGATGGCCGACGAACGCGGCCGCCTGTCACTGCGAGCGCGCCTCAACCTGCCGGAACCGGGTGTGGATACCAGCGCGGGCCTGGACTCCCTGGTGGCCTTCCTGCAACGCTCCGGCTGGGTGGTGAATCTCGACGAGTATGCCCGCACACCGGATTTCTACCAGGACCTGGAATTACCCGCCTGGCTGGATACGATCCCCGAACCCTGGGTGATCGTGCCACTGACGGACCGGGAGCAACTGCAGGGCTTCGTGCTGCTGACCCAGCCCCGGGCTGCGGTGCAGGCGGACTGGGAAGTGCGTGACCTGCTCAAGACCGCGGCCATGCAGGCCGCCAGCCACCTGGCGCAGATGCAGGCCCTGCAGGCCCTGGCGGAGGCGCGTCAGTTCGAGGGCTTCAACCGGCTGTCCGCCTTTATCCTCCATGACATCAAGAATCTCATTGCCCAGCAGAGCGTGGTGGTGAGCAGCGCGGCCCGCCACAAACACAACCCGGCCTTCATCGACGACGCGGTGCGCATCATGGAGCACTCCGTGGGCAAGATGCAGCGGCTGATGCAATTACTGCGCACCGGCATGGCCGGCGGTATCCCGGTGACCCTGTCTCTGCCACGGTTGCTGAACGAGATCGTCGACAAGCGTTGCCAGCAGCAACCCTGCCCCGAATGGCGCTATGATGGTCCTGACATCGAAGTCACGGCGGATCGTGACCGGCTGACCTCCGCCATCGAAAACCTGGTGCAGAATGCCCAGGAGGCGACCCGTCGCCATGGACATGTCATGATTCGCCTGCGCGAAGAACAGGGACAGGCAATGATCACCGTGGAGGACGACGGCGTGGGCATGGACGATGCCTTCATCCGGGAGCGCTTGTTCCGGCCCTTCGATACCACCAAGGGAGATACGGGCATGGGGATCGGTGCCTATGACAGCCGCGAATACCTGCGCGCCCTGCAGGGGGATCTGACCGTGGCCAGCAAGCCGGGCCAGGGTACGGTGTTCACCATCCGCATCCCCCTGCTGGACAAGGCCATGGCAGAGCAGCTGCAGGAACTGGACACGGAGGCAAGAACGTGAGCGCGGGCAAGAAAAAATTGCTGGTGGTGGAGGACGACCCCGGTCTGCAAAGTGCATTGCGCTGGGCGTTCGATGATTTCGACGTGGTGACCGCCGAGGACCGCGAGGCCGCCATCGCCGAACTGCGCCGCCACGAGCCCCAGGTGGTGACCCTGGACCTGGGACTGCCGCCGGATGCCGGTGGCGCCACCGAGGGCCTGGCCACCCTGCAGCAGATCCTCGCCATGGCACCGCGCACCAAGGTGATCGTGGTGACCGGCAACAATGACCGTGACAACGCGGTCCAGGCCATCGGCCATGGTGCCTGGATGTTCTGCCAAAAACCGGTGGATCCCCAGTTGCTGGGCTTCATCGTGGAGCGCGCCTATCGCCTGCATGAACTGGAAACGGAAAACCGGGCCCTGAGCCGGGGCGCCAACAAGACCGGTCTCAATGGCATCATCGCCACCAGTCCGCAGATGCTCGAAGTATGCCGTACCATCGAGAAGGTGGCCCCCACCGATGTCACCACCCTGCTGCTGGGCGAGAGTGGTACCGGCAAGGAGTTGCTGGCACGGGCGCTGCATGATCTCAGCCCACGGGTTTCCAAGAACTGGGTGGCACTCAATTGTGCCGCCATCCCGGAAACCTTGCTGGAAAGCGAACTGTTCGGTTATGAAAAGGGCGCCTTTACCGGCGCGAGCAAACAGACCCGGGGCAATATCGAATACGCCGATGGCGGCACCCTGTTCCTCGACGAAGTGGGCGACCTGCCCATGTCCCTGCAGGCCAAGCTGCTACGCTTTCTCCAGGAGCGGGTAATCGTGCGGGTGGGCGGACGCAGCGAGATCCCGGTGGATGTGCGCGTGGTCTGCGCCACCCACCAGAACCTGGAACAACGTATTGCCGAGGGCCTGTTCCGCGAAGACCTCTATTACCGCATCAGTGAGGTCACGGTACGTATCCCTGCCCTGCGGGAGCGGGATGGCGAGGCGGTGGTCATCGCCAACCACCTGCTCGACAGCCAGGCGCGCAGACACAACAAGCCGGGGCTGGTCTTCAACCAGGAGGCACTGGCCGCGATTTCCGCCCATGCCTGGCCGGGTAATGTGCGTGAACTGGAGAACCGCGTGAAGCGGGCCGTGATCATGGCCGAGGGCAAGCAGATCACCCCGGAGGGCCTGGAGCTGAAAGCGGCCGAGGGGGATCAGGAACCACTGCCCTTCAATCTGCGCGAGGTTCGGGACACGGCGGAATCCCGGGCCCTGGTGCGGGCACTGCACCATGTGGGCGGTAATATTTCCCAGGCTGCCGAATTGCTGGGTATCACACGACCGACTTTTTATGCCCTGGTGAAAAAGCATAATATCAACCTGTAATCCCGGAGCTGCGGGACACAGCGGACAACAACAGGACAAACACCATGAACCGATGGATCCGTACCCTTCTCCTGGCCTGCCTGAGCAGCACCATCACCATCAGTACCACCGCCCTGGCGGAGGATCCCTACCTGGATGATGCCCAACAGTACTTCGACAAGGGCGAGATCAATGCCGCCATCATCCAGTTGAAGAACGCCCTGCAGCGCCAGCCCGAGCACGGCCAAGCCCGCCTGCTGCTGGGGCGCAGCTACCTGCGGCAGGGCGAGGGCGCCTCAGCGGAAAAGGAACTGGAGCGCGCCCGTGCCCTGGGTGTGGAGGACCGGACGGTGTTGCCGCTGCTCGGCCAGGCCTGGTTGTTGCAGGGCAGGACGGAGCAGGTGCTGGGGGCAATCGAAACCCAAGACTTCACGGGTGAGCCCCTGGCGGACCGCCTCTACCTGCGCGCCCAGGCCTTTGCCATGCAGGGGGAGCTGGATCAGGCTGAAGCCCTGTATGCCGAGGCACTGGGCGCCTACCCGGAGCATGTGGACAGCCTGGTGGGACAGGCCCGGCTGCTGTTCCGGCGAACGGATCACGAGGGGGCGCGGGAACGTCTGACCCTGGCCCTGAAGCTGAGCCACGATCATGCGGATGCCTGGGTGCTGGATGGTGAGCTGCGGCGCCAGGCGGGTGAGCTGGAGGCCGCGGAGGACCGCTTCACCCGGGCCCTGGCCCTGCAGCCGCGGCATCTGGGTGCCTACCTGGGGCGGGCCACCATCTACCTCGACCAGGGCAGGCACGAGGCGGCGGAACGGGATCTGCAGCAGGTCCTGCGCCATGCCCCGCGACACCCCATCGCCAGTTACCTGCAAGGCCTCTCGGCCTACCAGAAGGGCCAGCCCGATGAGGCGATTGCCTCCCTGCAGCAAAGCCTCGCGAGCCTGCCGGGTCATTCGGCAAGCCTGTTGTTGATGGGCACCATTCGCTATCAGCAAGGGCAATTCAACCAGGCCATTCAGCATTTGCGCCCCTTCGTGACCGGCCATCCCGAGCATGCGCCGGCCGCGAAGCTGCTGGCGGCCGCCTTGCTGCAGAAACGTGAGGTGGATGCCGCCATCGAGCTGCTCGAGGCCACGGCTGCCCGGGTTCCCGAGGATGCCCAGTTGCTGGCCATGCTGGGCAGTGCCTACCTGGAACGCGGGGACAGCAACCAGGGGTTGGAGTACCTGGGACGTGCCGCGGAACTGGCGCCCGATGTCGCGGCCATACAAACGAAAATGGCGATTGGACACCTGTTGGCGGGGGATACGCGCCAGGCCACCGATGAGCTCGAGGGCGCCGTCAATCTGGGTCAGGGGTTATGGCAGGCGGATATCCTGCTGGTGGTCACCTACCTGAACAACGGGGAGATGGACAAGGCATTGGGTGCGGCGCAAACCCTGCAGGCCAAGCGGCCCGATGATCCCATGCCCCATAACCTCCTCGGTGCCGTGCACCTGCAAAGAGGCGATACCGATGCGGCCCGCAGGGCCTTCAACCACGCCCTGGACAAGCAGCCGGGTTTCCCGCCGGCGCTCCTCAACCTGGGGCGCATGGACATGGCTGCGGGAGAGCTGGAGCAGGCCCGGGTCCGCTTCCAGGAAGTACTGGCGGCGAACGAAACCAGCCTCGATGCCCTTTTCGGCATGACGGACCTTGCCTACCTCAAGGGTCAGCGCGACCAGGTGGAACGGTGGCTGGAGCGGGCCCGTAAACACCATCCCCAGGCGGTTAAGCCGAGCGTGCTGCTGGCGGAGCACTACCTGCAGGGCAACCAGCCCCTCAAGGCCCTGGAGGTGGCGCGTGCCCTGAGTGAACATCAGCCCAGCCAGCCCGATGCCCTGCGGGTACTGGGCCTGGCCCAAATGGCCACGGACTCCAATGCGGCTGGGGTCGCCACCTTCCGGCGCCTGGCGGAATTGCGGCTGGAAAATGCCCAGGTGCACTACCTGCTGGGCAGCGCGGCGGTCAAGCAGGGGGATCTCGACCTGGCTCGCACCTCTTTCCGCAAGGTGCTGGATCTGGAGGCCGGGCATGCGGGCGCCCTGTTCAGCCTGGGCAGTCTTCACCTGGAAGCCGGGGAGGTGGAGGCGGCGCGCTCCTATGCCGCGCGGCTGCTGGAACAACGGGCCGAGCTGCCCTGGGGGCACGCCCTGCAGGCTGAGCTGCTGGCCAGGGAGGGTGACCAGAAGTCCGCCGCCGCCAGCGCCGGCAAGGCCTATGGCCGTGATCCCTCCCAGGTACGCCTGCTGCGCTACCACCAGTTGTTGAAGGATGCGGGGGCCCTTGAGGAAGCGGCCGAGCTGCTGGAATCCTGGCTGCAACAGCAGCCCCGGGACGGTGCGGTACGCCTGCGCGCGGCCATGGAGCTGCAGAGTCAGGGGGATCATGCCGCGGCGGCCACCCACTACGAGCAGGTGCTGGAGCTGCAACCCGGCAACGTCATTGCCCTCAACAACCTGGCCTGGCTGTACCTGGAGGAAGACCCGGGGCGGGCCTTGCGGCATGCCGAGCAGGCCTACCAGTCCAGCCCGGATCGCCCCGAGGTGCTGGATACCTATGGCTGGACCCTGGTCCGTAATGGCCAGGAACAGAAAGGCCTGGTGTACTTGCAGGAGGCCCTGCTCAAGGCCCCCCATATGGCGCAGATCCGCTATCACACGGCGGTTGCCCTGCAGCGTACTGGCCGTGACCGTGAGGCCCGGCTCGAACTGGAACAGGCCCTGCGCAGTCCGGAATTCGAAGGGCGTGATGAGGCGGTTACCCTCTATGAATCCCTGAAGTGACAGGCACGGTAATGAACCGCTTCGACTACCACCAGGCCTTCTCCCGTAACATCGGCTGGGTGACCCGTGAAGAGCAGGAGACCCTGCGCCACAAGCGGGTGGCCATCGGCGGGTTGGGCGGGGTCGGGGGCAGTCACCTCATCGTGCTGTCCCGGCTGGGTATCGGGGCGTTCAATATCGCCGACCTGGATGACTTCGACCTGCCCAATTTCAATCGCCAGTACGGTGCCTCCATGGCCACCTGGGGTCGACCGAAGGCGGAGGTGATGGAAGGGGTGATCCGGGATATCAATCCCGAGCTGGATATTCGCCGTTTCCCGCAGGGCATCAGCCTGGAGAACCTCGATGATTTCCTGGACGGGGTGGATATCTATGTCGACAGCCTGGATATCTTCGCCCTCGACATCCGCCGCGCCGTGTTCGCCCGTTGCTACGAGAAAGGGATTCCCACCATTACGGCCGCACCCATGGGCATGGGTACGGCCTTCCTTGTGTTCATGCCGGGCGGGATGAGTTTCGAGGAGTATTTTTGCCTGGACGGCTACTCCTTCGAGGACCAGATCATCAAGTTCGTGATCGGGGTGTCGCCCTCGGTACAGCAGCGCAAGTACCTGGTGGATCGCAGCTCGGTGAATTTCCTGCAAAAGAAGGTGCCGTCCACCGCCATGGGGATCGAGATCGCCGCCGGCGTGGCCTGTACCAATGTGCTGAAATTACTGCTGGGGCGAGGCGAAGTGGTTACGGCGCCCCGGGGCCTGCACTTCGATGCCTACCGCAACCGTCTCATCAGGACCTGGCGCCCCTTTGGCAACCGCCACCCATTGCAGCGTTTCATGTTCTGGTATGTGAAACGCCTGCTAGCGCAGGTGAAATAATACGACAGGCATAAAAAAACGGGCACCTTTCGGTGCCCGTTTCGGGTACTACGTGTGTCAGTCCGGACTTCAGGACTTCTTGTTGCGGCGGGCCATTCCACCCAGCAGGAGCATGGAACCGCCCAGCAGGGCCAGGGTGCTCGGCTCGGGCACTGCGAACGTGGCGCTGCCATCGTGGTTGGAGGTCAGCGAGAAGGTACCGTCACCGTTGTCAGTGAAATCGCTGACGAAGATGTTGGTGTCGAAGCTGGCGAAGAAGTTGATGGTCAACATTTCACCGGCGCCTTGGCCACAGTTGCTCCAGATACCGAAGAAGCTGTCGTCACCCAGGCAGTCGTAGGTGCCGGAGTGGAACAGGTCGTTGAAGCCGGCATCCACGGCGGTGAAGTCGGCGGTACCGGTAAGGATGGTGCTCACGCCGGTGGCGCCGCCGCCGGTGACGTTGATGTCCATGAAGTTATTGAAGCTCAAGCCATCAAAGGTCACGAACAATTCGATCAGGCCGGGGCCATAGGCGAACTGGGGCACGCCACCGCTCACGCCGGTTACCACGCCAGCCAAGCCGGTGATCGAGAAGCTCATCACCCAGTCGTTGCTGCTGCCATAGCCATTGTCGCTGTTGGCACCGAAGACTTCGGCGGGCAGGAAGCCGGTGACCTGGTTGGTGGCCAGACCGCCCACGGCCAGGCCGCCATCGGTGATGATGGTGTCGCCAGCGTTGATGGTGCCGCTGATGTCGTTGTCGATGATGGTGGTGGTGGAATCGTATGCGAAGGTGAGTTCATCCTTAACGGAGGTGCAGGTGTCGCACACCTTGTCGCCGGCCGGCGCGATCTGGCCGTCGAAGTTGCTGCCGATGTCCATGTAGAAGGGAGCCGCTGTAGCACTTCCCCCGACCGCCAATAATGCTGCTGCAAGCAGTGTCTTTTTCATTTTGCTCTCCCTTGTTACCTGGATGATCGAAATTTCGAACTGGTGAAGCCGTCGGTCTGCCCCGGGTGCTGCTTTCACCGTCTTGCCCGAAGGAATGCAGTCATCGTGCCAGAATATGCAACTATATGAAAAATATTGTTATATCTTTGAATTACCCGCCCGCGGGGGAGTTTGGGATCGGTGACTGTAAAATTCATTGACAAGGATTTTGCCACTGGCCCCTTTCCTGGCCGCCCACGCCGGCACCCACGCTGGTGGGTGCTGGACAATTGGTATCAATCCTATAGGCTAGGAACCTGTCGGACTTGGAGGTCTGAAGATGGATTTACCACGCTTGTCCCTGGCCCCCACCTTTCTAAGGGAGCTGTTCAGTGCCCGGACACTGCCGCGTGAAACGGAGCCCGATGCCATCATGGAGGATGCCGACCAGGTGGCCGCCTTCACGGAAACCGGCCGCAATGATAGCACCCTGGCTGCCTCCTACCTGTTTCACACGGCCCGCGCCTCGCAGGTGCTGCAGGGCTGCCGCCGGGTGATTGACCTGGGCTGTGGGCCCGCCACCCAGCTGGTGCAGATCGCCGCCCTGAACCCCGAGATCGACTTCATCGGCATCGACATGTCCGCCACCATGCTCGACCAGGCCCGTGCCCATGTGGACCGGAGTGGGGTGGGTAATGTCCGTTTCCAGGTGGGGGATATCACGAAACTAGCTGATTTTGAAGATCAATCCGTGGATGGAGTGATCAGCACCGTATCCCTGCACCACCTGCCGACCCTGGCGCACCTGGAGCAGTGCTTCAGCGAGATCGGCCGCGTGCTGAGTCCTGGCGGGGCCCTCTACCTGGCCGATTTTACCAGGCTCAAGTCACTGAATTCTGTTATATTTTTTGCCTACATGAACCGCGACCGGGATCCTCACCAGTTGTTGCTGGACTACGAGCGTTCCTTGCGGGCGGCCTTCCTGCTGGAGGAATTCCAGGCCCTGGTGCGCGAACGGTTGCCGGCCGGGGTCGAGGTGGTCAGTACCTTCAAGGTGCCCCTGTTGATGGCTGTAAAAACGGCTGACAGGACCCTGCCCGGGGAGAAGGTCGAGGCCCTGCGGGAGATGCGCACCCGCATTCATCCCCGCTTTCGGCGCGACCTGGATGACATGCGTATCTTCTTCCGTCTGGGGGGGCTGGGAAATGATGTTTTCCGATAACCGGAACCTGCACGGAGGCGCGTGGTAAACACCATAACGGATCCATAAACACAACAATCATGCTTTGTTCATGTGAACGGATACCAGCCGGTGTTTCGTTCACGCTGTCGAACCGGGGGAACACAGGATTATGAAGTCTCGATGCTTGAAACTGGTGCTGGTGATGCCGCTGGCAGTCTGGCTGTCGGCCTGCGATGTGGGCCAATCGCTCAGTGATGTGGAATATGTATACCGGGCCCGTGAGCAGGTGGAGCAGGGGAAACTGCGCGCGGCGGTGATCGAGCTCAAGAACGCCCTGGCGAAGAATCCCGATAATGCCGATGCCCGCTTGCTGCTGGGCGAGCTGTATCTCGATGCCGGCGATGGGGCCAGTGCCGAGAAGGAATTACAGCACGCCCGGCAACTGGGCGTACCGCTGGAGGCCTTGCAGGTATCGCTTGCCCGCGCCTGGTATCAGCAGCGCAAATTCGATGAGGTGATTGCCGTGCAGCGGCCACCCACGCTTACGGATTTGCAATGGGCGGAGGTCTTGGGTATCCAGGGTGAGGCCTATATGCGTCGCGGCATGGTGCGCGAGGCTGAGCAAAGCTTCGCCCGGGCCCGCGACCTTTCCCCGGCCACCGCGGCGCCCCTGGTGGGGCAGGCCCTGGTGGCCACCGTGCGTCGGGAGTTTTCCCGCGCGGAACAACTGCTGGAAGAGGCGTTGCGCCTGGAAGAGGATGACAGTGCCGCCTGGAGCCTGCGCGGCGATCTCGCCCATTACCAGAGGGATCTGGAAGCGGCGGTGGAGCACTATGGCAAGGCCTTGGGTGCGCGCCGTGACCAACTGGGCAACCTGGAAAAACGTGCCGTTCTGCTGAGCTACCTGCGACGCTTCGACGAGGCACGCCAGGATATAGACCGGATGCGCAAGCTCAATGAGCGTCACCCGGCCCTGGACTATGCCGAGGGGATTCTCGCCCTGCAGGAACAGCGCTACGGCAATGCCCGGGCTCACTTCGAAAGCCTGCTCGGCAAGGTGGAAGACTACCGGGATGCGGTGCTGCAGTTTGGCTTGGCCAACCTGGGCGCCGGCAATACCCAGCAGGCGGAACAGTATCTGGCGCGTGCCTTTGCCCGCAATCCCAACTATGTTCCCGGCCGCATCCTGCTGGCGACGGCACGCCTGCAGCGGGGCGAGGCGGATAGCGCGGTGCAGCTGGTGGAACCCATCCTGGCCCGTGACCCTGAGAATACCCGTGCCTTGCTGCTGCTGGCTTCTTCCCTGATGCAGCTGGGACGCACCGACGAGGCCATGGAGCATTTGCGCAAGCTCGCCGAGCTGCATCCCGATTCCCCGCAAATGCAGGCCCAGCTGGGACTGGGTATGCTGCTCGGCGGTGACTATGATGCCGGGGTGCGCGTGCTGGAAGACATCCTCGCCAGTTCCCCGGAGTTGGCGCAGACGGATATCATTCTGGTCATGGCCCACCTGCATCAGGGTGCCTTTGGCGAGGCGGTGGCGGCAGCCGAGGCGTTTGCGAAGCGGTATCCCGAGGCCCCCATGCCCCTGGTACTCAAGGGTATGGGCCAGCTGGGTCTTGCCGACCGGGACGGGGCACGGACGTCCTTCGAGGCTGCGTTGACCCTGGATCCTGGCGACCCGGCGGCCAATCACCGCCTGGCGGTTCTGGCCATGGAGGACAAGGATTACGCCGCGGCCCGCGACTATTACGGAAACACCCTCAAGGCCCACCCGGAGCATGCTCCCACCCTCCAGTACCTGGCCTTGCTGGAATCCCGCGCGGGCAATGAGGAGGGACTGGTGGAAACCCTGAACAGGGCCATCATGGCCCATCCCGGGAAGGTCGATTTTTCCGTCCAACTGGCCCGCCATCATTTACGCAAGGGCCAACCGGAACGCGCGCTGACCCTGTTGTTGCCACTGCGCGAGCATCATGGCCGCAACCCCGGCCTGCTGGCCGTGGTCGGCGAGTCCTATCTGGCCCTCCAGAACTGGCCCGGTGCGCGGGCGGAATTCACGGCCCTGGTGGATGTTGTGCCGGAGCACGGACAGGGATACTACTGGCTGGCGCTGGTGTGTGACCGCACCGATGACCGTGATTGCGTGAAACGCCAGCTTGCCCGGGCCCTGGAAGTGGAACCCGGTCATATCGAGGCCAGGTTGGAGTGGGGACATGTCCTGGTCCAGGAGCGGAATCTCGTCGAGGCCGAGCGGGTGTTGCAATCCCTGAAGGAAGACCTGGGGGATCATCCGCGCACCCATGTACTGGAAGGTACCCTCGCCATGGCCCGGAACCAGCCTGAGCGAGCGGCCCGGGCCTATGGCGAAGCCCTGGCCCGTGCACCGTCCACCGCCCTGGTGGTGGAGCTGGCCGGGGTGAAATGGAGTGCCGGTGAACGGGAAGCGGCCGTGGACGTCCTGGAGGACTGGGCGGTCGAACATCCCGACGATATTCATCTGCTGCTTGCGCGGGCCAATTACGCCCTGCTACAGGATGAGCGCCGGCAGGCCATGGAGCTCTATCGCCGGATCATCGCGCTGGCGCCCGGACAGGTGCTGGCACTCAACAACCTGGCTCACCTGCTGATGGAAGAGGATCCCCTGGGCGCGGAGGCCCATGCCCGACGCGCCCAGGAAGCACTGCCGGATCATCCCTACGTGCTGGATACCCTGGTGCGCGCCTTGCTGGCCCAGGACAAGGGGAAGGAAGCGCGGGACTTCATCGATGAACTCCTGATCCGCACCCATCGCGGCCCGGAGGCACGCTACCTGGATGCCTTGTGGCAGCAGCACGATGGCCAGCCGGCGGCGGCACGGCGGGAGCTGGTGAACCTCCTGGCGGAGCATCAGCAATTCGTGCTCGCGGAATCGGCGCGGGAATTGCTGCGGGAACTGAACCGCTAGGAGCCTGTCGGCGCGGGATTCTACTGCAGGCGACGCAGGTAGTTGTGGGTGAAGAAACGGTCGGGCAGGTCCCGCAGCTGCATGTTGCTGTACTCCATCAGCGAGTGTGACCCGCTCTTGAGCGGGTCCTGCATATAGAGTTTCGAGGGGCGTTCCACCCCGGCCATGGTCACATAATCACGATAGTGGGCGGTCTTGATCAGGTTGCCAGACAAGGCATAGAACTCCGCCTTGAAGGGACGATGGCTGTCCTTCTCCACCCAGTACATTACCCGGTGATAGGTGACACGACGGTTCACGGCCGTCAGTTCCAGCACGTGGTAGTCCCTGCCCTCGATGGTTTCCGTGCGCAGCAGTTCCGGATTGTAGTCGCCGCTGAAATTGGCGCGGGCGAGGTCGCCGTTGGCCACCTGGCCGGTCAGCCGTTGCGACAGGGGAAGGCGCACGGCCTGGGAGACATTGGGCATGAACACCCAGAGGTCCTGCCCCTTCACCAGCATGGTCTGTCCCCGCTCCGATGCCGGAGCGGTGGTCATGACGATGGTGTTGTCCTTGTTCTGGGACAGGATGCGGTATTGATGGACGCTGCGTACGCCGTCGGTGATGGAGATGACCCGGGCATCCACCTGGAAGCCCTGGGCCGGGAAACGGATCTGATCGGCATTCTCGACGATGCGCGCGGCATCGACGTTTTCCTTCGCGCCGGCCGGAATGAATACGCAAAGGGAGAGGGCGAGACAACAAATCTGCAGCAGTGGAGTCGTTTTCATGTGTATTCCATATGTATGCCGTCTTCCGGACCGTTCGGAATCATTATCGGCCAGGGCGGCGGGATTTTCAGTGTGATTGTGCAAACTACCTCGATCCATTAGCATGAAACCCTTCACACTAATGAATGAATGATCATGGCAGCAGTGGTTGAGGTGCGAGGCGTTAGCAAGGATTATGCGCTCGGCGAACAGCGCGTACAGGCCCTGCGTGAAACCAGCCTGGATGTGGAGGAGGGCGAATTCCTGGCCATCGCCGGGCCTTCTGGCAGCGGTAAATCCACCTTACTCAATCTCATCGGTTGTATCGACAGCCCCAGTACGGGCCACATCCTCATCGATGGGGAGGATGTGGCCGGCAAGACCCCGGACGAACTGGCGGACCTGCGGGCCAGGAAGATCGGCTTTGTGTTCCAGACCTTCAACCTGTTGCCGGTATTGTCCGCCGCGGAGAATGTCGAATACCCACTGCTCCAGTTCCGCTTCGACAAGGCCCGGCGCCGGGCCCGGGTGCAGCGCTACCTGGAACTGGTCGGGGTCGGCGATTACGCCACCCACCGTCCCAACCAGCTCAGCGGTGGCCAGCGCCAGCGGGTGGCCATCGCCCGGGCCCTGATTGCCCGTCCGGCCATCGTGCTGGCCGACGAACCCACTGCCAATCTGGATCACAAGACCGGTACCAGCATCCTGGAGTTGATGCATGCCATCAACCGCGAAAAGGGTACCACCTTCATTTTCTCCACCCATGACCCGAAGGTGATGGAGATGGCGGATCGGGTGGTACAGATCGAAGACGGAATGTTGCGCTAGGAGCCTGTCGGACTTGAGCGATCGTAGCGAGCAAGGTGGGAGAGCGAGAACAAATTTTCATGATTTCGAGGCGCATAGTGATCCTACGCAACGAGAAATCAGGGAAATTTGAGCCGCTCTCCCGCCGGCGCAGTACGACTGCATGGATGCAGGAGGTAGAGCAACGCATGGAGCAGTTGCCGAGATCAGTCTCAAGTCCGACAGGCTCCTAGAGGCCTGTTTCAGGCGATGCAACCCAGTTGCAGCCCCTCCAGTTCATCCCAGGCCGGTTCCGGTTCGGATCCTTCATCATGGAGTGCGCTGTAATGTATATAGGGGTTGGGATGGCTGAACAGTCGTGCGAACTCCGGTGAAATATTCTCTGCGCGCGCCTGGCTTTTCTCGATATGGGCCAGGAAGGGATAGCGTGTGCCGCGATGCTCGATACCACTGCCGATGGGATGCAGGGGCAGATGCATGCGGTTCATGAGCCGGGCGAGCCCACCCGTGGTCAGCATATACCAGTAACGAATATTCATACGCCGGCTGTAGGCCGCAGCGGCACGCAACAGGCCCAGGGTGATTTCCGACTCGTGCTGGTGCTTCACCACGCCGTTGCGCCGCCTTCCCGGTGCGCGACGACGGCACCGGAAGGTGGGGAGCACGCACAGGCGGGAAATCTCGCCGACCTCATGGGGTTTGATCTTGGCGATTGCGCCGCGGTCGAGCATGCATAATTGCTGGGAAGGCAGGCTCGCCCGGGGCAGTATCAGGCGCAGGGTGGCGACCCATTCCTGTGTCTGGCGTGTGCGTACGATGAAGGGCACGGCGTGCCGGTCCCACTGGTCAAACTCCTCGTTGGATGGGAAGGCGCGTCCGTCCTCGAAACCGGTCTCTTCGCAAAAGACCTGGTATCGGATCTGGTGATGGATGCGCCGTGCTTCGTCGGTGTCGGCGAGAATAGCCTCGTATTCATGATCAAACATGCACGAACGATCCATGTGTACCCCCGGTGCCAGGAACCAGCGGGACCGGTCTGGCGGTTTTGGACGACTGAGAAGAAGGCGGCGTGAAATGTGCGTGCCCGGCGGGAGTTAGTGTAGGCACTATACTCTTCACAGGATAAGACCCGTGTCGTTGGTGCCGGGCGGTGTGGCAGGACTGAACACAGTCAAGCGGCGAATCCCTTGCATGGTTACTACTCTTTTGAAGACTATACTCGGATACTGTAGCAAAATATGGGCCAACTGATCAGGACAACGGCGAATCAAGGGCTTACCGGCTGCAAGAAATACCGACATGGATAATACCCGGCAAAGAACGGCTAAATTGTCTTTGTACGGGGACAGGTTTTGCAACAAAATTTACAACTCATTGATAAATTACGATTATTAGTGTCTCAATTTGGTGACGGTCGCGCTGTGAGCCGTCCAGGCAGCGTCACCGTATAACTGGGATAACGGTGTTTATTTTCCCGTTTCAGTAAAGGTTTCGGGATTTTTTCCGCCATTTCTTACAAGAACGTCATTGTTGTCGGGTCAGGGATGTTGGCGACCGGGTACCAGTTGGCTGACGATGGTCCAGTGAGATGCGCAAGAGTGGTAGAGCATGAATAAAGTGCAGGAGTCCGGTTCCTTGTCAGCATCCTTCCATGATTACTTTCAGGTACTCGCGGCCGATACCGCTGCCTTGCAGGACGAGGTGTACCGGATTCGCTACGAGGTTTACTGCCGGGAACTGGCCTACGAGGACGCCAGTCGTTTCCCCGACCAGCGCGAGCGGGATGAGTTCGATGACCGGGCCCGCCACTGCCTGTTGCGGCACCGTGGTAGTGGCGAGTACGCCGGCTGCGTGCGCCTGATTGCGCGCCATGCCCTGGATCAGCAGACCCGCCTGCCCCTGGAAAAATACTGCTGGCAAAGCCTCGATCCTGCCCTGATGCACGACCTGCGTGCGCGTGGCGCACGCTACGGGGAGATTTCACGGCTGGCGGTTCCTGCCCGCTTCCGGCGTCGCAAAGGCGAGCAAAGCTGCCCGGTTGGCACCACGGGAGAAGAGGAGCGGCAGGATGATCAGCGTCGCAGTCCTCACATCGCACTGGGTTTGTACATGGCGGCCACTTCCATCGGCCTGGAATCGGGCCTGGACGGGGTGTTTGCCATGATGGAGCCGCGCCTGGCGCGGCACTTGAAGCGTTTTGGTATCGAATTCCAGCAGGCTGGTGGCGTCATGGAATATCACGGCCAGCGGGCGGCCTATTATATCTCGCGCGAAGGCCTGTTCCAGGGCCTGCATCCCGAGATGGAGGCCCTGCTGTTTTCCATCAAGACGGATCTGGCGGACGGCTGATCCATGGGGCTGCCAGGCAGCCACCGTCGCAGTAGATCAGTCTCAAGTCCGACAGACTCCTAGTAACTGTAACGCAGTTCCGCGTACACCCGGTCGGCACCATCGAATTGTCCCAGCAGGGTGGTGGGGCGACCATCAAAGATATCCGCGCCCAGGGCTGCGCGCCAGTTTGGTGCAAAATGCCAGTTGAGTTTCGGGCGTGCCAGCCAGTCGCCCTGGTTGAAGCCCTGTATCCAGGTTATTTCCGGACGCAGGCGGCCATTCAGCCATTCGGTGGTGGCATACAGGCTGTAGCCGCTTTCCACCTCGTCGGGGATCATACTGTCCACATGGTCCGGGAACCAGCGCTGGAATAACTGCACATTGATCCGTGCGCCGCTGTCGAAGGTGTGTTCCAGTCCCACCACGTAATCCAGCATGTCCTGCTTGACCAATCCGTCCGTGTCGTTCAGGTCGGTAACCGAGAAGCGCTTGTCCAGGGTATAGACCGCCTCGGCCTTGAGGATCAGGCTGCGACCGATGTCCTTGGACAGGGTGGTGCCGAACTGCTGGATACGAAAATGTTCCGGTTGGAATACCAGGGTCTGTCCCATGACCGTGCGACGGAAGGCGGGTGCGGCGTCCATGCTGCGATAGTAAAAGCCGGTCAGATCCCAACCATTGATCATGCGTGACAGGCGCAGGCCGAAGGCGCTGTTGGACAGGGTGTTGGCGGGTTTTTCCTCGCCCAGGATGGCGATCCCGTAGCCGGGTTCGGGTGGCACCGGCAGGCGGAAGAAATCGTCACCGGGGCGGCCGATCTCATCATAGGTCATGTACGGGATCCAGATGGCGTCCAGGTGTACCGACTCGCCGAAATGTTCGGCGCGCACCGCCCACTGGGGTATGCGCAACAGCTCGAAATCCTGGGCGACGAACTGGCGCATGTCGCGGGCGGAGACCACATCGGCAAAGAACAGTCCCACCATCTCGCCCCAGATGATGTGCTGGCGTCCGAGTCGCAGGGCCCATTCACCGGCGGGGATGTCCAGGTAGGTCTCGTGCAGCCAGGCCTCCTGGCGACGATCGTTGCGTACCGCCTTGGGGTAGAAATCATCCTCCAGGTCGAAGACCGCGTCGTAACTCAAGCGGCCGCTCAGCTTCCAGCGCATGCCGTTATCCAGGTCGCCACCGGTGCCGATCTCCAGCAGGTTGCGGAACTTGGACCAGTGACTGGGGCTTTCGGTGCTGTAGGCCAGTTCCGATTGGAAGAAGCCCGTGAAGGGCGCTGCCGCACGCGCGTCTTCCGGCGGGCTGTCTTCGGCAAACATGTCCTCCAGTGACGCGTCCAGGCCGGGAGTCGGGGCGGCCGCGTCGGCGGGAGCGTCCGTGGGCGGTTCGGCGAACAGGTCCTCCATGCCGGAGGGCACTCCATTGTCCGCCAGCGATGGCAACGGGGCCAGGATCGTGAGTGGCAACAGGATGGCGAGACCGGACAGCAGGCAGGTTTTCGGTACGTGGCGGCGGTGCGATTCCATGTGGCAGGTTCCTTTATGGATATTATTCACGGGTGCGCAAGGCATCGATGATCGGGATTCGGGTGAAACGCCATGCCGGGTACAGGGCCGCCAGCAGGGTAGCCCCCAGGCCGATCAGCCAGGACTCCAGCAACACCTCCGGTACGATGCGGATATAGGCGTCGTAACTCAAGTCCGCATTGGGCGGCGGGGGCATGGGGATGCCGATGCCGGAGATGATCATGGCCAGGGAAAGGCCCAGTGCCAGTCCCAGGCTCGCGCCCAGCAGGGCCAGCATGCCGGCTTCGCTCATGATCAGTCCGGCAATGGTGCGATTGCGGTTGCCCAGGGCACGCATGGTGCCGAACTCCCAGGTACGTTCCATCAGGCTCATGTTCACGGTGTTGATCACGCTCAGGCATACCATCAGCAGTACCATGGCCTTGAGAAAACCGAATTGCTGATTGTACATGTCGACGGTTTTTCCGTAGAAGTCATTGAGCTGTTTCCAGTCATGGACCGCCAGTGGGGCAGGCAGCCGCTGGCGCATGCGCGCCGTGAATTCCCCGGTGAGCGGGGTGTCGTGGAGGGTGATCACGAATTTCGTTACCCCGTCCGTAAGCAGCAGGTCCTGGGCCGCGGACAGGGGGATGCGGATGGCGCGGGCATCGAAGTCCTTGGAGAAGGTCTGGAAAATGCCCACCACTTCCAGGCTCAGGGTGTTCAAGGCGCCATGGACGGTATTGGCCAGCAGGGTGGCCTGGTCGCCGACCCCGAGCTGCAAGGCGCTCGCGACCCCTTCGCCGAGCATGATGCCGAAACGGTCGTCATCTTCCAGCATGCGTCCGCTGACCAGGTGCAAGTGGGTGCCCAGGCGATTTTCCCCCTCCGGTTCCACGCCATCGCCGACGATGGCGTAGTCCGTCTTGCCGTTATTGAGCAGTCCTGAAAAGGTGATGCGCGCCATCACATCCTTGACCTCCGGCTGGTCCGTGATGGCTGCGCGCAGTTCAGCCGGTGCTTCCAGCAGGTAGCGTTCCGGGGAACGGGAGCCGTAGCTGAAGACCGCCTCATGGCCGATCTGGGCGTGGCCGCTCTGGGAGTGTATGAGGGCCTCGCCCAGCTGCAGGAAGATGTCGCGCACGAAACCGCCGGACAGGATCAGGCCGCAGACACCGAACAGGATCGCCCCCAGCGTGATCATGCTGCGCACGCGGTTGCGGAACAGGTTGCGCAGGGCAAGTCGGAGTAGTTGGGTCATGGGCGAGTCCTACTGCCGGGTCCGCAAGGCATCGACGATGCCCAGCCGGGATGCCTTCCAGGCGGGATAGAGGCTGGCCAGCACCGTGGTGACCAGGGCAATGACCGCCGCCTTGGTCAGGTTTTCCACCGATAGCCGAATGCCGGCCTCATATCCCCAGGCCATCACCGGCCCGGGTGGCATGGGGATGCCGATGGCGCTGATGAGCAGGCCCAGCAAAACACCCAGCACCAGGCCCACCAAAGCCCCGAGCAGACCCAGGATACAGCCTTCCGCCAGGAAAATGCCGAGGATGTCCCGGCGGCGGTTGCCCAGGGCCATGAGGGTACCGATCTCGCCGACCCGCTCCATCACCGCCATGGTCATGGTGTTGGAGATGGCCAGCACGATGATGACGGCGATGATGAGATAGATCACCCCAACCTGTTTGGAAAAGAGTTCCACGCTCTTGTTGTAGAAATCGGACATATTCTGCCAGGGCACGACCTGGTAGCGGTCTTCGGGCAGGGTGTCGCGCAATTGTTGTACGGCGGCCTCGGTCTGGTCGATGCGCTCGAGCAGCACCAGGCGCAGGTGCTCGCCCTCCGTGCGCATGAGCTCCCGGGCAAGGGGCAGGGGGATGCGCAGGGCGACGTCGTCATAGGCCTTGAAGATGGACTCGAAAATGCCGACGACGCGTGCCTCCACCGCGCTGATGCCACCCGTTTCCGTGTTGGCGATCAGTACCAGGCTACTGCCGATGCCGGCCTGCAGGTTCTCGGCGAGCCCGCTGCCGACGATCACCGAATTGGCCTCTCCAGGTACCAGGTTGCGTCCCTGCGGAAAACGCAGGGCCGCTGAGAGGATCGATTCGGCTTCCGGGTCCACGCCTTCGCCGATGAAGGACAGGGTGATGTCCCCGGAACTGGCCAGGCCGGAGATCAACAACCGCGGGGCATCGACCCGGTAGCCGGGCAGGGCCTCGAGATCGTCAAGGTCCGTGCCGGCCTGGCCGGGCAGCAGGTAGCCGTGGGGATCCGACCGGCCCCGTTCGAGAAAACCCGGCTTCATGACCTGCAGGTGCCCCAGCTGGGACTCGATGGAATGGTCACGGCCGAATTCCAGGTTCCAGTCGATGAAGCCGGCGGCCAGTATCATCGAGATCACGCCGAACACCACCGCCGTCAGGGCCGCGCTGGTACGACCTACCTGGCGCAGGACGTTCTTGGCGCCTGTCTGGACCAGGGTCAGGGGTGACATGGCAATTGTTGCCCTGAAGAGGAGGGGGAGGGGAGAAGGATTGCCGGGCCTGTCATGGGTTCGTCCCTGTGTGCCGCCGATGCCCCGGCTGCGGGGCTGTCCGTACCATAGCTTATCGCTGTAGCCGGCTGAAGCCCCGAAACTTTAGTCGGGTATCGCGGCTCGGGACTATTCCGATTTGGACGGGTTCGCGCTACCATGGCAATGGGGAAGCAAAAATGATTCAAATCCAAATCAGCCAGGCCCGTTGGCCGCTGAAGATTACCTGACCTTGACCGCTACAATGTGGACTACATACCACGTTGTAGGTACAGCTATTTGAATCTATTCATCATTTATGCTGGATCGCGCAGGGTGGGGCTGGACGGAGGGCCGGAGCTGGTCGTCAGGCGCCGGTTCCGCCCGAGCGGGGATTTCATTTCCGGCTGGACCCTGGCAGGGGAATATGCTGCTATTATAAGCAGTTACCAAGAACACTAGATGCATAGTCCAATTCATGATCCAGGAGGGGGTATTCCCGTGAACCGCACTCGCACCTTGTTGACCGTAGTTTCCGTGATTTTTCTGCTGCAACTGCTGGCCGGTTGCGCCAGTCGCTATCCCGTCGCGACCAGCGAGGCGCGCACGGTGGACGAAACGCCCATGTATATCATCGGCTCGGGAGACTCCATCAATATCTTCGTCTGGCGCAACCCCGAGCTTTCCGCGTCCACCACCGTGCGCCCCGATGGCCGTATCACCACGCCGCTGGTCGAGGATGTTCAGGCCAGCGGCAAGACGCCCACCCAACTGGCCCGCGATATGGAAAAGGAACTGGGAACCTACATCAAGAACCCGGTGGTCACCGTCATGGTGGGGGGCTTCAAGGGTCCCTTCGACCAGCAGATCCGCGTCGTGGGCCAGGCGGCGGATCCCCAGGCCCTGCCGTTCCAGGATGGCATGACCGTGCTGGATGTCATGATCGCCGTGGGCGGGATCACTCAGTATGCCGCCGGCAACCGGGCGACCATCGTGCGTAACCAGGATGGTTCCCCGCAACAGTTCCAGGTGCGCCTGAGTGACCTGCTCAACACCGGTGACATTTCCGCCAATGTACGCATGCTGCCCGGCGATATCCTGATCATCCCGGAAGCCTGGTTCTAGGCCGAAGCGCACAGCAACGGAAGTTATCTAAGGGACAAGATGCACGAATTACTTGAAGAACTGTTGCGCTATGCCCGGGGTGTCTGGCGTTTCCGCTGGGTGGCGCTCGCCGTCATGTGGGTGGTGTGCCTGATCGGGTGGGCCATGATCATGCGCATGCCCGATCAGTACCAGGCGTCGGCACGTGTTCACATCGATACCCAGTCTGTGTTGCAGCCCCTTCTGCGCGGTCTGGCGATATCGGCGGATTCACGTCGCAGTGTCGAGCTGATGACGCGGACCCTGCTAAGCCGCCCCAACCTGGAAAAGCTTTCCCGCATGACGGACCTGGATATCACGGTTACCACGCCGGGCGCCAAGGAGGCCCTGCTGGACAGCCTGGGCAAGGGTGTGCGTATCGCCAAGGTCGATCGCGGTGAAAACCTGTATACCATTTCCTACGAGCACGAGGACCGTGAGCTGGCGCGGCGGGTGGTGCAATCCATCATCACCATCTGGGTGGAAAGTGCGCTGGGCGAAGGCCGCACGGGAACCCAGATGGCGCAAAAATTCCTCGATGAACAGATCCGCGAGTACGAGCAGCGGCTCACCATCGCGGAACAACGACTGGCGGAATTCAAGCGTCAGAATGTCGGCCTGATGCCGGGTTCCGGGCAGGATTATTACGGGCGACTGCAGGCCGCCCTGGCTGATCTCGACCAGGCCCGGCTGGCCCTGGAGGAGATGGAAAACCGCCGTCGTTCCCAGCAGGGCCAGGTGGCCGATATCAAGCAGCGCGATGATTCCTCGAACAGTCTCTTCCCTGGTGCCGCGGGCGGGTACTCCTCGCCCTTGGATATGAGGATTCAGAATCTTCAGTCGCAGATGGACGAGATGCTGTTGAGGTACACCGAAAGTCATCCCGATGTCATCGAGACGCGTCGCCTGATCGAGAGCCTGGAGGAGCAGCGCAGGGAAGAGCAGCAACAGCAGGCCGAACTGGCTCCTGCTTCGAGTTCCAATCCCATGCTGCAGCAGATGGAGATGATGATGGCGGAAACCAATTCCCAGATTGCATCCATGAAGGCGCGAGTGCAGGAATACCAGCGTCGCGTGGATGAGCTGAAGAATCTGGTGGATACGGTGCCCCAGGTCGAGGCGGAACTGCAACGCCTCAATCGCGACTACGATGTCAACCGGCGTAATTACAACGAGCTTCTGCAACGCCGCGAGGCCGCCAGTATCTCGGAGAGCGCGGATGTGCGCGGTGATGGCAGCAAGTTCAGGGTGATCGACCCGCCGCGTGTGCCACTTTCGCCTTCCGGCCCGGACCGGCTGCTGTTCATGACCATCGTGATGCTGGGCAGCCTGGCGATGGGTGTGGGTTCAGCCTTTCTGCTGTCCCTGGTTCGTCCCACATTCGATGATACGAAATCGATGAAGGATATTACCGGGCTGCCGGTCCTTGGAGTGATTTCCATGGTGCGTACAGACGACTACATCAATAAGCGTCGCGTGGCGATTGTGGCATTCACCTCCTCGTGGCTATTGCTGCTCGCAGCCTACGGTGGCGTGGCGATGATCGAGATCATGGATCTCGACATCATGGCTAAAGTCACATCAAGAATGGGGTTGGGTTAGATGAGCACCATCGAGAAAGCAATGGAAAAACTCGGCGGCCTCGCCAACGGAACATCATTGCCGTCGGGCGCCAGCGTCAAAAACGATGAAATTGGCCCGGTCGCCGCGGATGCGGCGGTAGCGGAGCCGGTCGAGGCGGGTGCGCAGGACGGCCGCGCCGACGGCCCCGGCACTTCGCTGCCGGCCGATCTGGCCGAAACGAACCGGGTTAAGCTGGACTGGAAACACCTGACGGCCATGGGTGTCATCGATCCCCGCGGCGAGCACAATACCCATATTTCCGAGCAATTTCGTAACATCAAGCGTCCGCTGCTGATGCATATCAACGGATTGGCGGCCTCACCGGTTACCCACCCAAACCTGGTCATGGTGACCAGTTCGATTTCCGGAGAAGGCAAGACCTTTACCTCCATCAACCTGGCCATGAGCCTGGCCATGGAGATGGAAAAGAGCGTGTTGCTGATCGATGCCGACGTTGCCAAGCCGGAGGTCAGCAACCGACTGGGTGTGCAGGCCAAGGACGGTTTTACCGATGTGCTGAGCGGCAAGGTGAAACTGAAGGATGTCCTCATCAAGACCGATGTCCCGAACCTGATGCTTCTGCCGGCCGGGCAACGGCATGTGAAGTCCACCGAGTTGCTGGCGAGTGGGGCCATGCGCAATTTTGCCGAGGAACTGGCGACCCGGTATGCGGATCGCATCATCATTTTCGATTCGCCGCCCCTGCTGATGACGACGGAAGCGCGGGTGCTGGCAACCCTGGTGGGGCAGATCGTGGTGGTGGTGGAGGAATCCCGTACCTCACAGCCGGTGTTGAAAGAGGCTCTGAGTATGCTGGAATCCTGTGAAGTGGTGGGATTGGTGCTCAACAAGAGCAAGCGACCGGGAGGTGCGGACTACTACGGTGGATACGGATACGGATACGGGTATGGATATGGGCCGCAGTAAAGCCGCCTCTCACGCAGACTTGGTGGTCCGCCTTGCCCGGCAGATCACCCATGCATCGAGTGGCGTCCTTCTGCTGGGCGGATTGTGTTCCGGCACCGCCGTAGCGCGTGACTGGGTGTTTACGCCACGCCTCAGCGTGAGTGAGATCTACACGGACAATGCCGAACTGGAACCTTCCGGCCAGGAGGACAGCGACCTGATCACGGTGATCACGCCGGGCTTTACCCTGCAGCGCGAAGCTGCCCGGCTTAAGCTCAAAGTCGACTATCAGGCGCAGTCGCTCATCTATGTCGAGGACGATGACGCCAACCGGGTCAACCATGGCCTGAATGGAACCATGAATGCCGAACTCCGCGAGGACCTCGTTTTTCTGGACGCGAGCGCCCGTATGAGTCAGGCCATCGTCGATGCGCGCGCACCACAGTCGCTGGACGGCATCGGCGGGGGTCGGAACCTGACGGATGTGCAGGCCTATAGTATCAGCCCCTACCTGCTCCATAATTTCTCCAATTACTTCAATGGGACGCTGCGTGTCGGCCATGAGCGGGTCTATACGGACAACACCATTCAGACTTCTGAGTCCAATTTCGTTACCGGCGCCCTGAACAGCGGAGTCAACTTCGGTCTGCTGGACTGGAGCCTGAACTATTTGAAGCGACGAGAGGATCGGGGTTCCCGTGATCGCCTCGACAGGGAGAGCATCGATGCAAATGTGGCGTACCGCCTGCATCCGAAGCTCAGTCTGGTGGCGGAAGGCGGCCGGGAGGATAATGATTACGGATCCACGAGAATCGCCCAGAATGGTTCTTATTGGGCTGCGGGCGCCACCTGGACGCCGAACCGTTACCTGTCGCTGACCGCCCTGGAGGGAGACCGGTACAAAAGCGGCACCGTGCGCCTTACGCCCGGCCAGCGTACCTCGTTGCTGGTGTCGTACCGGGAACGGCAAGTGGGCCTGAATCCCGGTTCCGTATGGTCCGGCTCCTTCCGGCATCGCACCCGGCGCACGGTCTGGCAATTGAATTATTTCGAGGACACTCAAACCACGCAGCGTGCCCTGATCGATTCGCTGGCACTCCAGGATGCGGCACAAGATGCGTTCAATGCGGGTGATTTTTTCCTGGATGCGGATGGGAACATCATTCTCAACGTAGACCCATTCGATTTCTTTTCACTCCGTGAAGAGGTGTTCGAGCGCAAACGCGGCCAGGCATCCGCAAGCTACCGGACCGGAAAATCGATATTCGCCCTCTCGGCATTCACCGAGGAGCGCGATTTTCTGGAATCGAATTTGATCGGCGATGTGGCGGACACGGAAAAGTCGCGGGGTGCCACGGCCCATTGGCGTTGGCAATTCAGTGGCCTTTCCCATACCAACGTGCGGGGAGGCTGGAGACGCACGGAATTCAGTTCCGACGGAAGAGAGGATGACCGCTGGTATGTCGACACCTTGCTGGCACGAACGCTCTCCAGGAACGCCACCGGATCGGTGGGTTACCGGTTTACCCGCAACGACTCCACTCAGGGTAGCGCCGAATACACCGAAAACCGCATCATTGTCCGCCTCGATATCGAGTTCTGACCGCTGTGTATGACCAATACTACAATTTGCAGAGCATGCCGTTCCGGCTGACACCGGACCCCAAGTTCCTGTTCCACAGTCGCGGACATTCCAAGGCCCTCGCCTACCTGCGCTATGGCCTGCAGCAGGGCGAAGGTTTCGTGGTGATAACCGGCGAGGTGGGGGCTGGCAAGACCACGCTGGTACGGGCCCTGGACAGCCAGTTGCGCATGAGTAATGTGGTGGCCACCGAGCTGGTGACCACCAACCTCGATCCCGAGGAATTGTTACGCATGGTGGCGTCCGGCTTCGGTTTGAGCAATGACGACCTGTCCAAGACGGCCCTGCTCAAGGTGCTGAAAAATTTCTTCTCCGCCCGTGCCCGCGAGGGCAAGCGTATCCTGCTGGTAATCGATGAGTGTCACAACCTGTCCGCAAGCTCCCTGGAAGAGTTGCGCATGCTGTCGAATTTTCAGGCGGGTGATCGTGCCCTGCTGCAGACCTTTCTCCTGGGGCAGGGGGAATTCCGCGATACCCTGCAGGCGAAGGGCCTGGAACAATTTCGCCAGCGAGTCATCGCAGCCCATCATCTCGGGCCGCTGGGCGACGATGAAACCCGTGATTACATCAATCACCGCCTACGCGTGGTGGGATGGAAGGATGACCCTCACTTCAGTGAGGATGCCTACGAGAAGATCCACGAGTACACGGGAGGCATCCCGCGCCAGATCAACACCCTGTGTGACCGGCTGCTGCTGACCGCGGCGCTGGACGAGATGCACGAGATCGATGCCGGGGTGGTAGGGGATGTCATTGCAGAGCAGCAGACGGAAATCCCCAGGAAGGCGGAATCCGAGCAGGAGCCGCTCAAACCGCGCCCGAATCTTGATCCCCAGCCGCAGGCGTCGGTACCCATGGCCGCCGTACCCCTGGATCTGGAGCGGCGCATGCAGCACCTTGAACGCAAGGTCGAAGAACTGGAAGGCAAGATCCGCCGTGACCAGGAACGACTCCAGAAGCTGATCATGATGGCCATGTTGTCCGGTGAGGATCTGGACCTTTCCGAGGTGTTGCAGAGTTTGAAGAAAGCCGACAAGGCCTGACGAAATGCCGTACGGCGACAAGTGGAGTTTGCAGTGAATCACACTACTGGCGCGGGCATTCTTTGTGTCGTTGGCGCGCGGCCCAATTTCATGAAAATCGCTCCACTGATGGCCGCTTTTCGCAAAGGGCCGAATGCGATACCCGCCCGCCTGCTCCATACTGGCCAGCATTATGACGCGGCCATGAAGGAATCCTTTTTTCACCAGCTTGGTATCCCCGAGCCCGATATCGACCTGGGGGTCGGGTCGGGAAGTCACGCCCTGCAGACCGCCGAAATCATGAAGCGCTTCGAACCGGTACTGGACGCGGAATGCCCTGCCGCCATCCTGGTGGTGGGTGATGTGAATTCCACCATCGCCTGTGCCCTGGTGGCCAGCAAAAAAGGCATACCGGTCATTCATGTGGAAGCCGGGTTGCGCAGTTATGACCGTGGCATGCCTGAGGAGATCAACCGGGTGCTCACGGACCAGATTTCCGATCTGCTGTTCACCACGGAGCGAGATGCCCTGGGCAATCTGGAACGCGAAGGTGTCGATGGCACGCGAGTGATTTTTACCGGCAACGTGATGATTGACACCTTGCGCCAGCATCTCGAACGTGCTGTCCCAGGGGCTGACACACTTCGTGCCTCCGGCATCGATCCTGTCTTGCTGGACGATTCTTCCGGCTATGCCCTGCTCACGCTGCACAGGCCGTCCAATGTGGATGACCCGCGCGTCCTGCGGCGTCTGCTGGAAACCCTGCGGACCATCAGTGAACAGATGCCATTGTTGTTTCCCGTCCATCCCCGGACCCGTGCCAGGATTCGGGAAGCCGGCTTCAGTGACCTGTTGACTTCCCCACGAATCGTGCAACTGGAGCCCCTGGGTTACCTCGAAATGCTGGGGCTGATGCGCCATGCCCGACTGGTGTTGACCGATTCCGGTGGCCTGCAGGAGGAAACCACGGCCCTCGGAGTGCCATGCATCACCCTGCGGGAAAATACCGAGCGGCCGATTACCGTGGAGCAGGGCACCAATACCGTGGTGGGTACCGATGCCGAAAAGATTCTCGCCGCGGTAGCCGACGTGCTGGAAACCGGCGGCAAGCGCGGCCGGGTGCCTGAATACTGGGATGGTCAGGCGGCGCAGCGCATCAAGGCCTTCCTGGTGGAATGGCTGGCGGGACGTGATTCACCGGTGGCCGTGGCGAACTGATTGACCATCAGCCCGCTCAAAAACTATTTCTATCATCGAACCGGGGGCGTCACTGACGCATATTATGTCCGCAACGGGACAAATGATCACCAATGCCATGAGCGTGGACGTGGAGGATTATTTCCAGGTCTCCGCTTTTGAGCGTCATATCGACCGGACGGCCTGGGACAGCCTGCCATGCCGGGTGGAACGCAACACCGATCGCATTCTGCAGCTGTTTGCCGACCATGGCGTGAGCGCCACCTTTTTCACACTGGGCTGGGTTGCCGAGCGCTACCCGCAACTGTTGCGACGGATGGTGGAAAATGGGCATGAGGTGGCCAGCCATGGTTATTCCCATGTGCGGGTCACGAACCAGTCTCCGGATGAATTTCGTGCCGATGTGGTGCGCACCAAGGCATTGCTCGAGGATGTCACAGGGCAGGAGGTGCGGGGTTACCGGGCGGCAAGCTATTCCATCGGGGCAAAGAATCTCTGGGCCCTGGACGTACTGGAGGAGACGGGACACCGTTACAGTTCCAGTATCTATCCCATCCGTCATGACCTCTATGGCATGCCGGAGGCGCCACGCTTCGCCTTCCAGGCCAACGGCGGAACCATGATCGAGGTGCCGGTTACCACCGTGGAGCTTTTCGAGCGCAATTATCCCTGTGGTGGTGGGGGCTATTTCCGTCTCCTGCCGTATGCCCTGTCACGCTGGGCCATGCGCCGGGTCAACGAGCGGGATGGCCAGTCCTGCGTATTCTATTTCCACCCCTGGGAGCTGGATCCCGAGCAACCGCGCCAGGCCGGTCTGGGTTTCAAGACCCGCTTCCGCCATTACCTGAACCTGCGACGCATGGAGCAGCGCCTGACACGCCTGCTGCGGGATTTCCGCTGGGACCGCATGGATCGGGTGTTCCTCGGTGATCAGGCGGTGCGCCCGTGAGCATGGCCGCCCACTCGGTTCCAGGTGCGGTATTGCACGGACAGCCCGTCGTGCGGGAACTCGATGCCAGCCGTGCCGCCGACTGGGATGCGTTCGTGGAAGGTTGTCCCAACGCCACCTTTTTCCACCGTGCGGGTTGGCGCGATGTCGTGGAGCAGGCCTTCGGCCACCATACCCATTTTCTCTTCGCGGAAACAAACGGGCGCATCGAGGGCATACTGCCGCTCGGCCACGTGCGCAGCCGCCTGTTCGGCAATGCGCTTATTTCCAGCCCCTTCTGCGTCTATGGTGGCATCGCGGCCAGCAACGATGCCGCCGCCACCGCCTTGCAGGAAGCCGCACAATCGCTTGCTACCCGGCTGGGTGTGGACTACCTGGAATTCCGCAACCTGGAGGCGCGCAACCCGGACTGGGTGAGCAAGGACCTCTATGTGCGCTTTCGCAAGGCCATCGATGCCGATCCAGAGGCCAATCTGCTCGCCATTCCTCGCAAGCAGCGCGCCATGGTGCGCAAGGGCATCAAGGCCGGCCTGGTAAGCGAAATTGACCAGCATACCGATCGACTCTATATGGCCTATTCCGAAAGTGTGCGCAACCTTGGCACCCCGGTGTTCGGTCAGCGGTACTTCCGTATCCTCCAGGAAGTGTTCGGAAAGGATTGCGAGATTCTTACCGTCACCCGCGATGGAGAGTTGGTGAGCAGTGTCATGAGTTTCTACTTTCGCGACGAAGTGTTGCCTTATTACGGTGGCGGTACTGCCGCGGCTAGAAGCGTGCAAGGCAATGACTTCATGTATTGGGAACTGATGCGACGCAGTGGCGAGCGCGGATTCAAATGGTTCGATTATGGACGCAGCAAGGAAGGCACGGGTTCCTACAGCTTCAAGAAGAACTGGGGCTTCGAGCCGGAACCACTGCATTACGAATACTGGCTGGTAAAGGCCGATGCCATGCCCAATGTAAGCCCCACCAATCCGAAGTACCGCCTTTTTATCGAGTCCTGGAAACGCCTGCCCTTGCCGGTAACCCGGTTGCTGGGCCCCTGGATCGCCAGGAACCTGGGCTGAGCCATGGAGCCGCTGCTGTTTCTTTCCCATCGCCTGCCGTACCCGCCCAACAAGGGCGACAAGATCCGTTCCTGGCATCTGCTGCGGCACCTGGCGGAACGCTACCGGGTGTATCTCGGCACCTTCGTGGATGACGAGCAGGACTGGCAGCACGTTGCTGCCGTGGAGAAGATCTGCGCCGAGGTGTTCGTGCGCCCCCTGCCGAGGTTGCGCGCCCGTGTGCGCAGCCTGCGTGGTTTGCTCAGCGGCGAGCCGCTGACCTTGCCCTATTACCGGGATGCTGCCATGGCGCGCTGGGTGCGCGAGTGTCAGCGCGAACAGGACATCCGCCACCTGTTCGCCTTTTCCTCCGCTATGGGCCAATATGCACCGGAGCCGCGCGAATGGCCCATGCGGCGCGTCATGGACCTGGTGGACGTGGACTCGGACAAGTGGCACCAGTACAGCGAGCGCAAGGCCTGGCCCATGAGTTGGGTATATGCCCGCGAGGCGCGCACGCTGGGCACCTACGAGCGCCGTCTGGCTGCCGAATGGGATGCCTGCCTGCTGGTCTCGGAGGTCGAGGCCCAGTGGTTGCGCGAGCGGGCGCCGGAATCGGCGGCCCGCATCCACGCCCTGAACAATGGCGTGGATGTAGCCCATTTCTACCCGGATCAGGTCTTCAATCGGCCCTATGCCGAGGGGGAGCGGGCACTGGTGTTTACCGGGGCGATGGACTACTGGGCCAATGTGGATGCCGTGTGCTGGTTCGCCGCGGAGGTCTGGCCGGAGATCCTGCGCCAACAACCCGCGGCCCGTTTTTATATCGTTGGTTCCCGGCCCACGGCTGCGGTGCAAGCCCTGGCGCAACGACCCGGCATCCAGGTGACCGGCACCGTGCCGGATGTTCGTCCCTATGTCGCCCATGCCCATGTTGCCGTGGCGCCGCTGCGGGTGGCACGTGGCATCCAGAACAAGGTGCTGGAGGCGATGGCCCTGGGGCGGCCGCTGGTGATGACCTCGGCCGCCGCCGATGGCATCCCGCTCGACGGCCTCTCCGGGGTGATGGTCTGCGATGCGGCCAGTGAGCAAGTGCGCGCCTGTAGCGACCTGTTACAGCAGGAAGCTGCGCCCGCGCCCGATCGCGGCATGCGCGCCTGGGTGTGCCAGCACTATGACTGGAATCGCAACCTGGCCCGCCTGGACCAGTATCTGGCAGCGCCCAGCGTTGTGAATCCCCAGGCGGTGCTTGCCGCGGGCCTGGGACTCTGAACAAGGTAGCCAAGCCGATGGAAACGCGTAGTGAATCTCTTGCCCCCGCCACGACGAGCCAGGTCACCCTGGCTTTCGTGCTCTGTGCCGCGAGCCTGCTGGTTACGCTGTTGCTGTTCTGGCCCACCGCCTGGTCCATGGTCAGGATATGGGAACGTTCGGAGACCTTCGCGCACGGCTACCTGATCCTGCCCATCAGCCTGTGGCTGGTGTGGCGCAAACGCGCGGCACTGGCACTGGTGACGCCGCGCAGCGACTGGCGTGGCCTGGGCGTGCTGGCACTGCTGGGTTTCGCCTGGCTGCTGGCGCGTGTAGCCGATGTACAGGTGGTGCAGCAACTGGCCTTCGTGGCCATGCTGCCCACCCTGGTGCTCACCTGCCTGGGCTGGCCCCTGGTGCGGGTGATCCTGTTTCCCCTGCTGTTCCTGTTCTTTGCCGTGCCCATGGGCGAAGGACTGATTCCACCGCTGATGAATTTCACCGCGCACTTCACCGTAACCGCCCTGCGACTCACCGGGCTGCCCGTGTACCTGGAAGGTCTCTATTTCAGTATTCCCAGTGGCAACTGGTCGGTGGTGGAGGGCTGCAGCGGGGTGCGTTACCTCATCGCCTCGGTCACCATCGGCAGCCTGTTCGCCTATCTGTCCTATCGCAGCTATTGGCGGCGCGCGCTGTTCATCGCCCTGGCCCTGGTGGCGCCCATCATCGCCAATGGCCTGCGTGCCTACATGATCGTCATGATCGGCCACCTGAGCGGTATGAAGCTGGCCATGGGCGTGGACCATTTCATTTATGGCTGGGTATTCTTCGGCCTGGTGATGCTGCTGCTGTTCTGGATCGGTTCCCGCTGGAGCGAGCCGGAGGCCTCCGACCGGGAGGCCGCGGGGCCGCCTGAAGACACCCATGCGCCGCTGCGGCTGAGCCGCTTAACCGCCAGCGCGGCCGCCGCCCTGGCGATCCTGCTGGTGTGGCCGGTCTGGAGCCACCAGCTGGAACAGCAGCGCGCCCATTGGGTGCCGGGTCAGCACGAGGCCGTGGCGCCGGCGGGCAGCGGCGGATGGCAACGGGCGGAACATGACTGGCTGGACTGGAAGCCCCGCTATATCGCTCCGGATCAGGAAATACAGGTCAGCTACCGATTTAACGAGCGCCCGGTTGGGATGTACCTGGCCTTCTACGGCCGTCAACAGCAGGATGCGGAGCTGATCAATTCACAGAACGTCATGGTGGTACAGAAACACCCGGTATGGCGGCAGGTGGAGCGACGCAAGGTGGATATCGATTTGCCTGGCCGGGGCCTCGTCAGGGTACAGCAGGCGCGACTGGCAGGCGCCGACCAGCGCATCCTCATTTGGCACTGGAACTGGCTCGAAGGTACCCACACCGCCAACGACATACTGGCCAAGCTGGTCGAGGCGGGCAACCGCCTGCGGGGCGGACGCCATCCTTCCGTGGGGATCGTGCTCTATACCCCCTACGAACATGACCGGGATGGCGCGGAGCGGCATCTCCAGGCCTTCGTCGACGCCATGCTGGAGCCGCTCGAGGCGGAACTGGCACGGCTGGATTGAGGGACGGGACGCCATGACCCGGGGAGACGGGCCGCCGCCGTTGATCGTCCATGTCATCTACCGCCTGGCGGTGGGGGGGCTGGAAAACGGACTGGTGAATCTCATCAACCGCATGCCGGCCGGGCGCTATCGCCACGCCATCGTGAGCCTGACGGATATCTCTGATTTCCGGCAACGCCTCGAGCGTCCGGATGTGGATTGCTTCGCCCTGCACAAACGCCCAGGTCACGACCTGCGCATGTTGTGGCGCTTGTGGCGGCTATTCCTCGCACTGCGTCCCATGATCGTGCACAGTCGCAACCTCGCCGCCATGGATGCCCAACTGCCGGCCTGGCTGGCGGGAGTGCCGGTGCGCATCCATGGCGAGCATGGCCGTGACGTGCACGACCTGGACGGCAATAGCCGTAAGTACCGGTGGCTGCGGCGCGGTTTTCGCCCCTTGATCCACCGCTACGTGCCCCTGTCACGGGACCTGGAGGCTTACCTGCGGGGTCCGGTGGGCGTGCCCGAGTCACGGATCCGCCTGATCTGCAATGGCGTTGATACGCAACGCTTCCGACCCGGGGCCATACGCGCGGGGGTGCTGCCCTCGGGTTTTGCCGGAGAGGACAGTCTGGTCATCGGCACGGTGGGACGTCTTGAAACGGTCAAGGATCAGCTGACCCTGGTGAAGGCCTTCGTGGAACTGGTGCGGAGCCTGCCCGAAGGGGAACGCTTGCGCCTGGTACTGGTGGGGGAGGGCAGCCTGCGCGCAGCCATCGAGGCCCTGCTGGCCGAGACCGGCCTGGCACGGCAGGTATGGCTGGCGGGCGCCCGGGACGATGTGCCGGCCCTCATGGCCGCCCTGGATCTGTTCGTGTTGCCATCCCTGGCCGAGGGCATCTCCAACACCGTCCTGGAGGCCATGGCTTGCGGCCTGCCGGTGGTGGCCACCCGGGTCGGCGGCAATGCCGAGCTGGTGGAGGAGGGGAAGACCGGGTTCCTGGTGGAGCGGGACGATCCCACCGCCATGGCGGCGGCCCTGGCAGGCTATGTGCATGATTCCGTGTTACGCCAGGATCATGGCGCCGCCGCCCGCCAGCGCATCGAGGAACAGTTCAGCCTCGATGGCATGGTGGCGCGCTATACGGATTTGTACGACGAGTTATGCCGGCATCCTACGGATGAAGGGGCATGAAATGTGCCGTTTCCCATGGAGACGGTTTGGCGGTCAGCCTGTGACGGGACTTGCTGTGAATAGGTACCCCAGGGCACATTCTCGACCGCTACGCGGTCTCACCTTGTCCCTGTACGCTCGACGGCCGCGTCCATGCGGCCGACGGTCCCGTCACAGGGTGACCACCAAACCGCTGTGCCGCTGGTTATGATCTTGAATACTGAATGGGCGGAGCCCTAGACATGTGTGGAATCGCAGGCATTTTCGACACCCGGGAACAGCGTCCCATCGAGGAGGCGCTGCTGTCGCGCATGAACCAGGTGCAATTCCACCGCGGACCCGACGAAGGTGGGCTGCATACCGAGCCCGGCGTTGGCCTGGCGCACCGCCGCCTGTCCATCATCGACCTTTCAAATGGTCACCAGCCGCTGTTCAACGAGGACGGCTCGGTGGTGGTGGTCTACAACGGGGAGATCTACAACTTCCCCGAACTGATGGAGGAGTTGCTGGCCGCCGGCCACCGCTTCCGCACCCACTGCGATACCGAGGTGATCGTCCATGCCTGGGAAGAGTGGGGCGAGGATTGCGTGCAGCGCTTTCGCGGCATGTTCGCCTTCGCCCTTTGGGACCGACAGAAAAAAACCCTGTTCCTGGCCCGCGACCGTCTCGGCATCAAGCCGCTGCACTATGCCCTGCTCGCCGACGGCCGTCTGCTGTTCGGTTCCGAGCTGAAGGCCCTGCTGGTCTGCCCGGAGCTGCCGCGCAGGATCGATCCCCGCGCCGTGGAAGACTACTTCTCCTATGGCTACGTGCCCGATCCCCGCACCATCTTCGCGGACGTGCACAGCCTGGAGGCGGGTCATACCCTGACCCTGCGCACGGGCACAGCCCTGCCGGCACCGCATCGCTATTGGGATGTACCCTTCCGGGACAACGGCGTGAAATCCCGCGACGAGGCCCGCGAGGAACTGGTCGAGCGCCTGCGCGAGGCGGTGCGCATCCGCCTGGTGGCGGAGGTGCCGCTGGGCGCCTTCCTGTCCGGCGGCGTGGATTCCTCCGCCGTGGTGGCCATGATGGCGGGCCTTTCGGAACAGCCGGTGAATACCAGTTGCATCTCCTTCGGCGTGGCCGAGTTCGACGAGGCCGACTATGCCGCCCAGGTGGCGAAGCAATTTGGTACCCGCCACCAGGTGGAGCAGGTGGAGGCCGACGACTTCGACCTCATCGACCAGTTGATCGACCTGTATGACCAGCCCTACGCGGACAGTTCCGCCATGCCCACCTACCGGGTGTGCGAGCTGGCAAAGAAACGGGTGACCGTGGCCCTGTCCGGCGATGGCGGCGACGAGAACTTCGCCGGCTACCGGCGTTACCGCTGGCAGATGTACGAGGATCGCCTGCGTGGACTGTTGCCGCGCGGCCTGCGCAAACCCCTGTTCGGTGCCCTGGGGGCCCTCTATCCCAAGATCGACTGGGCACCGCGGGTGCTGCGCGCCAAGTCCACTTTCCAGGCCCTGGCACGCGACGCGGTGGAGGGCTATTTTCATAATTTCTCCATCCTGCCCGACGCCCTGCGCCAGTCCCTGTACAGCGCCGGCTTCAAGCGCGAGCTGGCCGGATATCACGGCATTGAGGTATTCAATCGCTACCTGGACGATGCCCCGGAACATCCCCTCTCGAGGGTGCAGTACCTCGATATGAAGACCTACCTGCCCGGTGACATTCTAACCAAGGTCGACCGCGCCAGCATGGCCCATGCCCTGGAGGTGCGCGTGCCCATCCTCGACCACCGGTTCGTGGAGTGGGTGTCGGGCCTGCCGCCGGAATGGAAGCTGTCGGGTGGCGAGGGCAAGCGCATCTTCAAGCAGGCACTGGAACCGCATCTGCCCCGGGACATCTTGTACCGGCGCAAGATGGGTTTTGCGGTACCACTGGCGAAATGGTTCCGCGGCCCACTGCGGGAGAAATTACGCAACGCCCTGCTGGGGCCGGTGCTGGCGGACAGCGGGATCTTCGACCAGGCCTTCCTGGCACGGCTGGTGGAGCAGCACCAGTCAGGCGCGCGCGACCACAGCGCCGCCCTCTGGGCACTGCTCATGTTCGAGGCCTTTCTGCGTCGTGCCCAGCCCGACCTGGATCTGGCCGTGACAGGAGCCCGCTGATGCGCATCCTGCACGTGCTGGATCATTCCATCCCTTTGCAGAGCGGCTACACCTTCCGCACCCGCGCCATACTGGAGCAACAACGCTCTTTCGGCTGGGAGACCTTTCATATCACCGGCGCCAAGCAGGGCAAGGGCAGCGGGCAGGTGGAAGAGGACGTGGATGGACTGCATTTCTATCGCAGCCCGCCCCTGGAAGGCCTGGTGGCGCGACTGCCGATCTACAACCAATGGGCGGTCGTGCATGGCCTGCGCAAGCGCCTCGATGAAGTGGTGCGCAAGCTCAAGCCGGACATCCTGCATGCCCATTCCCCGGCCCTCAATGGCCTTGCTGCCCTGTCGGTGGCCCGTCGTCATGGTATCCCCTTGGTATACGAGGTGCGCGCCTTCTGGGAGGACGCGGCGGTGGATCATGGCACCAGCCGCGAAGGCGGGTTGCGCTACCGACTCACCCGGGCGCTGGAAACCCATGTGCTGAAGGGCGCGGACGCGGTCACCACCATCTGCGAGGGTCTGCGCGGCGACATCATCGGTCGCGGCCTGCCGGAAGGGAAAGTGACGGTCATTCCCAACTCCGTGGCCCTGGAGCGGTTTCCGCTGTTGAATGGTAAGGACGAGACCCTGCTTGCCGGGCTGGGTCTGCGGGGCTGCCGGGTGGTGGGTTTCATCGGTTCCTTCTATGCCTATGAAGGCCTGCCTCTGCTGTTGGAGGCACTGCCCCTGATCCTGTCGCAGCGCGATGATGTGCGGTTGCTGCTGGTGGGTGGCGGACCACAGGATGAAGCACTGCGACAGCTGACCGAACAATTGGGCCTGGGAGACAAGGTGATCTTCACCGGGCGCGTATCCCACAACGAGGTGCAGCGCTACTATTCCCTGGTGGATATCTTCGTCTACCCGCGCCTGTCCATGCGCCTCACGGAGCTGGTGACACCGCTGAAGCCCCTGGAGGCCATGGCCCAGGGACGCCTGGTGGTGGCCTCGGACGTAGGTGGGCACAAGGAACTCATCGAGTCCGGCCTGACAGGTGAATTGTTTCCCGCCGGAGATGCCGCCGGACTGGCCAACGCCGTGTTGCGCCTGTTGGACGATGAGAGCCGTTGGCCGCAACGCCTGGCGGCCGGGCGTGACTACGTGGAGCGGGTCCGTAACTGGCGTGCCAGTGCCGAACGCTACCGGCCGGTCTATGCCGCGTTGACGGGGAACTGATCCATGGCCACGGACGCGCCCGGTATCCTGGTGTTCTCCACCCTGTTTCCCAACGGGGCGCAGCCCCATGCCGGTGTCTTTATCCGCGAGCGCATGTTCCGGGTCGCACGCCACCTGCCCCTGGTCGTGGTGGCGCCCATTCCCTGGTTTCCCCTGCAGGGAGTGATCCGCCGTTTTCGTCCCCATTTCCGACCCATGGCCCCGCACCGGGAGGTGCAGCAGGGCATCGAGGTGTACCACCCGCGTTTCTTCTGCATTCCCGGTATCGGCAAATGGCTGGACGGCCTGTTTCTGGCCCTGGGCAGCTACCGTACCGTGCGTCGCCTGGTCCGGCAGCATGACCTGCGCGTCATCGACAGTCACTTCGGGTATCCCGACGGCTACGCCGCCACCCTGCTGGGACGCTGGCTGGACCTGCCGGTGACCATCACCCTGCGAGGTACCGAACCGCGTCACAGCCGCACACCTGCCTTGCGCCCCCTGCTGATCCGCGCGCTGCAGCGCGCGCGACATATCATTACCGTGTCTGATTCCCTGCGGCGCCAGGCGCTGGAAATGGGTATCCCCGGTGACAAGATCACGGTAGTGGGCAATGGGGTCGATACGGAAAAATTCTTCCCCATGGAGGTGACCGCGGCACGCAGGGCCTGGGGTCTGCCCGAGGAAGGCCGCTTTCTCATCACTGTGGGCGGCCTGGTGGAGCGCAAGGGTTTCCACCGTGTCCTCGAGGTGCTGCCGGAGTTGCGCAAGCAATACCCGGACCTGCACTACCTTATCGTGGGCGGTGCCTCGGCGGAAGGCGACTGGACGGAACGATTACAGGCCATGGTGCGCGCGGCGGGTCTGCAGGATTGTGTGCATTTCATAGGCACCGTGGCCCATGACCGTATTCGCGAGCTGCTGTCCGCTGCGGATCTTTTCGTGCTTTCCACCCGCAACGAGGGTTGGGCCAATGTGCTGTTGGAGGCCATGGCCTGCCGCCTGCCGGTGGTGGCCACGGACGTGGGCGGCAATGCCGAGGTGGTGAGATCCGCGGAGCTTGGTCGCATCGTTCCCTTCGATGACCGCCAGGCCCTGCGGGACAGCCTGGCACAGGCCCTCGGCCAGGACTGGGACCGCGATGCCATTGCCGCCCATGCCCGTGCCAACAGCTGGGAGGAAAGAGTGGGTCGGCTGCGCGGGATCTTTGCGGCCATGGGTGTCGAAACACCCGGGGCGGTGGCCCATGGCTAGTCGTGATCATTGGTTGCGGCGCGGGCTCGAACGTCTGGAGCGGGACGGCTTGATGATCGCCAAGGGGCTGTATCAGAAGCTGGCATCCCGCAATCACGGGGCGTCGCTTCCCGCGGTAAGTTTCGTGGCCGGTGTGCAGCGCTCCGGTACCAATATGCTCATGGACGTACTGGAGCGGAGTTTCGTCACCGATGTCATCCACGAGCGCGACCGGCGTGCCTTCGAGCGCTTCCAGATGCGTGAGCCGGCGGTGATCCGTGCCCTGGTGGAAGGCAGTCGTGGCGGGCATTTCATCATCAAATCCCTGTGTGAGTTGCAGCACCTGACGTGTCTGATGGAAGAGTTCGCTCCAGCGCGTACGGTATGGATCGTGCGGGACTACAACGACGTGGTCAATTCCATGCGGGTTTCCTTCGGCAACCAGGCAAAGCAGGTGAAGCGAATTGCCAAGGATCGGGACAGCGATGGTTGGCAGGGCCAGGGCATGTCCGATACCACCCATGCCCTGGTGAAGGAGCGGGTGCATCCCGAAATCACGGATGTCAGTGCCGCGGCCCTGATCTGGTATTTCCGCAACCAGTTGTTCTTCGACCAGGGCTTCGACCGGGATCCGCGGGTGCTGCTGGTGCGTTATGAGTCCCTGGTCACGCAACCGACCCTGGAGTTCCAGCGTATCTTTGCCTTTCTCGAACTACCCTACCGTCCCTGGCACAGCCGCAAGGTGGTGGCTCATTCCATTCGCAAGGCCCGGCAACCGGAGATCGAGCCGGCGGTGCGGGAACTGTGCGAGGCCATGACCGCCCGTTTCGAAGCCCTGCGTCCGTTGGCGGGGGTGACCACGTGAGCCTGCGTCCCTACACCCGCCTGGTGTCCAGCCTGCTTTTTCCCCTGCATGAGCGCCTCAAGGGACACAGTACGGTGGCGGTGCGCCGGGACCTGGAAAAAACCCAATGGTGGAGTCCAGAACGGTTGCGCGAACTGCAACTGCAACGACTGCAGGCACTGCTTCGGCACGCGCAGGCCGAGGTGCCCTACTACCGTCGCTTGTTCGAGGAGTCAGGGTTGGACAGCACGGATATCCAGGCTCTCGATGACCTGTGCAAGCTGCCGTTCCTGGACAAACCGCTGATCCGTGCGCACCAGGAAGAACTCAGATCCGCACAGGCCCGTGGTCTGGCACGCTTCAATACCGGCGGTTCCAGCGGTGAACCCCTGATCTTCTTCATCGGCAAGAATCGGGTGAGCCATGATGTGGCCGCCAAGTGGCGCGCCACCCGCTGGTGGGACGTGGATATCGGCGATCCCGAGATGGTGGTCTGGGGTTCCCCCATTGAACTGGGCAGCCAGGACCGTATCCGCTATTGGCGTGACCGTATGCTGCGTACCCATCTGCTGGCGGCCTTCGAGATGTCGGAGGCGAAACTGGATGAATTCGTGCGCGCCATCCGCCGTGTTCGCCCGCGCATGCTGTTCGGGTATCCCTCGGCCCTGGCCCATATCGCCCGCCATGCACACCATCAGGGACAGTCCATGGATGACCTGGGCATCCGCGTGGCCTTCGTTACCTCGGAGCGGCTCTATGATCACCAGCGCGAGGAGATCGAACGGGTATTTGCATGTCCCGTGGCCAATGGCTATGGTGGCCGCGATGCGGGCTTCATCGCCCACGCCTGTCCGCGGGGAAGTATGCACATCACGGCCGAAGACATCATCGTCGAGATCGTCGACGCCCATGGCGAGGTATTGCCGGCCGGGCAATCGGGGGAGATCGTGGTGACCCATCTGGCTACAGCGGACTATCCTTTCATTCGCTACCGAACCGGCGATATCGGCGTCCTGTCCGATGCTTCCTGTTCCTGCGGACGCGGTTTGCCGGTGTTGCGGGCCATCGAGGGGCGCAGCACGGATTTCATCGTCGCCCAGGACGGCACCCTGATGCATGGCCTGTCTCTGATCTATATCGTGCGGGACATCCCCGGCGTGGCGAATTTCAAGGTCATCCAGGAAAGTCTGGAGCATACCCGCTTCCTGCTGGTGACGGAGGCCGGTTTCGACCCGGCCCGTAGTGCGACGATCCAGGCAGAGGCGAGGGCCCGGCTTGGCGACGCCGTGCGGGTGGACGTGGAACTCGTACCGGAGATCCCGGCCGAGGCGTCCGGAAAGTTTCGCTATGTGGTGAGCCGGGTGGTTCCGGCAACGGTCGTGGTGCCAGTGGAGAAGAATTCATGAGAGATATCGCGGTAACGCTGGTCATCTTCGGGTTGCTGCCGTTCATTCTGTACCGACCCTACGTGGGGGTGCTGGTGTGGTCTTGGCTGGGCTACATGAATCCGCACCGGCTGACCTGGGGCTTCGCCTATACCATGCCATTCGCCATGATGGTGGCTGTGACCACGCTCGTGGCCCTGCTGGCGAGCAAGGAGCCCAAGCGCATCCCCTGGACCCGGGAAACCATCCTGTTGCTGGTCCTGACCGCCTGGATGTTCATGACGACGGTCTTTTCCCTCTACCCATGGGTCGCCTGGGAACAGTGGGACAAGGTCTGGCGCATCGTGCTGATGACCTTCGTTACCATGATGCTGATAACCGACGAACACCGTCTCAAGATGCTGGTGTTCGTCATCGCCCTGTCACTGGGGTTTTATGGTTTCAAGGGCGGGATTTTTGTCATCCAGACTGGCGGTAATCACTCGGTGATGGGGCCGGCCCGCACCTTCATCGGCGATCGCAATTCCATAGGTCTGGCGCTCATCATGGTGGTGCCACTGCTGCACTACATGCAGATGCAAATGACCCGCTGGTATTTCCGTTATGCCCTGATGGGAGGGGTCGCCCTGACCCTGGTGGCCATCGTCGGCACTCATTCGCGCGGCGCCCTTCTGGGCATCGCCGTGATGCTGATGTTCTATCTGCTGAAGACCCGGCGCAAGTTCGTGGCCTTGTTATCCCTGATCCCGCTGGCGCTGGTGCTCTACACCGTCATGCCCGATCACTGGTTCCAGCGCATGGAGACCATCGAAACCTGGCAGGAGGACGGCTCAGCCACGGAACGGGTACGTGCCTGGAACAATGCCTTCGATCTCGCCAATACCCGCTTTATCGGCGGTGGCATGCGTGCACTGGTGTATTGGGGTGGCCGGGATTCCCACAGCATCTATTTCGGCATGCTGGGAGAACACGGCTGGGTCGGCCTTGGCTTGTTCCTGGTGCTGCTGTTCTTCACCTGGCGATCAGCCAGCTGGATCATTGCCAAGACCAAGCGACACAAGGAACTCTATTGGGCGCGTGATCTGGCGGCCATGATCCAGGTGAGCCTCGTCGGCTATATGTCCGCCGGTGCCTTCCTGGGGCTGCAGTATTTCGATCTGTTCTACCATTTGATCGCCATCGTGGTCATGACCAGGGTGGTAGTGCAACAGCGCCTGGACGTGGCCGAGGCTCCTGCGCTCGAGGAAGCTGCCGTGCGCGGCGTGGTGGCGGGAGGCGCGCGCCCATGAACCATTTGTTCGGACGGCTGACGGAGGCGGCTGGCGAGACCGCCGCCAGCTGGCGTGCCGCTACTGCCGTGGCGCACTGCGCGGAGCGCCGGCTGGCCGTGGCACTGGAAGGTCTGCCGGTGTGGCGTGATGGAGATCTGGCGCGGCTGGCACGGGAACTGGGCGATGCGCGTGCCCTGCTGGAAGGCTATCATCGCCATGGCGAGGGCATCTTGCAGTTCCTGCACGGAAGTTTCGCCCTGGCCCTCCAGGACGCGGGCGCCGAGCTCGTTCTGCTGGCCACCGACCGCGTGGGCGGCGTGCCCCTGTTCCATGCGGACACGGACAGCGGTCTGGTCTTCGGAAGCCGAGCCGATCAGGTGGCGGCGCAACCGGGTGTCAATGCCGAACTGCACCCACAGGCCCTTTATGACTATCTATATTTCCACGTGGTACCCGGCCCGGAAACGGTGTATCAAGGGGTACGACGCCTGCAGCCCGGGGAGTGCCTGCGTTGGCAGGGGGGCCGAGCCCGGGTCGATCCCTACTGGGTCATGGAATACCGGGAAGACAATGCTCACGGGGATCCCGCGAGCTTGCGCGAGGAATTCCGTGAACGGGTGCGTGACGCCGTGCGCCAGCGCGCGCAGGGGGATGTCCCGGTGGGTGCCTTTCTGAGCGGCGGCACCGACAGCTCTACGGTGAGCGGCATGCTCGGCCAGGTGCAGGGCGCTCCCGCCCGCACCTATTCCATCGGCTTCGATGCCCCGGGCTATGATGAAATGGAGTACGCGCGCCTGGTATCGCGCCACTTCGGTACCGAGCACCATGAATACTATGTCACCGCCGAAGACGTGGTGACCGGTGTGCCGATGGTGGCGGGCCATTTCGACCAGCCTTTTGCCAATGCCTCTGCGGTGCCGGCTTACTACTGCGCGCGCATGGCTCGTGAGGACGGCATCGGCCGCCTGCTGGCGGGCGATGGAGGGGATGAACTGTTCGGCGGTAACTACCGCTATGCCAAGCAGCAGATGTTCGCCTGGTATGGCCGGATACCCGCTTCCCTGCGCCGCTTCGGCATTGAGCCCTTGCTGTTTGACACGCCGTTGGGCCGTCTCGGCCCCATTCGCAAGCTGGGCAATTACGTACGCCAGGCGCGCCTGCCCATGCCGGAACGCATGGAGACCTACAACCTGCTGGACCGCCTCGGCCCTGAACGTATCCTGACGGACGAGTACCTTTCCCGCATCGACCGGGGTGTGCCCATGGCGCTGTTGCGCGACACCTATCATGGCGCCCACGCCGGCCACATGCTCAACCGCATGCTGGCGGTGGATATGCGCTTTACCCTGGCGGACAGCGACCTGCCCAAGGTGACCGGCGCCTGCGGGATGGCCGGCATCGAGGTGGCCTTTCCCTTCCTGGACGAGCAGCTGATGGCCTTTGCCGCCAGTCTGCCGACGCGCGAAAAGGTCAGGGGCACCCGGCTGCGTTATCTGTTCAAGGACGCCTTGCGGGATTTCCTGCCACCGGAGATTCTCACCAAGAAGAAGCAGGGTTTCGGTTTGCCTTTCGGGCTCTGGCTCGCCACGCATCCCGGGCTGCGGGAACTGACTGGCGACAGCCTGTCCTCCCTCAAGCAACGGGGCATCGTGCGCCCGGCCTTTATCGACGAACTGCTGGACCGTCACCATGCGGAACATGCCGCCTATTTCGGCACCATGGTCTGGACCCTGCTCATGCTGGAACAGTGGCTGGCGGCCCGCGAGAAGCCCTGACATGGATCTGCGCCCCATTTTGCTGTTCGGCATGCCCCGTTCCGGCACCACCTGGCTGGGCAAGGTGTTCGACAGCCACCCACGCACCCTGTACCGTCATGAGCCGGACAGTTTTGGCACCCTGGACGCCATGCCGCTGTTTCCCGAACCGGCCAATGCGGAACAGTATCGAACCCTGGTGGAAGACTTCACCGCTGCCCTGCCCGGGACCACCTCGGCACGGGTGACGGGCAAGCTGCCCCTGTTTCCCAAGGACTACCAGGGTCCCCTGGCCTTCCAGTTGCGACGCCTGTTGCTGTTGACGGGCAAGGTCACGGGCCGGGTGAGCAAAGTGGAATTCCCGTTGCCCGCCATGATCGACCGCCACTACACGGACCGGGCCTACCTGGTATGGAAGTCCATCGAGTCCCTGGGTCGCCTGGGGGTGATAGCACGCCTGTTGCCCGATTGTCATGCGGTACATATCCTGCGCCACCCCTGTGGCTATGTATCCTCGGTGCTGCGCGGCGAGTCCCAGGGCCGCTTGGGCGGCGACGTGCCGGCCAGCGAGGATTACGGCATCCTCGAGCTGCTGCTGGCCACCGAGGCGGCCCGCGCACATGACCTGAACCTGGAGACCTTGCGCGCCCTGCTGCCCGTGGAACGGCTCGCCTGGCGCTGGGTGTTGTACAACGAGAAGGCCATGGCCGATACGGCCGACCTGGCCGGCTGTACCCGCGTGCGTTACGAGGACCTGTGTGCGAATCCGCTCGCGGGTTACCGTCAGTTGTTCGCCGCCACGGAACTGCCCTGGGACGCCCAGACCGAACAGTTCGTGCAACGCAGTACCGGCAGCAACAGTGACAGCTACTACAGTGTCTTCCGGGATCCGGCACAGGCGGCCCGCAGTTGGGAAAAGCAGCTTACCCGCGAAGATATCGACCGGGTGTTGCGCATCACCCATGCCAGCCGCGCGGGGGTCCTCTATGGGGACTGAGTTCCTCCTGTTGTTGGCACTGGCTTTGCTGCTGGCCTGGGCTGTCCTGCTCTGGAGCTGGCGTACATCGTTGTGCCGTCACTGGAAAGAACCGATGCTGCGCCACCCTGTACTCATTATCGAAAGTGACGACTGGGGACCAGGCCCACCGCTGCACGGCGAGCGGCTCACGGCCCTCGCCGATACCTTGGCGCGGCACCGGGACAGGGTGGACCACCCGGCCCTGATGACCCTGGGCCTGGTGCTGGCGGTGCCCGACAGTGCGGCTATGCGCGCGGGCAGTGTGCAGGACTACCGGCGCCTCGAGCTGGATGATCCGCGCAGCGCCGGTGTGCTGTCGGCAATGGAGCAGGGTGCCACCCGGGGTGTGTTCGCCCTGCAGCTGCATGGCATGGAACACTACTGGCCGCCGGCGCTGTTGCGCGCCGCACGGGACGATGCAAGCCTGCGCGCCTGGTTGCTGGATCAGGAATTCCCCGCTTATGAGGACCTGCCGCCCCCCTTGCAAAGCCGCTGGGTGGATGGCGCGCAACTGCCTTCCGGTACCCTGGATGCCGATAGCATCGGCCGTGCCGTGCGCGAGGAAACGAAGGCCTTCCAGCGGATTTTCCAGTCCGCACCCCGGGTGGCGGTACCGCCCACCTTCATCTGGACCCGAACGGTGGAAACGGCCTGGATGGCGGCCGGCATCGAGGTGATCATTACTCCGGGGCGGCGCTACACGGGTCGCGATGCGACGGGCCAACCCACGGGAGTGGAAGCCAGCATTCATAACGGCGAGTCGGCGGGCCCCATGGCGCTCTACCTGGTGCGGGATATCTATTTCGAGCCCCTCCGGGGCCACGCGCCCGCCAAGGTCCTGGCAGAGGCACGGCGGCGTTTCCGACTGGGGCGGCCTGCGCTGCTGGAGACCCATCGCAGCAACTTTGTCGGTTCGGAAGCGGATTTCGAGCACAGCCTTACCCAGCTGGATACCCTGCTGGGCGATGCCAGGCGCGACTGGCCCGACCTGCGATTTCTGAGTCCACGGGAGCTCGCCCGCCTGTACCGCGAACGTCCCGCCGACTGGTGCGTGCACGGCTGGTGGGCGCGCCTGCATCTCTGGCTTCGGCGCCTGGCCGCGCTGCCGCGCTTGCGAAAACTGGCCTGGCTGTCGGGCCTGGCCCTTCCGGCGGCCCTGCTGTGGTGGTTGAGCGCCACGTCGGCGCGGCGGGCAGGAATACCCGCATGAAGGGGCGTTACCTGGTCATCAGTGAACTGTTCCTGCCCACCAAAGGCGGCACGGCGGTGTGGTTCGACGAGGTCTATCGGAGACTCGGTGACCGGGATACCCATATCCTCACCGCCAGCGTGCCTGGTGGCGAGGAACACGACCGGGAGCATCCCAACCGGGTACATCGATTGCGTCTGCGGCATTCGCGTTGGCTGCGACCTTCCTCCCTGCCTGTTTATACTAAGTTGCTGCTGAAGGGCATGTGGCTGGGCCTGTGGCATCGTTTCGATGCCATTCATGCCGGTCGGGTGCTGCCAGAAGGATGGGTGGGTGTATACCTTGCCCGCCTGCTGCGCCTGCCACTGGTGATCTACGCCCATGGCGAGGAGATCACCACCTGGCGGCGCTCGCCGCGACGGCTCAAGGCCATGACCTTCGCGTACCGGCGCGCAGACCGGGTGGTGGCGAACAGCGAGTTCACTCGCGACCGGCTTCTGGAGCTGGGAGTGGATCCGGGGCGCATCGTGATCATCCATCCCGGTGTGGACCTGCAGGTTTTCCATCCGGACCAGCAGATCGCTGACCTGCGCCAGGGACTGGGGCTGGGGGCGGGGCAGAAACTCATCCTGTCCGTGGGACGCCTGAGTAGGCGCAAGGGTTTCGACCAGGTCATTCGTTCCTTGCCAGAGCTGTTGCGTGGCGGGCTGGATGCCCACTACGCCATCATTGGGATCGGAGAGGACCATGATTACCTGCGTGAACTGGCGATAGAGCAGGGTGTGGCCGAGCGGGTGCACCTGCTCGGCCACGTCGAGCGTGCCGATCTGCCGCGCTGGTATTGCGCCGCCGAGCTGTTCGCCATGCCCAATCGCGAGATCGATGGCGACACCGAGGGTTTTGGCATGGTGTTCGTGGAGGCGGCGGCCTGTGGCACGCCGTCGCTGGCCGGCCAGGCGGGCGGCACTGGTGCGGCAGTGCTCGATGAGCAGACCGGCCTGCGTGTGGATGGTGCGGATGCGGCCGCCGTGGCCCAGGCACTGGCGCGGCTGCTGGGTGACGAGGAGCTGCGCAGGCGACTGGCCGAGGCCGGGCGCCTGCGGGCCGAATCCGAGCTTGCCTGGGAGCGAGTGGCGGAGAAAACCGCTGTCCTGTAGATCCGCTTGGTGATGCGGGGGTCCTGGAGGTGCCACGGCGTGCAAGTATGCCCATGAACGGATTCCAGTCCCATCTGTTGGCGCTATTGCTCCTGCTGATCGCGCCACCGGCCTGGCCCGGCGGCAGTCCCGAAACGACGCTGCTGCTGGTCAATGCCGATTCCCCCGTTTCCCTGGCGGTGGCCAACGAGTACATCCGCCTGAGGGACCTGCCGGAACAGCAGGTGCTTTGGCTGCGCAACATCCCGGTGGGAGAAACCATCGACATCGATTCCTTCCGGCGCCATATCCTGGATCCGGTTCGCAACCACTTCATCAGAACTGGTCTCGGGAACGAGATCGATCTCATCGCTTACTCGGCGGGTTTCCCCTATCGCGTGGATTTCTCTCCCGACCTGCAGCGGGCCGGCCTGGAATACCACAAGCGGGTGGGCAACACGGGATCGCTGACGGGACTGACCTATTTCATGCACCGGGTGGCCGCCATGGACATGGGCTATCTACATCCGCGCGCCAACCAGTACTTCCGTCCCTTGCGCACGGCTCCGGAAGGCACCGGCATCGCCTTTGCGGCGAGCCGGGGCTTTCGCAGCCGCCATGTCTGGACACAGGGCAGTTCCCGGGTGGCAAGCTCGGCATTCGACCGCTACTATCTTTCCGTCATGCTCGGCTATGCCGGCATGCGTGGCAACAGCCTCCCGGAGATTGTCGAGTATCTCGGCACGGCCGCCGCTGCCGATGGCGCGCAGCCCGATGGCACCGTGTATCTGATGAAAAATCGCAACATCCGCAGCCGGGTACGCCAGCCGTTCTTTCCCGCGCTGCAACAGGCCCTGCAGGAACGGGGGCGCGCGGTGGAGGTCACCGACCAGGGCCAGCCGGGCCAGGACGGGCGCGTGCCCCGACAGCGGCGCGACATCATTGGGCTGGTGGCGGGTACGCGCACCTTCGACTGGGGGGCTGACAGTCGCATGCTGCCCGGGGCCATCGCCGAATCCTTCACCAGCTACGGCGGGCATTTCGCCCACGGGGTGCAGACCAAGTTGTCGGAGTTCCTGCGCAACGGGGCCGCCGGTTCGAGCGGTGCCGTGCAGGAACCCTTCAGTTTCGTGGAGAAGTTCCCGCTTCCCCAGCTCCATCAATATTATGCGGACGGCTGTTCTCTCGCCGAGGCCTTCTACCAGAGCCTGTCCTCCCCCTATCAGCTACTCATCGTCGGCGACCCGCTTGCCCGGCCTTTTGCTCGCTTTGCCCAGCTCGAGCTGCTGGCACCGGATACCGACCGTACCTGGCATGGCAAGGTGACGATTTCGCTGCGGGCGGTGCCGCCACCCGGCAGGGTGCTGGAGAGGGTCGAACTCTGGGTCGATGGCCGGCCCATGGCCCATGGCCGTCCAGGCGCTACCCTCAAGCTCGATACCCTGCAGCTTACCGATGGTCATCATGACCTACGCCTTGTGGCGGTGGAGGAGGGTGACATCGAGACGCGCAGTTACCTGAAGCGGACGGTCCGGGTGGAGAACCGGGGACACAGGGTTTCACTGTTCCTGGAGCGGACAGGCGTGTCCTATGGGGCCAGCGTGACGGCGCAAGGGCTGGCCGAGGATGCCCGCCGGGTCATGCTCTATCAGGGCCGAAGGATCCTGGCGGAGGCCGAGGTGGTGGATGGACGCTGGCAGGTCAGCCTGGATTCCAGCCTGACCGGGCAGGGGATGATCCAGCTGTACGCAGAGGCGGAGTACCCCGGCGGGCAGGTTTCCCGGTCTGGAGTCGTGCGCCTCGACGTCGCTCCCCCTCTGGTATCGCGGGAGGTGCCGGTGGAAGCGCCGGCGAGGGAGGGCGTACTGGCTATCCTGGACATGGGCGACGGAGAGCGGGAGATCCACATGCTGGATGGCCTGGGGGGCGGGCGCAGGCCCAGGGAATGGGGCGACCAGCGCCCGGAGAGGGTCACGCTCGCAGGCGCCTTTCAAACCCGTGCCGAAGGTCTCTACGAGCTGGATATGACGATACCGGGGCGATTGGGTGTGAAGGTGAATGGCGTTATGATGGCAGGCGAGGCCGGTCCTGGCGAGGTGACACGAATCGCCGTGCCCTTGCCCCTGTCGGCGGGATGGCACCCGTTCGAGATCAGGTACCGTCCAGGGCGGCGGGATGGCCTGCCCAGGCTCAGCCTGCAGGGACCGGAGCCGGCGTTTCTCCTGGAGGGGCAACGCCTGCGCCACTCGCCGGATTACGATGCAACATATTGAATATACAAAGAAAACAATTTTCCTGCGCACTGCGTCGGGTTGGGGTTATCATGAAACGACCAATAACGAGAAGCCTGGTCTTCGGTCTCCTGGCGGGCATGGCGGGAGGCGGCGCAACCGCCGGCGGTGTGCTCCTGGGTTTCGGCACCTTCGAGTCTGCCTGGCCCGTGTTCGTGACCTGCGGGATCCTGGCTGCGCTGCTGCATAACACGAGACAGTCGATCCTGGGGATGGTGGATAACCGTACGCATACCCTCAGCAATCGCATCGACCGGATACGACGGGACGTCGGCGACATCCATGGACTCGTCCGGCTCGGACCCTATACCGGGGAGCTGCCGCTTCCGATGGGTGGCGGATGGGCGCTGACCGGCGATTCGGCGGCATTGCTGGCGCGAGAGGCCCTGGCCAGGAAACCTGAAACCGTGCTCGAACTGGGCTCCGGTGCGTCTACACTGATTCTGGGGCAAATCCTCAGGAAGAATGGCCGTGGCCGTCTCCTGTCCATCGACCATGATGGTGCTTGGGCCGATGAGACGCGCCGGCATGTGAAGCTTCTTGGCCTGGAAGACATCGTGTCGGTGGTCGACGCGCCCCTGAATAAACAAGCACTGGGGGAGCAGATGGTGGAATGGTATGACATACCAAAATCCGCCATTGAGCAGTTAGGCTCCATCGACCTGCTGTTGGTGGACGGGCCACCCCAGAAGCACGGGAGTGACGTACAGGCGCGCTATCCAGCCCTTCCATTTCTGCGTGGTTCCTTGTCCATGGATGCACTTGTCTTCGTCGACGATGCCAACCGGGATTCCGAGAAGAAGATGGTGGAGCGCTGGCTTGCGGAGGATGATCGTTGGAAGACTCGATGGTTCGATACCGTGGACGGTGTATGCCTGCTGAGCAGAGGGCCGTGATGGTCAGTGAGGAGTAGACGCATGCTTTCGAAAAGACTTTGCGAAGTATCTTTGTGTATTCTCCTGGGTTTGCATGCCCTGTCTGCGCATGCCCGGGACCTGAGAAACATCAATCCAACGGATCAGGAACTGATGATGCTGCCCCCGTACTGTCATGCCAGGCTCAAGGGGGATGCCAACACGAAGAGGATGTGGAGTAACCAGATGGGTAACGATATATTTGTCCATCTGCATCATTATTGCTTTGGCCTGAACTTCATGAATCGCATGATGTTGACGGTGGACAATAAAGAAAAGACATTCCTGGCCCAGCGCGCTGCCACGAACTTCGATTACGTGATTCAGCGCTGGCCGCCAAGTCATCCGCTCACCGTGGAGGCTCGGCAGCGCAAGGCGCAGGTGCGATTCAACCAGTAAGCTGATCAAGAGTTCGATCTATGGCGGAATTTCCGCCTGCCAACCCCCGGGGGGAGGCTTGGCGCTATCCTGCTGGCAGGACTGCCGGCATGTTCCAATCGGAATGCCACCATCCTCAGCCGCCGGGAGCTTCACTGCGAGGCGAATCATATGCGTATGGAATACCAATTAGTGCCGACCTGGCCGCCACTCGCCTGGGCATGCCGTTGCATCGCGGGGGAAGGATGCGTGACCGTCTTTCATGGTCCGAGTGTCGAGACCCGTGAAGAATGGTTTTGCGAAGCAGTCTGGGATGGTGATTTTTCCGAAGGGGCTTTCGATGCGACGGATGTTGTATCGGGTAGCGGTGGCCGGCTACGGGATGGCAGGCTGGTTTTCGTGTCATCAGCCAGTACGGTGGATCGCCTGCAATGGATTGATATAGATGGCACGGTCTGGGTATCGAATTCCCTGGCTTGCCTGATGGCGTTGACCGATGCCTCTGTCAAGACAGGTTATGGTCGGTATTTCGAGGATTTCGGAAAGATCGTGGATGGCCTGGGCGAGCTTCCCCTGGGCCTGGGGACATCGAAGGGGCGCGTGAACTTTGTCTATTTCCATAACGCGGTGTGGGACGGCGCCGCGGTCTCGCTTCAGGAAAAGCCAGACCTGGCCGGCAAGCTGGACAGCTTCGATGATTACCATGGCTTGCTACGTAAGGCCTTTTCCAGGTTGTCGGGAAACCTGGCAGATCCTGCGCGCAGGATAGGATATGAGTTCCTGGGCACCCTGTCCTCGGGTTATGACTCCACGACGGTCACGACGTTGGGAAGTGCCGTGGGTTGCGGCAGGGCGATAGGGTTCGAGCATGGTCGAGGCGGTGTCGAGGATCACGGGGCATCGGCGGCACAGTCCCTGCGAGTGGAACTCAGCCTGTTCGATCGTGAGGCCTGGGCGGAACGCGCCAGGGAATATCTGTTTATTTCCGTCGATGCCAAGGGCGAGGACAGGTACTTCGTGTCCACCGAGGAGCTGCTGGAAGGAAAGGTACTGCTCACCGGCTACCATGGAGACAAGATGTGGGACAAGAAAACGAAAAAGCTTTCCAGGGATGTCGTTCGTGGTGACAGGTCGGGCCTTTCCTTGTCCGAATACCGGCTTCATGCCGGTTTCCAGAACTGTGCCGTCGCATTCTGGTATGTGCGCAATATCAAGGACATCAACCGGATATCGAATTCGCCTGAAATGAAGCCCTGGGACATTGGCGGGTCCTATTCGCGCCCGGTCTGCAGGAGGATCTGCGAAGAGGCGGGCATCCCCAGGGAGGCGTTTGGTGTGAAGAAGCATGCCTCCTCAGAGCAGCCCTTTACCTCGGCTGCCTTTCTTTCCCCAGGGCTCATGGATGATTACCTGAGATGGTTGAAGAGTCATCGGTGGGAACTCGTTTCACAGAACCTTTTTCCGGTGGTCGTGAGTCCAACCCTCGATAGACTGCTTTGTGCGGGGATCAACCGCCTATCCAGGGTCGTCAGAAAAATGGTTCCGCGAATGAGCAATATCCCGGTGCTCTGGCGCTACGGAAACAGCGAATTCCTGTTTCGACTTGGCATGCTGGATGTGTTGGCAAAACCCCTGTATCTGAGGCGATACCAGTTTCCATGGGCCCTGGAGCGTGCCAAGTCGCACTATACCGTTCCAGTCCATCCCCTGGGCGTATGCCTGGAGTCCGCTGCACAACAATGAACGGAAAGCCGGTGTGTCATGGTTGACAGCAGTGTTCTTGTTTTTCCTGGTGGTATGCCCATGATGGGAAAAAAAGCCATATCTGAGCAGACGCCGCCATTGCCTGGTATTCGTGCACGCTTGTATGCCAAGGGAATGCCTGCCGGTGGGAAAAGCTGGCGTGCAATGTCGGGACAAGGCCAGGCCTGTGCCGGCCGGGTTGGCGATTGGTTCCAGGCATGGCTTCCCGTGAACAGAAATGGCGCGACTTCATGTGCAGGGCGTGAGGAGGGTGTGACGGTCCTGGTGGACGGCTATATCAGCGTAATCAATGGTCGCGCAACTTTGCCGCAGGATTGTGCCAAGGCTGTCCTGGAAAGGTACAGAAAAACGGGTCTCGATTTCGTCAAGGAATTGCGCGGTTCGTACACGATATCGATTTGCGATGATCATAGGGACACAGCCTATTTCATCACTGACCGGCGGCGCTCCCGTCCTATGTTCTCCCGCCAGATTGAGCCGGGGGATATCTGCTTTTCACCCGAGGTGCGCGAACTTCTCTGGGTCGACGACAAGCCCTGCCCGGGCCTGTGGGCGGAGGCCGTGGTCGAGTTCCTGATCTTAGGCGCAAGCTGCGATGATCACACGCTTTTTTCAGGTATAACGAGTTTCCCCCAGGCCGCCGTCATGGCCTGCAGCCGATCTGGCCTGGATGAGCAAAGATACTGGAGGATTGCCTTCCATGAAGGCCGCGAGGCTGGCGGTGAAAAGGAGTTGATCGAGGAGTGTCATGTCCTGATCAAACAGGCCGCTCGTCGCACACTCAGTGCCGTGCACAGGCCCTTCCTGTTCTTGAGTGGAGGCGTGGACTCCAGGATCCTGCTGGGCACGCTGCTGGAGCAGGATGAACCACTCCCCGTGGTGATCTATGGAACGGAGGATGGGGACGACTTCAGCATCGCTTCCACGCTTGCGCAACGGTGTAATCTCGATGCAACGAAGTTCAGCATTCCATTGAAAGGGCTGCAGGATCATTTCGAGGCCGCTACCCTCGATGCCGATTGCCGTGCTGAAACGATAGATTCACCGATGGCTTCGAAGCTGCATCGGATCCTCGGGAGTGAGTTCGGGGCATTTCTCAATGGCGATGAGTGCTTTGGTTGGCACAGCCGTGGCATAGAAAACCCGGCGCAATTGCAGCCTGTAGATGCCATTCACGCCATTGGCCTGCGCAGCCTCCACGAGGTTGGCAGGTTAAGCGACTGGCTCAGGCCAGCCGCGCGCGCGCATGCAGGACGGTTTATTGATCGTACCATCGCCGATCTCGTGTCCCGCGCCGGTGATGTTTCTCCCGCTGATCTTATGGATACGATGTACTACGAGCAGAGAATGGGAAACATGCTCAATGCCTTCACGGCCCAGCGCTTGCGCTACATGGATCAGGCGCGCCCCTTCCTGGATGAGGATGTCGTGGACTTTATGGGGAGGATTCCCGTTCGCTACCGTTATGACAAGCGACTGTTGCGCAAACTCCTTGATGTTTGCTACCCGGACCTCATGGAGGTGCCTCTGGCAACGAAGGATTCGATTCCGGTAGCCAAAACCTATCGTCGACTGTTCTCCCAGGATGCGGCAATGCGCGGCTATGTCTGGTCTTGCCTGGTGGAGGGCCTGGACGACCGCCTGTGTGAGCTGATCGATCCAGAACGTTTCAAGCCCTTCGTGAAAGCCCTGCTGGACGGAGAGCGCTTACCTGGCGTGCGGATTCCCCTCTGGGCCCGTATCCCGGGAATGCATCGTTTCCACAAGACCACTAACGAGGTTAGTCCTGTGAGTCTTGTCCTGCGGATCATGCAGCTCAACATCTACCTGGCATCGATCCGCCAGGTGGCGTGATACGTGGGCAAGGGGATGCCCGGGCATGCTGGGCCACTCCTTGCTACCTGCTGATCACATGCTCATTCTCCCAGCGCCTTTTCTTGTCCTGACAAAGCCATTCAACGAGTAATTCCTTGAGTTCCTGTGCGATTTTTGGGTGCTGGTCGATTACGTCGTGACGGCAGCCAGGGTCCGATTCCAGGTCGTACAGGCTGTAGAGCGCGGCGGTCCTGGTGGGCTGGTAGGTGAGTTTCCAGCGGTCAAGGCGAATCATGCGATCCTTGGCTTCGATGATCAGGTCCTGGTAATCCTTGCGGATGGCAAAGGTGCCGCTTCCATGGTCTGGAATATCGAGCAGCTGCAGCAGGTTCGGATAGCGCAGGTGATCCCTTGGCATGCCCGGCAGGTCGGTGAGCCATATACCGCTTTCATTGTAGGCCGGAAGCGTGGGTGGCAGGGATCCGTCCAGGCAGTCCGCGAGCGATACCCCCTCCATGGTGGAAGGCACGGGCTTCCCGCACAATGACAGCAGTGTGGGTGCGATATCGATCGTGCGTACGGTCGATCGAATTCGATGTCCACCTGCCTTCCTGGGGTCGTGGATGATCATCGGGATTCGTGCACTATGGTCTCCCAGGACACTGTTGCCTTGCCCCCAGCTGCCGTGTTCGAAGAACTCCATCCCGTGGTCACTGTATATGACCACAATGGTGTTGTCCGCCAGGCCGCAAGCCTCCAGATGATCCAATATCCGGGAAACCTCGTCGTCGAATCGCTTTACGCAGCCATCGTACAGGTCGAGGATCTGGTCGAGATCGAATTCCTTTCGAGGTTCACCCTGACGTCGAATGATGTCGAATGGGTCTGTAAGCCTTGCCATGACGAACTTCGATTCGCCTGTGTAGGCGGGATCTGCATACTGTGTGTAGTAGGGGTATTCGGACCCGAACGGCGGATGCGTGGTGGAAAAGAACACATTGAGCAGAAAAGGCTTGTTGCCTTGCGCAAGCCGGCTCAAGGCATGCCGCGCGTCGCGTCCCAGGGCATCGGTGAGCGGGACGCCTCCAAGGTAGTAGATCTCCGGAGCAATCCTCTTCCCAAGGCGGTTGCGCAGGAACAGGGACAGGAAAAGACGCAAATCCTTCGGCCCCTGGCGCATCAGGTAGCGCAGGTTCCAGGAATCGGAGGGCAGGTCTTGGTGCTGGAAGCCGAGATTGAACTTGCCCAGGTCGGCTCCGCACCAGTCGCTGACGGCCGCCGTATGGTAGCCCTGGTCGGCCAGGAGGCCAGGCAGGGAGGGTAGCGTGATATGGGCTTCAGCGTCCGAGACGAAGTTGTCACGAACCTCGTGGGTATGGGGCCAGGTCCCTGTCAGCAACGACAGGAGGCTGGGCGCGGTGCGGCCGCAGGGGGTGTAGCAGTTCTCGAACCAGGCACCGCGGTCGGCAAGGGCGTCCAGTGTGGGGGTCAGCGAACGCTTGTAGCCTGCCAGGCCGAGCCGGTCGGCGCGCAAGGTATCGGACCCCAGCATCAGGATATTGGGTTGCGTGCTCGAGCCGGTGTTCCCGTTGGTGGGAGGTGCGCCCCGTTTCCAGCTGGACGCCAATGCAATGCCGGTCATTGCCAGGTTGGCGGACAGTATCACCACGGCAGTGGCCCAGTCCTGCTGCGCAACCAGGTAAACGAAGGTGCCTGTTGCGAGAAATAATGCGGCTGTCATCAGTGCCAGGTCGATCTTGCGGAGTCGACCAGGGTTTAGCCATTCCCATATCGTGAAGAACCGGCTCATGCGGTAATGTGAGGAGGCTGCGATTACGGCAGGGCAATACAGCAGGTTCCGCAAGAACTGCATCGTGGTGGCACCAAGCAGCATGGCAGAGGCGGCGAGGATGGCATGGCCACGGGTTAGTGGCAGGTCGAGGAGTATCGACAGGTGCAGGTATGCCAATACGCCTGCAAGTGCCCAGTAAAGCGCTATCAGGAATGCCAGGATGGTGAGCCGTCCGACCGTCCAGGCGGCGTAGAGACGGTAATGGGCGATGATCTCCTGCTGGATCTGTGGCCCTGCCGTGCTGTAATCGCGCAGGGTCTTGACCACGAGCAGCGAGGAAAAGATCAGCGAGATGATCGCCGCGCTGCTTATCAGGGTCCAGATCGAATCGGCCAGCAGGGCATTCATAATGTACGCCCCAGGGCCATGGCCAGCAGCAAGCCGGCGAGCATTCTTCCGCGCCGGATGGGGGAATGTCCAAGTGCATTCACTAGATGTGCGATCGCCTTTACTCGCTGTCCGCTGCGGTATTCCCATTTGGCGTAGTCAGCCATTACGTTTGCATAACCGGCCCGCCATAGGCCGCCACGGTCTGCTTGGGGCAGCAGCTCACGGTTCTTTTTCATGACCTGCAGCGCGGATGCCCGCATGGTGTCCAGGTTGCGACTCATGCTGTCCGGATGCTTGACGATTATGGTGAGTGCTTCATCGATGCAGACATAGCGGGAGACGGCTGCCAGGCGCATCCACATGTCGATATCTTCGAGGCTGCGCAGCGTAGGATCGAAAAGTCCCACCTGTTGGAACAGTTCGCGTCGGACCATGACGCCAGAACCGCTGCCGGGAATCGCACCGTTCTGCAGGAAAAGGGTTTTCAGCAGTGATTCCTTGCTACGGGGGCAAGGCCACTCGCCATTTGGCGAGCCCTGGGGATCCTCGACCAGCGTGACAGTGGAGCAAAAGCCAATATCCGGATCGGCCTCGAGGGTCTCAACCTGTCGTGTGAGCTTTTCGGGAAGCCATCGGTCATCGGCATCGAGGAATGCGATATATTCACCGGTAGCGGCGCGGATTCCGCTATTGCGCGCTGCCGGGAGACCGCTGTTTGGCTTGTCGATGATCCGTATCTCGTCTCTGTAGGTGGCGAGTTCCCGGAGTGTATCGTCGGTGCTGCCATCGTTGACAACGATGATTTCGCGGTACGGCCAGGTCTGAGCGAGCACGCTGTCCATTGCCCGCCGGATGAAATCGGCGGCATTGTAGGCGGGTATGACGATGCTGACCCAGCGTTTTTCCTGTTCAGATGCCGGTGTCATAACCCAGTTCCAGCATCATGGGGCGGATGCGATTGGCGATGCGTTGAATGGCTTGCGGGTTCTGCTCTCGCCATTTCTGGCGTCGTGGTGGACCCGAGACCATGCTGGTAGGGTGCTGGTGCAGGCTTGCGCAGCGGTCCTGGATGTCCTCGTCGAAGTTGACTGCCAGGTGCTGGAAGATTCCGCGAAAGGTCCCCACCGGATCGTCTACGATGTCCTCGTAGCGGACTTGTACCCACTGCTCGCGCGGGATGGTTCGTGCGGCATCGAGTGCCATCCGGTTGGCGCTGGTCCATTGGAAGGCGCATACCTCCTCCAGGCTGGCATGGTTGTATTCACGCCAGCCTGGCGGCAGGAAAAAATGCCATTCCCTGAATTCGCCGCCATTGATGGCGACTGGCTCCGGCGACGGCCCGAAGAATTGGGTCAAGCCGAAGCCGCCATCGGTCCGCCCCTTTCTCCAGCCGTCCATCATGGAGCTGATGTTGTCATAGCCGTTACGGTGTAGGTACACGAAACGGGCCCGGGGGAACAGGCGGTGGAGAAACGGTACGCGCATCGTATTGATGCAGGTCTTGTCCAGCAGCAGCCCTGTGCCCAGTTGCTGGTAGAAATAGCGGAATGCGGCATCCCGGTATTCTGGGCGTGCAACGTCCGCGCCCGCTGCCTCCGAATCCCAGCCGTTGTTCAGTGGGCCATGCAGGCTGTTCCAGAACTGTGGTATTTCGTAGCCAAAGGACATGAAGGCCGGGGAGGCGGCGAGTGTTTCGTAGGTCACGGTGGTACCGGACCGGGAACAGCCGACCACGAAGACCGGATCCGGTATGTACGGCCGCCGCAGACTCCACCACAGACCCCGGGCGTTTAGCCTGATGGCATCGAGGTTCTTGGCGCGTATTTCCGGATCCAGCAGCTTCAAGATATTTGCGGGGTTTGCCATGCTCCCTGTCCAGTGTGTGTTTATGGTGTGTTGTTGTGTTGGTGGTGTTTTTGCAGCTGGAATCCCTTTATCTCACCAAATGCGGCGGCAAGCCGGGTCAGGTAGAACCTGCGCCTGCTGCTGCCAAGGGACGTGGCTGCTTTCAGCAGGTATGTCAGAACCTTGCGTATCATGAATCGTGGCACCCTGGAGCCTTGATTGTCGTCCAAGGCAAGGCGTGTCGTGGACGCTGTGCGTTCATAGGCCTTGCGCATCACATACCAGAGGGTGAGGCGTTCTGCATCTACATAGTGGTATTGCAGCATGTCCGGGATGTAGTGCAGGGTTGCGCCACCGCGTAGTGACCTGCGCACCCATTCGATATCCTCGGCTCCTCCCAGGTTGTGTCCGTGTGGACCCAGGTCGAGCTGAAATTCACCGACGCGTTCAAAAAGGCCGCGACGAATCGCAAGGTTACCACCACCTGGCGTCACCGAACCGAGCGTGACGGTCTTTGCCTCCTGTCCCAGGTCGAAACGTGGCACGGGCAGTGGATAGATACGGTAGGGACCGTCCTCGTGCACCCAGTCCGGTTCCGTTCCGTCCCAGTCGGGCAGGATGCGCCCGCAGAACAGGGCCGCGGATGGATATTGGCGGGATGCTGAACAAACCGCCTTCAGGTAGCCGGTATCGACGCGGTGATCGTCATCCACGAAGGCGATCACCGCGCCGGTGGTCTGGGGCAGTGCGAAGTTGAGGGCGTGACTCTTGCCCGCTATCGGGTCCTCGAGCCAGCGCAACGGCAGTCGGTTGCCATGCCTTTCCGCATCCCGATTCGAGGCGGGATCCAGTGACGCCACATAGCCTTCGAGAAACGCCCGGGTCCCATCCGTGCAGGCGTTGGCCACCACGAGTATGCCCAGCCGGCAATCGGCTGGAGGATCGCTGGCGTTGAGTGAGTTCAGGGTGCGTGCGAGGAGGTCCGCCCGGTTATGGGTGCAGATGAGCACTTCCACATCCGGTGCATCCGGGTATCCCGCCTGGCGCGCGCTGGCTTCGCTCATGTCTCTCGCGCCTGCTCCCGGTGCCGCAGGAAGCGGCCCCAGATCATTCCGGTCGCATGCGTGCCATTCATCGCCTGGCGCAATACGCCGGGACGGCGGGTCAGCAGCATCGCTCCCGTCCTGAGCCACTGGCCGATGGCCTGGCTGACCATGAAGGGCGGAACACCGAACAGGGTGCGCGGATAATCCCCGGTCTGGAACTGGCCATGCTTGCGCCCGGCAATGAAGTGGAGTTTGAGGAAATAACGCCGTTTCAACCGCCAGTCGTCCACGTAATGCTCGACCACCATGTCCGGACGGTAACGGATCCTGATCTGGCGATCGACCATGGCCCTGAACATGATGGCATCGGAGCCCCCGCCGACCGCGTGCCCAAGGCGATTGTAGCGGGTATCGAAGCGCAGGTCCGGATGCCGGGAGAAGATCTCCATGCGGTAGGCGATGTTGGCGGTCCATAGCGGAGTGCCGCGGTCTGTGATCCAGAAGGCGTCCTGGCCATGATCGATCTCGGCCAGGAATCCCAGCAGGTCATCCTCCAGCCAGGCGGGACGCTGCCCTGGCGGGAAGACGATTTCGACCCGCCCGCCGGCGCACTCGGCCCCTTCGCGTTCCAGGGCATCCACGGCGGCGGCCAGCAACCCCTCGCCGGGGAGTTCGTCATCATCCATGAACAGCATGAAATCCGAACCCGCCGACAGGCATTCCTCGAGCGCGCGATTCCTGGCGAATGGGATGCCCTGGGTGGTTTCCCGGACATGGCGCAGCACCGGGCCGTCTTCCTGGCTCAGACGCGCCAGCACCTCGGGGGTGTCGTCACTGCTGTTGTTGTCCACCACGAGGATATCGAAGGGAATCGGACAGGCCTGCGCGCGCAGGGCGGTCACCAGGGCGGGCAGACGCGCTGCCCGGTTGTAGGTGCAGAAGGCAGCGGTGATTTTTTTATTCACGATATGCTCATATCCCGTTTGCGAAGAAGCCAGGCGTGCGCGGATTGCGGCAGGAGGGCAGGCAGCATGTATACCCAGTCCCTGGGCCGTCCATAACCGGCACGCATGACCATGCGGAACAACGCACGCGCGGTGGCAAGATCCCGGTTCCAGTAGCATGTGTAGGCGCGCCTGAGCAATTCCCCCTGGACCAGTTCCCGAACACGTTTTCTGCCCAGTCTTCTTGCTTCATCCGGGTGTTGTTCCAGGTATTTGTTCTGGGCACGCCAGTGATTGAGGGCGACACTCAGCTTGTTCTTGGTGATTTGTTCTCCCTCGTGGTGATGGTAATAGGCCAGTACCTCGGGAACGCGGACCAGCTTCCCACGGGGCGCGACCCTGAGCCATAAATCATAGTCCACGGAGGCCTGGAGTCTTTCATCGAAACCGCCGGCCTCTTCGATGGCACGATGGCGTACCAGGACACCGTGAATCGGCCAGCGGCAGCCACCCAGCAGGACCTCGCTGCGATCCAGCGGCTCGTAATCGGGCGGGATGTATGGTTTCCCGCGGCCACCCTCAATGCCGAGGTTTTGCCAGCCGCAATACGCGAGAACGGCATCATCCCGGGCCTCCAGCGCGTGGAGCATCTTTTCGAGAAACTCGCGACTCCAGGAGTCGTCGGCGTCGAGGAATGCGATATAGCGTCCGGCTGCGTGGCGGAGGCCATGGTTCCGGGCCGCGGCGGAGCCTTGGTTGGGCTGGGTGAAGAGACGCAGGCGCGGCTCCCCGATGGCGCGTACGAGCGCCGGGGAATCATCGCTGGAGCCGTCGTCCACGACGATCAACTCCCAGTCGGAGAGGCTCTGGCACTGGATGCTGGCAATGGCGTCGCGGATGGTTGCCGAGGCGTTGTAGCAGGGCATGATGATGGTGATAAGGGCTTCGGAGGTCATTTTTTTGTCATGTTCCCGCTGACGCGCGCGACCGCCCTGGCGCGCAGATAGTGAAAAACATTATTCCAACCCCCGTCGTTGGTCGTCAACGACAATTTTCTCGCCAGGCTGCCGGCATCGTCATGATTGAATACCGCCAGCCTGCGCATGCGCAGCGGGTGAGCGTCCTTAAGGGCCAAGCCGGTCCGGGTCGTGCAGGCATACCGGTATCCGGCCCGGCGTACGGCCGATTCACAGCGCGCATCCCAGGCGCCATATGGATAGGCGAAACTGTCGATGCCTTCTCCCAGCAGTGCCTCCAGTGTCGTCTTGGACAGGGCCAGTTCCTCGAGGAGTCTGTCGTCGGACACTTCGGTAAGGCGTACATGTCCCACGCCGTGCGAGCCTATCTCCATGCCCGCGGCATGCATTTCACGCAACTCCCCGGCATCGAGCATCCGGCCATGAGGACGACGATCTGCTTCCCAGCCCGGCGCGCGGCCGATGGACCCGGATACGATGAACCATGTGGCGCGCATGCCGCGGCTGTGCAGTTCCTCGCAGGCGGCAAGATTGTCGGCGTAGCCATCGTCGAAGGTGATGACCAGGGTACGTTCGGGCCATCGATCCGGCTTGGCGGCAAGCTCCGCCATGGTGGTCGTGGTCCATCCCCCGGCGGCAAGTAAATCGAGCTGTTCACGAAAGCGCCGCATGGAGATGGCCCAGGGCCAGTCGGGCTTTGCGGCGCCGGGCTGGACGGAGTGGTACATGAGCATCACCGGCCCGTGCCTGCCGGCCTGGCGATGCAGCAAGCTGGTCAGGGGATCAATCACGGGTGCGCAATGCCTCCTGTCTGGCGCTGTTTCGCAATGGAAGGATTTCCTGCGGGCATGGAATCGTCATCACGGTCTGCTGCTGCCGCGATGGCGCAATCTCGCCTTCCATCGGTCCTGTTCGCTGGCAAGCGCGGCGATCGGCAGGAACAGGAAGCAGAGTGCATAGATCAGCCCCCCGCCGAGGAGCATCGCCGCAAGGTAGCCCGGGTCGTTGTCACGCACAGCCTCGGGCAGGGTGTGATGCAGCAGGAGCAGTACGCTGGCGAGCACCGTGTTCAGGATGATTGCCGGCCGCAGGGCAACGAGGAGTTGTATCCAGGTCGTGCCCAGACAGCGTGACGCCAGACTGTACATGTGGACGGCATTGTAGACGGCAACCAGCACGAGGGCACCGGCCACGCCCACCAGGCCGTATGGCAATCCCGCCAGAGTGGCGATGACCACCAGTACGAGCAGGATGAGCTGGACCCCGAGTTCCCTGCCAAGCCAGTTACGCGCTGCCAGGACCGCGCCGGACATGTTGGCAATGGTGAGGAAGGGCCCCGCCAGCGCGAGAATGGCCAGCGGCGCAGCCGCCCCGGCCCACTTGGCGCCATACAGGAAGGTAATGAGCGGGTCTGCGATCCAGTGGGCCATGAGATAGAAGGGTGTCACATAAACCGAGACCAGGCACAGGCTGCGAATGAACAGATAGTGGGATTTGTCCAGATCATCCTGTTCCTTCGCCATGGCCCGGAAGATCACCTGGTATACGGAACCGGTGATGAGACCGTGCGGCATGCGCGACAGGCTGTCCGCCTTGTTGAACAGCCCCACGGGCGCCGCGCCCAGGGTGCGCCCCAGGATGAAGTTGGCCGCCTGGTTGCGCACGTACACCACGATGTCATTGGCCGAGACCAGTACGCCGTAACGGGCGAGATCCCGGGCCCGGCGGAAATCCAGCGAAAACCCGGGCCGCCAGCCGGCCAGCGGGGCGAGCAGTATCATGCTGACGACGGATCCGGCGATGCCCCCTATGATCAGGCTCCACACGCCATAGCCGTAATAGGCCATGATGATGCTGACCATGCTCGAGATCAGCAAGGTCGCGATCTGGACCGCGGTCTTCGCCTTGTAGCGCATATTCCGGTGCAGGATGCTGCTGGGCAGGTTCACGAACGGCCGGAAGATGAAGGACAGCGCGGAGACGCGCAGCAGGTCGGCGTAGAGGGGGGTCTTATACCACTGTGCGAACCAGGGCGCGGCGAGGAAAAAGGCGGAATAGATCAGGCAGCCGATGAGGATCTGCAGGGTGAAGACGATATCGTAATCCGGCTTGACGGCTTCCTTGGCGCGAATCAGCGCCTGCCCCATACCGCCACCGGAAACAAAGCCCGCAAGCCCGGTAAAGATATGAATGGTGACCAGCATGCCGAAATCTTCCGGGGCCAGCAGTCTCGCCAGCACGATGCCGAAGCCAAACGCAAGGAGCTTGCCCCCCGTGCTGCCCATGAAGAGCCAGGTGACCCCATGGCGGATGCTGTTGACCGGGTTCATCGCCTGCCTGCCCGCTGTGTACATACGGGCGCCCCCGCGCAGGCGCGGTCATGAACGGTAAGAGGGCCTGGCATGCGTAATCGACGTTTCACTTGCCGGCAGTGGACCATTTCCGGCGGAAGGCGTCTCTTTCCTGCTCGGAGTAGAAGTGACGTGCGAAAGCTGAGTCGTACATGCGGTCCAGGTATTCCGCCGGGAAGACGGCATTTCGTACAAAATCGGTATACATGGGTTTGGTGGGATCCTGCTCGGTTACGTGGGTGTGTTCGAGGGCGGGGATCTCGACTTCCAGGAGATCCCGGAAGGCCGCATGGTAGCAGTCATTGAGTTGTTCCAGCTTGATCAGCAGCAGGTCGACCTGGCCCGCGCGGATGAGCTGGTAGCCCCGCTCCACCGGGAAGGACTCGCCGTACACATTGACCCCGAACACGGCCTCGATCTCCTCCTCGAACCACTGCAAGGTCTGTTCATGGGGAAACCTGTTCAGGAAGATCTCCATCAGTGCCCCGTTATCCAGTTCGCCACTCTGGAAACGCTGCTGAAAATCTTCCACGAAGGCGTCGATGCTGAGAAAGAACACGGATACATTCCTGGCGATCGGCTCGCGAAACACGGTAACCAGTTTCCAGCGGCGGCGGGCCGTCCCTTCCTGCTGGAGTTGCGCGGCGATACGGGCGCTCATCCTGATGTTCAAGGGCTGGCGGGATTCCGGCAGGTGGCTCACCCATTCCTGGCGTCGCTTCACACTGGCGGGATTGAGCCAGTGGGTATGGAATACGGCCAGATCCAGACCCGCGGCGCGCAAGGTGTTTACAGTCGTCATGGAACCGGCACGCCCCATCTGGTGAACCAGAAGGATGGGGGCGTCACTGCCGAGGACGTCTTCCAGTGAATCGATCGTGCGCTGGTTCTTGCGCCGCGTGCTCCATTCATGCAACAGCTTGCGCGGCGTGTCGAGCAAACTCATCCCCGGATTCCCCTTGCTACCGCCCTGCGACCGGCAGCCTCCGCCGATGTGGCTCTTGTTGTGTGTGAAGGCACCAGAATAGCATATCGCGCTGTGCCTGTAGCGAACCGGACGGACCGCATTCAGCGCTCCCGGGCCCGGTAGCGCACGGTGGTCCGGAGCGGTTCCACAGCCAGTTGGTGGTGGTGCACGCCTGCCTGGTCCTCGACCTCGATCTCCACCTGGTGCCGGCCCGGTACGAACCACCAGCGGCTGGTGCGCCGCGGCCCGGTAATCTCCACGCCGACCCGGTCATCGCCCTCCAGCCGCCGCACCCGGTGCAAGGGTTCCGTGCCGTCGGTGGGCAGCAGCACCACCAGGAACAGGTCGTCACGGGCCACCTGCAGCGGCTGTAGTTCGATTCGCCAGGCACCGGGTTCCACTTGCTGTTGCTTACGGCTGCGAATGCTGTCCCAGAGGGTGCCATCCTCATCGTAATTGCGGCCGTCCACGTAGTATTCGAAGCCCGGGCCACCGATGACCTGCATCAGGGCGCGGCGCGGCAGAAGGACATGGCCCTCCAGGCGGCCGCCGGCACGGCCGGCACCCGTGTCGGGAGGCACGCGCACCGTGAAACCCTGTTCGTGGACCTGTGGCCGTTCCAGGCTGTGCAACAACCAGCGCTTGCGGAATTCCGGCCGGGTGGCGGAAACCTGGTCGAACACCACGATCACGTCATCGATCCGGTCGTAGCCGAAGGTACGCCAGAAGCGCTCCACCCGGCGGCTGCGGTCGGAGAAGGTGTCGGTGCCGGAGCGGTGGTTGGTGTAGGCGGGAGTGACGTCCGCCAGGGCAACGGCCAGGCCGTCCTCGTCCAGCAGCGCGTCAACCCGGCCGGTGTCGTAGAGGTGTCGCAGTGCCTCCCATTCCGCCCGGTCAATGGGGGCGGCTTCCTCGCCCCAGCCGGATCCCACCCGCCGTTGACCACCGTCGTTGGCGATGGGGCGGGGTTCCTTTTCCTTGCGGCGGGCCGGCCCGGGCAGGGTGTCCGCCGGGTCGGTGACGGTGATGCTGTTGTGGGCGATGGTCTGGTAGCTGTAGTTCATGTGGTGATCGGAACCGTAATCGGGTCCGTACAGGCCGCTGTCGATGGCGAGCGGTCCGCCCTTGAAGATGGTGAAGGCACCCTGGTCCAGGTGCACATGGGACCAGTAGTTGGGGCCGGTCTTGAAGGTCACGTAGGTGGCCTGTTCGCTCCAATCGCTGCGCGCCACCAGCAGCCCGAGGCCGTCGAAGAATCGTGTCAGGGGCAGGCGGGCGATGGCGCCGGCATCGTGCAGGGTGGGGTCGGGCAGCGGCCCCCAGGGCCAGGCGGAGGGTGTGATGTCACGCGGCGGATCCAGGCTGTAGGCGGCGGCATGGCGGTATTCCAGGGCCAGCGGGACACGGTCGGGCACGGCGCGGTTGAAATGGCCACCGTCGCCCCAGCGGAAGTGGCTGCCATCGGGGCGGGTGCGATAGACCAGGAAATCCAGGAAACCGCGCAGGCCTGGCTCGGTGGCGAACAGATCCTCGCCGGTCGCGGCCCGCCACATGGCCGGCAACTGGTAGACGGCCTGGCCGATGCCGATGCCCACATACTCGCCACCTTCGTGCCAGCCCCCGTTCGCGCCCATTACCTGGCGCCACACCGGCAATACCCGCTGCAGCCACAGGTCCTGGGTGAAGGCCATGATGGGATCACCCCGGGCATCATCCTGGTAGAGGGCGATGGCCACCGCCATCAGGGCCTGCAGGGGGCTGTTGTAGAGATATACGTTGTAGGGGGAGAGGCGGCTACGGCGGGTGAAATCGATGAGATAGTCGCCGGCCTCGGCCAGCTTCATGCGCAGGGATTCCCGCTGGGCGGGACTCCATTGACCGTGCAGCCAGTCGTAACCGAGGGCCAGGGCCTTGCCCTGGCTGTCGCCCCGACCGGTGAATCTCAGTTCCATCAGGCGCCGGTGCAACAGGTCCAGGTCCTGGCTGCCTGGCTCGATCCAGGCTGCCAGGACCACCGTTTCCAGTGCACCACCGCCACCACCGGCCCGTTTCATCACCCCGGCCAGGTAGCGGGGGTTCTCGGCCTGGAGGCGTGCGATGTCCTTCGGGCCGGGTGCCGGCAAGCGTGGATGGGCCCGCTCGAAGCCCGGCAGATCCGGGGCAGGCAGTGCCTGGGGGTCGGGCAGCGCCGCTGGCTTGTCGGGCCGGGGCAGGGGGCTGGAGGGATGCTGGGCCATGCTCCAGGCCGCGATTCCCACCAGCAGCAGGCTGGCGGTCAATGCCGTGACCAGGGTGGGCCAGACCGGGGCAGGCGACCTGGCCATCGCCTGTTGCAGGGGTCGGGCGGGCGGCGGTAGTAGTAGCCACCAGGGAAGAGACCAACCCACCAGGGCCAGCAATACATCGGTGAAATCGGGATAGCGGCCTGGCAGGGATTGTTGCAGCCATTCCACGCCGAAGGTCAGCAACAGTACCAGCAGACCACCACCCAGGGCGGCGTGCCATTGCCGTGATGGCGGCAGCATGAGTCGCGACAGGGTGGCGGCCGCCGCGTAGGGCCACAGACTGGCCAGGATGTTGGCCAGGCCCATGATGCCGGGCATATGGCCCTTGAGGGGGATCCAGTTGAAGGGGTAGTACAGGGCGCCGGCATCGGCCACGGGGGTCAAAGCGGTGGCCAGGTAGCCCCCGGCCAGCAGGGTAACCCCCGCCAGCAGGGTCCGGGTGTTGGACAGACGGCTCAGCAGGGGCAGGAACAGGGCGGCCAGTGCCAGGCCGGTCAGCGCCTCCAGGGACAGTTGCCGGCCCACCACCGGTACCTTGAGCACTAGCACCAGGGTCACGAAGGCCAGGTACAGCAGCAGGCGCGGGTGCTCCGGGCGGATCACCCGCAGCGCCAGTACCCCCAGGCCCGACAGGTACAGGGCGTAGGCGAGGGCTGCGGCCCGGTCGAAATCAATGTTGCCTCTCAGGACCTGCGCCAGCGGTGCCAGGCCCTGGCGCAGGTTGCCGATGTCCAGGGACGGCGCCAGCGGACTCAGTTGCGAAAGGATCCAGAGACCGGTCGTCAGCAGTACCAGGTCAGTGCCGCGGCCCGGGAGCAGCCAGGCTGCGCGCCAGGCCGCCGGCCAGCGTCCCAATCGGGCGCCGGTCCCCAGGAAGGCGGCCAGCAGCGCACCCAGCAGGCTGCCGCCGGCATTGGTGGCCAGGTCCATGACGGAAGACACGCGGCCCGGCAGCGACATCTGCAGGGCCTCCATGGCCAGGCTCAGCAGTCCACCCAGCAGGGTGGCGGCCAGCACGGCACAGGCGAAGCCGAATCGCGGTCGCAGGCGCAGCGCCAGCAGCAGGCCAAGCGGCATGTACACCAGAATGTTGAGCAGGATGTCACTGTAGATCGGCCGCCCCTCGTACGGGGGCAACAGAAAGGCGAAGCGGCCCGTGGCGGGGGTTTGCCAGTCGCTGAGGGGGAACAGACTGCCGTAGATGACCAGCACCCCATAACCCAGAGCCAGCCAGGCCAGCAGGGAGTGCTGGCGGCCCTTTGCCGGCGGATCGATGTCCCGATGCTGTTTCCCGTTGTTATCTGTTTTGATCACCGCACCACTATACCGTTCGGCTTGCATTGCCCGCCACGGCCCCATGGGTGAGAATGCAGGCATCCGGTTTCATTTGATGAGGAGGGATACTCGAGCATCATGTCCCGCGGCTACGCTGACATTCTGTTGTGGGCCTGGTTGTGGCTGCCTGTCGGCCCGGTGCTGGCGGATCTGGCGGACACCCTGGAAGGGGTCAAGCCGGGCATCGTCGCCGTGGGCACCCTGCAGGCCACGCGGCAACCGCCGGCCGTTCTCCTGGGCACCGGTTTCGTGGTGGCCGATGGCCGCCATGTGATCACCAACGCCCATGTCCTGCCCGCCCGCCTGGACAGCGAGCATCAGGAAAGTCTGGCCGTGTTCACCGGCAGCGGCGCACAGGGCGCGGCGCGGCAGGCAACCCGGATCCTGGTGGACGAAGTGCATGATCTGGCCCTGTTGCGCATCGGGGGGGACCCGCTGCCGGCATTGCGTCTGGCGCCGGGAGATGGGGTGCGCGAAGGACAGGAAATCGCCTTTACCGGTTTCCCCATCGGGATGGTCCTGGGGCTGTACCCGGTGACCCACCGGGGTATCGTGGCGGCCATCTCCCCCGTGGTGCTGCCGGCGCATCATTCCGGGCAACTGGACGCGGCCCAGATCCGCCGCCTGCGCACCCGCTTCGACGTCTACCAGCTGGATGCCACCGCCTATCCCGGCAACAGCGGCAGCCCGCTGTTCGATCCGCGCAGCGGTGAGGTGCTGGGCATCGTCAACCTGGTGTTCGTCAAGGCGGGCAAGGAGAACATCCTCAAGGACCCCAGCGGCATTGCCTACGCCATCCCGGTACGTCATGCCCGGGAGCTGCTGCGCAAGGGGCTGGGCGAACCCTAGGAGCCTGGACGATTCATGAACGACCTACTGCGGACGCCGATATACCTGAAAAGCCAGCGCGTGCTCCCTCCAGGTTCTCGACATACTGTCAAGTATGCCTGCGCGCCTTCCAGTCCGCGCCACGCTGTCTTTTCAGGCATCTCGACGCCCTCGCTACGGTAGTTCATGAATCGTCCAGACTAATGGGTCGTCAAAAAACTTTACACTTCACCTTGTGGCAGGTTGCCCAGGGTCCTGGGTGGGAAATCATCTCTTTGTATTACCTTGGATTATTTAATCATGGTGCGATTATTGCTTGAATTTCAGGGACTCTGAGCTTCCTGTATGCGGATCCTGGCGGGACCAGTGACCCAAAACCAGTGGATGCTGTTATCATGCGCGAGAAAAAGAAGCTGAGAAAGCCATTACCGAAACTCGGACGCCCAAAATCGAATATCGAGGCCTGCCATGTCTGACCATACCCCCGACGACCAAGACACACCGCCGGAAACCCCGCAAAGTGACCCCATCGACCGGTCGCGCCGCAAGCTGACCGGGGCCGCGCTGGGTGCGTCGGCGGTCTTTACACTGTCCAGTCGGCCTGTATGGGCCAGTCAGTGCAGCATTTCCGGCATGGCCTCCGGCAATCTTTCCGCGCCCCACCAGGAGACCTGCGAGGGTTGCACGCCGGGATACTGGAAGGTGTGCCAGCATCTGAGCAACTGGGTGCTCTACAGTCCCACCGATACCTTCAACAGCGTGTTCGGCGTCACCAACTACGTGGATTGCGAGGGCACGCCCTATACCCTGCTCGATGTGATGCATCTGAAGGGCGACAGCTACTCCTGCCCTGGCAACCAGAAAGCCAATCCGGGCGGTCCTCCGGCGAACTGCAGAGCCGGCACTCCCTTCGGCAACCTGGGAGGGGACCCCATCTCCGCGAACCTCGGTTTCCATGCCGTCGCCGCCCTGCTGAACGCCGCACATCCGAATATCAATTACGGCTATACGCCCCTAGAGGTCATCAACCTGTTCCAGGACAGTGTGCTCAACGGTCAGGCAGCCGCCCTGAAGGACTCGCTCGACATGCTGAACAATCGCGGCTGTCCCCTGTGACGAGATGACCCTCGCTGCGTCCACCGCCACGCACCTGTTGAAAAACTGGGGGGATGAAGCGGTCGCCTACGACACGGCCTCGGGCGATACCCACTATCTGAAACCCTTCACGCTGGCCCTGTACCAGACCTGCCGTGATCAGCCCGGGCTTGGCACCGTCAGGCTCACCGCCACGCTGGCGGCCCGCCTTGGCGTGGAAAACACGCCGCAGCTCCACGAAGAGACGCTGGAAACGCTCACCAGCCTGCGCAAGATCGGCCTGCTGGAATCCGCATGAGACTGCAGCAACTGTCCACCGGCGAGCTGCGCCGGCAGCTGGCCGGCGCGGGACTCTGGATCCGCACCGGCCCCTTTTCGCACCGGGTGCAATCGCGTATCCCCTTCGTGATGGAGGGCCTGGCGGAACTCTACGGCCAGTTCGAGGTGAGTGGCGCGGACGAGGCCTTTGCCGACTTCCATGTGGCGGTCAACCCCCCCGCCAGCCTGCGGCGCTGGCTGCGGCCCCAGGCCGCGTTTTCCTTTGACGGCGTGCAGCCCTTCAAGCCCCTGCCGCGCGACCAGGCGTTTCCAATGCTGGAATGGGGGCTCAACTGGTGCGTGTCGACCCAGGCACACCAGTACCTCATCATCCATGCGGCGGTGGTGGAGAAGAACGGCCAGGCGGCGATCCTGCCGGCCCCGCCCGGTTCCGGCAAAAGCACGCTGACCGCCGGGCTGGTGTTGTCGGGCTGGCGCCTGCTGTCCGACGAACTCGCCCTGGTGGATCGCAAGACCGGCCTGATCCAGCCGCTGCCGCGACCGGTCAGCCTGAAAAACAAGTCCATCGAAGTCATGCGCCGATTCGCCCCGGAGGTCTTCATCAACCGCCCCTCGCACGATACGGTCAAGGGGACGGTGGCCCATATGCGTCCGCCGGACGACAGCGTGCGGCGCCAGCACGAACCGGCGCGCCCGGGCTGGGTGATCTTCCCGAGATGGGAGGCCGGCGCGCCCGTCGCACTCACGCCGCGTTCACGGGCCCAGACCTTCATGTTCCTGGCACAGAACGCATTCAACTACAGTCATCTGGGCGCGGATGGCTTTCGCGTCGGCACGGCGCTGATCGACCGGACCACCTGCTACGATTTCCACTACAGCCAGTTGCACGAGGCGGTCGCCGCCTTCGACCGCCTGGCGGATTCCACCCGGCCGGACTGAACATGAGCCTGTCCCGCGATCTGCTGGTACGAACCCTGCGCACGCCCGATGCCATATCGGGCTATGCTTTGCGTGACTGGGATATCCTGGTGCGACAGGCGCGGGCCGCCGGGCTGCTGGCGCGCCTGGGTCATCGTCTGCGCGAGCAGGGGCTGTCGGAGGCCATCCCGATGCAGGCACGCTGGCATTTCGAGGCGGCGGAAACCCTGGCCGCCAAGCAGTACACGGCGGTGTGCTGGGAACTGAAACAGATCCGGGCCGCGCTGGCCGGTTTCGACAGCCCGCTGATCGTGCTGAAGGGCGCCGCCTACGTGGCCGCGCGACTGCCCGCCGCCGCGGGGCGTCTGTTCAACGATATCGATATCCTGGTGCCGCGCGATGCCCTGCCGCGGGTCGAGACCTCGCTCATGCTGGCGGGCTGGCATGCCACCGGCCTGTCCGAATACGACAAGCGCTACTACCGCCGCTGGATGCACGAGATCCCCCCCATGCGGCACGTGCGGCGCGAGACCGTGATCGACGTGCACCACGCCATCCTGCCCGACACCGCGCGCTACCATCCCGATTCCGCCAAGCTGCGCGCCCGCGCCGTCGCGGTGGAGGATATGCCGGGCATCCAGGTGCTGGCGGCGGAGGACCGTATCCTGCATTCGGCCACGCACCTGTTCCATGATGGTGAACTCCCGCACGGCCTGCGCGATCTCACCGATCTCGACCTGCTGTTGCGCGAGGCGGCCGCGGACAACGACTTCTGGCCGCGCCTGATTGCCCGCGCCGATGAATTGCAGCTCGGTCGCTCGCTGTTCTACGCGCTACGTTACGTACGCCACTTTCTCGCCACCCCGGTGCCCGACAAGGTCATGACGGCCGTGGATGCCTTCTCCCCCGGCCGCGCCACGCTTGCCCTGATGGATGGCATTTTCACCCGCGTACTCGCGCCTGACCACGCCAGCTCCGCTGACCTGCTTACCCCGGCCGCCCGCCTGGCGGCCTTCGTGCGCGCGCACTGGCTGCGCATGCCTCCGCACCTGTTGATTCCGCACCTGGCGCGCAAGGCGGTGGTGCGGGAGGGGAAGACCTAGGGAAGTTCTTTGATGTGTTTTCCGTCATTTCCGCCTGCGCGGGAATGGCGTATGCATCAGGAGCCGTACACCTCACCCCGCGCCAGGCGTTTCTCCCACTCCAGCGAGGTCTTGACGATGAAGTCCAGGTCGTCGTGGTGGGGCGTCCAGCCCAGCACCTCGCGCACCCGGTCGGCCACGGCGATCAGGGCCGGCGGGTCGCCGGCGCGGCGCGGCTCCTCGCGGATGTCGATGGGCGCGCCATGCACCCGCTGGACCGCGTCCAGCACCTCGCGCACGCTGAAGCCATGGCCGTAGCCGCAGTTGAGGATGCGGGATTCTCCGCCGTCGCGCAGGTAGTCCAGGGCCTTGATATGGGCGTCGGCCAGGTCGGATACATGGATGTAGTCGCGCACGCCGGTGCCGTCCGGCGTGGGGTAGTCGGTGCCGAAGATGGAAATCCGTTCGCGACTGCCCACGGCGGTCTCGGCCGCCACCTTGATCAGCAGGGTGGCCTTGACGGTGGACTGGCCGATGCGACCGTCGGGATCGCAGCCGGCCACGTTGAAGTAGCGCAGGATCACATGGCGGAGATCGCTGGCGGCACTGAGGTCGCGCAGCATCCATTCGCTCATCAGTTTGGAGGTACCGTAGGGATTGATGGGCGCCAGCGGACTGTCTTCCGAGCAGCTGTCACCCGCCGGGATGCCATACACGGCGGCGGTGGAGGAGAAGATGAAATGCTTCACCCCGGCACGCTGGCAGCAATCCAGAAGGTTGCGGGTGCAGCAGGTGTTGTTCCCGTAGTACTTGAGGGGGTCGGCCACCGATTCCGGCACGATGGTCTTGGCGGCGAAATGGATGACCGCGTCCACCTCGTGATCGGCCAGCAGCTTGTCCACCGTGGCCGCGTCACCGGTGTCGCCGACGATGAGTTCCGCGCCCTGCACGGCATCCGCGAATCCGGTACTGAGATTGTCCAGCACCACCAGCCGTTCCCCGCGGGCGCTCAGTTGCTGGACCACATGGCTGCCGATATAGCCGGCACCGCCGGTTACCAGGATGGTTTTGTTCTGCATGGTTTTTTGTTATCCCCTGATCTAGAAATCCGGTGTGTCTACAGGCTGGTCTGGTCGTCCCATTTATTGAGCTTGCGCCGGTCCTTCTGCTGGCGCCGGCTGCCGCGCTTGGGTTCGTAGCGGATCTTGTCCCGGCGGTCGGTGGTCTGTCGGCGCGGGGGCGGCTGGCGCTGTTCCTCCAGACCCCTGTACCGGCAGGAACAGCGCATGGCGGCGCACTCGGGCAGGGGCAGGGGCGGGGCGTTCTCGAAGCTGAAACGGTCATCACTGCACTTCAGGACTGCGTCGCAGGCATTGCCGGTGCCGTCGTGCTCGATGCGCACGCCCCAGTAACGCCCATCGCGATAGAGCCGTTCCAATTGCGGGCGCAGGTGCGGCTTCTGGGGGTCTTGCCGGGTGGTTTGCGGCCGGGGGTGGGAATTGCCGGAACGATCGTGCCGCAACCAGAATATGACCCCGGCACCGGCCAAAAGTATCAATGCTACGATCCAGACTGCCATGTGGGATTATTGTCTGTAGTTTCCCTGTCGATGCAAGGTCCGTGCGGGTGGAACAGGGTCTCACCAACGCCGGAACTGTTGGCATTATCCCACAGTTCCGCTTGCCGCGCGCCCTGTATCGCCCGGATCCCGGATCCCGGGCCCCGCTAGCGGGGCCGCCTCCCCACCTCTCCTGAATTTCCGGGCCAACAGGAAAAATATTTTTTCATACCTGATTGTAACAAGGAATCGTAACATATTGAAAAATATAAATAGATAGTCACAGGTTCGGCTTGTGCAGGGTGACCGGCCTGGGCTATGATTTCTCCTGCGCATGGGGCGGAGTCGCCGCATGCGCCCTGACGGGTGATGATGGGAGATCGCGATGCCATCCGGAACTTCGCACACGAGGGATGAAGGTGCGCATCCGGCATCGATACTGGTCATCGATGATGATGCACCGTTACGCGGCTTCCTGCGTGAGGTGCTGGATCAGGCTGGTTACCGCGTCCTGGTGGCCGGCAACGGTAACGAGGGGAGCGAGTTGTACGCGCGCCATCACCCGGACCTGGTGCTGACGGACATCGTCATGCCGGAAAAGGAAGGAATGGAGTTGATCATGGAACTGCGCCGTGATCATCCGACCCTGCCCATCATCGCCATGTCGGGAGGCAATGCAGGATTTAGTGGCAGCTACCTGACGGTGGCCAGCAAACTCGGTGCCAGCGCCACGCTGGCGAAGCCCTTCACGGCTTCCCATTTGCTGACCGCCATCGAGCAGTTGCTCGAACCGCGTTTCGCTACGGGCCGCTGAAGCGCCCCCGGCTGATCCCCGGGGTGAACGGCGGTTACAACCGGACAAAAGGCATTCGGAAACCCTCCCTGCCTTTGCGCTGGCCCGTAGCGAACTTTATCACCAGGACCCGGTGGCCGTGCTCACCGGGTTTATTTTTCAAGTCGCCGCCATGCAGTACCGGACCAATTCGCCCCTGCACCTCCATGCGCTGGACGACAGCGCCGCACTTAACCGCGCCCTGGTGGCGGGCGTGGCCCGTCATGCCGATGATCCCGCCACCCGCAAAACCCACTTCTTCCATGGCCGCTATGAAAACCTGTACATCGATCGCGCACGCATTCCTGAACTGGGTACGGTACTGGATGTTGCCGCGGTCGTGGCGCGTCGGCTGCTCGGCCTGCCGGACACCGCACCCCTGCGTTGCGGGGGCTGGTTCAACCGCATGGGGCCTGGCCAGGTGACCCTGCCGCACCGCCATGACGATGATGACGAACTGTTGTCGGCGGTGTACTACGTCCAGGTACCGCCCGAATCCGGTGAACTGCTGTTGCATGAGCCGCCCGTGCATACCAGGGTGGAGCCCCGCGAGGGCCTGTTCGTATTCTTTCCGCCCACGGTCCTGCACGAGGTGACGGAAAACCGCAGCATGGAGGAACGCCTGTCCATCGGCATCAACATCGGGCCGCATCGGGATGACTGAGTACCCGCCAAGACGCTTCAGCGTGGCGCCCATGCTCGACTGGACCGACCGGCACTGTCGCTATTTCCTGCGCCTCCTCAGTTGCAACAGCTGGCTGTACACGGAAATGGTGACCACCGGCGCCATCCTCCATGGTGACCGGGAGCGCCTGCTGGGTTTCGATCCCGCCGAACAACCCGTGGCGCTGCAGCTGGGCGGCAGCGAGCCCGGGGAACTGGCCCAATGCGCCCATTTCGGCGCGGAGCGGGGTTACGCGGAGGTCAACCTCAACGTGGGCTGCCCCAGCGACCGGGTGCAGTCTGGCCGTTTCGGTGCCTGCCTGATGGCGGAACCGGCGCGGGTGGCGGAGGGGGTGGCGGCCATGGTCGCCGCGGTGGACATCCCGGTCACGGTCAAGTGCCGCATCGGGATCGACGAGCAGGAAGACTATGCCACCTTCGCAGCCTTCATCGATACCGTGGCCGCCGCCGGTTGCCGGACCTTCATCATCCATGCCCGCAAGGCCTGGCTGCAGGGCCTGAGTCCGAAGGAAAACCGCGACATCCCACCCCTGCGCTACGATTGGGTCTATCGCCTCAAGGCCGAACGCCCCGGCCTGGAGATCATTCTCAATGGCGGTATCCGCAGCCTGGATGAGGCGGAGGCGCATCTGCTGCAGGTGGACGGGGTCATGCTCGGCCGCGAGGTCTATCACGATCCCTGGCTGCTGGCGGAGGTGGATGGGCGCCTGTACGGAGAAGAACGTCCGCTGGACGATCGACTGGCCGTCGCACAGGCCATGTTGCCCTACATCGAGGGACAGCTCGCCCAGGGCACCCATCTCAAGCACATGACCCGCCACATGCTGGGCCTGTTCCAGGGGCAGCCCGGCGCCCGTGCCTGGCGCCGGCACCTGAGCGAGAACGCCCACCGGCCGGGGGCGAGCCTCCGGGTAGTGGAGGTCGCCCTGGAAAAGATGGCTGCGGCGGGGCGGAATGCGGCGGATTTTTCTGCCACCCGATCAGGTGCCACGGGCGCCGGAGATGTGCCCTCCGACCCGGCGCCGGGACGCCGTGAATACATCCCTGTAGGCTTGACGGCCGCATCCCTGCGGCCGACACCCGGCTCCAGGTCGGAGGGCACATCTCCGGCTGGGCCGGTGGTATTGGACAACGAGATGCTGGTCCGGAATGAATGACCCGACCATCCAATGCTCCACCTGTGGTGCCTGTTGTTGCCGTTTCGAGGTATTGCTGATTTCTGATACCGGCGTGCCCGAGCAGTATGTTGAACATACGACCTGGGGACCGAGCCGCATGCGGCGCCTGGAGGACGGCTGGTGCGCGGCCCTGGACCGCAATACCATGTTGTGTGGCATCTATGAACAACGCCCCCTGATCTGCCGCCGCTTCGACATGGGAGGGGAGGAATGCCGCGAGGCGGTCGCCGATTGGGAACAGGAAAACCAGGTATGAGGAGCGCCTGACATGCACGCCACCCTGCCGTTGCTCAAGGATACCGACTTTCCGTCACTGCGGCGGGGCGCGCTGGAAACCCTGCAGGTCAATCTCGGCTATACCTGCAACCAGTCCTGCCTGCATTGCCATGTGAACGCCGGCCCCAATCGCCGCGAACAGATGAGTCGTGAAGGGGTGGAACAGGTGCTGGAGCTCCTGCGCCGCAACCGCATTCCCCAGCTCGACCTGACCGGCGGCGCGCCGGAACTGAATCCCCATTTCCGCTTTCTGGTGGAAGCCGCACGCGGGCTTGGGGTGCGCGTCATCGATCGTTGTAATCTCACCATCCTGGAGGAGCCCGGCCAGGAAGATCTGGCGGACTTCCTGGCCGGGGAGGGCGTGGCCATTGTTGCCTCCCTGCCCTGTTACCGGGAAGAGAACGTGGATGCCCAGCGCGGCGACCAGGTGTTTGCCCGCAGCATTCGTGCCCTGCGCCGACTCAACGAGCTGGGGTACGGACAGGGGAATCCGGACCTGCCCCTGAGCCTGGTATTCAACCCCCAGGGGCCACAGCTGCCGCCACCCCAGCAGGCACTGGAGCAGGATTACAAGCGCCAGCTACGGGAAGACCATGGCATCCACTTCGACCAGTTGCTGACCCTGGCCAACATGCCCATCCAGCGCTTCGGCAGCACCCTGGTGTCCCGGGGCCAGTTCGAAACCTACATGGATACCCTGCGCCAGGCCCATCGTATGGAGAACCTGGCCACCGTCATGTGTCGTTCCCTGCTCAGCATCGATTGGCAGGGTTATGTCTACGATTGCGACTTCAACCAGATGCTGCACATGCCCTTGCAGTGGCGTGATCATGCCCGAACCCATATCCGTGACCTGGTGGGGCAGGACCTGGCCGGCAACCCGGTCATGGTGGCCGACCATTGCTATGGCTGCACCGCGGGCCAGGGTTCCAGTTGTGGCGGCGCCCTGAGTGACTGAGCCGCTACCCAGCCTGTCCGTCATACTGCCGGTGTTGAACGAAGCGGAAGGCATTCGTGCGGTGCTGCAGCCCCTGCAATCACTGCGCGCCGTTGGCCATGAAGTGATCCTGGTGGATGGCGGCAGCATGGACGGCAGCCCGGAACTGGCCACTGGACTGGTGGACCAGGTCCTGCGAACCAACCCTGGTCGTGCCGCGCAGATGCGAGTGGGCGCGGAACGGGCGCGAGGCGATTGGTTGTGGTTCGTCCATGGGGATACGCGGGTCTCCCCCGCGGGGCTGGCGGCCCTGCTGCGGGTCCTGGAAGATCCGGCCGCCTGCTGGGGTCGCTTCGATGTGCGACTGTCGGGGCATGCCTGGCCGTTGCGGGTGATCGAGCGCTTGATCAACCTGCGTTCCCGTGTCAGCGGCATCGCGACCGGCGACCAGGCCCTGTTCCTGCGTCGGGATCTGTATGAGCGGGTGGGGGGCTGGCCCTCGCTGCCGCTCATGGAGGATGTGGCCCTCAGCCGCACCCTCAAGGCCGTGGCACGGCCCCGCTGCCTGCGCGAGACGGTGCTCACCTCCAGCCGGCGCTGGGAGCGGCATGGCATCCTCGCCACCGTCCTGTTGATGTGGCGCTTGCGGCTGGCCTTTGCCCTGGGCGCGGACCCGGCGCGGCTGGCACGCCGCTATGGCGAGCGCTGAGCCCATGCGCTATCCCGGCATCCGCCTGCTGGTGTTCGCCAAGGCGCCCGTCCCCGGCCAGGTCAAGACCCGGTTGCTGCCGATCCTGGATGCCTCCGGGGCCGCCGCCCTGCATGCAGGGCTGGTGGCGGACAGCATCCGGCGTTTCACCGCCAAGCCGCTTTGTCCCGTGGAACTCCATTGCGCCCCGGACGCGGAACATCCCCTGTTTCAGACCTTGGCCCGCCAGTATCCCATCCAGTGCCGGGCGCAGCAGGGCCGGGACCTGGGGGAGCGCATGGGCCATGCGGTCGTCCAAACCCTGGCGGCCGGGCACTGGCCCCTGTTGGTGGGTACCGACTGCCCCCTGCTCGATGCCGGCGTGCTGGTGGAGGCCTGCGAGGCCCTCATGGCGGGCCATGACGCTGTGCTGGGGCCGGCGGAGGATGGTGGCTACGTACTGCTGGGCCTGCGCCGGTCGGCCCCGGAGCTGTTCCAGGACGTGGAGTGGGGAACGGAACGGGTGCTGGCCACCACCCGCCAGCGGCTGAGGGACCGGGGCTGGGATTGGCGGGAACTCCCGTCCCTGTGGGACCTGGACCGGCCACAGGATCTGTTTCGCTATCACGCCTAGGGTGGGAGGAAAATTCAGCGCCTATCCGATATAGTGTGCCACAGAATAAAAAATCATCGCTCCAGGAGTCCAGACCGAGTGGCAACCGAGCCCCAAGAAACCATACCCGGCACCCGATCCGGACGTCGCTCCCGACGTCAGCGAAGTTCCCGTAACAGCACCCTGGTGTCAGTGCTTGCCGGCCTGCTGGGGCTGTCGGTTTTTCTGTTGGTGGTGGGCGCCATCACCCTGGGTGGACGAGTGACGTCCCTGGCCAATGCCAACCGGGCGCTCACCGAGGAACTGTTCCGTAATGAACAGGAGATCAGGCAACTGCGCCCCCGGCTGGAGGCCAGCGAGCGGGAACTCCAGATGCTCATGGAGGGACGCCTGCCCAACCTGCACAGCCTGATTCCGGACCAGGTCATCCAGGTACAGGAACAGTACATCAAGAACATCGTGTTCACCGTGGTCAACCAGGGCGAGGATAAGACCTACGAATACAAGCTGGTGATGGACAATCCCGCCCATTTGCGTATTCAGCCCCGTTTCCGGGTGCTGGTGTTTGACCGCATGGGCGTACAGGTGGGCGTCGACGAGGTGGAACTGGGGGATGCCCTGGGCGCGGGGGAAAGCCGATCCCATGCCTCGACCCTCGATGTGTTCATGAACAGTCAGCCCCGCTACTTCGCCATCGATTTCAATGGACGTGCCAGATCGAACGGCGATCAGTAAGCACCGTTCGCCTCAGGTCATGGATCGGGACGGGAGGGGATAGAAGAGATCCAGCACCTCGTCGAAATCATGTGCCGATTCGATGATGATGCCTTCCAGATCCGCCTTGGCGAGTCCCTTGTGCTGCCAGATCTCGGGGTCCGCCGGGATCGCGGCCACCACCAATCCTTCCTCCAGGGCCCGGCGTGGATTCAGCAGGGCGCCATAGGGGTCGTAGTAGGGGGAGGGATGCTGGGTGTCGGAGAGTTCCAGGTAGTGAGTGATGGCATTCGCCAGATGCAGGATGGCCGCTTCCAGGGGGGCCTCGCTGGCCTGCCGGGGCGCGTGGTGGTAGCGAATGGCCGAACACAGGGCCGGCGGCAGTTTCCAGTAATGCAGTAACTCGGCTCCGGCCTCGGCATGATCGAAGCCCAGGATGGCCCGCTCCAGTTCACACAGGTCCCCGTGGTCCATGCGCCCCGAGGCCAGGATCTCGCTGGCTTGTTCCGGCAGGCGCATGAAGATCAACAGGCGCCCCACATCGTGCAGCAATCCGGCGGTAAACAGCCGTTCGTGATGCAACACATGGCATTCGGCTGCCAGCTTGCGGGCCACCAGGCCGGTGAATACGCTGTGGCGCCAGAAGGACACCATATCCATCAGATCGCCGGGGATGTCGGCGAATACCTCGGCGGCGGAGGCGGCCAGGGTGATGTTACGCAACTCGGCGATGCCCACCAGGCTCACGGCCCGGCTCACGGTTTCGACGCGGGAGGAAAACCCGTAAAAGGCGCTGTTGACCAGCTTCAGTAACCGGGAGGTCAGGGCGGTGTCCTTGGCAATCAGACGGCCCAGATCATCGGCCCCGCAGTTCGGGTCCTCGGCCATCATCTGCACCTGCATGCAGACCTCGGGCAGGGATACCAGCTGGATATTGTCGCGCAGAAGGCTTTGGGGAGTCTGGTTCATAAGGGCTCCAGCATACCGGGAGATGGCAAGCTAATCTAATTATTTCAATATGTTGGTGTAACAACCTCGATCCGGGTCTCGGATCGCCATTCCCTATTCATCGGCACCGATGCGCAATGTTTGAAGGCCTCGACCACGGCTCGTGCAAAGCCCCGGGCCACTGGCTATACTGGTTCCGGCGAGGCACATACCGTGCAGCGAATCGCCGACAACTCATCCGCCGTACTTGGGGGCGCCTGGCAGCGCAAACGGTGGCATATGAAACAACCACTGCTCGATGGTAGAAGGATAACCGATGGCGCGGCCGCAGCGGCACGCCGGTTGGGGTGCTTTTGCCTGCTGCTGCTGGGTTCGGCACCCTGCCTGGCTGTCGACGGCAACGCGCTCTCGCTCGGCACCCCGGGCCTGCTCACCGGGCAGGGCTGGATGGTGGCGCCCGACCTCGGCGCGGAGGCGCAGCCGGGCCTCTATCACGAGGTCTGGTCGGGCGATCGCCATGGTGCCCAGGCCGATGCCGAACGCTATACGGGCATCCGCCATCGTTTCGGTAGCGGCCTCGGCTTGGATACGGGTATCGCCCAGTACGGGCTGGGGCCGGCCATGTCCCGCTACCAGGAATATTATTTCGGCCTGTCCTACGAAGTCTGGCAAGGGCGGGTCTGGTACACCAACGACTACCAGGGCAGTGGTCTGCCGCGTTCCTATTACGAGTTCGGCATCACAGGGAATGTCGGCAGCGATTTCTCCCTCTCGGCGCGACTGGGCTATGGCGAGAATGACTATGGCTTTGCCCACGAGCCGCATCCTGCCTACGTCTTTTCGGCCCGGAAGCGGGATCTGTATGGCTTCGGGCTCAACCTGCAATTGATGGGCAGCACCGATCCTCGTGGCACCGAGGCCGAGGATCTGCGTTTCATGGGAATCCTGTCCCGACCCTTGCCCTAGCCTGCATTATTCATGGACGCCCGTCGCGAGGGCGCCGAGGCGCCGCTGTGGCGGGGCGCACGGACCGAAGCTCGGCGCCGGCGTAGCCGACACTACGTCAAGCCGGGCGGAAGGAGTACGCCCCGCCACAGCGAGCGGATCGGCGGCCGCAGTAGGGCGTTCATGAATAATGCAGGCTAAGCCTCTCTCCGCGGCCAGAATCCGCGCCCTTTCCCCGGTTGCCAAATCCGCACGCCTTCGGTACAAAGCGGACTCCTCGCATCGCACAACGGCAACCGGCCTGGAGCAGTCATGGCGGAACAAGACCCTGAACAAAATACCGATCTGCCCATCAAGGGGGTGGACGCGGCGGAGACCCGTGCCGCCATCGAGCAGCAATTGGCGGAGTACGAGGCCCACCTGGCCGCCATGCCCGCCAACGCACCTGTGGTGGAGCGGGCCCGGGTGGTGCTGGACAAGGCCGAGGCCCTGCTGGGGCTGGACCGCAAGGCCGAGGCCTGGCAGGCGGTCCTGCCCCTGATCGATCCGCTGGTGGCGGCCGATGCCTGGCAGGAGGCCGTGGAGGCCTGCGATATCCTCTACCAAACGGAGCAGGAGGATTCCATCGTCGCCCTGGGCCACGGGGTCTGGCTGGGAGTGACCTATCCCATCAAGGCGCAGACCACGGTCACCATGCTCAGCCATGTGATCGATGAAACGCCACCCGATTCCGATGGTGCCGCGGTCGCCGCCATGGTGGCCCATTACCTCGCAGGCCTGCGCACCGAGGGCAAGGAGCGCGAAAGTCTCACCTTCCTCACCACCCAGCTCATCGCCAAGGTAGCCAAGCGACATCGGAATATCGAGGACCAGGCGACCCTCAATACCTGGATCGAGATGTATGAACTCAACAATATCGAAAAACTGTTCCCCCGCCTTGCCCTGATCGTCGATGCCATCGTCGGCAAGCAGTGGTGGTTCGATCGTGATGAGTTGCGGACCCGCCTGCCGGTAAACTGAGCTAGAGATAGGGCAGGAACAGCCAGAAAAAAGCATCCCGCAATCGCACCGGCAAGGGCCGGCTATCCACCTCGTCCAGCGTTACCGGGGTGGACTGCTGGTACAGGCGCCAGGCTTCCTCCGCCAAGGGCACGGCGAAACCAGCGGAGAACGATTCCAGGTTCAGCTCGAAATTCAGCCGCAGGCTGCGGGCGTCGAGATTGGCTGAACCCAGTTGTACGTAGTGCCGGTCTACCAGGAACAGCTTGGTGTGGGCGAAGGGCGGTGGCTGGTAACGAATCTCCACATCATAGAGCAACAGTTCCCACAACAGGTTGCGCGTGGCCCAGTGAATGAAGGGAAGGTTGTTGTTCGAGGGCAGCAGGATGCAGACCTTTACCCCGCGCAGGGCCGCCGATTGCAGGCTGGCGATCATTTCCCGCGAGGGCAGGAAATAAGGGTTGATGATCAGGATCTCCTCGCGGGCGGCGGAGATGGCGCCCATCAGGGTCAGGGCGATCTTGTCCAGGTCGTCGTTGGGGCCGTCGCTGATGCAGCGGCAGCAGACATCGCCATCGGGCAGGGGTGGAAGATCCAGGCAGATGGGTGACAGGCGTTCGTCGCTGGCGGCCGTCCAGTCATTGATGAAGATTTCTTCCAGCTGCGCCAGTATCGGGCCACGCACCCGGAAATGCAGGTCGCTGGTGCCCTGTCGTGATGCCTCCACCAGGTGGCGATCCCCGACATTCATGCCGCCGGTGAAGCCTTCCTGGTCATCCACCAACAGGATCTTGCGGTGATTGCGCAGGTTGATGGACAGGGATGGTGGAAACAATCGCGGTGGCAGGAAGCGCGCCATCGGCAGCCCGGCCTTGCGCAGGACACGGCCGATACGTGGCCAGGAATAGAGTTCTCCCACGCCGTCGATGAGGACGCGGACTTCCACACCACGCTCCCGGGCGGCGGACAAGGCGGCGACGAATTGCTTCCCTGTCATGTCGAACTCGAAAAGGTAGCTGGCCAGCAGCACACGCCTGCGGGCGCCGGCAATCGCGGCCAGCATGGCGGGATAGGCTTGTTCTCCGTTGTGCAGTACATCCAGCCGGTTGCCGCCCAGGATGGGACGCGAGGTCAGGCGCCCGGAGACCTGGGCAAAGGGCCGCATTTCCATGGCCAGGCCCGCCGGCACGGCTGCGGCAGTATGCCCCATGCTGCCACGCTCGTGTCCGACCAGCCGGGGTGCGGGTTTGTGCGTGGTCAGGCGATGCGCCTGACTGCGGATGCGGTTGATGCCGAACAGGTAATACAGGATGGGGCCGGCCAGGGGAAACAGCAGGCACAGGGCAACCCAGCTGAGCGCCGAGCGCGGGTCCCGCTTGTAGAGCAGGGCGTGACCCGCCGCCAGCAGGGCGATGACCAGATGCAGGCCGGCCAGTAGGGCCAGCAGCCATTCCCAAGGCAGGTCGTCGAGCAGGCGCGACCATTCGGCGGTAATCGAGCTGAAATCCATTTCCCTCCCTGTTCCGGTAGTGGTCGGGTCGGGCCATTGTAGCCATCCGGACTGCCCGCCGCGAATGATAGCCTTATGCCTGCGGGAGCGGGAACAATTGGATATACTGATTTTCCGCAATCAGGTAACTCGCCATGCAATACACCTATATCACCAGCCCGGAGACCTTGCAGGAGCTCTGCCAGGGCCTGGAGTCCGCCCCCTGGGTGGCGCTGGACACGGAGTTCATGCGCGAAAAGACCTACTATCCCCAGCTTTGCCTGTTACAGCTGGCGACCCCGGATTGGGCCGCCTGCGTCGATCCCCTTGCCGACCTGGACCTGGCACCGCTCTATGAGCAGTTGTACCGGACCGACCTCATCAAGGTCTTGCATGCCGCCGGTCAGGACCTGGAGATCCTCTACCATCTCCATGGCCGCCTGCCCACGCCCTTGTTCGATACCCAGCTCGCTGCTCCGGTGCTGGGCTATGCGGATCAGATCGGCTATGGCAATCTGGTGGCCGAGGTGTTGGGGGAACAGCTCGAGAAGGCACACTCCCGTGCCGACTGGAGCCGACGTCCGCTCAGCGAGGAACAACTTCGTTACGCCGCCGACGACGTCATCTACCTGGCCAGGCTGTACCCGGTGTTGCTCGAGCGTCTGGAAAAGCAGGGCCGGCTGGCATGGCTTGCGGAGGACTTCGAGGCCCTCGCGGATCCCGGGCGTTATGCGTCGCCCCCGGCGCTGGCCTGGCAAAGGGTCAAGGGCGCGGAACGTTACAAGGGTGCGCAACTTTCCGTGTTGCAGGCGCTGGCAGCCTGGCGGGAAACCACCGCCCAGGGCCGTGACCTGCCCCGTGGCTGGCTGTTGAAGGACGATGCCATGCTGGATATCGCCCGTCATCAGCCCAAAAACCTGGAGGCGCTGGGACGGATCCGTGGTTTACAGGAGCGCTTCGTCAAAAGCCACGGTACGGTCCTGCTGGACTTGATCGAAGCGGCGCGTCAGCGCAAACCGGAACCGGATACCCGGCCGCAACGCCCGGACCGGCTGTCGCCCGCCGAGGAGGCCGTGGCGGATCTGCTCATGTCCGTGGTACGGCTGCGCGGCATGGAGCATTCTCTGCATCCCAGTGTACTTGCTTCGCGCAAGGACCTGGCGCGGCTGCTGCAGGACGACAGCACGACCCCACTGCTGCATGGCTGGCGCCGTTCCCTGATCGGAGCGGAACTGCAGGCCATCCTGGACGGCAAGCGCACCCTGAGCGTGGAGCAGGGCATGGTGCGGATCGGGGGTCGGGATTAGAGCTTGATCGACAGGCAGGCTTTGCCTTTCGAAAATTTCCCACGGCGGTGGGACACGCAGCCCGGCATCCTGCTACGGGACTCGCTGTGAATACATCCCTGTACGCTCGAAGGCCGCATCCCTGCGGCCTACGGTCCCGTAACAGGATGCCGGCCCGCGTTATGTCACTTGCTAATGGCACGACACTCATGAAAACAGAAAGGACAGGAAAATGGCTACAACCGTTGATGAGCTGACAATACGTTACGAAGAGGACGGCATCGAGACCGTCAAGGAACTGGATAAGGTCGTGCTGACCAAGGGGGCCTGGTCCACCATCCTCTATCGCTACCAGGACTGGGACCGGCGAAAGGAGGAATACGGTCCGGAGAAATACAGCATCCGCCGCTACCAGAAACGCAGTGGCGAGTACCAGCAGAAATCCAAGTTCAACATCTCCAGCAAGGACCAGGCAAAGGCCATAATCGAGGCCTTGCAGGGTTGGATTGGGGAAGACTAGGAGCTTGTCGGACTTGAGCGATCGTAGCGAGCAAGGTGGGAGAGTGAGGTCATTTTTTCGATCGTTTGAGGAGAATAGCCGT
>JAPHQV010000055.1 GCA_026197075.1 Gammaproteobacteria bacterium | reverse complement strand
GCCGCGAGGCTTCGCGGCCAAGGCCGCTCCTACCTTAAGCCGGATTGACTCTCCTCTTGATGAAGCTCGACCTACACCCGGCAGGTCAGCCTGCAATGATGGTAGACTAGGCCTTTCCGCGCCCCAACCGAGACCATCCGCTTCATGTCCGCCCGCATCCGCGAAATCCCCTACAACTACACCTCCTTTTCCGACCGGGAGATCATCATCCGTTTCCTCGGGGCGGATATGTGGCCGGTGATCGAGGAACTGCGCGGCTCGCGCCGCACGGGGCGTTCGGCGCGCATGCTGTTCGAGGTGCTGGGGGATCTGTGGGTGGTGACCCGCAATCCCTACATCCAGGACGACCTGCTGGAGAACCGCAAGCGCTTCGAGTCCCTGACCCACGCCCTGCACCATCGCCTTGACCAGGTGCTGGCGCGCGCCGACGGCAATGCCCTGGCGCTGCAGCTGGAGGCGCGCGCCCGGGAATCGGTGCGCCGCTTCGAGGAATGGTTCCCGCGCACCCGCCAGTTGCGCGCCGCCGTGGCCCGCACCCTGGGCAAGGTCACCCGCAAGGACAACATCGACTTCGGCGGCCTGGCGCGGGTATCCCACGCCACCGATGCCACCGACTGGCGCATCGAGCTGCCCTTCGTGGTCATCAGTCCCGACAGCGAGGAAGAGATGGCCGCCGTGGTGCGCGGTTGCATCGAACTGGGCCTGACCATCATCCCGCGCGGCGGCGGCACCGGCTACACGGGCGGGGCTGTGCCCCTGCACGGCGACACCGCCGTCATCAATACGGAAAAGCTGGAAGGCCTGGGTGCCGTGGAGCTGCGCCATCTCGAAGGCGTGGAGGGCGAGGTGCCCTGTATTCGTGCCGAGGCCGGGGTGGTGACGCGGCGGGTGAGTGAGCGCGCCGGAGCGGCAGGCTACGTATTCGCCGTCGATCCCACCTCCCAGGATGCCTCCACCATCGGCGGCAACGTATCCATGAACGCTGGCGGCAAGAAGGCGGTGCTCTGGGGTACCACCCTCGACAACCTGGTGTCCTGGCGCATGGTGACCCCGCAGGGCCAGTGGCTGGACGTGGAGCGCCTGGACCACAATCGCGGCAAGATCCACGAACAGGAACAGGTGCGCTTCCGTCTCCACCGCTTCGAGGCCGATGGCCACACCCCGGTCGGCGCGCCCGAGTTGCTGGTGATGCCCGGCAAGTCCCTGCGCAAGGAAGGCCTGGGCAAGGACGTCACCGACAAGTTTCTCGGCGGCCTGCCCGGCATCCAGAAGGAGGGCTGCGACGGCCTGATCACCTCGGCGGTGTTCATTCTGCACCGCATGCCGGCGCACACCCGCACCCTGTGCCTGGAGTTCTTCGGCAGTGATCTCAGTCGTGCCGTGCCCGCCATCGTCGAGACCAAGGACTACCTGGACGGCCGTCCCGACGTGGTGCTGTCGGGTCTGGAGCACCTGGACGAGCGCTATGTGCGCGCCGTCAATTACAGCACCAAGGCGCCGCGCCGCGAGCTGCCCAAGATGGTGCTGCTGATGGATGTGTCCGGCGACGACGAGCATGCCGTCGCTGATGCCGCCTCACACGTGGTGCGGCTGGCCAACCGGCGTGACGCCGAAGGCTTCATCGCCGTCAGCCCCGAGGCGCGGCGCAGCTTCTGGGCCGACCGCGCCCGCACCGCCGCCATCGCCGCCCACACCAACGCCTTCAAGATCAACGAGGACGTGGTCATCCCCCTGGAGCGCCTCGGCGAGTACAACGAAGGTATCGAGCGCATCAACATCGAGCGCTCCACCCGCAACAAGCTGGCCATGATCGAGGCGGTGCTGGACTACCTTGGGGGTGACCTGCCGGAGCTGCGCGCCGCCCCCGATTTCGAGGACAGCGCGGAGACCCGCGCCATCGTCGCCGGCAAGCAGGCGGCGGCCCGTGAGCACCTGGAACAGGTGCGCGCACGCTGGCAGCAGATCCTCAAGCACCGCGAGGCGCCGGCCGCGGAACATGCCGAACTGCTGGAGGAGGCGCTGCGCGCCAAACTGGAACCTGGCGTGACCCTGATCCAGCTGCTGCTGCGCCGCGAGCTGCGCATCTCCTACCGTCGCGAGGTCGAGCAGCCCCTGAAGGAGATCTTCGGCGGCCGCGAGTTCCTGCCCCTGCACCAGCGTCTCGACAGCATCCACAAGAAACTGCGTTCCAGCCGCCTGTTCGTGGCCACCCACATGCACGCCGGCGACGGCAATGTGCACACCAATATCCCGGTCAACTCCAACGACTACGCCATGCTGCACGAGGCGGAGCGCATCGTCGACGAGGTCATGGCCCTGGCCGGTGCCCTGGGCGGTGTCATTTCCGGTGAGCACGGCATCGGCCTGACCAAGATGCAGTACCTGGAGGCGTCCGTGGTGGAGGCCTTTGCCACCTACAAGCGCAAGGTCGATCCCGAAGGGCGTTTCAATCGCGGCAAGCTCATGGCCGGCTCCGGCCTGGACAACGCCTACACGCCGTCCCTGCGCCTGGTGCAGCAGGAGGCCCTGTTGCTGGAAGAAAGCGCGCTCGGCGAGCTCAACGACGACATCCGCAACTGCCTGCGCTGCGGCAAGTGCAAGCCGGTGTGCAACACCCACATCCCGCGCGCCAACCTGCTCTATTCGCCGCGTAACAAGATCCTCGCCACCGGCCTGATCATCGAGGCCTTCCTCTACGAGGAACAGACCCGCCGTGGCCTGTCCGTGCATCATTTCGCCGAGATGAACGACGTGGCCGACCATTGCACCATATGCCACAAGTGCCTGGCCCCCTGCCCGGTGAACATCGACTTCGGCGACGTGACCATGCGCATGCGCAACATCCTGCGCGAGCGTGGCCAGAAGCGCAGCAACATCGGCACGAAAATGTCCATGGCCTTCCTCAATGTCACCGACCCGGCCACCATCAAGGTGATGCGCAAGGGCATGATCGAGTGGGGCTACAAGGGGCAGCGCCTGGGTTACCGGCTGGCGCGGCAGCTCAAGTGGTTCGGTGGTGAGAAGCGGCCACTGTCCACCACCGGCAAGATGGCGGTGAAGGAACAGGTGGTGAACTTCATCAAGCGGCCCATGCCAGGAAAGCTGCCGCAGCAGACCGCCCGCGCCCTGCTGGGGGTGGAGGACGCCAAGACCGTGCCCATCCTGCGCGACCCGGCCCGGGTCAACGACGATTCCGAGGCGGTGTTCTATTTCCCGGGCTGCGGCTCCGAGCGCCTGTTCAGCCAGGTGGGACTGGCCACCCTGGCCATGCTCTACGAGCAGGGGGTGCAGACGGTGCTGCCACCCGGGTATCTCTGCTGCGGCTACCCGCAGCGTTCCGGCGGCGACGAGCCCAAGGGGCGCAAGATCGTCACCGACAACCGGGTGCTGTTCCACCGCGTCGCCAACACCCTCAACTACCTCGACATCAAGACCGTGATCGTGTCCTGTGGCACCTGCATGGACCAGTTGCAGAGCTATGAATTCAAGAAGATCTTCCCCGGCTGCCGGCTGCTCGATATTCACGAGTACCTGATGGAGAAGGGCGTGAAGCTGGAAGGGGTAAAGGGGGTGCAGTACCTGTACCACGACCCCTGCCATACCCCTATGAAGACCTACAACCCCACCGGTGTGGCGTCGAAGCTGATGGGCCAGGAGGTGGCCCTGTCGGACCGCTGCTGTGGCGAGGCGGGCACCCTGGCCATCTCGCGCCCCGACATTTCCACCCAGATCCGCTTCCGCAAGGAGGAGGAGATCAAGCAGGGCATTCGCGACTTCACCGGCGCGGAGCGCGCCGTGGACGGCAACGTCAAGATGCTGACTTCCTGCCCCGCCTGCCAGCAGGGCCTGATGCGCTACGCCGACGAGACGGGACTGGAAACGGACTACATCGTGGTGGAACTGGCCCGCCACCTGCTCGGCGAGCAGTGGCAGGAAGACTTCGTGGCCCGCGCCCGGGCCGGCGGGATCGAGCGGGTATTGCTCTAAGCAGCCGGCTTCGCTGCTGTCACCTGTAGGAGCGGGCTCTGCCCGCGAACGGCCCGGTGGGTTCCGGAGAGTCTTCGCGGCCGAAGGCCGCTCCTACAGGGGGGGGCGGGATTCCCGCCCGCGGGGCAGCTCAGTCCAGAGTCCGCACCCCATCGGGGGTACCCAGCAACAGCACGTCCGCCGGGCGCCGCGCAAACAGGCCCACGGTGACCACGCCGGTGATCAGGCCGATCTCGGTTTCCATTTTCACCGGGTCGAGGATGTCCAGGTTGTGGACATCGAGAATCACGTTTCCGTTGTCGGTGGTGAACCCGGTGCGCAGCTCCGGTACGCCGCCCAGCTTCACCAGCTGGCGGGCCACATAGCTGCGCGCCATGGGGATGACCTCGACGGGCAAGGGGAAGGCGCCCAGCACGTCCACAAGCTTGCTCTGGTCGGCGATGCAGACGAACTTGCGGCTGCAGGCGGCGACGATCTTCTCCCGTGTCAGCGCGCCGCCACCGCCCTTGATCAGGTGCAGGTGCTTGGTGGATTCGTCGGCGCCGTCGATATAGACGGACAACTCGGACACGCTGTTCAGGTCCAGCACGGGAATGCCGTGGCCCTTGAGACGCTCGGCGCTGGCGTTGGAGCTGGCCACGGTGCCCTCGATCCTGCCTTTGATGCGCGCCAGGGCGTCGATGAACATATTGGCGGTGGAGCCGGTGCCCACACCGATGATGGTGCCGGCCTCCACGTATTCCAGGGCCGCTTCGGCCACCTGCTTCTTCAGTTCATCCTGGTTCATTGTGTATTCTCCCTTGGCAATGGCGGGATAATACAGCATATGCTACTTTTGCCGCCATGCCGGAACGTTACCTGAAGATGATCCTCAATTCCCGCGTCTACGACGTGGCCCGGGAAACCCCCCTCGATCCGGCCTGCAATCTCTCGCGCCGCCTGGGCAATTGGGTGTGGATGAAGCGCGAGGACCTGCAATCGGTGTTCTCCTTCAAGCTGCGCGGGGCCTACAACAAGATCTCCGGCCTGCCGGAAGCGGCCCGGGCGTGCGGTATCGTGGCCGCCTCGGCCGGCAACCATGCCCAGGGGGTGGCGCTGAGCGCCCAGCGGCTGGGGCTCAAGGCCACCATCGTCATGCCCCATACCACGCCTCCCATCAAGGTGGCGGCGGTGCGTCAGCTCGGCGCGCGGGTGGTGCTGCACGGCAACGCCTATGACGACGCCTATGCGCATGCCATCGGCCTGGCCGAGGAAAAAGGCCTGACCTTCATCCACCCCTACGATGATCCCGAGGTGATCGCCGGCCAGGGCACCATCGCCATGGAGATCCTGCGCCAGCATCGAGATGATCTGCATGCCGTGTTCGTGCCCGTGGGCGGCGGCGGCCTGATTGCCGGCATCGCCGCCTACGTCAAGTTGCTGCGCCCGGAGATCAAGGTGATCGGTGTGGAGCCCGAGGACGCGCCCTGCATGTACGAGGCGCTGCAGAAGGGCAGGCGCGTGGTACTGAAGGAGGTGGGCATCTTTGCCGATGGCGTGGCCGTGCGGCAGGTAGGCAAGGAGCCTTTCCGCATCGCCCGCCAGCACGTGGACGAGGTCATCCTGGTGACTACTGACGAGCTGTGCGCCGCCACCAAGGACATCTTCGACGACACCCGCTCCATGGTGGAGCCGGCCGGGGCGCTGGCCATCGCCGGCATCAAGAAATACGTGGAGCGCACCGGCATCCGCGATGCCAGCCTGGTGGCCATCAACAGCGGCGCCAATATCAATTTTGACCGCCTGCGCCACGTGGCCGAGCGCGCCGAGATCGGCGAACAGCGTGAGGCCCTGCTGGCGGTGACCATCCCCGAGGAGCCGGGCAGTTTCCGGCGCTTCTGCCAGGCCATCGGCCAGCGCAGTATCACCGAGTTCAACTACCGCTATGCCGACGACAGCCGCGCCCATGTGTTTGCAGGCGTGCAGTTGGCGGAGGGCGGCCAGGAGCGCGAGGCCCTGATCGGCAAGCTGCGCGAGCAGGGCTATCCCATCCTCGACCTCACCGATAACGAGATGGCCAAGCTGCATATCCGCTACATGGTGGGTGGCCGCGCCCCGGTGCAGGTGGACGAGATCCTGTATCGCTTCGAGTTCCCGGAACGTCCCGGCGCCCTGCTGAATTTCCTTACCCATATGGGCCGCCACTGGAACATCAGCCTGTTCCACTACCGCAACCACGGTGCCGCCTATGGGCGGGTGCTGGTGGGGATGCAGGTGCCGCTCAAGGAACGCAAGGCCTTCAAGGAATTCCTCGACACCCTGGGGTATCGCTACTGGATCGAGGCCGATAACCCGGCCTATGACCTGTTCCTGGGGAAGGGGTAGGGCCTTCGCCCGCGTCCTGCCCGGCGCAGCAGTACCTCCTGTAGGAGCGGCCTCTGGCCGCGAACCGGTTCGCGGCCAGAGG
>JAPHQV010000058.1 GCA_026197075.1 Gammaproteobacteria bacterium | reverse complement strand
CGCTTCCGCAACGCAATTTACTTCCATCTCGGCGGGCTGGATCTCTACCCTGCCGGGATCAAGCAACAGGGTTTACCCACCTGATGTGGGGAAGACCCATTATAATTAGTATTCTTTTCGCACCAATAATGTTTTTCATTGCCTGGGGCATCATTAAAGGCCTGAATGACTTAGAAGTATCGCTTCGCAGTATTTGTCCTTCTCAATTTGATTCGATTGGCATGGCAGAATATTTCCGCCGCGGAAGGTTGGTAGCAAGAGTGGGTACTGCTTGCGCGATAATTATATTACTAATAATAATATCTGCTGTCGCGCTGATTCAGTATAGATAGATTAGCATGGCTCTTTTTCTAATGTCACGATGAACGCTCAGCGAACCTACTGGGTAATGAAAAAATCACAATGAATGCAGAAATCCCCGCAAACCTGTTAATAATCGTAGTAGTGCAAGCGCTTGTTCTCATCACGCTATTAGTCCTGAGCGGGCGCTTTAGTATTGAACATAAGATAGATTGGAAAATTGCTCTTGGGGTAGGCGTGGGATACGGGATGCTTATGGATGCATTGCTTGGAGGCGTAGGTGTGTTCGCTTATTTGTTTGGCGAACCCAGCTCTGGATACACGAGTCCTAATGAATTGCCTATTTTTTTGTTGGTGTTTAACGCAGTAGCGTCTTATGGCTTGGCCGCATTAAGTGTTGCAGTAATTGCGCCAGGGATAATCAGGCCATTGAAAATACATGCCAATCTGCCCTTATTGGTTGGCGTCGTTTTAATATTTTCTTTATGTTTAGCAATTATAACGCCAGCTCATAGCTTGTGGCTGATGTTTGCTTGGGGAGCAGTGGTTATTAGTTTCAGTGAACTCCTTCTCTGCCACGGAGGAAAAGGGGGTCCGATATTGGCATTTATCACAGATCGGGACTATCGCCCATTGTTAGTCTTGATTGGTTTCTCCGTAGTAGTTGGTTCAATTTACGAAATAGTTAATATAGTGTTCCCGTTTTGGGTATGGCTGCCAGGCTCTTCGGTGAGTTTGTGGATTTTAACATTGCTAGTCGTATTGCTAGGCTACTTCGTGCTTTTTTATCCCATGGCAACTCTATATGTGCTAATTAGCAACCATCAACGAAAATTAAGGAATAATCAGTGAGTTTGCTAATGGCTAAATTTTTGAGCGCAGCCTAACGAGTGCATCCAGCAGACCGCAAAAAGCGGCGCTCGTTCCTCGCTTTGCTTTTTGCATCGGCTGATGCGAGGCGTTAGGCGCCACACATGAAAGATCTATTCAAAGTGCCAGACAACTTGTCCATCCCGGTCGATGATGGCGCATGCGATCATTTGAAGGGGAGTCACCTTCCGTCGGTGTCCGACGCGGCAACGTCCGGTTCTGCAGTCAATTTTTGCTCTCTATCGGGCACGGTCGTTATCTATTTTTATCCCATGACTGGTAGGCCCGACAGTGCGCCTATGATTGGGTGGAACGAAATACCTGGTGCACGAGGATGTACACCACAAAGCTGTGGTTTCAGAGATCACCACACTGAGTTAATGCGCTTCGCTACTGAGGTGTTTGGTGTTAGCGCGCAGCCGCTGGAAGATCAGCAAGAGGCAAAGAATCGTCTAGCGCTGCCGTTTGAACTGCTTAATGACAGCAGCTTTGCACTCACGAAAGCGTTGCGTCTGCCCACATTCGAATACAACGGGGTGAAGCTCATCAAAAGACTCGCCATTATTGCCGTCGATGGCATCATTCGGAAGGTCTTCTATCCCGTGTTTCCACCCGATCGGAATGCAGAAGAGGTTATTAATTGGCTAAACAATGAAAGCGCCTAACGACGCCATCAACACGGACTGAACCTACCCCGAAATAATTGACACCTCTCCAAAGTGGGCTGGAGCGTACTTTCGTCAGATTAGTGGCCAGAATATGCCTTTGTATTGCGGCAAATTAATGCCTTCATGCACAGATCCGACCGTCCGCCCTCTATCGTCTATAATGATCAGCAGCATACTCCTCCATCCCTGAGCCGTGCATACAGGGATGCGTCACTCAGCCCTTTTCCACAAGGGGGTACCCGTGCTGCATAGAAAAGTCTGGATTACCATCGCCACGGCCATCATCTTGCCTGCAGTCGTCAACGCCGAGCCAGCCAACATCGCATTCTATGCCTCCCTGCGAATACAGGCGGAATCGGTGCGGCCCGATGACCGCTCCGCACTCGGCTCCTACAGCGGTTTTCGTGACGCCTATTCACGCATCGGCTTCAAAGCCGACTATGCACTGACCAGCAGCATGGAAGCTTTTGCCCAACTGGAGCTTCCCCTGGACCTGGCCAATGGCGCCGTGCAGGACCCATGGGACCAGGAAGAGGATATCCGCATCGCCAAGGTCGGCCTGCGCGGCGACTTCGGCAGCCTGAGCTACGGCCAGATGTGGATGCCTTACTACAATGCCATTGCCTACCCGGTGGATATGTTCAGCAGCTACTACAGTGGTTTTGCAACCTACACGGTGTTTCGCCGTGATCGCACCCTTTCCTACTACAGCCCGGCTTTTGCCGGCTTCTCCCTCGCCGGGGGATGGAGCGAGGACAATGGCGCCAACGGTGACAATCGCCTGCAGCTTACCGGCAGCTACAGCCCCGGCGACACCACCTTGTCCGTGGGCATGGACGATCTCGGCGGCCCCCATGATGCGCGCATCTATGGCGTCTCCCTCATGCACACCATGGGCTCGCTGTATATCGGCGCCAAGTACGAGGTTCATGACAGCCGTATCAGCTCCGGCTACGGCGCCGATGGCGACCGGGCCGTCAACCTGTATGCGGGCTACACCCTGGGTAAGAACACCTTCAAGGCCATGTTGGCCAATGTGGAAGGGTATGGCGAGGACATTGTTCACCTGGGTGTCGATCATCAGTACAACAAACAGCTCAAGCTGTTCGCCGAGTACTATTACGAGGAGGACACGGCCGCGATCACGGAGGAGCGCGGCGGGCTTGCGGAAACTGCCTGGAATGCCAGTGGTGGACAGGTCTTTGCCGTTGGGATGCGCTACGACTTCTAGCGTACCCAGGTGTCATGCATGAGTGAAAACCACTGGATTCCCGCATGCGCGGGAATGACGGGGTACACCGGGAATATCGGAATGCAATGTTATAGTCAATATTCCTGATTGTTAGTGATCGCAGGAGGAGCCACGTTTATGTTCAACAAGATCATGGTGCCGGTGGATCTCGCGCACCTGGATGCGCTGAAGAAGTCGCTCACCGTCGCAGCGGACCTGGCACGGCATTATGACGCGGCCCTGTGCTACGTGGGCGTAACGACCTCCCAACCCAGCGCGGTGGCCCGTACACCGGAAGAATATGCGCAGAAACTGATGGAATTCGCCCGGGGTCATGCCCCTTCCAACGGACATGAACCAAGCGTGCGCGTCTACAACAGCCACGACCCCGTGGCCGACCTTGATGACACCCTGGCTAAGGCAATCGATGACGTGGGAGCGAATCTCGTCGTCATGGCAACCCACCTGCCCAAGCACCTCGACGCCATCATGCCGGCCAACGGCAGCAAGGTTGCCGCCCATACCAGGGCATCCGTATTCCTCGTGCGTCCGGATGCCAGCCAAGAACACGAATAGCGGAAGGGAGAGCCTCGTGAACAACAAGCCAGACAACACCCCGGAGATCCCGGCCGAATCGACCGGTGTACCCGCTCCCGAAGGCGCGGCCAACCTGATCGATACCGATTACCAGATCGGCCAGGACAACTACCAGGCAAGCCCTCTCGGGGTGAACATCGACATCCACGGCTCCGTGTTCGCCGTATCGTCACTGGTGATCCTTGCCTTCGTCATACTCACGCTCGCTCTGCCTGAACAAGCGACCACGGCGTTCGATGCCGTGAAAAACTGGATCAATACACATATGGCCTGGTTTTTCCTGCTGTCGGCCAACGTCTTTGTTTTGCTGTGTCTTGGCCTGATCCTGTCGCCACTGGGGCGTATCCGCATCGGCGGCGCCAAGGCGACACCGGATTTCTCGAGACTTTCCTGGTTCTCGATGCTGTTTGCCGCCGGCATGGGTATTGGCTTGATGTTCTACAGCGTATCCGAACCTCTCAGTCATTACGGTACCGCCCTCGGCGGTACCAGTATGGGCGAGGATGGTGTTCGTTCAGACTGGGCGCCGCTGGGCGCCGCGGCCGGCGACCCGGATGCCGCGAAAAGCCTGGCCATGGCCGCTACGATCTTCCACTGGGGTCTGCACCCCTGGGCGATTTACGCGATCGTGGCGCTGTCGCTGGCCATCTTCGCCTACAACAAGGGCCTCCCCCTCACCGTGCGCTCGATTTTCTACCCCTTGCTCGGCGAACGCATCTGGGGATGGCCAGGACATCTCATCGATATCCTGGCCGTTTTCGCCACGCTTTTCGGCCTGGCCACCTCTCTTGGCATCGGCGCACAACAGGCGGCTTCCGGCCTGGGCCACTTGTTCGGGATCAGCGGGGGCAACACCACGCTGGTGCTCCTGATTACGGGCATAACGGCCGTGGCGGTGGTATCCATCGTGGCAGGCGTGGACAAGGGGGTGAAACGCCTGTCGGAAATCAACATGGTGCTGGCCTTCCTGCTGCTCATGTTTGTCGTCTTCGTCGGCCCGACAGTGCTGATCGCAACCGGGTTCATCTCCAATCTTGGCAGTTATCTGGCCGAACTCCCCTTCCTTTCCAACCCCTTCGGGCGGGAAGACACGAACTTCAGTCAGGGTTGGACGACCTTCTATTGGGCCTGGTGGATCAGCTGGTCACCGTTCGTGGGCATGTTCATTGCCCGTGTAAGCCGCGGCCGATCCGTTCGGGAATTCCTGGTTTCCGTACTGCTGATTCCCTCCGCCGTGTCGGTATTCTGGATGACCGCCTTTGGTACCACGGCCATCAAGCAGGTTCAGGATGGCTTCGAGGGTGCCGTCTCCTCCGATCTTTCCTTGCAGCTGTTCGTCATGCTTGGCGAATTGCCATTGACACAAATCACCTCCTTCATCGGGATTGTGCTGGTGATCGTGTTCTTCATTACTTCTTCGGATTCGGGATCGCTGGTGATCGATACGATTACGGCGGGCGGCAAGATTGATGCCCCCAAGCCGCAGCGTGTATTCTGGGGTGTCATCGAGGGCGCCATCGCCATCGCCCTCCTGCTGGGCGGCGGCCTGGCGGCACTGCAGGCAGCAGCAGTATCCGCCGGGCTGCCCTTCACACTGGTGCTGCTGGTCGGCTGCTTCGCGATCGTCAAGGGCTTGTTGAGCGAGCCACGACCCGGAAAGGCGTAACACCTACTCACATCAGCAAGCGCACTACACCCAGAGTTCGGAAACAGGCGTGTCCGGTGAATAATGCCGTGCGAGCTGGGCCTGCAGCAACTCCGCCGTGGCCATGGCATCCACCTTGGCATGGTGGGATGAATAGGCCGGCAGCCCGTAGCGGGCGTGGCTGTCGGCCAGGCGGATCGAGGGCGGCTTGAAGCCGAGGAAAATTTTGGCTCGCTGCAAGCCACCATGCCGCTCCCGACGCGCCTCCAGCGTCATCGTATCGATGAGCGGAAACAGGCAATGTTCACCGCGCAAGGTCATGACAGCCGCGTCGAGGAACGGTCGCTCGATGTTACGGTAATGCACGACCGCGAGGTGACCAGCAAGCTTCCCCAGAATATCGTCGAGTACGGTGTCGAGCGCAGGGGCATGTTCGACCTCCGAATGCGTGATACGATGAAAGGCGATGGATTCTTCCGTCAAGGGGAGTGGTGGCTTGACCACCCAGTAGTGGCCCAGGGCCGGCTGTATCCTGCGCAGGTCGAAGGGTACCATCCCAATGCTGATAATCGCGTGCTTTCCGGCATCCATCCCTGTGGTTTCAAAGTCCAGCGCCATCAGGCGAACATTGGAGATCGGGGTATCCTCTGCCGGCAGGCCAGCCTGGAAAAACCGCTTGAGGGCAGGATCTCGGCAGGTCTCTGCCTGCCGACTATAATATTCCTGCCAGCTTGGCGGATCCGTATGCCGCGGCCTTTCCTCGGACATCGACCTCAACGCCCCGGGCTGGGATAGCGGAAGCGAAGAAAACTTTGCGCATTGCTCAATACCTGGAAAGCCTCCTTCAGGTTATGGCGATCGGCGGCCGAGACCATTTCCGGATCGATGGAATTATCCACCGTCTGATCATTCCTGATTTCGTGAGCCTGGTGACGCAGGCGCACGCTGGAAATGAATTCCAGCGCATAGCGCAGCTTATCAACCTGCCCGGCCGGGAGCGCGTCCGCCTTGTCGATGTCGTCCAGTCGTTCCCAGGAACTCTGCGCGCGTGACCCCGTGCCCAGGGCATGCACTCGAATTACGTCGGTCATGGGCGCCACGCCCCTGCGCTTGATATTGATTGTATTGTTTTGCTTGCCGTCCAGCTCGAGAACAAAGGTGCGAAAGATGCCGAGTGGAGGCGTTCGGCTGAGCGCATTGCGTGCCAGTGCGGCGAGAAACAACGGGCTTGCCTGCGCGCGCGTGGCAATGAGGTCCTGCAGTTCCTCGGCAAATCGCTCTTCACCGTGGACAGCGTCCAGGTCGAAGAATATCGAGCTGTGCAACAGCCGTTTCGGGTCCGGTTTCGCGATCCATTGCTCGAAGTAGCGTTTCCACTGCGACAAGGGCTGGCGCCACTGGTCGTTTGTGGCCATGATCCCGCCCTTGCAATAGGGATAGCCACAGGCATCCAACCCATCACTCACCATTTGCGCAAGATTCTTGAAATACCCATCGTGCTGCTTCGGATCGAAAGAATCGTGCAGCACCATCGCGTTGTCCTGGTCGGTAATGACGGATTGGTCATTGCGCGCCAGCGAGCCATGCACCATGAAGCAATACGGGATCGGTGGCGGTCCGATCTCCGCTTCCGCCAGTTCGACGAGGCGCCGCATCAGGCTCCTTCCTATGGTCGACATGGCATTACCAATCATCTGCGAAGTCGCGCCTTCGTCCACCAGCCTCACGAATGCTGCCCGGATATCGGGCGTCAGGCGTGCCAGACTTTTCACCGATGACCGGTTGAATATACTGCTGACCAGGTAGGCGCTGCTGTTCGTTTCGTAACGCACGATATCCGCCAGATGCACCACGCCTACCGGGCGACGTCGATGCAAGACGGGAAGACGCTGGATATTGTTGCGCAACATCACCAGCATGGCCTCGTTCACCGACTCATCGGACTGGATGGTGATGAGTTTGCCGTGACCGATTTCCCCGATGGGCGTTTCAGTCGATGCGCCTTGTGCCACGATACGTTCGCGCAGATCCTGGTCCGTAACCATCCCGGTCAGGCGCCATTGGTGTCCTTCGGCATCAGTGAACAGGCGGTCCGAATCCTCGTCATTGCCCTGTACGAGCAGCAATACCGAAGAGACATCATGATCGGTCATCAGGCGTGCGGCCTCCTGCACGCTGGCCGATTCCTCGATCATGACCGGCATGCGGGTGATGAGCTTGCGCACGCGCGTCACCATCATGTCATTGTCACGAATGGTTTGTTCGACCGTGCTCTTGAGTCGTGAACCCGATAGCTCGACAAAATCGGCGAAATTATCATCCTCGGCGCAAAGCTGATCGAAGATGGCCTCCGGTATCAGGTAGAGAAGGGTGTCCTCGATGGCCTTGACCGGGAAACGGACGCGTCGGTTACGCAGCAGGCCAAACTGTCCGAAGATATCGCCCTCGCCGAGCCGATTGTAGAGTTCGCCGTTGTGTCGATAGACCTCCACCGCCCCGCTGCGAATATATGGCAAGGCATGTATGGGGTCACCTTGCTCGAACAGGGTCGTGCCGGCCTTGAAATAGCTGATCTCCACCGAGGTCGCCACTACATCGAGCAGCTCCTCATTCAGCCGATCGAAGGGTGGGGAGCGGCCGATATGCTCACGAATTTCCCTTACTTCCGCCTCCATATCACTGACTTCCTGTATTCATACGGCGACCACCAAGCTTACCATCGCTCCGGATCGTCCAGATTGGCGAACAGAGGGGAAGCCGGTGCTTCGGCGGGTGCCGGGAATCAGTCGAGGCGAAAACCAATCTTAACCTTCACCTGGTAGTGAGCGATCTTGCCATCAACGATGTGTCCGCGCGTTTCCTGCACCTCGAACCAGTCCAGGTTATGCAGGGATTTAGCCGCCTTCGCGACGGCCAGCTCTATCGCCTCATCCGAACTCTTGGTGGACGTTCCTACCAGCTCGATTATTTTGTATACGTGGTCACTCATGGCTACACCTCTGTTTTTCCGGCAACATTTTTCGAGTTATTCGAGCATAACCCAATCCCAGGATAGAAGAGCATAAGCGCCAGGGAGGCGGGGCGCATTGATCATTCACAGCCTGCCATTTGTTTCCTTTTAAGGAAAACTAAGGCTATTTATCCAAAATATCTTCCTTAAAAGGCAATAATATCGATTGACGTAAAGGGAAAAGATCAGAGAAAATCATCCTATATTTACTCTATAGGGTAATCCACCATGCAGGAGCGTCTACAGGAATTGCTCGATGAAATCGTGCGCGCCGGCGCAGTCCGGGGACTCAGCCAGGGGGAGATCGCCCGGCGCGCGGGACTGAGCCCGACCCGCATCTCCAAGCTCAAGTCCGCCGAGGATGCCTACCTGTCCACCGTCGAGCGCATGGCCAATACGGTGGGGCTCAAGCTGGCCCTGGTGCCGAACGAGCCCACCCTGGAAAAACTCCTCAACCGCGACCTGTTCGGGGCCGGAGACTGATGGCGACCGACCGCCAGGCCGTCATCTGGACCGCCTGCGGCGGTACGCCCCGGCGCATGGGGGCACTGACGGTGACCGATACCCAGTGCCGCTTCACCTATGACCCGGCGTTCCTCGACAGCGGCCTGCCCGGGCTCAGCCTGCTCTACCCCCCGGGACTGATCGGCACCCGCACCATCCCCTGGGAGCGCAGCGCCTGGTTCGACCTGTTTCCTCCGCTCCAGTCCCTGGTGCCGCCGGCCAGCGAGGCGAATTTTCAGCGCCGGCTGGTGCTGGCCTGGCTGGAGAAGCAGGGCCGCAAACCGGCCCCGGGCTTCGACAGCGACTGGGCCATACTAATGACGGCGGGCCACGGCGGCATCGGCCACCTGGATGTGTTCACGGACGATGCGCAGGCCACGGGCTGGTATGCCAATGACACCGACCGCCCCTTGCAGGCCATCGAGGCCTCCCTCGGTTTTTCCCTGAAGGAGTTCCTGACCTGGTTCGACCATGATGCCGGGGGCATCCTCGGCGCCCTGGGGCCGACGCCCACCGTGGGCGGTGCCATCCCCAAACTGCTGCTGGCCATTCCCGCCACGGGCTGGGACGGACGCGTTGGCCTGCCCCGCCGTGGCCGCAACACGCCGGACCAGACCGACGTGGTGTTGAAATTCGAGCGCTCCCATTACCCGGGCATGGTGGAGCTCGAGGCCCTGGCCCTGGAGGTGCACAAGGCCGCGGGGTTTGCCGTGCCCCGTTACTGGGTCACCACCGTCAACGACATCCCCGCCATTGCCATCGAGCGCTTCGACCGCACCCCGGAAGGCAGGCCGCTATGCACGGAAACCCTGTATTCCCTCATGGCGATCGGCGATCGCCGGGTCGACAGCCACTACAGCGGCCGCTATGACGACATCGCCCGCGCCCTGGAACGCTCCCCCATTGCCCTCGTGTCGGACCCGGCCGCGGCCAAGCGCCACCTGGTGCAGCGTCTGCTGCTGGCCATGCTCACCGGCAACGGCGACCTGCACCTGGAAAACCTGTCGCTGCTGCAGGATGGCAGGCAGACCGCCTTCTCCCCGGTCTATGACCCGACACCGATGCGCGCCTACAGCCTCCATAACGAACTCTGCGCCATGCCCTTCGGTGACTATGGCGACTACGATGAAAGGGAGCGGCTGGTCGATTACGACACGGCGATGGGACGTTTTCGCAAACGCCTGGGCTACACCCCCGGTCAATTCCGCGAACTTGCCGAGGCCATGCTGTCGATCACCGCCGGGTATCCCGGGCAACTGGAGGGCTTGCGCACCCTGCCCGATCCGAACCGGCGCAACCTGATCCGGATCGTGGAGCAGGAACGGGCGCGCATGACCCGATTCCTCGCCTCATAGCAGACCGGAGCCCTGTATGTCGAACCCACTCCTCCACCTGTATCGCGGGAGATCAAGATGAACGACACACACTGTTTCACTGTGCCCCTTCTTCACACCTGCCGATGGCTGTTGTTCGTCCTGGTGTGCCTGGGCGCGGTCGGGTCTCACGCCGGGGAAAACGGGACCGGCGCCCTGGTCAGCCGCGGCGAGGGTGCGGGCGCGACCCGGCACCAGCTGCCGGCGCGGGCCATCGACACCACGGAACTTCCCCACACCCGCTTGTCCGTGGAGGATGGCGACGACGCCACCCTGCCCCTGTACCGCATCGGTCCGGACACCTATTTTCTCTACGGAAACATTTCCACCATCAACGAGGACAATCGCGGCTTCAACGGCAACGCCGGGTTCATCGTCACCGGGGATGGCGTGGTGGTCATCGATGCCCTGGGCAGCCCTTTCCTGGGCCGGCGCCTGATCGCCACCATTCGCTCCATCACCGACGAGCCCGTCCGCTATCTCATCCTCACCCACAATCATCCCGACCATGCCTACGGCGCCAGCGCCTTCCGGGATCTCGAAGGTATTCGCATCCTCGGCCATGGCGGCATGGCAGACTACCTGGCCTCGGCCACCCTGGAGGAATCCGTGGCCTACCGGCGTGAACTCCTGCCCAGGGACATGGAAGGTTTCGAAGCCGTGGAGCCCGATCTGGTGGTACAGGAGGAACGTTTCGCACGGCATCGCATCGCACTCGGGACCAGGACCATCGATGTCTACAATGCCGGCCGCCACCATTCCCATGGCGACCTGGTGGTACACCAGGTGGAGGATGACATCCTCTGGATCTCCGATCTGGCCTTCAACCAGCGCCTCACCTATATCGGCGATGGCAACAGCCAACAGACCCTGGAGGCCCAGGAATGGCTATGGGAGCACTTTCCGGACGCAAGGCTGATGGTACCCGGCCACGGCAGCGCCCAGACATCGCCCTTCCCCATGGTGCGGGCCACCCATGACTATATCCGTGAAATGCGCCGGCGTATCGGGGAGAAGGTGGAAGCGGGGGTCTCCCTGATGGAGACCGTGGAGCAGACCGACATGGCCGAGTGGCAGGACGTGCCTCTGTATGAGGAAAACCAGCGCGCCAACACCAGCTTCATCTACCGGGAACTGGAATTCGAGCTGTTCTGATTCAGGCAGGGATGTGGGCAGACATCGGTTCATCCTAACAACTGCTGTACCAACGGCAATGGCAACTTCTATCGTCCTGTCCAGCGATTGCTCTCCCACGCGGCTTTTCCTACACTCTATCAACGGCAACCTGGAGGCATCGCCATGGCCAGCACGACGCGACCGATCATCAGTGACGACCCGCTCTACCAGTTGTTGCGCGACGGGAAGGTTAAGGAATTCAACGATCGGCGCGCGGCCGGGGAAACCCCGGATTTTACGGCGCTGGATTTCCGCGGCCTGGACCTGAGAGGCCTGGATGCCCGCGGGCTGGATATGAGCAATGGCTATTTCCGACAGTCCGATCTGCGCGGAGTGGATTTTTCCGAAACCCGGCTCGATGGCGCCAGCATCAATGCCGCCAAGGTCTCCGGCACCCTGTTTCCCCGGGAGTTGAGCGCCGAGGAGATCACCCTGTCGCTGATGCACGGCACCCGCATGCGCTATCGGGGGTAACGGTCCTCCGCAAGCCCGGGGAGACCAAGCAAAGACACATGGCTGGCATGGTCGAAGGGAGCGCCCGCCACATAGGGTGCGGCCCGTGACAAGGCCTCACGCACGCGCACGGACAGGCGATCATCCTGCCCGTACGCAGCCAGGCGACGGCTGACGGCCACCAGGCTCGCCACCGGCGAGGGCAGCGCGCCATCCTCGACCGCCGGCCTCCAGACCGGAAGGGCGATCAGTTCCTCAGCGCTCAGGCGCCAGCCCCCATCCCCATGGAAATCCTGCCAGGCCCGGCGCACCAGGGCGTGCACCCGCGCCCGATCCTCCTCCGAGCCGGCATACTGCGCCCAATCCAGCAATCCCCTGGCCACCTGGGCATAGTCTTCCAGGTCACCTGGCAGGGCATGGCTTCCCTCCCGGCGCACGCGGTAGAGCACATCGTCCTCCACCAACTCGCGCAACAGGAAATCCCGCAACTCGCGGGCGGCCTGCTGGTGAGACGCCTTGCCACTGGCGCGGGCCAGGGCCACCAAGCTCTGCAACAGCAGGCCATTCCAGGACGCCAGCTGCTTGTCATCCCGTGGCAGCACGCGCGCCCGGCGCGCTTCCAGCAGTTTTCCCTCGACCCTTCCCACGCCGGCCCGCAGCACTTCACCAGACATCCCGGTCGCGGCCTGCACCTCCGCCGCCTGCGCCAGGCGCAGGGGCAGATGACCCGCCGCGAAGGGCGCATTCCCCTGCATGCCATACCACAAGGCGGCCAGTCGGCGTTCCTCCGCATCGAGCAGGCGTTCCAGCTCCGCATTGCTCCAGAGGTAGTACCCCCCCTCCACTGCCTCATCATCCAGGGCCGAAAGGCTGGACACGTAGCCTCCATTGTCAGCGCGCATCATGCTGTACAGAAAATCGAAGGTGTCCTCCGCTACCTCCAGCCATTCCGTTTCCCCCAGCACTGCGGCGGCACGGGCATAGAGACCGAGCAGCTGGGCGTTGTCATAGAGCATCTTCTCGAAGTGGGGCTCGCGCCAACCCGGGTCGGTGGTATAGCGGAAGAAACCGCCACCGAGATGATCACGCAGGCCCAGGCGGGCCATCTGGCCCAGGGTGAGGCGCAGAAAGGCGGCCCGCCGCGCATCCGGTTGCGCCGCCTCCAGATCCAGCAACACCTGCAGCTGGGGTACGTGGGGAAACTTGGCCTGGTCACCGAAACCCCCTTCGAAGTCATCGGCTTTTGCCCACAGGGCCGCCTCGAAGGCTGCCAGCAGGTCGGTGCCCCGCAGCGGCCGTGCCTTGCGCCCCTCATCCTGCCCGTGCAGCTCCTGTGCGGCGGCGCGGGCCAACCGCGAGAGTTCTGCGGATTCCGCGCTCCAGGCGCGTTGCAGGTTCTGCACCAGCACCAGGAAGTCTCCCGGCGGCGCATACACGAGGCCCAGCAGGGGAAAACCCTCCGGGGTCAGGAAAACGTTCAAGGGCCAGCCCGCATGACCGCGGGTCTCACGCACGAATTCGATCAGCTGCGCATCCAGGGCCGGCTGCAGCTCCCGGTCCACTTTCACGGGCACGGTGAAGCGATTCAGGAGCGCGGCAATGTCGGGATTACGGAAGCTCTCCCGCTGCATGACGTGGCACCAGTGACAGGCGAAGTAACCACTGGAAATGAACAACAGCCGGCCGTCACGCTGCGCTTCCCGCAGCAGATCCGGGTGCCAGGTGCGCCATTGCACGGGATCATCCGCATGCAAGGCAATATAGGGAGAAGGGTGATCCGCCAGCGGCGAGGACGCCACCGCCAGAGGGCAGGGCAACGCGAGAAGCAGGACCAGCATCCATTGCCTCCAGCCCCGTGCGATCACCACCACCTGCAACGAGTCCGAGCCCATGGATCACCCCACCGATTTATTTGCCCCGATCACCTTCGTCGCGGTTCCGCTCCTCCGCCTCGATGCGGTCCAGCTCCGCGTCCATGTCAGCGGGGGAAAGATCGGCGCCCGTTACCTCTTCCTCGGCGGCCGACTCGCGCACGAAATAGCGCGACATGATGATGCCCACCTCGTACAACAGCCACATGGGCAGGGCCAACAGGGTCTGGGAGATCACATCGGGCGGGGTGAGCAGCATGCCGATGACGAAGGCCCCCACGATCACGTAAGGACGCTGCTTGCGCAGGGTCGCGGGCGTGACCGTGCCACTCCATACCAGCAGGATGGTGGCAATGGGCACCTCGAAGGCCACCCCGAAGGCGAAGAACAGGGTGAGCACGAAATCGAGGTATTTGCCGATATCCGTCATCACCGACACGCCTTCCGGCGCGGTGCCGGTGAGGAAGGCAAACACGAGCGGGAACACCACGAAATAGGCGAAGGCCGCGCCGGCGTAGAACAGCAGGGTGCTGGAGACCAGCAGTGGCATGACCTTGCTGCGCTCATGGCGGTACAGGCCGGGTGCCACGAAACCCCATACCTGGTAGAGGATGAAGGGCATGGCCAGAAAGATGGCCATTACCAGGGCTAGCTTGAACGGGATCAGGAAGGGCGACGCCACCTCGATGGCGATCATGGAACTGCCTTCAGGCAGGTGGGCGGTGAGCGGGCCGGCCAGCAGCGAGAACAGCTGGTTGGCAAAGGGCATCAGCAGCAGGAAGGCCACCAGTACCGCGAGTACCATGCGCAGCACCCGGTCTCGCAGCTCCATGAGGTGGGACATGAAGGGCTGCTCGTCCAGGTCCTCGGTGGGCGATTGCTTACCGGGTGTTGTCGTCATCGGATATCTTTGCGGGACTGGATTCCCTGGTCGGGGCCTTCGGCGCATCGGGAATCGCCTTCACCTGGTAGTCGGGCTTCGCCTTCTCGAGTTCGTCCACGGCCTCCTGGGTTTCTTCCAGGATGTCGTGCAGGCCGGGCAGCTGCGCCTGCTTCTGCAGAGCCTTCTTGAGTTCGTCGGCCGCCAGTTCGCGATCGATATCGGCCTTGACGGATGCCACCATGGAGCGCGCCTTGCCCAGCCACAAGCCGGCGGTGCGCGCCACTTTCGGCAGGCGTTCGGGACCGACCACCAGCAGCATGACGATGCCAATGAGCATCAATTCAAAAAAGCCGACATCAAACATGGAGGATCATCCGTGCGGGCGCCGTGGCGCCGCGTCGACGGAATTCAGGCCTTGTCACGCTCTTTGCGGGTCACTTCCCCGTCGATGACACGACCTTCCTCGTGTTCTTCCAGCTTGGCGTCGGAGGATTTACTCTCGTCCTCGCCTTCCTTCACCGCCTGCTTGAAGCCCTTCACGGCGCCGCCCAGGTCGGAACCCAGGGTCTTGATGCGCTTGGCACCAAACAACACCAGCACGATCGCCAGAACGATCAGTAATTGCCAGACACTAATGCCACCCATCTCACTTCTCCTCATCGTTGGCCCGCGCGGCCGGTAGGCACGCAGGCCGGGATATCACCCAGGTTTCCTGGCCGCGGCGGCCCTGGTCCCGGCGGCGGGTGTCGGCCGCATGGACGCGGCCGTCAAGCCTACAGGGATGTATTCACGGCGTCCCGCCGCCGGGACCAGGGTCACCGCGGCCCAGCACCGGAATCAGGACTCGCCACGCGCCGCCTTCTCCTCCAGCCCCGACAGACCGAAGCGTCGCTCCAGCTCCGCCAGTACCGGCTCCGGTCCCAGGCCGCGCTGCGCCAGCATCACCAGGGTGTGGAACCAGAGGTCGGCGGTCTCGCCGACCAGGTGCTCGGGCGAATCGCCCTTGGCGGCCAGGATGGTCTCGACGGCCTCTTCGCCCACTTTCTGCAGTATGGCATCCAGGCCCTTGTGGTACAGGCCGGCCACATAGGAGTTGGTGGGATCCGCCTGCTTGCGTTCCTCCAGCACCCGGGCCAGTTTTTGCAGGGTATCGCTCATTGTACGCTCGATTCCGTGACCGGCCTATGACCGGTAGATATCCCTGGGGTCCTTGAGCACCGGCTCCACGGCCCGCCACTGCCCCGCCTCCAGGCGATGGAAAAAACAGCTGCGCCTGCCCGTATGACAGGCGATGCCGCCGACTTGTTCGATTTTCAGCAAAACCACATCCTTGTCGCAATCCAGTCGGATGTCCTTGATCCACTGCACATGGCCCGATTCCTCGCCCTTGGGCCACAGCCGGCCCCGCGAGCGGGACCAGTACACGGCGCGGCCCTCGCGCACCGTCATGGCCAGGGCCTCGCGATTCATCCAGGCGAACATCAGGATCTCGCCACTGGCCGCGTCCTGGGCAATGACCGGCACCAGGCCGTCCTCGGTCCACTGGACCTCGTCCAGCCAGGCGGTTTCGCTCACAGCCGCACCTCGACCCCCGCCGCGGCCATGTGTTCCTTGGCCTGGTGGATGCTGAATTCGCCGAAATGGAAGATGCTGGCGGCCAGCACGGCGTCGGCCTTGCCCTCCACCACGCCTTCCACCAGGTGATCCAGGTTACCGACGCCGCCGGAGGCGATCACCGGCACCTCCACCGCCTCGCTGACGGCGCGCACCAGCTCCAGATCGAATCCGTTCCTGGTGCCGTCGCGGTCCATACTGGTGAGCAGGATCTCGCCGGCGCCGTAGTCCACCATGCGCTTCGCCCATTCGATGGCATCGAGGCCGGTGGCCTTGCGGCCGCCGTGGGTGAAGATCTCCCAGCGGGGCGGCTCGTCTTCACCGCTCACCCGCTTGGCGTCTATGGCCACCACGATGCACTGGGATCCGAAACGCTCGGCCGCCTCGCGCACGAACTCGGGACGGGTCACCGCAGCGGTGTTGATGGCCACCTTGTCGGCGCCGGCATTGAGCATGCGGCGGATGTCGGGCAGTTCGCGGATGCCGCCGCCCACGGTGAGGGGGATGAACACCTCGCCGGCCACCTGCTCCACCACGTGCACCATGGTCTCGCGGTCGTCGGAGCTGGCGGTGATGTCGAGAAAGGTGATCTCGTCGGCGCCCTCCTCGTCATAGCGGCGCGCCACCTCCACCGGGTCGCCGGCGTCGCGGATCTCGACGAACTTGACGCCCTTGACCACGCGCCCGGCGTCCACGTCCAGGCAGGGGATGATGCGCTTGGCCAGCCCCATCAGGCCCCGTCCACGAGGCGGTTCGCCTCGGCCAGGTCGATGCTGCCTTCATAGAGGGCGCGGCCGATGATGGCGCCCATGATGCCCTCGTCCTCGCATGCCGCCAGGGCGCGTACGTCGTCCAGGGTGCTGACCCCGCCGGAAGCGATGACCGGGATGCTGATGGCCTTGGCCAGTTCCGCCGTGGCCTCCACGTTGACGCCCTTCATCATGCCGTCACGCCCGATATCGGTATACACGATCGCCTCCACGCCGTCGTCCTCGAAGCGCTGGGCCATGTCGATGACACTGTGGTGGGACAGCTTCGACCAGCCGTCGATGGCCACCTTGCCGTCTTTTGCGTCCAGACCGACGATGATATGGCCGGGAAACTCCAGGCACAGGTCATTGACGAAGTGGGGCGCGCTGACCGCCTTGGTGCCAATGATGACGTATTGCACGCCGGCGTCCAGGTAGGCCTGCACCGTGTCCTCGTCGCGGATGCCGCCACCCACCTGGATGGGCAGCTCGGGATAGGCCTCGGCGATACGGTGGATCACCTCGGCGTTCACCGGCTTGCCGGCAAAGGCACCGTTCAGGTCCACCAGGTGCAGGCGCCGGGCGCCCGCATCCACCCATTTTTTCGCCATTTCCAGGGGATCGTCGGCAAAAATGGTTTCATCCTCCATGCGCCCCTGGCGCAGGCGCACGCACTTGCCATCCTTCAGATCAATGGCCGGGATCAGCAACATTGCTCAGTTCCTCATTTTTCGATCGGATCCGCGTAGTGACTGGGACGGGAATAACCGGTGGTGAATTCCACCGTCCCTCAGTGGTGCGCCGGCACTTCCCCGTTCCAGCGCACGAAATTGGCCAGCAATTGTAAACCCGCGTGCTGGCTCTTCTCGGGATGACACTGTACCGCAAAGAGGTTTTCCCGGGCCACCGCCGCGGCAAATCCCAGGCCATACTCGGTGCGGCCCGCCATGTGGGCGGGGTCGGCCGGGGTGGCGTAGTAGCTGTGCACGAAATAGAAGCGGCTGCCATCGGGGATATCCTTCCACAGGGGATGCGTACCGGTGCGATGCACCTGGTTCCAGCCCATGTGGGGGATCTTGAGGCGCTCGCCGCTGGCGGGGTCCGTCAGGCCCTCGGGGAAGCGCGCCACCTGGCCGGGAATCAGGCCCAGGCCGTCTACCCCGCCGTTCTCCTCGCTGTGGTCCAACAGGGCCTGCATGCCAAGGCATACGCCCAGCAGCGGCTTGTCTTGCGCCACCTCGCGCAGCAGATCGTCAAGGCCGAGCCGGTGCAGCTCGGCCATGCAATCGCGTATGGCGCCCACACCGGGGAAGATCACCCGGTCGGCACGGCGAATGGTATCGGGGTCGGCACTGACCCACACCCGGTCGTCACCGGCCACGTGCTCGACGGCCTTGGCGATGGAGTGGAGGTTGCCCATCCCGTAATCGATGATTGCAATGGAAGCCATGGGAACTGGTATTGAATCAGTAGAGGGTCTCGGCTCGGGCCGCGCGCAGCGAACCTACAGACACCCCTTGGTGGAAGGCATGATGCCGGCCATGCGCGGATCCGGTTCCAGGGCCATGCGCAGGGCACGCCCGAAGGCCTTGAACACCGTTTCCGCCACGTGGTGGGCATTCTTGCCACGCAGGCAATCGATGTGCAGGGTCACCTTGGCATGATTGACAAAGCCCTGAAAAAACTCATGAAACAGATCCACGTCGAAGTCTCCGATACGGGCACGGGGAAACTCCACGGCGAACTCCAGCCCCGGGCGACCGGAGAAGTCCACCACCACCCGGGACAGGGCCTCGTCCAGCGGTACGTAGGCATGGCCATAGCGGCGGATACCCTGCTTGTCGCCCAGCGCCTGGGCGAAGGCCTGGCCAAGGGCGATGCCGATGTCTTCCACCGTGTGGTGGGCATCGATGTGCAGGTCTCCGCGGGCACGGATATCCAGGTCCACCAGGCCATGGCGCGCCACTTGGTCGAGCATGTGCTCCAGGAAGGGCAGGCCGGTTTCCTGCTTGGCCACGCCGGTGCCATCCAGGTTCACCGTCACGGTGATCTGGGTTTCCAGGGTATCGCGGCTGACGCTGGCCGTGCGTGCTGACATGGATTTCCTACCTGTGAGGGCCCGCGGGCGGGGCTGAGGGTGAATCCTAGCGGAATTTCCCTCCCCAGAGAACTGCCCCTGACAAAAAATGCCGATTTTTCCTGATCTTGGCCCCATCCGGCCGAAACGGCAAGGCCGGCCATGCGAGACACGCAATTCATTGATTCAACACCATGAATCTGGTTCAATGGGATACCCTACTGTCAGGATGTTCCTCCCAGACATGGCAAATGCACAGCCCGGCAAGCCCCTGGATCTGGCGGCCATCAAGGTCGCCTGCGCCAACTGCAACCTGCACAACCTGTGCCTGCCGCTGGGTATCGACACCGGCGACATCGATCGGCTGGACGATATCATCAACCGCAAGCGGCCCCTGGCACGCGGCGAGTTCCTGTTCCAGGCCGGTGCGCCCTTCCATGCCATCTACGCCATTCGCTCCGGATCGGTGAAGAGTTTCACCGCCACCGAGGATGGCCAGGAGCAGATCACCGGCTTCCATCTGCCCGGCGAACTGGTGGGCCTGGATGCCATCAGCTCCGACACCCACAACTGTTCCGCCCGCGCCCTGGAGACCACCAGCGTGTGCGAGATCCCCTACAGCCAGCTGGAAGAGCTCAGCAGCCACGTGCCCAGCCTGCAGCGCCAACTGTTGCGGGTCATGAGCCGCGAGATCCTGCAGGACGAGCACATGATGATGCTGCTGGGCCGCAAGGCCGCCGATGAACGCCTGGCCGCCATGCTGATGAGCATGTCCCATCGTTTCAAGCAGCGCGGCTTTTCCCCCCGGGAATTCCACCTCAGCATGTCCCGCAACGATATCGGCAATTACCTGGGCCTGGCGGTGGAAACCGTCAGCCGCCTGTTCACCCGCTTCCAGGAGGATGGCCTGCTGGAAACGGAGCGCAAGCACGTGCGCATCCTCGACCTGACCCGTCTCTCCGTCCTCGCGGGCGCCAATCGCATCTCGCCCGACGAATAACCCCGGTGCCCCGCGCACCTACTCCCCGCTTTATTGACGCACATCATTGTTTGTCCGCTCCGTTGCGAACAAAGTATTTGCGAATGTTCTGAACTACCCCTGAAACCAGTCGCGGGCTTCTCGTCCTGTGCAGTCTGCTGCCCGCGCGACACGGAGAATACACCATGAAGCATGCAGTAACCCGATCCCTGGTGGCCGCCGCCATCGCCCTCGGCAGCGGTAGCAGCCTCGCTCTGGAACAAGGCGACTGGATCGTGCGTCTGGGCGCCGCCCACGTGAACCCCGATGCCAGCAGCGATACCGTTGCAGGCTCGACCCTGGATGTGGGCAATGATACCCAGCTGGGCATTACCCTCGGCTACATGTATACGGACAACATCGGCATCGGCCTGCTGGCCGCCACGCCATTCAAACACGACATCGAACTGGTTGGCACTGGAACTGTGGCGGAAACCAAGCATCTGCCACCCACCCTGACGCTGCAGTACCACTTTGCACCGAAGTCCAACGTGCGGCCCTATGTCGGTGCCGGCATCAACTACACCAATTTCTTCAGCGAGAAAGGCAAGGGCGCTCTTGCCGGTAGCAGCATCAAACTGGACGATTCCTGGGGCCTGGCCGCCGAAGCCGGCGTGGATATCGATATCAATGACCGCTGGTTCGTCAGCGGGCAGGTATGGTATCTGGACATCGATACGAAGGCAGACATCAGCGGTGTCGCCAACAATGTTAACGTGGATATCGACCCCTGGGTTGTCATGATCGGGATCGGGACTACATTCTGATAGGCAGCAGTAAACGGGCGGCAACCCCGGGGTTGCCGCCCGCATTCCGTTTGTTTTTGTATTCATAACCCGAGGACAGGTATGAACACGCAGACCACCTACAACTACAAGGTCGTGCGCCAGTTCGCCATTATGACGATCGTATGGGGTATCGTCGGCATGCTGGTGGGCGTCGTGATCGCGGCCCAGTTGGTTTGGCCACAGCTCAACTTCGATCTTCCCTGGCTGACCTACAGCCGCTTACGCCCACTGCACACCAATGCGGTCATCTTCGCGTTTGGAGGATCGGCCCTGTTCGCGACCTCCTATTACGTGGTGCAGCGCACCTGCCAGACGCGGCTGTTCAGCGACGGCCTGGCCGCCTTCACCTTCTGGGGCTGGACCGCGGTCATCCTGCTCGCGGCCATCAGTCTGCCCCTGGGCATTACCTCCAGCAAGGAATACGCCGAGCTGGAATGGCCCATCGACCTGCTGATCGCCGTGGTCTGGGTGTCCTACGCCATCGTGTTCTTCGGCACCATTCTGAAACGCAAGGTGAAGCACCTGTACGTGGCCAACTGGTTCTACGGCGCCTTCATCCTCACCGTGGCCGTACTGCATATCGTTAACAGTGCCGCCCTGCCGGTCAGCCTGACCAAATCCTACTCGGTCTATCCCGGGGCCATCGATGCCATGGTGCAGTGGTGGTACGGCCATAACGCCGTCGGCTTCTTCCTGACCGCGGGCTTCCTCGGCATGATGTACTACTTCGTGCCCAAGCAGGCCAACCGGCCGATCTATTCCTACCGCCTGTCGGTGGTGCATTTCTGGGCGCTGATCTCCACCTACATGTGGGCCGGCCCCCATCATTTGCACTACACCGCCCTGCCCGACTGGACCCAGTCCCTGGGCATGGTGTTCTCGCTGATCCTGCTGGCACCCAGCTGGGGCGGCATGATCAACGGCATCATGACCCTGTCCGGCGCCTGGCACAAACTGCGCACCGACCCGATCCTGAAGTTCCTGATCGTGTCCCTGTCCTTCTACGGCATGTCCACCTTCGAAGGCCCGATGATGTCCATCAAGACGGTGAACGCCCTGTCCCACTACACCGACTGGACCATCGGCCATGTACACGCCGGCGCCCTGGGTTGGGTGGCCATGATCTCCATCGGCGCCATCTACTTCCTGGTCCCCAAGCTGTTCGGGCGGGAACAGATGTACAGCCTCAAGCTCATCGAGTGGCACTTCTGGATGTCCACAATCGGCGTGGTGCTGTACATCGTCGCCATGTGGATCGCGGGCATCATGCAGGGCCTGATGTGGCGTGCGGTCAATGCCGACGGCACCCTGACCTACAGCTTCGTGGAGACCCTGCAGGCCATGTACCCCTACTACTTCGTGCGCTTCCTGGGCGGCCTGATCTTCCTGCTCGGCATGTTCGTCATGGCCTACAACGTCATCAAGACCGTTTCCGGGCAGCGTGCGGTCGACGCACCCGTGCCGCAGACCGCTTGAGAGGAGAACGATCATGAGTCATGAAATCGTCGAAAAAAACATCGGCCTGATGGCGTTGTTCATCCTGCTGGTCATCAGTGTCGGCGGCCTGGTACAGATCGTGCCGCTGTTCTTCCTGAAGAGCACCACGGAGCCGGTGCAGGGTCTGAGCCCCTACACGGCCCTGGAGCTGGAAGGACGCGACGTCTATGTCCGCGAGGGCTGCTATGTCTGCCATTCGCAGATGATCCGTCCCTTCCGCGCCGAGACCGAGCGCTACGGTCACTACTCGGTGGCCGGAGAGTTCGTCTACGACCACCCCTTCCAGTGGGGCTCCAAGCGCACCGGGCCGGACCTGGCCCGGGTCGGCGGCCGCTACTCCGACGACTGGCACCGCATCCATTTGATCAACCCCCGTGACGTGGTGCCGGAGTCGAACATGCCGGGCTACCCCTGGCTGGCGGAAAACGTACTGGACGGTCAGCTGACCTCACGCAAGCTCAGCACCATGCGTACCCTTGGCGTTCCCTATACGGATGACGATATCGCCAACGCCAGCGCATCGGTTCAGGGCAAGACGGAGATGGATGCCATCGTCGCCTACCTGCAACGCATGGGCACGGCCCTCAAATAGGAGAGACGGAATCATGGATCTGATCTTTCTGCGTTCGCTGTTCACCGTGCTGATTTTCGTCGCCTTCATCGGGATCTGCTTCTGGGCCTGGAGCCGCAAGCGCAAGCCGGCCTTCGACGAGGCTGCCAACCTTCCCTTCGTGGAGCCCGAATACCCGGTGCAGGATAAGGAGCTGCGTCATGAGTAATGATATTTCCTTCAGTAGTGACTTCTGGAGCTGGTGGATCATCGTCCTCACCCTGGGCAATATCGCCTTCTGCTGGTGGCTGATCGTCTGGACCATGAAGAAGCGTGGCGGCGAAGCCGCCACCGGTGATGTCACCGGCCACACCTGGGACGAGAGCCTGCAGGAATACAACAACCCCCTGCCGCGCTGGTGGCTGTGGCTGTTCTACATCACCATGGTCTTCGGCGTGGTCTACCTGCTGCTCTACCCCGGCCTGGGCAAGTTCCCCGGCCTGCTGGGCTGGACCGGCACTGGCCAGTACGAACAGGAGATGGATCGGGCCGAGGCCCAGTACGGCCCCATCTTCGCCGCCTACGCCAGCCGTGACATCGAGGACCTGGCCCGTGACAGCGAAGCCCTGCAAGTGGGGCAGCGCCTGTTCACCAACTACTGCGCCACCTGCCACGGCGCCGATGCCGGCGGCGGCAACGGCTTCCCCAGGCTGAGTGACGATGACTGGTTGTGGGGTGGTTCCCCGGAGGCCATCAAGACCTCTATCCTGGATGGTCGCCAGGGCATCATGCCCGCCTGGGGCGAGGCACTGGGTGAGCAGGGCGTGGAGGAGGTCACCGCCTACGTGCTCAGTCTCAACGGCCGCGAGGCGGACCCACGGCTCGCACAAGCCGGCAAGGCACGTTTCGATACCATGTGCGTTGCCTGCCACGGCATGGACGGCAAGGGGAACCAGGCCCTGGGCGCCCCCAACCTGACCAACAACACCTGGCTGTACGGCGGCTCGCCGGGCGCGGTCCGCCAATCCATCGTCCAGGGTCGCCGTGGCAACATGCCCGCGCACCGGGACTTCCTCGGCGAGGACAAGGCCCACGTGCTGGCCGCCTACATCTACAGCCTGTCCCAGTGAGGTAAGCCGGCGGGATCCCGCGGGATCCCGCCAACGTCGCATCCATGTCCGAATCCCAACACAAAGGTCCCGCTACCGCCTCCGAACCCATCGAAGAGGTCCTCTACGCCAAACGGCAGAAGATCTACCCCCGTGAAGTGCATGGCTGGTTCGCCCGTCTGCGCACCCTGGGGGTGGTGACCCTGCTCGGCCTGTACTATGGCATCCCCTGGATGAACTGGGACGGGCGTCAGGCAGTGCTGTTCGACCTGCCGGCGCGCCAGTTTCATATCTTCGGCCTGACCTTCTGGCCACAGGATTTCTTCTACCTGGCCATGCTGCTGGTGATCGCGGCGCTGTCGCTATTCTTCTTCACCGCCCTGGCCGGCCGCCTGTGGTGCGGCTTCGCCTGTCCGCAGACGGTATGGACCGAGGCCTTTCTGTGGATGGAGCGGCGCATCGAGGGCGACCGCGGCCGGCAGATGAAACTGGACAAGGCGCCCTGGGGGCCACGCAAGCTGGCCATCAAGGGCACCAAGCACGGGGTGTGGATCCTGTTCTCTCTCTACACCGGTTTCACCTTCGTCGGCTATTTCACACCCATCGAATCCCTCTGGACATCGACACTCGCCTTGGACCTCGGTCCCTGGGAAACCTTCTGGATCCTGTTCTACGGCTTTGCCACCTATGGCAACGCCGGTTGGATGCGTGAACAGGTGTGCATCTACATGTGCCCTTACGCACGCTTCCAGAGCGCCATGTTCGACAAGAACACCCTCATCGTCTCCTACGATCCGGAACGCGGTGAACCGCGCGGGTCGCGCAAGCGCGGCCTGGACCATCGCGAGCAGGGCCTGGGCGACTGCATCGACTGTACCCTGTGCAAGCAGGTCTGCCCCACCGGCATCGACATTCGCGAGGGCCTGCAATACCAATGCATCGGCTGTGCCGCCTGCATCGATGTCTGCAATGACGTCATGGACAAGATGGACTATCCCCGAGGCCTGATCCGCTACACCACGGAAAACGCCCTGGAACACCAGGAAACCCGCATCCTGCGTCCGCGCGTGTTCGTCTACGCCACCCTGCTGCTGGTGCTGTGCACCCTGCTGGTATATTCCGTCAGCCAGCGCGTGCCTGTGGAAGTCGGCGTCATCCGCGACCGCGGCAGCCTGTACCGGGAGACCATGGAGGGCCTGGTGGAAAACATCTATACCCTCAAGATCGCCAACATGGACAAGCGTGACCATCGCTACCAGCTGGAGGTGGAAGGCCCCGAGCAATTGCAGCTGGTCCTGCACCAGCCGGATATCGCGGTGGCCTCGGGTGAGGTACTGACCGTGCCGCTCAGCCTGCGCATCGATCCGGTATACCTGCGCAGTACCAGCAGCGAAGTCGAGTTCACCCTGCGCGCCGTGGATGACCCGAACATCACCATCACCCAGACTGGCCGTTTCATCGGCCCGCCGACAGGAGCCCGTTGACATGCACAGTCAAACCCTTCCCGCCCCCTGGTATCGCCAGTTCTGGCCCTGGTTCATCATTGCCATACCGGCCAGCTCCGTGCTGGTGGGTACACTGATGCTGACCCTGGCGATCCGCAACCCCGATCCCATGGTGGTGGACAACTATTACAAGGAGGGCCTGGCCATCAACCAGCAGCTGGATCGGCAACGCATCGCCGCCGAACTCGGCATCCAGGCACTGGTGCGCTTCGATGCCGAGAGGCAACAGTTGAGCATCGAGGCCCTCGAGGCGGGACGGCTGCACGGTCCCCTGGAACTCTTTCTCATCCATCCCACCCTGGCCGGCCAGGACCAGGTCGTAGTGCTGCAGGCGGACGCGCAAGGCCGCTACAACCTGGCACTTCCCGCCTCGGGTAACGGTCGTTGGCATATTGCCCTGCAATCGGAAACGGGGGGCTGGCGGCTGGAAGGTCGGATCCGGCTGGCAGAAAATACCCAGCTGTTGCTGAGCCCCGGCCTGTAGCCGGCGGCGTACAATCGACGGATTTCAACAGGAGGCAGACCGCGTGAACGAGACCCCCCGCATTCAGCGCATCATCGCCGTACTCTGGCCATCCTTCCTGATGTCCGGGCTGGCCACCATCCTGTTCTTCACCCTCATCGATCCCGCCGAGCTGGTCATTCAACAGCGCACTGTGGAGATCAGCCGGCTCGGCGCCTACAGCATCGGCTTCTTCCTGTTCTGGATACTGACCGCGGCCACCTGCGCCCTGACCTGTTATTTCAACCGTCCCTGCCACCCGGGCCAGCATTCGTCTGGCTGAAACCCGACAGCGCCGCCGGATGCGCCGGCGGCGGCACCTCGAGCCAGAAGGTCACGGGGCCATCGTTGACCAGGCCTACCTGCATATCTGCCCCAAAGCTCCCGGCCTGCACCCGTGCGTAGCGCAGGCGTGCCTGCAGCACCAGGTATTCGAACCAGCGTCGCGCCTCTTGTGGCTGCGCCGCGCTGGAAAAGCCGGCACGGTTGCCCGAGCGGGTATCTGCCGCCAGGGTAAACTGGGGCACCAGCAGCAATCCTCCCTGGACATCCTGGACACTGAGGTTCATGCGGTCCTCCGTGTCTGGGAATACCCGGTATGCCAGCAGACGCTCCAGCAGGCGATCCGCCTGCACGGCACCATCTCCTCGCTGCACCCCAACCAGTACCAGCAGACCCTTCGCGATACCGGCAATGGTGACCCCGTCCACGACCACCTGTGCCTGGCTCACCCGTTGCAGCAGCCCGATCACAGGCGCTCCGCGAATTCCCTCGTCGCCGCCACCAGGGCATCGACATTGCCGGGCTCGCCGGCCGAATGGCCGGCATCGGCGATGATATGCAACCTCGCCTCGGGCCAGGCCCGATGCAGGGTCCAGGCCTGCTCCACGGGACAGACCACATCGTAGCGGCCATGGACGATGATCGCGGGGATGTCGCGAATCCGCTCGATATCACGCAGGATCTGGTTATCCGCCAGGAAGCTCTCGTGCATGAAGTAGTGGCACTCGATACGCGCCATGGCCAGGGCCCGGCGCGCCTCTCCGAAGTGTTCCGCCAGGGATGGTTTTGCGCGCAGGGTGGAAGCGCGCCCCTCCCACACCGACCAGGCCTTGGCCGCCAGCAGCCGCTGCACCTCGTCGGCACCGGTCAGACGGCGATAATAGGCCGCCACCAGGTCAGCCTGTTCCGCCGCGGGGATGGGGGCCAGGAATTCTTCCCAGTAGTCGGGGAACAAGTACCCCGCACCTTCCTGGTAGAACCAGCGGATGTCCCGGTCACGGCAGAGGAAGATGCCGCGCAGCACCATCCCCGTCACTCGTTCCGGATGGGCCTGGGCATAGACCAGGCTCAGCGTCGAACCCCAGGAACCGCCAAACAGCAGCCAGCGCTCGATCCCCAGGTGCTCACGAATGAATTCCATGTCCCGCAACAGGGCCTGGGTATCATTCCCTTCCAGCTCCCCATGGGGTATGGACTGACCACAGCCTCGCTGGTCGAACAAGACGATGCGGTAGCGCTCCGGATCGAAGTACTGGCGATGATAGGGTTCGCAGCCGCCGCCCGGTCCGCCATGCACGAACAACACCGGGATCCCACCCGGGTTTCCGCATTCCTCGACATGCAGCACATGGGGCGGCTCCACCGCCAGGCTGTGGCGCACATAGGGATGCAGGGGAGGATAAAGTCCGTTCATGATCGGGGGACAGTATACCGATTTCTAACCCGCGGGAGGCCCCGGGACTGCCGCGTGGAGGGAATCGGTATACTGTCCCCCAAAAAAAAGGGCGTGCACAGCACGCCCTTTTTTCAAACTCGCAGGTGACGCCCTAGATGAACAGGCAGACGTCGGAGTCCTTGGCCACCGGCAGGAAGTAGGTGGCGCCGACATAGTCGATGCCATCGATGAACTCGCTGTGGCTGAAGCCGAACACGTCCACCGTCATCTGGCAGGCGAGCATCTTCACGTCCGCCTCGATGCACAGCTCGCGCAGCTCATCCACAGTGGCCACGCCCTTGTTCTTGAAGGTCTTCTTCATCAGGGAGGTGGCGACCTT
>JAPHQV010000035.1 GCA_026197075.1 Gammaproteobacteria bacterium | reverse complement strand
GGGACTCGCTGTGAATACATCCCTGTACGCTCGACGGCCGCGTCCATGCGGCCGACGGTCCCGATACAGGGCATCGGCCAGCCCGCTGGTCATCTGGTGATTCGAGCCGAACATGGAACCACGCGTACATTACGTCATCGTCGGGATCTTCGTGCTGCTGCTGGGCAGTGCGGCGGTGGCGCTGAGCCTGTGGCTGGCCTTCGGGCAGGTGGGCTATGAAACCCGCAGCTACCGGGTCTACATGACCGATTCCGTATCCGGCTTGTTCCTGGATGCACCGGTGAAATACCGTGGGGTCCAGATCGGGCGGGTGCGCGACATGGGCCTGGACCCGGAACGTCTTGACCGGGTACAGCTGACCCTGGACATCGATGCCAGCGTGCCCATCAAGGAGGACACCATCGCCACACTCACCTTCCAGGGGGTCACGGGTATCGCCTCCATCGATCTCGGTGGTGGTAGTCCCTCGTCCCCGGAGCTCCAGGCGGAGCCCGGGGAACGTTATCCCGTCATCCAGTCGGGACCCTCACTCATGACCCGGCTTGATGCCGCGGCCACGGAGCTGATGGAGAACCTGAACCGCGCGGCCCGCGACCTGAGCGGGCTACTGAACTCCGATACCCGCGATCGATTGGGGCAGATCGTCGAGCATGTCGAACTCCTCACGGCCACCCTGGCGGAGCGGCGTCCGGCGCTGGGGGCGGGTATCGAATCCTTCGCCGCCGCCGGTGAGCAGTTGCCGGCGGTGCTGGAACGTGTGGAATCCACCCTTGCCAGCCTCGAGGCGCTGGCGGAGGATGTCCGCAGCGCCAGCCAGGATGTGCAGGCCCAGTTGCGCGCGGGCAGCGACAGCCTGCAGGTGTTGGGCGGACGCACCCTGCCGGAGGTGGATGCCCTGCTGGTGGAGATGCGCCAGCTCACTGCCGGTTTCCAGCGCCTGAGCGACCGTCTGGAAGAGGACCCGCGTGCGCTGCTGCTCGGGCCCCGGCTGGATGAACCGGGACCGGGGGAATGAGGCAGGGGAGACCCAGAATATGAGAAAAGCAGTTTGTGGAATGCTGCTGGCCGGTGGCCTCGCCCTGGCGCTGGCGGCCTGTTCGGTGCTGCCGCGCAGCGAGCCGGTGATCATTGATCGCTACACCCTGGACATGCCCGCCTGGCGCGCACAGGCGGCAGACGTGGACGCACCGGTGCTGCTGGTCACCCGCCCCCTGGCGCGGGTCGAGCTGGACACCCCGCGCATGGCCTACCGCGAACAGGACTACCAGCTGCAGTATTTCGCGCGCAGCCGCTGGGTCGATACACCGGCGCAGCTGCTGCTGCCGGGACTGGTGGAGGCGCTGGAGGCCAGCGGGATGTTCGTGGCGGTGGTGCGGGTGGGGTCGGCGGCACAGCCGGATCTGCGCCTGGACGTGGAATTACTGGAGTTCAGCCAGGATTTCCGGGTCGCGCCGAGCGAATTCCAGTTGCGCCTGCGCCTGCAGCTGGTGGACCTGGAAACGCGCGCGGTACTGGCCAGCCACCTGTTCAGCACCCGCGCGGTGGCGCCGGAGCGCAGCCCGCGCGGGGTCGCCGTGGCGGCCAATACCGCCTGGCAGGCCCTGCTGCCGGAGCTGGTGGCCTTCTGTGCCGACAGCCTGGCCGGGCGCTAGCGCCAGCTGCACAAATCGTCGAACTGGGTGCCCTGGATGCGATCGTGGAAGCGCGCCCGGTAGAGCAGGCGGGGCGGCAGGCCGGGATAATCGGTGAAGCCGCGGCGGGTGTGCAGGACATTGTTGCAGATCAGGCCCATGCCGCGCTCCAGGCGGCCGTGGAGGATGAAGGGCTGGTCGCTGGCGAGCAGGTCTTCCAATCGCTGCCGGGCCTGGTCCAGGACAAGATCGGCCTTCCACTGGATGTTGCGGCGGCGGGCGGTATAGCGCATGTGCAGGGTGTGGTGGCGCGGGTCGATGCTGAATACCGGACCACAGCGGGCCGGGCGGGCGATCCCGCCCGCATCCCGGCGCGCCGGGATGGTCATGGCGTCGGGCTGCATGAGGGCGCAGATGTAATCGGGATTCGAGTCGCGCAGGAAGATGTAGGCGAGTTCGTGATCCAGCAGGTCGTTGGTGCCGCCCTCGGCGGCCGGATGCACGCAATGCAGCATCAGGCCGTGCACCTGCTGGTGCGGGGCGTTGTAGTAACCGTCCGTATGCCACTGGATGGGTCGGTTGGTGTAGGGAATGTAGTGGGGATGCTCGCCCTCGCCATTGACCGTCAGCGAGGTGATGGCGTCTTCGTCCGCCAGCAGGTTGTGGTCCAGGTGTTCGAGCCCGAAGGCCTGGCCGATGGCGCGCGGGATGTTCTTGTCCTGTTCCGGGCCGGGGTCGCAGGCATACAGCGCCATGTTGGTGTGGGCACAGCGATCGAGAATGGCCAGCGACTCGGCCGGCGTGAGATGCAAGGGATTGCGGATCTCCACCAGCAGTTGCTCCAGGCGGGTGGGGGCATGCTCCAACTTCCAGTCACGCCACACGCGGTAGGCCTGGTCCTGGTCGAGGTCGAAGGGATTGAAGGCCGTCGTGACGAGCTTGGCAGGGTGGATGGAAGACATGGACGCACTCCCGGGTAACGGACGAGTGGCGCGATGCTAGCAGGTTGGCGCGCACGCACCATTGATGCAGGTCAAGACGGGAATGGGGCGCCATTCGATAGCCAATCACAGGCACCAGGACTCCTTCTGAAGCAGCCGCGTATTTCTCGTCATGCTGACGTATGACGGGCGTACCGCTACCCCATGTTTCCGGTGAAGCTTGCGCGTCCTACGATCAATGGGTCTGCGAGACTCACGTTATGCGGGTCTTTCCCGGTGTAATCCATTGAGTTCAAAACGTAGCGCATGGCATTGAGGCGAGCTCGTTTCTTGCAGTTTGATTTGACCACAATCCAAGGACATTCCGAGTGATCGGTATGGAAGAACATCGCCTCTTTGGCGGTGGTGTACTCGTCCCACTTGTCCAGCGAGGCCAGATCGATCGGGCTCAGTTTCCATTGCTTCAGCGGGTGAAGTTTCCGTTCCTTGAAGCGGCGGCGCTGCTCATCACGGCTCACGGAGAACCAAAGCTTGATCAGGTGGATGCCGCTGTTAACCAGGTGGCGTTCCATCTCTGGAGCCTGATGCATGAAGGTTGAATATTCGGTTTCGGAGCAGAATCCCATGACGCGTTCAACGCCGGCACGATTGTACCAGGAGCGATCGAACAGGACGATTTCGCCAGCTGTTGGCAGGTGTTTCATGTAGCGTTGGAAATACCATTGGCCCAGTTCTTCCTGGTTGGGTTTTTCCAGTGCAACGACGCGTGCGCCACGTGGATTCAAATGCTCCATGAAACGCTTGATCGTGCCTCCCTTGCCGGCTGCATCGCGGCCTTCGAACAAAATCACGACCCTTTGACCGGTCTCTTTGACCCAGGCCTGCAATTTCAGCAGTTCCACTTGCAGGTGATATTTCTGCCTTTCGTAACTCTTGCGGGACAGGCGATTCTTGTAGGGGTATACGGCGCTGCGCCAGTCATCGACGAGTTCATCATCCGGACTGACGGGCAGTTTGGTTTCGAACTTCTGCCACTGCATCAGGGCCGACTTCAAAGCGGCGGCGTCGTCGGGTGAAGCACCTTCCAGGATGGCTTCCAGGGTTTTCAATGCGGCGTCATACCCAGCCGGCTTGGGTTTCGCATGGTCCAATATATCCTCGGCCACACTGATCTGGGCATCCTGGGCCTCGGCGCATTGCTGGGTTACCGTATAGGCTTCCACGCTGTCTGCCACCGATGGTTTGTCATCTGGGCGGTTCTTGATTTTACTGATGTCGGCCATTTATGTACTCCTTGAAATCGAGATCATGTGGGCGATTTGCATAAACAAAAGCATAGGCAGAGGCGCGCTGCCCGCAGGATGCTGGCAATCCTTCAGGAAATTATCTCACGTGCAGAAAGGGAAAAGATTGCGCTATATCAAGTAATGATCATGTGTTCGAAGGGTTGCGGAGTCAGTGATAGCGCCGCATCTGGCCCACCAGCACGCCCTGCACCTGCACCTGGTCCGGGTGGTAGCGCAGGGGCGCCATTCGGCCGTTGGCGGGATGCAGGATCACTTCACCGGGTTGCTGCTCGATGCGCTTGAGGGTGGCCTCGTCACCGTCCACCAGGGCGACCACCACCTCGCCATTGCGGGCCTGGTCGCGCTGTTCGATGACCACCCAGTCGCCGTCCAGGATGCCGTCCTCGATCATGGAGTCGCCGCGCACCTCCAGCACATAGCAGGGCCGGCGGGTACGCAGGGCGGCGGGTACCTCGAGGCTCTCGGGCCTGGGGATGGCCTCGATGGGCCGGCCGGCGGCGATATAACCGTAGAAAGGCAGCCGGTCGGCGTCGGCCGTGGTCTCCGCTTCACGCAGCACCACACCGCGGTGCTTGCCGTCCATGGGCTCGACCAGGCCGGCCTCCACCAGGGCGCTGATGTGCTTGTGCAGGGAGCCCCGGGAGGACAGCCCCAGGGCCCGGCACAGTTCGTCCAGGGTCGGCGGGGAGTCGAAGTCCTGCTCGCGCAGGTAGTCGAGAATTTGCTGCTGGCGGCGGGTGAGGTTAATTTTCATACGATTAGCGATCCTTGTTTATCTGAAACCGCAGGTTCCGGATGCAACCAGGCCTCAGTATTACACCAGAACCAACAGAGAACAAGTATCGGCCCGATTCCGCTGCGTCACCCGGGACCATGATGGCAGCGAGGTTGAACCGGGTGGGACGGATCCCGGGCTCAGTGGGACAGCTTGAGGCCGGCGCGGCTGACCTCGGCGCCTTCGGTCTCGCGTACCACCAGTTCCACCGTGCCCAGTACGATGCGGTCGCCCACGACCTGGCGTCGGCCGAAGCGGGTGGCGAACAGCTCTGTCACCGTGTGGCCATGAACTTCCTCCGGCAGCACGAAACCATAGACCTGGGCAAGATCCTCCAGGCGGGCATCACCATTGATGATGAACTCACCGAAGTAACGGGTGGCGGCATCGCGTTCGATGTCGGGGGCCGCGGAGAACAACCCGTCCAGCGCCGGCAGGTCGTCGTGCTTGGCCAGCAGGTAGACATAATCGCCGGCCTGCAGCTCGGCGAGGCCGCAGGTGTCCAGGGGCTGGTGGTCGCGCAGTACCGCCGCGTAGCGGACCCCTTCGGGTAACAGCGGCAGCCGGGTGGCCTTGGCCGCCGGACTTTCGCCATCCAGGCGATAGCCCACCAGTTCGCGGTCGAACTCGCCCGGCACATCCAGTTCCACACGCTGGATGACACCGCTGCCCGTGGGCACCTCCAGCTTCAGCCAGCGCGCCGCCGGGGTCACGGTCCAGCCCTGCAACACCAGGGAGACCAGAACCACGAAGAAGGCCACATTGAAAAAGATCCAGGCGTTGTCCAGTCCCGCCATGAGCGGGAACAGGGCCAGTACGATGGGTACCGCGCCGCGCAGACCCACCCAGGAGATGAACAGTTGTTCCTGGCGTGGAAAACGGAAGGGCAGCAGGCTCAGCCATACCGCCAGGGGGCGGGCCACCAGCATGAGCACGGCGGCGATGAGCAGGGCGGGCAGGGCGCTGCCCAGCAAGGCCGTGGGGTTGGCGAACAGGCCGAGCACCAGGAACATGGTGATCTGCGCCAGCCAGGCCATGCCGTCATGGAAACGCAGGATGTTCTGGCCCGCCTGCAAGGGACGGTTGGCGACCACCAGGCCCGCCAGGTAGGCGGCCAGGAAGCCGCTGCCACCCAGCACCGAGGCGGAGGCAAAGATCGTTACCCCCCCGGACAGGGCCACCAGGGGATAGAGCCCCGGGCTCAGCTGCATGCGGTTGATCACCAGGCTGAGCAGCCTGCCGCCGGCCAGGCCGAAGACCGCCCCCAGGCCCATCTGCACCACGAAGACCCACACCACGTCCCAGCCGAGTCGGGTCTGGCCCGCCAGCAGGGCCTCCACCAGGACGATGGTCAGGAACACCGCCATGGGGTCGTTGCTGCCCGATTCGATCTCCAGGGTGGCCCCCACCCGCTGCTTCAGTTCCAGCCCCCGGGAATGCAGCAGGGAGAATACCGCCGCGGCATCGGTGGAACCGACGATGGCGCCGATGAGCAGGCCCTCCAGCCAGGAAAGGCCCAGTACCCAGGCGGCGAACAGGCCGGTGATCAGGGCGGTGAGCAATACCCCCAGGGTCGCAAGGGACAGGGCCGGGCGCAGCCCGACACGGAAATTGCGCACATCGGTGCGCAGGCCGCCATCGAACAGGATCACCGCCAGGGCGACGCTGCCCACCAGGTAGGCGGTGCGGATATCGGCGAAGACGATACCCCCCAGGCCTTCGTCGCCGATGAGCATGCCGATGCTGAGGAACACCAGCAGCAATGGCATGCCCACCCGGGCCGACAGGGCACTGGCCAGGATGCTGAGCAACAGCAGGCCGGCGGCGAGCAGGATGAATTGGTTGACGATGTCCATGGCGTGCCGTCGAATATACCATCAACCCGTGTCTGGTTTGTGTATTGCGTCGCCGCTGGGCAATATACAATTTCCAGACGGTAATCAGTACACAGGTGTTGCATGGCAACCAACAAGGATTCCTCCTCCGACAGCCGCCTCGACCGCATCGTCGCCGAGGCCCACCGTAACCGCGATCAGCGGGAACGCGACTATCGTGAACGTGCCCTGAAGCTCTATCCCTGGGTGTGTGGACGTTGCGGTCGCGAGTTCACCCGCGAGAACCTGCGCGAGCTCACGGTGCATCACCGTGACCATAACCACGACAACAACCCGGAAGACGGCAGCAACTGGGAACTGCTGTGCCTGTACTGCCATGACAATGAGCATATGCGCCATGTGGATCAGGTACGTGGCGCAGGCTACACGGAAAACGCGAAGCCCGCCGCTGCCACCCACAATCCCTTTGCCGCGCTGAAGGACCTGCTCAAGGGGGATGGTTCAACCTGATGTTCGAGACCGCCATCGTGGCCTTTACCACTCTGTTCGCGACGGTTGGTCCCATCGACGTGGCGGTGATGTATGCGGCACTCAGCTCTGACAGCCCTCCTTCCCGGCGCCGTGCCATGGCCTTGCGCGGCACCCTGGTGGCGGCGGGCATCCTGCTGTTCTTTGCCTTGTTCGGACGCACCGTGCTCGATCACCTGGGTATCTCCCTCGCGGCGCTGCGTACCGCCGGTGGCATCCTGCTGTTGCTGATCGCCATCGACATGGTCTTTGCCCGCTCTTCCGGCGGAGTGTCCACCACCGATGCCGAGATCCGCGAAGCGGCCGGGAAGGAGGACTTGTCCGTGTTTCCGCTGGCCACGCCGTTGATCGCCGGGCCGGGGGCCATGGGCGCTATCCTGTTGTTGATGGCCAATGCCGAGGGCCAGCCCCGCTTGCAGATGATGGTGCTGTTGTCCCTGGGGCTGGTGATGATCATCACTTTGCTGGCCTTGCTGGGGGCCAATCATCTGCAGAGATACATCGGCGTGACCGGCCTGCATGTCATCAGCCGGGTGTTCGGGGTGGTGCTGGCGGCGCTGGCGGTACAGTTCATCATCGACGGCATCGGCCAAAGCGGGCTGCTGCAGATGCTGCAGGACAGTCCGGTGGGCTGATCCACCATCCATGGTCCGGGTCGTCTCCCGATGATTCTATGGTGACAATATGAGTGTGAATGAAATCGAGGTACGCAAGAACGGTCCCCTGTTGTGCCGCGGGGATGTCGAGGTTCGGGATGCCGCCGGTAACCTGCTGGAGCATTCCGACGACGTGGCCCTGTGTCGTTGCGGACTGTCCGACCTCAAGCCCTTTTGTGATGGCAGCCACAAGAAGGTGGGCTTCGAGGCATCCGGTATCCTCCATGACGAAAAGCCGGAGCTACTGGAAGGGCAGGGATCCTTGCAGGTCACGGTGCGCAACAATGCGATGCTGGTTTTCAAGGGACCGATGCGCATCCTGGGCAGCGAAGGCGGGGCAACCACCCGCAACAAAGCCGCCCTGTGCCGCTGCGGCCAGTCGGAGCGCAAACCCTTTTGTGATGTGAGCCACAAGGCCTGCGGTTTCAAGGCTGACTAGTCAAGCCCGTCGCAAGCATCCGCTTTCCGGGCGGACCATGGCGCACGCCAGGAGCACTGCTCAGCAGGCGCTATCCATGCCTGCTTCACAGGAGCGCACCGTCTGGGCGAGGATCTCCGCCAGGGCGATGCGGTTGCTGGGGTGGGGGATACTGTCGGTACTCCAGATACGCGCGATACCGGCCTGTTCCAGGGCGCGCTGTGTAGCCGTTCCGAACAGGGCGTGGGTGCAGGCGGCATCCACCCGTGCCGCGCCCCGCTCATGCAGCAAGCTGGCGGCACTCATCAGGGTATGACCGGTGCTGACCATATCATCCACCAACACCACGTTGCGTCCCTGGTAATCGAAGTCCGGCAGTTCGATGTGCACCCGGGTGTCACCTTCGCGTACCTTGCTGGCCACGACGTGGTCGGCGCCGATGGCGTCGGCGGCCTGCCGCACCCATTGCTCCGACTCCGCGTCCGGGCCCACCAGCAGCGGCCGATCGCACTGCCCGGCGATGAAGCGACCGATCAGTGGCGCGGCACCGAGGCTGATGGCCCGTTGTGTCGGTACGGCCGTGCGCAGATCGGTGACCCGGTGCAGGTGGGGATCCACGGTGATCAGCGTATCGCAGAGCTTGGCGAGAAAGCGGCCGATAATGGCCTGGCTGACCGCTTGTCCGGGCATGAATTCCTTGTCCTGGCGCATATAGCAGAGATAGGGCGCGATCAGGATGATCTCACGCGCACCCAGATGCCGGGCCGTTTCCGCTGCCAGCAACAGCTCGATCAGTTTTTGGTTGGGGCGATCGAGGCCGCGGAACAGGATGACGCGTTCCGGGATTGCCTCGGGCAGGCGCAGCAGGCTCTCCTGGTCGGGAAAGGCATGCACCTCGATGGCCACACAGGGCAGTTGCAGGGCCCGGGCCAGGTCCTGCGCCTGCGGCAGGGCGTCGGGGAAGGCAAGGATCAGCATCAGGACAGCACGAAGCCGGGCGGGATGTCCTGGGCGTCGCCCACCTGGTAGCCGCTCTGTTGTTCGGCAAGGCGACGGGCGAACTGGAAATCGGCGGGGAAACGGGCGTGCAGGCGATACAGTGGCTCGCCCGCCTGCACCGGATCGCCGAGTTTCTTCAGCAAGTCCACCCCGGCACCCTTGTCCATGGGGGCGCCCGCCAGGCGTGCGATGCGGGCAAGCTGGAAATTGTCGATGCGGGTGACCACACCGTCCGCCTGGGCCGGGATCTCCAGGGTGAGCGGCGAGGGTTCCAGTGCCATGAGCTGTGCGCCCTGTACCATGATGATCTGGCGCATCTTCTCCAGGGCGCGGCCTGATTCCAGGATGTCGCGGGCGATGGCATAACCGTTGCCGCCGCGCACGTCGGGATCGAACTCCAGGATGCGGCCCGCCAGTTGCAGGCTCTTCTGGCGCAGGTCGTGGGGCGCGTCGGGGTCGTTCTCCAGTACCTGCATCACATCGCGCGCCTCCAGCACCGGGCCGATGCCGCGGCCGACGGGCTGGCGGCCGTCGGTGAGCATCACCTCCAGGTGCAGCCCCAGGCGGTCGCCGACGAACTCGAACAGCTTGCGCAGGGCCAGGGCCTCGCGCATGTGGCGCATCTTGGCGGTGGGGCCGATGGGGATGTCCACCAGCAGGTGGGTGGAGCCGGCGGCGATCTTCTTGGACAGGATGGAGGCCACCATCTGGCCGGCGGAATCGAGGCCCAGGGGCCGCTCCACGGCGATCAGGACGTCGTCCACCGGCGCCAGGTTGGCAGTGCCGCCCCAGGCCAGGCAGCCGCGTTGGTGGCGCACGATGTCGTGCAGCTGGGCGGGGGTGAGGTCCACGTTGGCCAGGACCTCCATGGTGTCGGCGGTGCCGGCGGGCGAGGTGATGGCGCGACTGGAGGTCTTGGGGATGAGCATGCCGTGGGCGGCGACGATGGGCACGATGAGCATGGAGGTGCGGTTACCGGGCACGCCGCCGATGCAATGCTTGTCGGCCACCAGCGCTTCCTTCCAGTTCATGCGCTTGCCGGTTTCCACCATGGCCTGGGTCAGGTACAGCACCTCGTCACGGTCCAGGCCACCTTCCGAGGAGGCCACCAGGAAGGCGGCCAGCTCCATCTTGGAATAGCGGTTTTCACGGATATCGCGCGCGATGCCGCGCAGGTCTCCCAGATCCAGCCGCTCGCCGCGCATCTTGCGGCGCACGGCCTCCATGGAGGCGGGTGGCTCGGCGTGGTCGATCCGTACCTGGGTGCCCTCGGCCAGGCCGAGCTGGTCGAAGGCCTGTTCGGACAGGCCGAGTTGGCGGGCATTCACGATATGACCATCGTCCACCACATTGAGCACGGCCAGGATCCGTTGACCGTCATTGCTGATTTCCACCTTGGACAGGGCCTGGAAACCCTCGGCGCGATACAGGACGCAATCCCGGTGCAGGTAGGCGACGTTTTCACGGTAGGTGTCGATGGCCACCCGACGCAGATCCAGTTCGCGCTTGCCGGTGTCGGGCCGGGGAGGTGCCGCTCGTTCCATGCCATGTCCGTCTTGTGGTCGATGCCGGCCATTGTACCCTTACCGATCCCGTGGATGGCACCCCGCCGTGGTTGAGCGGGGCTGGGGTGGCACGTACAATCACGGCCTCTACGAATCCCGGCACAGGTGGTGCTTGCCATGTCCCCAGGCCTTCCCTTTCCGCAAGCCGCCGCTGCCCTGGTGGAGATCGGGCGTGAGGCCTATGGGCGTGGCTGGTTGCCGGCCACCAGCGGTAACCTGTCCTGCCGCATCGATGCCGATTCCCTGGCCATTACCGTATCCGGCCGCCACAAGGGCCATTTGTCCGTTGCCGACATCATGCGTGTGGACCTGGAGGGCCGGGCGCTGGATCCCCAGCGCCCCTCGGCCGAGACCCTGCTGCATACCCAGCTCTACCGGCATTTTCCCGAGCTGGGCGCGGTCCTGCATACCCACTCGGTGAACGCCACGGTACTGTCACGGATGGTGGGCGAGGCGCTGCCTCTCCATGACCTGGAACTGCTCAAGGCCTTCCAGGGTATCGATACCCATGAAATCGAACTGCTTCTACCGGTGTTCGCCAACGACCAGGACATGGTGCGCCTGGCGGCCCGGGTGGCGCGTTGGCTGGATACGGACCCGGTCCCGCCGGGTTACCTGATCGCCGGCCATGGGCTGTACAGCTGGGGTAACAGTGTCGAGAATGCGGCGCGGCATCTGGAGGCCTTCGAATTTTTGTTTGAATGTGAACTGGCGATGAAAAGGGTGAGTGCCCCATGAGCAGACTGACGATTCATGATGATCGGGATGGCGCCGTGCAGGAGCGGTTTCGCGATGGCGCGGACATTGCCCGTGAACTGGCCGCCATCGGTGTGCGCTTCGAACGCTGGGAAGCGGACGTGGAACTGGCGCCCGATGCCGACCAGGAGACGGTACTGGCGGCCTACCGGGAACCGGTGCAACGATTGATGGAGGAGTATGGCTTCCAGTCCGTCGACGTGGTGAGCCTCAATCCCGATCATCCGGAGCGGGAGACCTTCCGCAACAAGTTCCTTTCCGAACACACCCACGGGGATTTCGAGGTGCGCTTCTTCGTGGCCGGCAGCGGGCTCTTCTACCTGCACGTGGATTCCAAGGTCTACCTGGTACTGTGCGGGGAGGGTGACCTGATCAGCGTGCCGGCCAATACCACTCACTGGTTCGACATGGGAGCGGCGCCCTCCTTCAAGTGTATCCGCCTGTTCACCACGCCCGAAGGCTGGGTAGCGGATTTCACCGGCAGCGACATCGCCAGTCGTTTCCCTTCCATGGACGAGTATTGCGGTAACAACGTGTGATCCGTGCCATCGTCACCGATATCGAAGGCACCACCACAGCCCTGTCCTTCGTGAAGGACGAGCTGTTCCCCTATGCCCGTGCACGCATCGCGGACTTCGTGCGGAAGCGCTCCGATGATCCCGAGGTGGCCCGTGCCCTGGACCAGGTGCGGGCGCTGATGGCGGGAGAACGCTCTGTTCCGGCGCAGGACATCGATCTGGAGGCGGTCATCGGGCAGCTGGAACGCTGGATCGATGAGGATCGCAAGCTCACGCCCCTCAAGCAGCTGCAAGGCCTGATCTGGGAGCAGGGCTACCGGGATGGTGAACTGCACGGCCATCTCTATCCCGATGCGGAGGCGGCATTGCGTCGCTGGCACGAACAGGGTATCGGGCTGTACGTGTATTCCTCCGGCTCCATCCATGCCCAGAAGCTGCTGTTCGGTCACACCGCCGCGGGGGACCTGACCCCCTTGTTCAGTGGCTACTTCGATACCACGACCGGCCCCAAGCAGGCCGTGGATTCCTATCGCCACATCCTGTCGGTGCTCGGCCTGCCGGCCGAACAGGTCCTTTTCCTGTCGGATATCGTGGCGGAACTGGACGCGGCACGGGGAGCCGGCATGCAGACCTGCCAGCTGGTACGCGACGGCGAGTTGGAAAAGGCGCCTGCTCACCCCCAGGCGCGGGATTTTTCAGACCTCGGGTAGCTGATCGACCTTGACGTAGGTCCAGCCCTGCAAGATTCGTTCTACGATGTAGTCCACGGCGGTGCGGTCGGTTTGGACATCCCGGATCAGCACCGGGGTGGCGCCTTGGCGCTGCAGCTTGCGCAGGGTGTTCATGCAGGCCACGAAGTGCAGGTTTTCATGGCGATCCATCATCTCCAGGATCCGCGCTTCATGAGGAGAGCCTCCCTGGAGCAGCAGATCCAGTCCCCCGGCATTGGCCACCACTTCGATCATGGCACCGGATCCAGCCTGTTCGCTGAGATACCGCTCTGCGTAGGCCAGGGTGGCCGCGAAACGCTCGGGGTCGGATTCACCGACGTGCAGAACCAGCCGTGTCGAGGGATTTGGTGCTGTCTGACTGGCGAGCACCTGTTCCAGCAAGGGGGCGGTTCGATAGCCCAGTACGCCCACGCCAAAACACAGGGTGAGTACCAGCAGCGAGGCCGCCAACCCGTACATTGGACGGACGCCGCGTGTTGCCGGCAGGGGCTTGCTCGCCCTGGGCGGTTTTGCGCTGGAGAAGGCCAGTTGCATCATTTCCTTGGTATTCAATAAAGCATGCACGCGGCCGCGCAGTGCCGCATCCTCTTTCATGGCGTCCTGGATCTGCTGTCCTGTCAAGGCATCCAGTTCGCCATCGAGGTAGGCATGCAGCAAATCATCACTGAATATTGGTCGTGCATTCATCTCATTTCACTCTGCGAAGATGACCTTTGCGAATTTCGTGTCGGGGTTTCAGTTCTTCCAGGGCATTCTGCAGCGATTTTCGCGCCCGGTGCAGACGGCTCATGACCGTGCCGATGGGGATCTCAAGGATGCCGGCGACTTCGCAATAGGAAAAGCCTTCCAGGTCCACCAGGGCGATCACCTGGCGCTGGTCCTCGGGCAGGGCGGAAACAGCCTTGCGCACCTTGGTGACGATCTCCAGGGCTTGCATGTTGAATTCCGGGTCCCGTTCGTCGTGCTGCAGATCTTCATCGTATTGGCTGTAATCGCGCTGGCGCCGCAAATGCTGTCGCCAGGTATTGTTCAGGATGCTGTACAGCCAGGCATAGAGCCGTTCCTGGTCACGTAACTGATGCTGACGCTGAATGGCAATGGCCATGGTTTCCTGGACCAGGTCATCGGCCAGCATGGCATTGCTGCACCAGGCGAGCGCAACCCGGTAGAGCCGACCGCGGGAATCCGCGATGCGGCCGCGCAGGGCATGACTGGTGCAGATGCGACTGATGATTTTCATCCTGAGCACTAGATGCACCAGTGGACGATTTTATTCACGATTTCCAGAAAAAAGTTCAATTTTCGCGAAATCATGGATATCCGGGAATAATTTCTTTGTGGCAGGACTCTAGGGGCGGACACATGACACTGTATCCGTACTCTCATAACCCCACTAACAGGGAGTCTACATGCCTAAATATTTTTTGTCCGTTTGTTATGGGCTCATACTGCTGTTCTTATCCAGCACCGCGCTCACCGCCGAATCCGTCACCAAACCCTTCGCACAACACCGGGTGGTCCTGCAGATCAGTGATCCGGACCCCTTCAAGCAGACCCTGGTGCTCAATGTGGCCGGGAACCTCATCAAGCACTACGGGCCCGATGCTGTGGACGTGGAAATCGTTGCTTTCGGCCCGGGATTGCGTCTGCTCCTGAAGGACAATTCCAATGTCGAGCGCATCGATCAGCTGGCCAATGACAGCGGAGTTCGGTTTTCCGCCTGTGAAAATACCATTTCCGCTTTCACCAAATTACTGGACGAAGAACCGGAGCTCAATCCTCACGCCACCCACGTCAGTGCGGGGGTGGTGCGCATCATCGATCTGACCAACCAGGGTTACACCCTGATCAAGCCATAATCAGAAGACTGGAGAAAACACATGCAAATCAGGAATACATTCGTAACCGGAACCCTGCTCGCCACAACCCTGTTGGCGGGACAGGCGCATTCCGCCAACTGGCTGATGCTGCAGGGAACGGAACCGGTCGGTTCGGCGGAAATGGCCAAGGTGTGGGGCTTCGTCCAGCCCGAATACCAGAGTACCAGCGGCACCGATCTCAAGGCCGGGCCATTCTCCGGTCAGTCCGCGGTGTTCAACCAGATCGGTCCGGACCTGAACACCGATTCCCAGTTCAACATCCGCCGTGCCCGTCTCGGCGTGCGCGGGGCGGGCTTCCCCCTGGACAGCAATGTCAATTACTTCTTCCTCGTGGAAGCCGGCAACAACGCCATCACCCGTAATGGTGGTGGTAGCGTCAAGGTCACCGATGCCAGTGTAACCTTCAATCATATCAATGGTGCCCGTTTTCGTATCGGCCAGTTCAAGTACCCGGGTTCGGAAGAAGGCCTGCAGGCCATCCATGTCTTCGACTACATCAATTTCACCAATATGACCAACGGCCTGCTGCTGGAACGGTTCTATGATGGTGACGGTTCGGATACACAATCCGCCAACAGTCCCAATGGCGCCGTCGGTGCCTTCCGCGACGTGGGTGTGCAGGTGTTCGACAGCTTCAAGCACAATGACTGGGAACACAGCTATGCCTTGATGGTCGGCAACGGCAACGGCATTGCCCGCGGTGACAATGACGATAACAAGGATGTCTACCTGTACTGGTCCTCCGCGAAGATATTTTCCGGACAGGGTCCGCGCCGGGACGACTGGAAGCTGTTCGCCTGGAGCCAACAGGGCAAGCGCACACTGGTGAACCTGGACCAGGAATTCGATCGTGACCGCTGGGGCGTGGGTACCACCTTCCGCAAGGATCGCTACCGGGCCGCCTTCGAATACGTGAAGGCTGATGGCATGGTCGCGGATGGTACCGACGGCGGCGCTGTGCCGGGTTCGCGCAACAACGCCGATACTGCCACGGCTTCCTGGAACGTGGCGACGGATGGCGAGGCCGATGGCTGGTATGCCCATTTCGGTTACGCGGTCAGCCCCAAATGGGAACTGGACATCCGCTACGATGTGCTCAACCGGGTGACGAATGTGGCCGCCGCTGAACGCCAGTTCGAGACCTTGACCCTGGGTGCGCAGTACTTCCTCAACCGCAAGACCCGGCTGATCTTCAACTACGAGATCCGCGATGCCGAGGCGCCGAATCTGGCGGGAACCGCGGTACCCAACCAGATCCTGGATGGCATCGACAACCGGTTGGCCGTGCAGGTGCTGGCGATCTTCTGAGCCCCCGCTGTCAGAGACCTTGCCAGGGACGGCAGGTCATTTTTCTTCGTGTATACCCACGCTCCATTTCGGGAATTGATCTCTTTCCTGACACTCCCGTGTCATCGTCGTGAATCCGGGCTATCCTGTTGTATATGAACCTGGGCGGCGGGCAAGAGAACACTGCGTGGCATATCGTTTCAAATCCCGAAAGAACGTGGAACAGGAGTTGCGACGCATCGCCTGTCAGCAGCTCGAGCGCGCCAGCGCGGACCTGACCGACCCTGAACTGGATCCCGCCAAGGCCGTGCACCAGGCCCGCAAGCGCCTCAAGAAACTGCGTAGTCTGTTGCGACTGGTTCGTCCCGCCCTGGACCGCGAGGTCTACAAGGACTGGAATCGTCGTTTCCGGGACCTGGGTCGATCATTGGCGAGTGCTCGCGACGCCGATGTCCTGCTGCGAACACTGGATGAGCTGGAGGAGGCTATGCGGGTCGACGCGGCTGCCCCGGATCTGTCTGTCTTGCGGTGCAAACTCGCCGCAGGTTCCGGTCAGGAAGCCGGCGAAGACAGCCGGGATCTGAAGACGCGGATGGCGGCCGTCGCGGAGGACTTGCGGGCAGCGCACCAGGAGATGACCCGCCTGTCCATCGATGGGCAGGGTTTCGAGGCCCTGGGGAAGGGCCTGCAATGGACTCATGCCCGGGGCCGCAAGACGCTGCGCAAGACCCGCGAATCGCCCACCGACTCCCGTTTCCATGAATGGCGCAAGCGGGTCAAGGACCATTGGTATCACAGTCGCCTGCTGGTGGATGTCTGGCCCAGGTTGATGAAACCCTATGCAAAGGAGATGAAACGACTATCGGATCTGCTGGGCGACGATCATGACCTTGCCATGTTCCACCAGAGGCTGCGGGAACTCCCCGAGGACACCCTTCCCGAGACGATTGTCGAAGCGTTGCAGCGGAGTATCGAGCATCGCCAGGATGTGCTCCGCAGCGAGGCATACCGGGTTGGCTATCGTGTGTATGCGGAAAAATCCAAGCGATTTCGCAAGCGCATCGAATCCTGGTGGGAAATCCGGCGTGTGGAATAGGTGTGGTTCGGCATGGAATGGATGCGGAGGTATACATGCTTAATCTGGATGTGGACTGGAACCTGGTGGGCAACCATTTGCTGTTGATGTCCGTTGCCTATTTACTGGCATTGCCGATTGGCTGGGAGCGGGAGCGTGCCACCCACTCTGCGGGCTTGCGCACCTTCTCGCTGGTGGCGGTTTCCGCCTGCGCCTATATCCTGATCAGCCTGTCGGTGTTTCCCGGAGAGGATGCCCAGTCCCGTGCGGTACAGGGCCTGCTCACGGGGATCGGCTTCATCGGCGGTGGCGTCATTCTCAAGAATTCCACCAGCGTCAAGGGGCTGGCCACGGCGGCCGCGATCTGGTCCACCGGCGCCATCGGCATGGCGGTGGCGTACAGAAGACTGGAGGTGGCCATCGTGCTCTCGGTACTCACGTTCATCACGCTGCATTACCTCACCCGCTTCAAGCCCGGCCAGCACGACTGAGCCTAACTGGAGGTATACCGGCTCGCGATGATGAGAGCCTTCAGTTTTTGGTCGAGTCACCCAGGGTGAAGTAGAATGTGCTGCCCTGGTCGATGACGGATTCCGCCCAGATGCTGCCGCCATGGCGCTGGATGATGCGGTGTACCGTCGCCAGGCCGATCCCCGTTCCCTCGTATTCCTCGTCACTGTGCAGGCGCTGGAAGGCGCCGAACAGCTTGTCGGCATAGGCCATATCGAAGCCCGCGCCGCGGTCACGGATGAAAAAGACCGGGGTCCCGTTATGGGGCATGCTGCCCACCTGGATATGTATTTTTGTCTTGTGCGAGGAGTATTTCCAGGCATTTCCGACCAGGTTGTCCGTGACCACCTGCAACAGCCCGCGATCTCCATAGGTTCGCAAACCGTCTTCGATATGGATTTCTGCCTCCAATTCGGGATTGGATTCCTGGAGTTGCGCCAGGGACTGTCGCACCAGTTCACCAAGGTCTACAGCTTCCCGCATCAACTCACCACGACCTACCCGCGACAGCTGCAAGAGGTCGTCGATCAGCCGGCCCATTTTCTGTGCCGCCATGCGTACGCGTCGCAGGTAATCGTGGCCACGGGCATCGAGCCGGTCGGCGTATTCCTCTTCCAGTATCAGGCTGAATCCATCGATGGCACGCAATGGGCCACGCAGGTCGTGGGACACGGAATAGTTGAATCCCTCCAGCTCCTGGTTCATGAACGCCAGCCGGTTGGACGTCTGCAGCAGCGCTTCCTCGGCCTCCTTGCGGTCGGTCATGTCGGTGATGAAGCCCTCGAGGCTGAGCAGGTTGCCCTGTTCATCATAGATGCCAATGCCTTTTTCCCAGGCCCAGCGGGTTTCGCCCTCGACAGTGCGTATACGGTAGGTGAGTTGGAAACTGCCGTCCTGTTCCAGTCCTTGTTGTACTTCGCGCCATACCCGTTCTCGATCCTCCGGGTGGATGATATCCCTGCCCAGCAGGATCTTCTTGTCCAGGAATGACTGCGCGCTGTAGCCGGTCAGGGCACGGATGCCATCGCTCATGAACAGTATGGTCCAGTTCTCATCATTCCAGCAGCGGTATACGGCACCCGGCAGGTTACTGATGAGGTTGCTGAGGATGCGGCGGTTTTCTTCCAGCTCCGCGGTGCGCTTTGTGACCTGGTTCTGCAGCTCCTGGCGGTGGCGGATGATTTCCGTCTCATTACGCTTCTGGGTGGTGATATCGCGAATCGTCTGCACCATGCCCTGGTGCAGGCCGGCGCTGCGTATCGGCGAGAGGGCGATTTCCCGCCATTCGTCACTTCCCGGCAGCGCTACGGTGATGCTGCCGGGTCGACCGTTGTGAATGGACTGGCAGACCGGGCAATCCTGCTCGGGAAGCGCCGGGTCATGAAAGAGTCGATGACTGCTATGCCCCAGCAGTTCGTGTTCGGCGCTGCGCGCGGTGCGCAGGGCTGCATGGTTCGCCTCGTGTACCCGGCCCTGCCTGTCCACCAGCAACACCGGGTCGGGGATGGCGTCGTAGGTGTGGGCACTGCGTGCCAGGATGCGAAAGGGCTCCTCCAGACCCGTTTGCACGATGGCGGCGTAGATCAGCCAGTAAGAGGCCAGCTTGAACAGGTGGCCGACCATGAGGATCTGGTCGTTGGGGTTTATGTACTGGGTGAACATCAGCTCCGAGGCCATGGTCAACCCGATGGACCAGAACATGAGTAGCAGGATGCGGGGTTCGACCCAACGGCGCCGCAGCCAAAGATAGGCCGTGGCGGCGGCGAGCAGGAGAATGATCAGGTATTCACTGTAGATCTTGACGCGGGTAAGGCCCTCGCCCGGGATGTACAGGTCGGGCAGCATGTCGCGCCCGACGAGCAGGATGAGGACCAGGGAGTACAGGCCAAATCCAAGAATTGCGGGTGTACGCATGAGGGTATGGCGCAGGAACAGGGGCGCCGTGAGCAGGATCATGCCCTCCAGCAGGCGGGTGCCGATCCAGAAACCGAGGGTCGCATTCATGCCGCCGGGGGAAAAGACACCGATGCCCGGGAAGGTCAGGGTGTGCAGGGTGTCGAGCAGGCCTATCCACAGGTAACCGCAACCGAGGTACATGAGGTAGTGGTTACGGGAAAACTCAAACGTGTTCCAGGCCACTACCCCGATCAGGAAGGCGACGAAAATGGCGAAGAATTCCGCCAGGGTATGGAACAGCAGGAAATTGTACTGGGCGATGGCGATCAGCGGCAGGGAGAGGAGCAGGGGAACACGGAACTGCCTGATCCAGAATTGGCGATCTTCCCCCGCGGAGATGGTCATGGCCGTTTCCCTTCAGTGTGTCATCCAAGGTGCACAGCCCCGCTGGTGGGAAGCCGGTACGCCATGAGGCTTGTTAGTATCGGTTTTGTTTGCCCACGTCCTGCACGAAGCCGCTGTCCACGAAGGGGTCCTCGGGGGCGTATTTCGCCACCAGGAAAAACACCAGGCCGGCTACCAGCACGGCGATGGTGATGGACAGGGCGGTTTTCAGGGCTTTCCGGGTTGATCGATTCATAGGGAGGATATCGGACACTGGGCGGAAAATTTGAACTCATCTGGCCATGGGTGAGGTCAATGATATTACATATTGAAATGTATGGTTAATATTTTTCGTTTCAGGCCGGCCTGGCCGCGTACAGGTCATGCGCATCGGCACCGGTGACGGTCACCTCCAGCCAGTCGCCGGGAGATACCTCGGACGCATCCTCAATATAGACCAGGCCATCGATCTCCGGTGCGTCGGCCGGGCTGCGGGCCACGCAACCGTCTTCGTCGATTTCGTCCACCAGCACGGTCAGGCGCTGGCCGATCCGGCCCTGCAGTTTGGCGGCACTGATGTCCGCCTGCTTTTCCATGAAGCGGGCAAAGCGTTCCTGCTTGAGCTCCTCGGGCACCGGATCGGGCAACTCGTTGGCGGCGGCCCCCTCCACGGCAGAGTAGGGGAAGCAACCCACCCGGTCCAGTTGCGCCTCATCGAGGAATTCCAGCAGCTGGGTGAAGTCCTCCTCCGTCTCGCCGGGGAAGCCGACGATGAAGGTGCTGCGCAGGGTGAGGTCCGGGCAGACCCCGCGCCAGCGGCGGATGCGTTCCAGGGTGTTTTCGCTGTGGGCGGGACGGCGCATGGCCTTCAGCACCCGCGGGCTGGCATGTTGGAAGGGGATATCCAGGTAGGGCAGGATCAGGCCGTCCGCCATCAGCGGGATGACCTCGTCCACATGGGGATACGGATAGACGTAGTGCAGCCGCACCCACACTCCCAGGTCGCCGAGGGCGCGGGCCAGGTCCAGGAAACGGGTCTTGAGCGGCTTGCCGCCCCAGAAGCCGGTCTGGTATTTCAGGTCCACGCCATAGGCGCTGGTGTCCTGGGAGATCACCAGCAGTTCCTTCACCCCGGCCTGCACCAGGTGTTCCGCCTCCTGCATGACCTCGCCGATGGGCCGGCTGACCAGATCGCCGCGCAGGGCAGGGATGATGCAGAAGCGACAGCGGTGGTTGCAGCCCTCGGAGATCTTCAGGTAGGCATAGTGTCCTGGTGTGAGCTTGATGCCCTGGGGTGGGATCAGGCTGGTGTAGGGATCGTGCTCGGGCGGCAGGTGCCGATGCACGGCGGCCATGACTTCCTGCAGGGCATGGGGGCCGGTGACGGCCAGTACCTGGGGATGGGTCTGCTGCACGATGTCGCCCTTGGCGCCCAGGCAGCCGGTGACGATGACCTTGCCGTTCTCCGCCAGGGCCTCGCCGATGGCGTCCAGGGATTCCTCCACGGCGGCATCGATGAAGCCGCAGGTGTTCACCACCACCAGGTCGGCCTGTTCGTAGCTGGGGCTGATCTGATAGCCCTCGGCGCGTAGTTGCGTAAGGATCTGCTCCGAATCCACCAGTGCCTTGGGGCAGCCCAGGCTCACGAACCCGACCTTGCGTTCCATATTACATTCCGTTCTTGAACTTGAGATCGAAGGTCTTGCCGCTGGCGCGTACCGCCCGCAGGGCCAGGGCATACTCCTTCAGGATGCCCAGGGCGAAGGGGATGCGTTCACGGAAGTATTCGTCGGCACTGGCCAGGTTCTCGCCCTCTTCGTTGAGGACCTTCTCCACGTTGCGCACGATCACCTGTTCCGGGATGTAGCAGAGACGGTTGTTCTTGTAGCTGCTCATGCGCAGCTCGGCGACGGGGTAGGCGCCGCCGTCGCCGCTGGACACGGCGCACAGCAGGGCAGGTTTGTGGGCCAGCTCGCCCTTGGACCACATCAGGAAGAAATTCTTCAGGCCCGAGGGTGCCATGCCGTGCCACTCCGGGCTGATGACCACGAAGGCATCGCTGGCGGCCAGTTCCGCGGAAATGGGCGCCAGCCGTTCCTTCCACTCGGGGTCGCCGTCCCAGATGCCCTCGTCCCACAGGGGCAGGGGGAAGTCGGCCAGGTCGAAGAAAAACACCTCTTCGCAGAGGCCCTGTTCCAGCAGTGTCCTTTCGATGAAGCGGCCTACCTTCCCGCTTTGGGAACCGGCGCGGTGACTGCCGCAGATGATGCTGAATTTCATGGAGCAAACCTTGTAGAGCGAATGACCGGCCATTGTACCGGAACGTCCCGGGGAGGTCCCGGAGCGCGGGATCTCCGGACGGTATTCGGAGGCGGGCTTGATGCAGATCAGACGGTTCGATCCAAGAGAAATTTATAATGATTCCAGATCGCAGGTTAAGCCACCCACGCCGGTGATAGTATTTGGTAATCAATTAAATTTAAACAAATGATTTCCACTATGTAACGGGGGTGCATACAGTGTACCTGCCAGCCCCGGCCAGGGGTCTTCGCCCGACGGATTTGATTAGGAGACAGACATGAACGACAAGAAGAAATTGACCATGACCAATGGTGCCCCGGTACCCGATAACCAGAATGTGCAGACGGCGGGTCCCCGTGGTCCCATGCTGCTGCAGGATATCTGGTTTCTGGAAAAACTGGCCCACTTCGACCGCGAAGTCATCCCGGAGCGGCGCATGCACGCCAAGGGCTCCGGGGCCTATGGCACCTTTACGGTGACCCACGACATCAGCCGTTACACCCGGGCCAAGCTGTTTTCCGAGGTCGGCAAGAAGACGGAGGTGTTCGCGCGTTTCTCCACCGTGGCGGGTGAGCGTGGCGCGGCGGATGCGGAGCGCGATATTCGCGGTTTTGCGCTCAAGTTTTATACCGAGGAAGGCAACTGGGACATGGTCGGCAATAACACACCCGTGTTCTTCCTGCGTGACCCTCTGAAATTCCCGGACCTCAACCATGCCGTCAAGCGGGATCCACGTACCAATATGCGCAGCGCACAGAGCAACTGGGACTTCTGGACCCTGCTGCCCGAGGCCCTGCACCAGGTTACCGTCGTCATGAGCGACCGCGGTATTCCCCGTACCTACCGCCACATGCATGGTTTTGGCAGCCATACGTTCAGTTTCATCAATGCGGATAACGAGCGATTCTGGGTCAAGTTTCACTTCAAGAGCCAGCAGGGCATCGAGAACCTGAGCGACCAGGAAGCCGAGGAACTGGTCGGCAAGGATCGCGAGACGCACCAGAAAGATCTGTATGAAGCCATTGAAAGAGGCGATTATCCGCGCTGGGATTTCAAGGTGCAGATCATGCCGGAGAAGGAGGCGGATACCTATCGCTTCCATCCCTTCGACCTCACCAAGGTCTGGTCACACAAGGACTATCCGCTGATCGACGTGGGGGTGCTGGAACTCAATCGCAATCCGGAGAACTATCATGCCGAGGTCGAGCAGGCCGCCTTCAATCCGACCAACGTGGTACCTGGCATCGGCTTTTCGCCCGATAAGATGTTGCAAGGCCGCCTGTTCTCCTACGGGGATACCCAGCGCTATCGCCTCGGCGTGAACCATGGACAGATTCCGGTCAATGCCCCGCGTTGCCCGGTCCACAGCTTCCACCGTGACGGACTGATGCGCGTGGACGGAAACTTTGGCAGTACCAAGGGCTATGAACCCAACAGTCTGGGTGAATGGCAGGAACAGCCCGAGGTCAAGGAACCGCCGCTCGCCATTGGCGGCGCAGCGTACCACTGGAATGCACGCGAGGATGACGACGACTACTACACCCAACCCGGTGATCTGTTTCGCCTCATGACACCGGCACAGCAACAGGTGTTGTTCGAGAATACCGCGCGCGCCATGGATGGTGTCGATGATGTGGTCAGGAAACGCCACATTCGTAACTGCATGAAGGCCGATCCGGCCTATGGTGCGGGCGTGGCGCAGGCACTGGGTATCGCTCCGAACGAAGTCGAAGCGGCCTGAAGGCGTGGTGGTATCCTGAATGCGCCCCGGTCCGGCGTTGGCCGGACCGGGGCGGGACGGGTTACCCCATGCTATTATAAATACGGATTTTCTGATCGGGAGCAATAGGAAATGAGCAAGATCGATATCGGGATCAATCAACAGGATCGAACCAGCATCGCGGAAGGGCTGAAGCGCCTCCTGGCGGATTCCTACACCCTGTATCTGCAGACACACAACTTTCACTGGAATGTGACCGGGCCGCAGTTTCGCGAACTGCACCTGATGTTCGAGGAACACTACACCGAACTGGCCACTGCCGTGGACGAGGTTGCCGAGCGCATCCGTACGCTGGATGTGGTGGCACCCGGCACTTACAAGGCCTTCGCCGCGCTGAGTTCCATCAAAGAGGTGGAAGACATTCCCCCGGCCAGGGAGATGGTCGAAATTCTGACTCATGGACATGAGCAGGTGGTAAAAACCTGTCGCGAGGTATTGGGCGTTGCCCAGGAAGCCGGAGACGAATCCTCGGCCGCGCTGGTTTCCGATCGCATGCGCGTGCATGAAAAAACCGCCTGGATGCTGCGCGCCTTGCAATAAGGCTGGATGGCGGCCTGTTCCGGCGCCACCTCGGCCCGGCGTCGGGACCTTACCCGTGTGGGCGAATATCCCGATAGACCCCGGGTATTTGAAGCAGGATAATCCCTGCCATGGAAGCCCTGGATCCGCACACCCTGGACCGGCTGCGCCAGCGGGTGGCGGCGCATCACCTGGCGCTGCGTCTCGGCATCGAACAGGAGGCCGAGGCGCGCATCTTCGGCCAGGGCCGTACCTTTTTTCATCCGGAGAACTGGCGCACTCTGACGCGCCTGCTGGGTGCCGGCCTGCACCTGAGCGGGTTACAGGGCTGGGCGCGACGCAATGCCCGTCGTATCCAGTTGCAACACAACCCGGTGGTGGTACCCCATCTGCCTGTGGCCTTCGAGGGTTACCGGGTACTGCACATTACCGACCTGCACCTGGACCTGGCCGAGGACGTGCCCCATGTGCTGAGCGAGGCCGTGCGGAACCTGGAGTATGACCTGTGCGTGCTCACCGGGGATTACCGTTTTCGTACCCATGGTTCGTGCCGCGACGCCATCGAGGGGTTGCGACGGCTGCGCACGCACTTGCGCGGCGAGGTGCTGGCGGTGCTCGGTAACCATGACAGCCTGCGCATGGTGCCGGCCATGGAAGACCTGGGTATCGCGGTATTGCTCAACGAGCACACCGTCCTGGAACGCCAGGGCGCGCGGCTCTATGTGGCGGGCATCGACGACCCCCATTACTACCGGGCCGATAACCTGGAAAAGGCGGCCGAGGGCATCCCCGCCGGGGTGACTTCCATCCTGCTGACCCATACCCCCGAGATCTTTCGACAGGCGGCCCACAGCGGTTTCGACCTGATGCTGGCCGGTCATACCCACGGCGGACAGATCTGCCTGCCCGGCGGCATCCCCGTCACCTGCAATGCCAACTGCCCGCGCGCATTCTGTTCCGGCGCATGGCGCTTCCGGGGCATGCAGGGCTACACCTCACGCGGCTCGGGGGTATCCATACTCGATGCCCGCATCAACTGTCCGGCGGAGATCACCCTGCATCGCCTGACCCAGGGCAGCGGTAATCTGGAACAAGCCCACGCGTAGCCTCGGCTCAATAGGGGCGACGGCGAATGTGGAGGACGTAGAGGATGCGTGACAGCAACATTTCCAGCAGGACGAAGGCCAGCACCAGGAGCAGGATGTCCAGCAGGGCGAGCTGCAGCATGGGCGCCACCAGCAGCAGCGGCAGCAGGGCTTCCGGCACCTGGTCCAGCAGCAGGGCCTGGCCACTGGGCGGGATGTCGAGACGGCGCTTGAGGAAGCTGGAAGCCAGGTCGCCGGCCATGGCGCCGAGGGCGATCAGGAAGCCGAGGCCTGCTTCCAGGCCCAGCAGTAACGCCATGACGGGCGTGACGGCCAGGGCGGCCAGCAGGCCGCGCCAGGTCTTGGAGGCACCCAGCCAGGGCCGTCCGTCCCAGGCGTGTCGGCCGCCGTCAATGGCCCGCGCCCAGCGTGCACCGAACCACTTGCGGGCCAGGATGGGCATGCCGTTGGCGGTGATCAGCAGGAGCAGCAGTTGCAGGTCGCGGAGGTAATGATCCATGGTTTGAGAGTGGCCTGCTTGCAGTAGGTGAAGTTCACACGGCAGTCAGTACTATTGGCTCCAACATGGGGTAAGCGAAGCATAGGGACAGAACAAAAGGGAGGCAATCATGAAGGCGATACAGATGCTGGCGCCCGGTGGTCCGGAGCAGTTACAGGTTGGCGAGCTTGCGGAGCCGGAACTGGAGGATCCCCGCCAGGTAAAGGTGCGCCTGAAGGCGGCGGGCGTGAATCCCGTGGATGCCAAGCTGCGCAGCCGCGGCCTTTTGTATCCCGAGGCCCTGCCGGCCATCCTGGGTTGCGACGGCAGCGGGGTGGTGGTGGAGACCGGGAAAGCGGTGACCCGACTGCAGGTCGGCGATGAGGTCTGGTTCTGCAACGGCGGACTGGGTGGCGCGCCGGGCAACTATGCGGAGTATTGCCTCCTGGACGAGGCGGTCGCGCGCCTGAAGCCGGCCAGCCTGAGCTTCCAGCAGGCCGCGGCGGCGCCGCTGGTGCTGATCACGGCCTGGGAAGCGCTCTACGATCGCGCCGGTCTAAAGGAAGGCCAAACGGTGCTGGTACAGGGTGGCGCCGGCGGCGTCGGCCATGTGGCAGTGCAACTGGCGCGGCTGCGCGGGGCGCGGGTGTGTACCACGGTGGGCAGCGAGGCCGGGGCCAGGTTCGCGAAAATCCTGGGTGCGGAACGGGTGGTGCGTCATGACCAGGAGGATTTCGTGGCCGCGGTGCAGGACTGGACCACTGGCCGGGGCGTGGACGTGGTCCTGGACATCATGGGCGGTGCGGTATTCCAGCGCAGTCTGGCCGCCATGGCCCATTACGGCACCCTGGTCACGCTGCTGGATCCCGGTCCCGATGTGGACTGGAAGGAGGCGCGCAATCGCAACTTGCGCATCGGTTTCGAGCTGATGCTCACCCCGCTGCTGGGCGGTCTGCCCGAAGCGCGTGCCCACCAGGGTGAAATCCTGGACCAGTGCGGACGCTGGTGCGAGGAGGGTCGGCTGCACATCGAGGTGGCCCAGGAATTTCCCCTGCGCGAAGCCGCCGCGGCCCACCGCGCCATCGAGTCCGGCCATACCCATGGCAAACTGGTGCTGGTGATGGACTAGACTCCTAGCCCACCTGGTCGAGGATGCGGCGCCGGAATCGGGCGCCGAGGCGGTTGGCGATCTCGGCGCAGGCCTCGATATCCACGCCGGGCAGGCCATCGATCGCCGTGACCGTCACCTCGGGGACCTGGTCCACGGCGCGTTCGATGAATTCCAGCAGCGCGCCGTAACTTCCCTGGCGCAAGGGCCGGCAGTGGGCGTTGTAGAGTTCTTCGTTCTGGGCATTGAGGGAGATGGACAGGGCATCCACGCGACCCTTTAGCCAGGGGGTGATATCCAGGCCGTGGTAGAGATTGGCGAGGCCGTCGGTGTTGATGCGCACCGGCTTGCCCCGGGCCTGCATCGCCTCGCTCACCTGCAGCAAGGTGTGCAGGCGCCGGGTGGGTTCGCCCAGGCCGCAGAACACGATTTCCTCCACGGGGGCAGGGTCGCCGATGGCCTCGAGCACCTGGCTGCAATCGGGTTCTCCGCGCAGTTTCAGGCGGTAGGACTGTACATCCCAGCGACCGTTGAACTTGGGGCAGAAACCGCAACGCAGGTTGCAGTGCGAGGTGATGTTCAGATAGCGCTTGCCGCGGATGTCATAGGCGATGGTGCCTGTGGCCGGCGAGACGGGCATGGGATATCTCCTTGATCTGCCGACAAGCATTCCACGCTCAGGGAAACCAGGCAATGATCCTGGTCAAGCCGATGGGAGATATGGCGCGTTCCGGGTCAATAAGGGGGAAATCCGGCCGCTACCCTGCATGCGAGACATTCCATGCAGTGGGAGGCAAACAAGGTGAACGCAATGCAGGATGTGGAAATCAGTAAGTGGGATGTGGCCCTGGAGGCACTGGCCCGGGAGGAATCCCGCCGACTGGGCAGGGCGCTGAGGCTGGATGACTTCCGGCGCCTGGCGCAGGTGCATGCCATCCGCCTCGACGACATCATGGTGACCCTGTTCGAACTCGTCATTCAGGGGGAATGGATCTACCGGGATGCCGAAGGCCACGCCCAAACCTTTGACCGCGATACCCTGGACGGACTGTATGTGAACCGTCGATTGCAGGAGCAGGATTTACAGGCCTTCACCGGCAGCTGGCAGGCCATGAATTGACTTTGATCAAATTTTTTAGCCATTGTCGCCAGGTTCCTGTACTACACTGAACACAGGTCCGACGGCAAAAAACAACAAGAAGACGAGTGCCTGGCCCGCAACGAATACACAGGATGCAGTCATGTCGAGGATATCCAGGATTGCGCCGTGGCTGACGGCCGGCAATCCTTGCCGTTCGGGGTGTGGGGGTAATGCCGATGGACGAATATTCGGCTGACACGACCCTGTATGCCCGGATCGTGGAACAGGTACCAGATGGTTTGGTGCTGACGGACGCTCGTGCTGGCAATCACCCTATCACCCATGCAAACCGGGCCTTCGAAACGCTGACGGGCTATCGTCGCGAACAGGTGCTTGGCCGCCATCCCCGCTTCCTGTTGCCCGAGGATGCCGGGGCGGAAATCCACCGTGACCTGGCCAGCTGCCTGGCGGCAGACTCCAGCACCACCTTGACCATGCCCGGCATGTGCCTGGATGGCAGTTGCTTCTGGATTGAGCTGACCACGATGCCGCTGCGCGATGAGCGCGGACAGACCAGTCACTGCCTGGTCATGCTCCGGGACATCAACCCGCTGGTGAGCCTGCGAGAGCAGGTGCAGATCCTGGAGCACGAACTCGAGCTCAGCAGCCGGGAGCTGGTCAAGCTGGCAACCCGCGATACCCTCACCACCCTCTATAACCGCCGCTATTTTCTCAAACGCCTGGAACGGGAGTGGCAGCGTTGTCTGCATGACCAATGCCCCTTGGCGTTATTCAATATCGGGTTGGATGACTTCAAGCAGTTCAACGAAGCCCTGGGTACCCATGCAGGCGACGAATGCCTGCAGCGTGTTGCCCATATCCTGCAGACCAGCTTTCCCTTGAATACCGATGTGGTGGCGCGCTATGGCAGCGTGGAATTCATTGCCTCTTCGGATGGCATGACCGAGGCGGCCGCCCTGGACCTGGCGGAGAGCATCCGCCGTCGGGTCTGGGAGTTACCCCTGCAGAACCCCGATGGACAGCACCTCAGCGCCAGTATCGGCCTGGTGTCCGGGCTCCCCGGTCCCGACCTTGACCCGGCCCGCTTCATGAGCGCCGTGTCCCGTGCCCTGGCGGATGCCAAACGCCAGGGCGGTGGCCGTGTGTGTCTGCGGCCCTTGAGGAATGGGGGGTAAAACGCCGCAAGCCTTAACCATTCCGCCTCCGGGCCGCTAGCACAGGGGATCAGACGGAAGGAATCGCACCGTGTCAGCCCCTGCCATGGACACCCTCAAACCCACCGAGCTTCCCGCGCCCCCGCAGGAGGCCATACGCCTGGTGCATGCCTGTACCCAGGAAGGGGTGGATGCCCGGGACCTGGGGGACATCATTTGTCGTGACCCCACCCTGGCCGCCGAGTTGCTGCGGGTGGCCAATTCCGCCTATTTCGGCTTTGCCAGCGAGATCGCCTCCATTCCCCGGGCCGTGACGGTGATCGGGCAGAAGGCGTTGCGCAACCTGGTGCTCTGCCTTGCCATGCGCGATGCCCTGCGCGCCGAGCAGTTGCCCGCCTTTCCCGTGGAGCAGTTCTGGGAGGCGGCGCTGCGACGCGCCGTCTGCGCGCGCTGCCTGGCGAGCCTGGTGCATCTCGACGCGGAGGCATGTTTCACCGTCGGCCTCTTGCAGGATTTCGGTCTGCTGGTGATGTTTCATCTCATGCAGCACCGGATCAGCGAATGGCGTCGCCTGCACGAGGCCACGCCGGATGCGCGCCTCGAACTGGAACACCAGTTGTTCCAGACGAGCCACGAACAGGTCGGGCAGCAGCTGGCCCGGAATTGGAACCTGCCCACCGAGCTGGGTATTGCCATGGGTATGCATCATGCGGGCACGCCGGAAAATACACCGGCTGCCACGGTTCAATTGTGCCGGGTTGCAGAATGCGCGGACTGGATGGCGGCCGTGTTCAGCGCCGAGGACAAACGCCTGGCGGTGCGGGAATGCCGCCGCCTGCTCGATGAGCATTTCGGCATCAAGGTGGAACAATGCGATGGATTGCTGGACCAGGTGGCCGGGCACATGCAGGAAGCGGCGATCGCCTTTGGTTTTCAGGTCGGTGCCCAGCCGGAGTTTGGTGAGGTGTTGCGCCAGGCCAATATGTGCCTGCTGGAAGAGAACCTGAGTTTTCAGGAAATGAACTGGCAACTGGAGCAGATTCTGCGTGAACGGGATCGCGTGGCGGCGGAACTGGCCCGCGAACTGGAGCTGGCCCGCGAGGTGCAACGCAGCCTGCTACCGGCGGAGGGAGGCGAGACCCGCGGCGTGGTGGGCCTGAATCTATCCGCCCGGGAGGTGTCCGGTGATTTCTATGACTTCTATCGCCTGCATACGGGACAGGTGGCCTTCTGTATTGCCGACGTCTCCGGCAAGGGCATGAATGCCGCCATGCTCATGGCCAAGACCAGTAGCCTCTACCGCTGTCTCGGCAAGAGCATACTGGATCCGTCCCGCCTGCTGGCGATGCTCAATCGCGAAATCCTGGAAACCTCCATACGGGGTATGTTCGTCACCATGACGGCGGGCATCTTCGATCCTGAATCACGCGTGGTACGCCTGGCCAACGCCGGGCATCTGCCTTCTGTGGTGATGCACGATCGTCGCCTGGTACGCGAATATCCCGCGGATGCGCCACCGCTGGGCATCGTGCCCGAGGCGGAGTTTCCGGGTGTGGATTTTTGCCTGGAGGACCATAGTTTGTACCTATATACTGATGGCCTGCTGGAAGCACGGCTTGCCGGTGGACGTCGCCTGGAGCGGGAGGGTCTGCTCGAACTGCTGGCCAGGCACAGTGACGCGGCGCCGGTGGAACGGCTGCAACATATCGTGGCGGCAGTACGTGGCGATTCCGGGGTGATGGATGACGATCTCACCCTGCTCATGATAGAAGGCTGAAACGGTGCTGGAAGACACTGACCCGCTAATCGAACTGCGTTTCCCCGCCCGGCCGGATCGTCTGAAACTGTTGCGCAGCCTGGTGCGGGATGCCGCATCCGCCGCTGGCCTGTCCCGGGCGGATGCCGATAACGTGGTGCTGGCTGTAAACGAAGCCTGCATGAACATCATCCAGCACGGGTACCGGAATGATCCCGATGGCGAAATTCGCCTGACCGTACACACGGACGGACAGGCCCTGGTGTTTCGCCTGCGGGATGATGCTCCCTGTGTGGATGCCAGCCAGGTGCGTCCCCGGGATCTCGGCGACCTGCGGCCCGGTGGCCTGGGGACGCATTTCATCGACAGCATCATGGATGAAGCCACCTTCGTGGATTGTGGTGGCAAGGGCAACTTGTTTGAAATGATCAAGTTCATACATGAAAGGGGTGAGGGGCATGTCGTACCAGGTGGATGAAAAGGATGGCTACGCAGTGGTGCGACTGACCGGCGAAGTGGACCTGAATCGCTCGCCGGATGCACGCAGGGTCATTCTGGATTGCTTGCAGAAGAAGATGCCCCTGCTGGTGGACCTGTCTGGCGTGGATTACATCGACAGCTCCGGGGTGGCCAGTCTGGTGGAAGGTTACCAGTTGTCGCGCAGCCGGCAGCTGGATTTCGGCCTCATCGGGGTCAGCGATGCGGCCATGAACGTGTTGCGTCTGGCGCGACTGGACAAGGTCTTCCCCATCTACGCCTCCCTTGAGGCGCGCCTGAAGGACACCCGTTAGCGGGTCTCGCTGCATGCGCACCTTCATCGAACGGACCGGCGAACGTACCCTGGGGGCTATCGAGGAACTAGGTTACGCCTTCTCCCTGTGCATTGAGAGCCTCTACTGGCTCCTGGCCGGACCCTTTCTACAACAGCCGGTGCGCCTGTCGGCAGTCGTTGCGGAGATGATGAAGATCGGTGTGCTGGCCGTGCCCGTAGTGTTGCTGCTGGCCTTCGCCAATGGCGCCATGATGGCGATCCAGGGTCTGGCCACCCTACGGGAGTTTGGTGCCGAGTCACAGGTGGTGGCCGGTATCGCCTATTCCGTGACGCGTGAATTTGGTGTGCTGATTGCCGCCATTGTCGTCGCCGGCCGTTCCGGTTCCGCCATTGCGGCACGAATCGGTTCCATGCAGATGTCCCAGGAAGTGGATGCGCTGCGGGTCATGGGCGTGGAGCCGGTGCGGCACCTGGTCGCGCCCATCCTGCTCGCCATGCTCATCATGATGCCCGTGCTGACCATGTTCGCCAATGCCGCCGCCATTATTGGTGGCGGCATCTATACCAGCATGACCCTGTCCATGCCCCTGGCCGTGTTCATCGAGCAGTGTTTCGATGTGCTCGACTGGTCGGACCTGGCGCAGGGACTCTACAAGGCACTGGTGTTCGGCACCCTCATCGCCCTGATCGCCTGCGCCAATGGCTTTTCGGTCAGTGGTGGCGCGGAAGGACTGGGGCGCTTCACCACACGTTCCGTGGTGCTGTCCATCGCCGCGATCGTGGTCGCTGACATGATCTTCACCTATTTTTTGAACCGCTGAGCCATGATGCCGCAAGCCGCCACCGTTACCGCCAGCGCAACGCCATACGCCATCGAGGTCGAAGACCTGGTCAGTTACTACGATTCACGGCGTATCCTCGACGAGGTCAGCCTGCGAGTGCGGCCCGGCGAGATCATGGTGGTGATGGGTGGCAGCGGCTCGGGCAAGTCCACCTTGCTGCGCCATCTGCTCGGCCTCAATCGCCCCGCTGCCGGGCGGGTGAGCCTGTTCGGTGCGGATATCAGCCAGGCCTCGGCGCGTGAACTGTACCAACTGCGACGTCGCATGGGCGTGTCCTTCCAGAACGGCGCCCTGTTCAACTCCATGACCGTGGAAGAGAACGTGGCATTCCCCCTGCGTGAGCATACCCGCCTGGATGAGCGCACCATTCGCATCATGGCGCGCATGAAACTGGAAGTGGTGAACCTGGCCGGTTTCGAACGACTCATGCCGGCCCAGTTGTCCGGCGGCATGATCAAACGCGCCGCCCTGGCCCGTGCCCTGGTGATGGATCCCAGCCTGTTGTTTTTCGATGAGCCTTCCGCGGGTCTGGATCCGGTGGTGTCGGCGGACCTGGACGAGTTGATCCTGCGTCTGCGCGATGCGCTGCGGGTGACCATCCTGGTGGTGACCCATGAGCTGGACAGCGCCTTTCGCATCGCCGATCGCATCACGGTACTGGACCAGGGCCGCATCCTGATCACGGGCACGGTGGAGGAAGTCCGCAACAGCCCCAGTGAGCGGGTGCAAAACCTGCTGAATCGCCGTTCCGAGGAAATCGATGTGGATCCCGAGGAATACCTGCGGCGCCTGACTGATTGATAACCTGTGAGTTGACATGAGACGAGACAATATCAATTACCTGGTGGTGGGTAGCACGGTCCTGGCGGCCTTCCTCCTGCTGCTCTACGTCCTGTTCCGCCTCACCGGCGGGGTAGGGGAACGGGATGTCTACCATGTGTATTACGAGCGCGTGGGCGGTATCAAGGCGGGTACGCCGGTGACCTACGAGGGATTCCGGGTCGGTGCGGTGGACGCCATCCATCCCGAGCGGCGCCCCGCCGGCATGCAATACCGGGTCGACCTGCGTGTCCGCGACGGTTGGCAGATCCCCGTCGACAGTATCGCCAGGATCTATTCGGAAGGCCTGCTTGCGGAAAGGGTGATCAACATCGAGGAAGGCACCAGTGTCGAATTCCTCTCACCGGGTACCGAACTGCAGGGCCAGGCCGGCGTGGACCTGTTCGCGGCCCTGGCCACCGTCGCCGAGGAGGTGAGCGGGCTGACCCGTGACGGCGTGCGGCCGCTGCTGGACAACCTGGACCGCCGCATCAACAGCCTGGGAGACCAGGTGGGTGAACAACTGCCGCTGATACTGGGCGGCCTGCAGGGCCTGGTGTCCTCCCTGCAGGAGAGTGCCGGGCGCATCAATCGCATCCTGGACAGCGATCGGGAGAAGCAACTGGTGCGGGTCATCGACAATACCGACCAGATGTCCGCCAATATGCTGCTGCTGTCCGAGGGTCTGCTGGACCTGCAGCAGGAAGCCCAGGTGCTGCTGGAGTCCAGCCATGGCCTGGTGGAGGATAATCGCGAGGACCTGGAGCAGTCCATCCGCTCCCTGCGCCGCACCCTGGAGGAAGTTGCCGATTACACGAGTGTGATCCTCCATGACATGGAAGGCACCAGCCGCAACATGAACGAATTCAGTCGCCAGATTCGCCAGAATCCCGGCCTGCTGCTGGGCGGCAAGCCGCCCCGTGAGCAAGGAGTGTCCCATGAGTAGGGAAAATGGTGGCAAGCGATGCTGTCCGGGAATATGCCTGTACCTGTGCCTGGTGCTGTTCCTGGGCGGTTGCGCCGGCACCGACGCCGTGCCCGAGGATCATTTCTACCGCCTGGCGACCCTGTCGGTGGAACAACCCTTCGAGTCACCACCCCTGGCCGGCGTGCTGCGGGTGGAGCGCGTCGAGGCGGTTGGCCTGTTGCGCGACCGTGCCCTGTTGTACAGCCATGCCGCCGCCCCCCAGCAGTTGCAACGCCATCACTACCATCACTGGGTAGGTCCGCCGCCGGTACTCGTGCAGGACCAGCTGGTGCAATACCTGCGCGACCGCCGCCTTGCCGATCTGGTGGCGACGGATTCCATGGACCGCAATGCCGATTTGCACTTGCGGCTGGAGGTGCGGGATTTTTCCCGTCGCCTGCATGTCAACGGTGCCGCCGTGCGGGTGGAGCTGGGCCTGATTGCCCAGCCCGCCGGCCGTGAGCCGCCGCTGCTGGTGCGGCGTTATATGCGTGAGGTGATGGCGAACAATGGCAGTCCCGCCGCCGCGGTAACGGCCTTCGATGTGGCCCTGGCGGAAATCTATGGGGAGTTGGTGCAGGATTTGTTACAGGTGACCGGGGAGTGACGCCAGCCTACGAAACCTTGGTCCTCAGCCGTCGCAGGGTTTCTGCCCACGCGGGATTGGCGACTTCCTGTTGCAGGCGTATATGCCGACCCAGTTCGTTCTCATACCAGCCATGGTCCCGCTGCAGGGGTTCCACCTCGTAGCCCCACCAGGTGCCGTCGGCATCCTGGGCCAGCCATTGTACCCACGCGGGCAATTCGGAATCCTTCATGAATTCTGGGGCGGGAAGCCGGCAGGCTGGGCCTGCCGGCCGGTACGCATCTATTTCATTTCGATGCTGGCATCTTGCTGCATCTTCTCCAGGTACTGCTGCAGCTGCTGGTTCTGCGCCATCATCCTGAGCTGCTCGCGCATCTCTTCGTAGGCAGGCGGGGTGGTCTCGCGCCGGTCTTCCAGCAGGATCACGTGCCAGCCGAACTGGGTCTGCACCGGATCCTTGCTGTACTGGCCGGTTTCCAGTTGCGCGGCCGCCTCGGCGAAAGGTTTCACCATCTGCCCGGGGGCGAACCAACCCAGGTCGCCGCCGTTGGCGCCCATGGGATCGGTGGAGTGTTCCTTGGCGAGGGCTGCGAAATCACCACCTCCTTCCAGGGCGGTGATGATCTCCCGTGCCTGGTCTTCCGTTTCCACCAGGATATGGCGGGCCTTGAATTCCTGGTCTGCGGTGCCGAAGTGCTCATCGTACAGGGCGCGGATGGCATCCTCGGTCACCGGATTGTTCGCGGCGTATTGCTGGACGGCGACACTGGCCAGGAAGCCGCGTCGCTGATGGGCGAGCTGTATGGCGATCTCCGGGCGGCTGTCGATGCCTGATTTCTGCGCCTCCTGGTGCATGAGCTCCAGATTGATGATTTCCTGCAGGAGCTGCTCATCTTCGATGGGTTCACCCGGGCGCCGTGCGTTGCGTTGCTGCTTGTGGAAATTCAGGATGTTCTGGGTGATCGGAACGCCGTTCACGGTAGCCAGTACCGGGCTGGCATCGGCGGCGGAGGCGGTGCTTGCGTCTGGCGGCATCACGCTGGCCGGTTGCTCGTTGCAGGCGGCCAGGCCCAGGGCCATGGTCAGGGCAAGTACGGTGTGCAGTTTTTTCATAAATATTGATCCGTGTTGGTTAGGGAAGTACTTTTTTGAAAGGCTTTACGGTGACCTGCGCGTAGACCCCGGCCTGGACATAGGGATCGGCATCGGCCCAGGCGCGCGCATCTTCCAGGGAGGTAAATTCCGCCACCACCAGACTGCCGCTGAAACCGGCGGGTCCGGGGTCGTTACTGTCGATGGCCGGATGAGGGCCGGCCAGGACCAGGCGCCCGTCATCACGCAAGGCCTCCAGCCGCTCGAGATGGGCGGGGCGGGCGCCCAGGCGTTTTTCCAGGCTGTCGTCCACATCCCGGGTGATGATGGCATAGAGCACTACTGGTCCCCCTCGGAATCCTGTTCGGGCACCATGTGCCGGCTCAGGTACAGGGACTGGGCGATGACGAAGGCGAGGGTCAGGCCAAGCATGCCGAACAGCTTGAAGTTCACCCAGGTATCTTCCGAGAAGTTGTAGGCGACATAGAGGTTCAGTGCCCCCATGGCCACGAAGAACCAGGTCCAGGCCTGGTTCAGGCGCGACCAGACCGGTGCCGGCAAGGTCACGGCATGGCCCATCATACGTTCCACCAGGGGCTTGCGACCGATGAAATGACTGCCCAGGAAACCGATGGCGAACAGCCAGTTCACCAGGGTGGGTTTCCACTTGATGAACACCGGGTCGTGCAGGGCCAGCGTCAGTCCACCGAACACCACCAGCAGCCCCAGGGTCAGCAGATGGGTGTTCTCGAAGCGCCGGTGCTTGAGCCAGTAGAGGCCGGTCTGCACGAAGGCCGCGGCGATGGCCACGGCGGTAGCCACATAGATGTCATAGACCTTGTAGGCAATGAAGAAGAGCAGGATGGGGAAGAAGTCGTAGAGTAGTTTCATGATTCAGTTGTGTCCGGCTCGGTTTGTGCCGCGTTCGATGCTAATGCAGACGGTGCTTGCGATTCCAGTCCTGGTAGTAGGTTTCCACCAGATTGCGCACATGAGGCGGGTAATCCAGGGCGTCCATCTGCTCCATGCCCTCGGCAAAGAAGCGTGGTGCCTCTTCGGGCAGCAGTTCCTCCAGCCGGTCATAGGCTTCCTGGATGGCCGCCGGGTCATGGCTGCGGGTGGCGACGATGGCCCGGTTCAGGTGCAGTACCCGCCAGGGCCGGCCGGGATTGGTTTTCTCCAGGTCCTGACGAATGACCGGCGCCACGGCCTCGACGATCTCGCCCATATAGGTAAATAACTGTATCAATTGTTCCGAATCCAGGGTGCGGTTGGCAAACTGGGCCAGGGCATCCACCACCGGTTCCAGGGTCACCAGTTCGCCGCCATGACGGGCGATCCACAGGCCCAGGGCCATTTGTACCTCCGCCAGCAGGGTCAATTGCTCCTCCAGCTGGTGACGTTGCAGCCAGTGCTCCAGCTCGCCCAGCAGGCCGATGCTGTATTCCCCCAGTTCGGTGATATCGGCTTCACGCACCCCTTGCCGGCTGTGGGTTTTGCCGCGCCGGTCGCTGTCGGTGGCGCGGGCATCCGATTCCACCCGGGCGATGATGTCCAGCAGCTGGTGCAGGGCTTCCTCCAGCAGGGCAGGGTCGTCCCCAGGGGGCTTGTCCGCGCAGGCGTCCCGGGCGTGCCGCAGGACATCCAGCAGCTGGTGCAGGCGCAGGCGAAAATAATCCTGGTCAGGATGGATCTGGAGTTCCATGGGGGGCATCGACGTGGAAAGGGCATATGATAGCGTATTTTGACCTACAACGCCTGCCACTGCGGTACAATGGGCCGATGACTTTACACCATGATTTGCATAGCCATTCGCTGGCATCCGACGGCACCCTCAGCCCCGCCGCGCTGGTGGCGCGGGCACGCGCGGCGGGCGTCGATGTGCTCGCCCTGACCGATCACGATTCCCTGGACGGATTGGCGGAGGCAGACAGCGCCGCGCGCGAACAGGGGCTGCGACTGGTGCCGGGGGTGGAGATTTCCGTGACCTGGTCCAAGCAGACCATCCATGTGCTGGGCCTGCAGGTGGACCGCCATTGCCCGGAACTGCAGGCGGGCCTGCGCTCCTTGCAGGCGTTTCGTGACTGGCGCGCCGAGGAGATCGGGCGCCGGCTGGCCAAGGCCGGCATCGAGGGTGGCTTCGAGGCCGCTCGTGGTCTGGCCCAGGGACGTATCGTCAGCCGTACCCATTTTGCCCGCTTCCTGGTGGAGCGGGGTCATGCCGCCACGATGCGCGAGGTGTTCAAACGTTACCTGGTGAACAACAAGCCCGGCTATGTGCCCGGTCAATGGGCGTCCCTGGAGGATGCCCTGGGCTGGATCCAGGCCGCGGGCGGGCTGGCGGTGCTGGCCCATCCGGCCCGCTATCGCTTGAGCGCCAGCAAACTGCGCCGCCTGTTGGGCGAATTCCGCGAGGGTGGCGGGGTTGGCATGGAAGTGGTGTCCGGCAGTCACAGTCGTGACGAGGCCCTGACCATGGCGGCCCTGAGTCGCACCACCCCCTTGCTGGCCAGCCGTGGTTCCGATTTTCACGGGCCGGAGAATCCCTGGGTGGAACTGGGTCGTTTGCAGGAACTTCCGCCGGGCTGCCACCCGCTGTGGGAGAGTGAGCTTTGGCTGCCGCGCGCGGCCTGATGGACCCCATTTCCCATGAGCCAGTTTTTCCAGATTCATCCCGATAATCCCCAGCCGCGCCTGGTGTCCCAGGCCGTCGACATCATTCGCGACGGTGGCCTGGTGATCTATCCCACCGATTCGAGTTATGCCATCGGCTGTCACCTGGGTGACAAGGACGCCATGGAGCGCATCCGCCGCATCCGTCAGCTGGATGCCCGTCATCATTTCACCCTGGTATGCCGCGACCTGTCGGAGATCGCCACCTACGCCAAGGTGGATAACCAGGCCTATCGCCTGCTCAAGTCCCTCACCCCGGGCCCCTACACCTTCCTGCTGCCCGCCACCCACGAGGTCCCGCGCCGCCTGCAGCATGCCAAGCGCAAGACCATCGGCCTGCGGGTGCCGGACCATCGCGTGGCGCAGGCCCTGCTTGCCGAACTGGGTGAGCCCATCATGAGCTCCACCCTGATCCTGCCCGGCGCCGAACTGCCGGAAACCGACGCCGAGGAGATTCGTGACCGGCTCGACAAGCTGGTGGATCTCATCATCGACGGTGGCAACTGCGGCTTCGAGCCCACCACGGTGATCGATCTGGCCAGCGGCGTGGCCGAAGTGCTGCGCCAGGGCAAGGGCGACGCCAGTATGCTGGGGGCATGACATGCTGGAACTGAGTCTGGCCCAGAAAATCGCCGTATGGGTATTGCCGGTGCTGCTGGCCATCACCGTTCACGAGGTATCCCACGGCTGGGTGGCGCGCCATTTCGGCGACCAGACCGCCAGTATGCTGGGACGCTTGAGCCTGAATCCCCTGCGTCACATCGACCCGGTGGGCACGGTGCTGGTGCCGGGCCTCATGCTGTTCCTCACCGGCTTCGTGTTCGGCTGGGCCAAGCCGGTGCCGGTGGATGCCCGCAACCTGCGTCGCCCGCGCCGGGACATGGCCTGGGTGGCGGCGGCCGGGCCCTTCGCCAACCTGTGCATGGCATTGGGCTGGGCCCTGCTGGCCCAACTGGGCGGTGCCATCGGGGGCTGGGCGGGTCAGCCCCTGGTGCTGATGGCGGTGGCCGGCATCTTCATCAACACCATCCTGATGGTGCTCAACCTTTTGCCTTTGCCGCCCCTGGACGGCGGCCGGGTGGCGGTGGGCGTGCTGCCTGATCGCCTGGCGCGCCCCCTGGCGCGCATCGAGCCTTTTGGCATCTGGATCCTGCTGGCCCTGTTGTTCACCGGCCTGCTGGGTGGCATCCTCTGGCCCATCGTCGTGCGGGTGATCGCGGCCTTCGCCTCCCTCACCGGCTTGTCGGCCCAGGCGTTTGAACATATCCTGCGGGTCTTGCTGGGTGGCTAGGACAACCATCGGCGGGCTTTGGCGGGACGTCGTGCCTGTCGGCGGGGCGCCGTGAATACGTCCCTGTAGGCTTGACGGCCGCATCCCT
>JAPHQV010000028.1 GCA_026197075.1 Gammaproteobacteria bacterium | reverse complement strand
GTCGGCCGCATGGACGCGGCCGTCGAGCGTACAGGGATGTATTCACAGCGAGTCCCGATACAGGGCATCGGCCAGCTCGCAACATCTAGGCAGGCCGTGCGGCACGCCCTCGCGCGCCCTCGAAATAGGCCCGCACCGCGGGATGTTCGACCGCTTCCAACTCGGCCATGGGCGCCACCGCCACCACCCGCCCCTCGCCCAGCACCGCCACCCGGTCCGCCACCTGCCAGAGCAAGTCCAGGTCATGGGTGACCATTACCAGGGTCAGTCCCAGCCACTGCTTCAGGTCCAGGATGAGTTCGTCGAAGGCACCCGCGCTGACCGGATCCAGGCCCGAGGTGGGCTCATCGAGAAACAGCAACTGCGGATCCAGGGCCATGGCACGTGCCAGCGCGGCCCGCTTCACCATACCGCCGCTGAGCTCATCGGGATACTTCAACGCCGCATCGACCGGCAAACCGGCCTGGCGGATCTTGAGCAATGCGATCTGGTCAATGAGTGCATCATCGAGCCCGCTGTGCTCGCGCAAGGGCACGCCCACATTCTGCAACAGATTGAGGCCGGTGAACAATGCACCATGCTGGAACAGGACCCCGAAGCGGCGTTGCATCCGTTCCATGCGTTCCCGTCCCACAGATCCGGTGATCTCCTCGCCGAACAAGCGTATGGTGCCGCGGTCCGGACGGCGCAGCAGTATCATCTCCTGCAGCAGCGTGGTCTTGCCACTGCCGCTGCCACCCACCAGGGCCAGCACCTCGCCGCGCCGCACCTCGAGATCCAGCTGGTCATGCACCACGAGCGATCCGAAGCGGGTACAGACCCCGCGCAGTTCCAGCACCGGTTCCCCTGATCCACCCATCTCAGATCCCCAGCCAGCTGAAGATCACCGAAAACTGCGCATCGATGACAATGATGAGAAAGATGGCCTGCACCACCGCCCGGGTGGTGTGCTGGCCGACACTGGCGGCACTGCCGCGCACCCGGAACCCCTGGAAACAGCCGATCAGCGCGATCACCAGGGCGAACACCGGCGCCTTGCCCAGGCCAATCAGGAAGGAGCGCAGGGAAACCGCCTCCTGCAGGCGATCCAGGAAGGGCGCGAAACTCAGTCCCAGCTGCAGTTTGGCCAGGATCATGCCGCCGAGTACCCCCATGATATCGGCGAATACCGCCAGCAGTGGCAGTGCCAGGCACAGCGCGACGACCTTGGGAATGACCAGCATGTCCAGGGGCTCGATACCGATGGTGCGCAAGGCCGCCACCTCGTCGGTCACGCGCATGGTGCCGATCTGGGCGGCGTAGGCGGACCCGGTGCGCCCGGCGACGATGATGGCCGCCAGCAGCGGCCCCAGCTCGCGGGCCATGGACAGACCGACCAGGTCGGCGATGTAGATGTCGGCGCCAAAGGCGCGCAGCTGCACCGCCCCTTGGTAGGCGATCACCACCCCCATCAGAAAGGACAACAGGCCGACAATGCCCAGCGCCGTCACCCCGGAGCCGTGCAGGTCGATGAACATGGCCTTCCAGCGCATGCGCCCTGGATGCCACAGCAACCAGGCGCACCGTGTCACGACAGCGCCAAAGAAGGAGAGGAAGGCGTAGAGTTCCTCCAGCCCGCGCAGCGTGCCCCGACCGGTACCGGCCAGGGGCCCGAGCCGCGGTTCCCGTGGCAGCTCGGTGGTGCCCAGCTCGCATATCCGCTGGTAAAGGTCGGCATGATTGTCCTGCAGGCCCTGCACCTCCACCGGGTTTCCCGCCGTCTCCAGCTGCAGGCGCAGGCGCTGCAGCAGCCAGGCACCGCTGGTATCCAGTGCCGCGATCGCGCCGGCCTCCAGCCGCACGGGCCGCCCGGCCGGCATGACGAGGCGCGGCAGCCGTGCTGCCAGGTTCCCGATACCATCCACCGTCCAGCGGCCCGCGCAGCGAATGCTGCCGCGATCCGGATCGACTTCGGCGCTGGCATCGTCTCGTGTCATGTCAGGTTCCGCTCACAGTTCCTTGCTCACCAGCTTGACGCCCGGATCTTCGCTGCTGGTGTGGAGGCTGAAGTCCAGGCTGGCCATCAGGTGCAGCATATTATGATTGCTGGCGAGAACTTCGCCTTCCATTTCAGCGAGACCGCGCTGCCGTGCCGCTTCCATGAGTGCCTGCATCAGCCGTGAGCCGATGCCCTTCCCCTGCCAGGCATCGGCCACTACCAGGGCGAACTCACAGCTCTGGCCATCAGGATTGATGATGTAACGTGCCACACCCAGCTCGGTCTCCCGGCCATCCTGCTCCAGCACCGCGATCAGTGCCAGCTCGCGGTGATAATCAAGCTGGGTGAAACGCACCAGCATCTCCTGGGTCAGTTCGTTCAGGCTGCGCATGAAGCGAAAATACCGGGACTGACTCGACAACGCCTTGACGAAGCTCTGTTCGATCCCGGCGTCCTCGGGACGGATGGGCCGGATGGTGATATCGGTGCCGTCGGCCAGCTGACAGCTCGAAACCAGGTGCTTGGGATAGGGATGGATGGCCATGTGGCTGTAGCGATCCAGGGACAGGTGCGGCCGTTGCACCTCGATGCGGGCATCCAGGGCGATCACACCCCGGGCATCGGCGATGAGGGGATTGATGTCCATGGCGCGGATCTGCGGCAGTTCGCAGATCATTTCCGAAACCCGGCGCAGCACCTGCACCAGCGCCTCCATGTCGATGGCGGGCATGTCGCGAAATTCGCCCAGCAGCCTGGCAATACGGGTCTGTTCGATGGCCTTGCGTGCCAGGAAGGTATTGAGCGGCGGCAGCGCCACCGCCCGATCACGCAGGATTTCCACTTCCACCCCGCCGGCGCCGAAGCTGATGACGGGCCCGAACACGGGGTCGCGGATCACCCCCACCAGCAGTTCGCGCCCGTGGCGCGAACTGTACATGGGCTCCAGGGTGACGCCGCCGATACGTGCCTCCGGATACTTGGCGCGCACTGCCTCCAGCATTTCGTTGTAGGTGATGCGCACCGCCTGGGCCGAGCCGATATTGAGCCGCACACCACCCACGTCGGATTTGTGCGTGATATCCGCTGAACTGATCTTCATCACCACGGGATAACCGATGGACTCGGCCACCACCAGGGCATCGTTGGCGCTGTGGCATTCGATGCTCTGGGTTACCGGGATGGCGAAGGCATGGAGAATCGCCTTGGATTCCGCCGTACCCAGCACGGTGCGGCCCTCGGCCAGCACGCTTTCGATGATCAACCGCGCGCCCTCGATGTCCGGTTCGCTGCGGCGACCCAGCGGGGTCGGCACCTGGGTGAGCCATTGCTGGTTCTGCTGGAAACGGGTGAGATAGGCGAAGGCCTCCACGGAGGACTCGGGACTGCCGAAGGCGGGCATGTGGTGCCGGGCAAAGAGTTCATGCGCAACGCGCACCTGCTCTTCCCCCATCCAGCACAGCAGAACCGGCTTGTGACTGCCCTGACGTGCGGCGATCACCGCCTCGGCACAGGCGCTCGGATCGGTCATGGCCTGCGGGGTCAGCATCACCAGCAATCCATCCACACCGGGATCCGCCAGGCAGGCACGGACCGCCGCGCCATAGCGCTCCGCGCCTGCGTCCCCGAGCAGATCCACGGGATTGGCATGGGACCAGTGATCGGGCAGTGCAGCCTCCAGGGCCTCGATGGTGGCAGGTGCCAGCTGCGCCAGTTGCACCCCCAGGTCCATCGCCCGGTCCACGGCCATGACGCCGGGACCACCCCCGTTGGTGACAATGGCCAAACGATTGCCGCTGACCCGATCCTCGCTGGCCAGCAACTGGGCAGCGGCAAACCATTGTTCGATGGACATGGCGCGCACCACGCCAGCACGCTGCAGGGCGGCATCGAACACATCGTCGGCACCGATCAAGGCACCGGTGTGGGTAAGGGCCGCGCGTGAACCCTCACTGTGCCGCCCGGACTTGAGCACGATCACCGGCTTCATGCGTGCCGCGCTGCGCAGCCCGCTCATGAAACGGCGCGCATCACGGATGCCCTCGATATAGAGAAGGATGCTGCGGGTCTGGCTATCCTGGGCGAGGTAATCGAGCAGGTCACCAAAATCGATATCCGCGGCATCCCCCAGGGACACCAGGGTGGAAAAACCCACATCGTGGACGATGGCCCAGTCCAGGATGGCGGTACAGAGGGCGCCCGACTGGGACACCAGGGCCAGTCCGCCGGGCCGGGCGCTGTTCTTGCTGAAGGTGGCGTTGAGATTGAGGCTCGGGCGGATCAATCCCAGGCAGTTGGGCCCCAGCAGTCGCATGCGGTAACGGGCAGCCACCTGCAACACGGCCTCCTTGCGCTCCCGCCCGGACTCGTCGCCACCGCCGAAACCAGCCGAGATGAGGATGGCGGTGCGCACGCCACGGGTGCCGCAGGCCTCCAGGATATCCGCCACGGTAACGGCGGGGGTGGCGATCACGGCCAGGTCCACCGGGCCGGGCAACTCCGCCATGGAGGCATAGCAGGGCTGTCCATCCAGCGATGCATACTTGGGATTGACCGGATACAGTCTTCCCTGGAATCCACCGTCACGCAGATTGCGATAGATGAGCGTACCCACTGAATCGGGGCGTTCGCTGGCGCCGAATACGGCAATGCTCCCGGGTGCGAACAGTTTGTCGAGATAGTGTTGGGACATGTGACGATGACCAGGTATTCGGGGTGGGAGATTTTCCGGGTATGGCACACGCACCTGACCGGGTATGTGACAAAATAGGGCCGCTCAAGGGTAACAAGGGAACACCGGCATGGCCATTGCCTTTATCTCACACCCCGACTGCGCTCTGCATGAAATGGGTGCGGGACACCCGGAATGTCCGCAGCGACTGGCTGCCATAGAGGATCAGCTCCTGGCCAGCCGCATGGAACTCGCGCTCCGTCATCTGGAGGCTCCCCTGGCCAGCCGAGATCAACTGTGCCGGGCACATGATCCCGACTACGTGGATCACATCTTCCACAATGCCCCCCGGGAGGGCTATGTCCGTCTGGATTCCGACACCCTCATGAACCCGCACAGCCTGGCGGCGGCCCGGCGGGCGGCCGGCGCGGTGATCCTGGGCGTGGACACGGTGATGGAAGGCAGGATGCACCAGGCCTTCTGCTCGGTACGGCCACCCGGTCACCATGCGGAACGCCGCCGCGCCATGGGCTTTTGCATCTTCAACAATGTGGCCGTCGGTGCCGCCCACGCCTTGTGTCGGCATGGCCTGCAACGCGTGGCCATCGTGGACTTCGATGTTCATCATGGCAATGGCACCGAGGATATCTTTGCCGATGATCCCCGGGTGTTGTTCTGCTCCAGTTTCCAGCATCCCTTCTATCCCTACAGTGGCACGGAAGCCGACACTGCACAGGCGGTCCACACGCCCCTGCGTGCCGGCAGTGGCGGCACGGCGTTCCGCCAGGCCGTCAAGGAGCGATGGCTACCACGGCTGGAGGCCTTTGCACCGGAATTGATCATGATCTCTGCCGGCTTCGATGCCCACGCGGAAGATGAGATGGCCGCACTGGCCTTTGGTGAAGCCGATTATCGATGGGTCACGGGGGAGCTGCTCGAACTCGCCCGGCGCCATGCCCGGGGCCGCATCGTCTCCACCCTGGAAGGCGGTTACGCCCTCGCGGCACTGGGTCGCAGTGTCGTGGCCCATCTCGACGCCCTGCTGGGCAACGCATGATTCAAGCCTTTACCCCAGACCCGCGTTGCAGGCACAATACCCCAAATCAATAATATCGGGGACCCAAAAGTGCAAGAACGGGAAGCTTCGGCGCAATTCGTCAGCGGAGATATCCGCGCAGCCCTATTGGAACAGGATCCGGTGCGGGGAGGCTGGACCGTGTGTTTCCTGATGCGGGACGGGGCAAGGGTTCCCCTGGAAAACAAACGGGGGCGCTGCATCCGTCTGTTCAAGACCAGCGATGCGGCATTGCGCTGGTGTCAGCGCATCGGCTTCCGGGAAATCCGCATCAATCTCTAGGAGCCGCCGTCTCCGGTGACGTTATGGTTCCGAGCCAGATATAAGAAAATACGAATAAACTAACGCTTTTCTTACCATTACCCATTTTCCCAAGTTTGGGCTATATTTCTCCCACAAGCAGTATAAAAAATACCTGAATCTTCATTTTTTCGGCAGGGAAAATAACAATGCAGGAGCGTGAAGTACGCCTTCTCGTGGACAAGGGGCATTTCAACAAGGCACTGGTGGTATCCGATCCCGCCGGCTCCGGATGGAATGTACGATTACAGAACCATACCCAGGAAGACCGGCACGATACCTTGTCCGCCAAACGCGGCGGGGCCCGGGTATTCAAGACTTCCGATGCCGCCATCGCCTGGTGTCATGAAATCGGCATCAAGACCGTGTTGTTCAAGCTGGAATCAGGCGCGCCACGGCACCCGGAACCCTCCAGCCCGACCTGTGACAGCATCCTGCTGGTGGAAGACAACGATGACGATGTCATGCTCACCCTGCGTGCCTTCCGCAAGCGCAACCTGGAAGACCGCATCGTGGTGAAGCGCGACGGCAAGGAAGCCCTGGACTTCCTGTTTGCCGACGGGGCGGAAGCCTCTCACCTGGGCCAAAAACTACCCTGCCTGATCCTGCTGGACATCAAACTGCCCAAGCTGAACGGCTTCGACGTGTTGCGGGAAATCCGCAACCGGACCACCACCCGCCTGCTGCCCGTCATCATGCTGTCCTCCTCGCAGGAGCACCGCGATGTGGAACTTGGTTATGACCTCGGTATCAACAGTTACCTGCGCAAGCCCACCAGCCAGGAAAACTTCGAGGAAATGATCGGCCACATCGAGGATTACTGGCTGCAGCTCAACGTACCGCCCCACCATTACCGCTACCAGCACAGCAAATTCTGATTTACCCGGCGTCCGGCCGGCGCCTGCCCAGCGCGCTTCAGGCCGACGCATCTCCAAAGGGCACACCGCAACCACCGTGCCCGCAATAACCATGGGGATTCTTCGCCAGGTATTGCTGGTGATATTCCTCGGCATAATAAAATTCCGGCGCGCCCAGGATCTCGGTCGTGATGTCTCCCTTGCCGGCGGCGTGCAGCAAGGATTGATACTGCGCTCGCGAGCGCTCGGCCAGCTGTCGCTGCTCCTCGCTGTATACGTAGATACCGGAACGATACTGGCTGCCCAGATCGTTACCCTGACGCATGCCCTGGGTGGGATCGTGGGCCTCCCAGAAGTGGCGCAGCAAGGCCGGGTAGGAAACCTTTTCGGGATCGAACACCACCAGTACCACCTCGTTGTGGCCGGTGAGGCCCGTGCATACCTCCCGATAACCGGGATTGGGGGTATAGCCGGCCGCATAACCCACTGCCGTGGTATACACCCCGGGTAACTTCCAGAAACCCTGCTCCGCGCCCCAGAAGCACCCCAGGCCGAAGAGGGCCGTCTGCATGCCCTCCGGGAAGGGGGGCGTCAGGGTATGGCCATTGACGAAATGCCGTTCCGGTACCGGCATCCGCTCCACCCGACCCGGCAAGGCCTGTTCGGGACGGACCATTTCCACTCGCTTGTCAATTCCAAACATGAGCCAGGTTCTCCTGTCACTGCGATCAAGAGGTTCCGAACAGCCGACCCTGGCCGTCCGCGTTCGATCATGGATCAGCTCTCTTCCAGCAAGCAGTCCTTGGCCTGGTTGATGCGGGCCGCCAGGTAATCGGAACCCCCGCGATCGGGATGCAGCTTCTGCATCAGGCGGCGATGGGCGGCGATGATCGCCTCGCGATCGGCACCCGGCTCCAGGCCAAGGATGCGCCAGGCCTCCTCCACTGTCATGGGACCGTCGGCGGAACCGTTCGGTTCCTGGCCATTCGACGCGAACCCGGCACGCCAGTCGGCACCCTGTACCCGGTCCAGGTAGGATTCCAGCAGTTGCGCGGAATCCTCGTCCTCCTGTCGGCAGGTACGCAGCAGGTCCAGCAAGGTCGCCAGCGGCAGTTCACTGAGGCGGGCCCCGGCATGGGGTCCTTCCAGTACCTGGCCATCCAGGTGACCGCTGTCGTGGTCCAGGCTCATGCGCAGGAAGCGACTTTCCACCTGGGATCGCTGGCTGCCCGCCGCCCCTGCGGCGGGCGCCGCGCCGGACCTGAAGGCCCCTCCCACCCGCCGCAGCAGGGGCAGCATATTGAGCAGGCCCAGCAGGCGTCCGGCGCTGGCCAGCAGGAAGGCGCCCAGGGCAAACAACCAGTGCAGCCGGCCGGTTACCGCCAGCAGGATGAGCACGCCGATGCCAGCCGCCAGGACGCCACGGATCAGATGGCGCCGCACCTTGGCCGGTGGGTTGCGCAGAAACCAGCGCAACAGCCACAGCAGGGTGGCCACGGCCGCCAGTCCAAGCAGGATACGGATGTACATGGGTCAGTCCCCCTGCAGCTGCTTGAGCAGCTGCAGGGTCCGGCCACCGCGCCGTTCTCCCAGGGCACGCAGCGCCTGGCGGCCTCCCGCCGCATAGACGGCCACGGCGCCGAGCAGTTCGCGCAATTGATCGGCGCTGCCGGCATCGAAGGGACAGACCGCGCCGCCACTCAGGCGCGCCAGTTCGGCAAAGGCACGTCCGGCGCGCGCATCACGTCCTTCATGGAACAGGAACAAGGGCACCCCGAGCACCCCCAGCTGACCGGCGAGGCTCCCCAGCCGGTCGAGATTCTCTTCCATGCTGTCACCCACGAAGACCAGGGCCTGCACCCGTCGGCGTCGGGTCTCGGCCAGGGCGTGGCGCAGCACCTGTTCCAGCTGGGTCTGTCCGGCACGGCAGCGCACAGCACTCATACGCGCCAGCAGGTCGCGGGACGAGCCGTACCAGGGACTCGCCTCGAACTCATCAAAGCCACGGTAGTAACACAACTGTACATCCAGTCCGCCCAGGGCCGCGGTCTCTTCGAACATGCGCCCCTGGATCTGTGCCGCCTGGTCCCAACTCGGCTCACGACTGGCAGTGGCATCCATGGCAAAGATGAGCCGGCCGGACTGTCCCGTGCCACGCACCGCGGGCAGGGTCGCCACCTGGCGCAAGAAGCCTTCGATGTCCTGGCGCGATGATTTGCTGGGCGGTAGCGAATCCGGCTTGGTTATCTTTGTCATGGTGATGAGTGGCGCGATGCTTCTGAGAGTGAATAGTATGCCTGATACGAATCGCCCGGCCGAACGCCAGCAAGGCCAGCAAGGCCAGGCTCCTACCGGTTGGGACGCCGATACACCAGTCCGAGTTCCGGACCCGTGCCCCTTGCCGCATCGCCATACTGCTGACCAACCTGGTAAAGGGAAGGTTCCAGGCCCTGCAACCATCGGGCCACGGCATCCGCCTCCTCCGCCCCTCCGGCATGGCCCCGGTAGGCCAGCACCGTCAGCAATCCTCCCGGCGCCAGCCATTCCAGGGCCTGCCGCAGGGCCTGGAGGCTGCTGACGGCGCGGGTGATGCACTGCCTGTCGCTGCCTGGCAGGTAGCCCAGGTTGAACATGATGGCCTGCACCCCTCCCCGCAGCCTCGCGGGTAGCCGTTCCGCCATGGTCTCATGACCGGCATGGATGAGGCGGACCCGGTCCGCAACCCCCGCCGCCAGCAGCCGCGCGGACGCGGCGGCCAGGGCACAGGCCTGCAGGTCGAAACCGTACACCTGCCCCGTGGCCCCCACCTGGCGGGCCAGGAACAGGGTATCGTGGCCGTTGCCCACCGTGGCATCAATGGCGTGCATACCCGGTGCCAGCCGCTCGGCCACGGCCGCCTGGGCCATGGCCGTAAGAGACGACGATGACCTCCCCTGCCCGCCCTGCCTGGCCCGCTGCGATTCACCCGCTTGCATGGGGATTCCACCAGCGCTGCAGGCTGGCCTCCGCGGGCAAGGCCGCGCCCTCGACCAGGGCCGCTGCCAGGCAGCGGGTGTAATAGGGCGCCATCAACACCCCCTTGGAACCAAAGCCGTTACACATGCCCAGCTGTGGGTACTCCGGATGCAAACCCACCAGGGGCATTTTGTCACGGGTCCCGGGCCGCACGCCCACGGCCTCCTCTACCAGGCTCCAGCGCACGCGGTCCGGAAACAATGCATGCGCCTCACGCAACAGGATCTCGCGTGCGGCCAGGCTGGGACCCGAATCGATGGCGTCCCGCTCATAGGTGGCGCCGATACGGGCGCGACCCTTTCCAAGCGGTACCAGCCAGGTGCCGCGATTGAGTATCCATGCGGGCAGCGGGTCTCCGGTCTCCAGTGTCAGGATCTGCCCCTTGCAGGGCCGGAAGGGCAGCCAGCCGAACCAGGGATTGTCCTGACCCCGATATCCCTCGCAAGCGATCACATGCTGCACCGTCCACTCGCGCCAGCACGCCGCCGATCCCGACAAGCGGAGCTCGGACCAGTCGAACAGGCCCTCGTGCAGAGCATCCTGCTGGCGCAGCCAGTGACGGCCGGCATCGAGGAAGCTGGCGGTGTCGAGATAACCGGTCTGTTGCTGCAGGCCTGCGCCATGGGGTGCGCGCAGGCCTGCCGGCAGCGCTTCCGGCGCCAGTGGCGCCTGCAGGTAGGCAGCATAATCGGGGGAACCCAGACGCTTGAGCCAATCGGCCCGCTGTCGTTCGGAACGGAAGATCCGCAACAGCGGCGTGGCATGGTAAAAGCTCGCACCCCATCTCTGCTCGAGATCTGCATAAGTGTGCAGGGCCTCGGGGATGAAACGTTCCGCCTGGCGCGACTTGGTCAAGCGCAGACCGCTGACGGGATTGAGCAGTCCAGCCGCCATGCGCGTGGAGGAACTGCGATGGCCATCATCCGCCACCAGCACCCGTACACCGCGCGCCACCAGATTCGCGGCCAGCAGGGTGCCGGCCAGGCCCTGGCCGATGATCAGTACATTCACCTGCTGTGACATGGCAATGAATCAGACAGGTACAGCGGGAAAAGTTGACCGGGAAGACTTCATGGGACGATATCTTACCTGCACCATACTCTATGCACTACACTGCAACCCTGTCACGACCTGAAGAGATACGCCAGACCCATGAGCAGCCTGCAAGAACAGATCCTGGCCAAGAAGGCCGCCTTGGCCGAAACCGTATCAGACCCGCTGGGGAAGCTGGCACAACAATGCGCCGGTGCCTGGGCGGAACCGGACCGGCTGGACCAGGTACTGGCCGATGCCATTACCGGCATCCCTCACTGCGTGCTGCTCTATGCCTGGGATGTGAACGGCATCGAGCGCTCTTCCATGGTGCGCCAGGAGCAAATCGACCTTGCCTGGCGTGGTACCGACCTTTCCCGACGCCCCTACCTCACCAATAACCTTCCGTTCAAGGGCATCATGCTGTCCTCGGTGTATCGCAGCATCTATGACCAGCAGCAGTGCATCACGGCCCTGCAGGCCGTACGCCAGGATGAGCAGTTACTGGGTTTCATTGCGGCGGATTTTCCCGTCAATGCCCTGCTGCAGGACACGCAATTGCGGCCGCAGGAAATGCAGTGGCAACAGTTCCGCGGCGATCCGGCGGTGCGCAGCACGGTATTCATGCAAAAGCGAGCGCCCAGTCTGCTGGAAGAACATATCGACGCCGTGCTGGAGATGTTCGAGACCCTGATCCGTGAACATGGGGTATTCCATTGCAAGATTCATTTCTCCAGCGGCCGCTGTTCCATCTGGCTGATCGACGACCCCTATAGCTACCAGATCGTCTCCGTCGATGAAATCATCAATCCCGATTTCTGCCTGGCCTACCCATTGCGGCCCTATCCCGAGCGGGCCCGGATCACGCCGGAACAAATCCACGCGACGTTCAAACAGTTCAAGGCCCTGCGGCTCGCCGACGACACCATCTACCTGCGCTCCGCTTCACTCAACATCATGAACGGCATGCTGGGACTCACCTTTTCCTGCGACGGCTCCCATTACATGCCGGTGCAGGATTTTCTCGCCAGGGATCTGGATTTCTGGTTCGGGGAAGGTACCGGGTAAACTATTGCAGGACCTTGTAGAGCGACTCGACGATGTGTCTCCGTTCTTCACCATCCGGAGCCCGCATACTGATCAGGAACTGACTGAAGGTCTTGCTGGTCTGCAGCAAACGGCCAAGATCCGCGTACCACAAGGCGGTACCATCGTTCAACAACAGGCGACTTCCGCTATCAAAGCGCCCGGTAGGCACCACCAGGCTTTGCTGCTCTTCTTGCGCCAGTAGCAGCGCACGCAAATAGTGACTGCCTGCGCCCTCACCACCGAGGCCACGCACGGCCACCGCACGGGCGCCTCCACCCACATGATGCAGCCCCACCTGAATCCCCGGCTCCCCCTCTCCGCAGTAGAGCCAACGCACCGCGGACAGGGACCATTGCCTGGTCCCGTCCTTCTCCTGATGGCGCAAGGCGACGATCTCCCCTACCCGCAGGCGCAAGCCTTTTTCGCCGGTATACTCCAGGCCGGTACCGCCCGGACTGCAATTGCGATACGTCAGATTGAACAGCGTCTTCAGCAATCGTTCCTCGACGGACAACTCAAGGCCGGTTTTCTGCTGTACGGCAGTCGTATTGGCCTTTTTCCAGATATCATCTTCCTTGGCATCCACATCGAAACCGAAGGATCTGGGTTTCAGAATACCCTTGGCCAGTTTTTCCTGGGTTTCGCCATGCTTCCATTCCTCATTTTCCAGCGGCACCAGGCTGAGTTCCTGTTCGCGCTGAAAGGCACTGCCATGCAGGGCGATTTCAACATCCTCGGGCGTAAAATCGGTCTCACCGCCGATAAAATAATGACTGGAGGCCAGGCCGGCGGCAATATCGGCCACCCCGTCACAGGGGTCCCGTGATTGCTTCCGTTGCTGCCGGCTTCCCCAGGCATTGCGCAACCTGCGCAAAAAATCCCGGTACAGGCGCTCGGTGATATCAAGCCGTTCACGCTTGGATATCCTGGTGATTTCGGCAGTTACGATCCTGACCAACTCCTCCAGGCGCAGTACCCGTATGTGTTCATGTTCCTCTTCCTCATCCGACAGGCAGAAGCGGGGGGGATCCTCGCCGGCAAGATCCACGACAAAGCTATTGCCGAGTACCGGCTGACCCGGCGTGACCCGCATTTCCTCGGGGCACACGAGGCGTACCGCCAGGCACCACTTGCGCAAATGGGCATATACCTCGATCGCTTCCCCTTGCATGAGGTGATACGGATTCGCCAAACCCAGCATCACGATGCGCAGGTAGGCATCGCGGATGGAAAAATCCGCCAGGTGTTCCACCCGGACACTGGCCACACCCTTCTGTTCCGCGTATTGATATATGCGGTGCAACTCCCCCCAGCAACCCTCCGGTGCATTCTCGTATACGGAATAGGCATGCAGGATACGTTGCCCGGTGTACTGGACGGCTTGCAGCAAGGCATCCCGCATACGTGTGTGGGACGCGTCCACTTCCGCGTCCCCGCGCACGAGTTCGGTGATCACGGCGTTGTAACCGATGGACATGGCCTCCAGCAGGCCCTGTGTGTGCCGGTACAGTTCACGCTTTCCATAGGACATGGGAAAGGAAAGCGCGGCATAGTGTCTTGGCAGCCCGGCGATCAACTGATCCACTTCCGGTGACAGCACCTCGAGGGCGGAAAAGCGCTGGGCAGGACTGAGGGATGTGCGGTTGATATCGTCCAGGACACGGCCCAGCGCCGCGACGGATTCGTCGAAATTCAGCCGCGGCAGTTTCTCGATCCACTTGCGCAGGCGAACCGCCTGCAGCTCGATGGCCGGCTTGCGTTCGAGATCCTGTTTGTACGTACGCAACTTCAGCACAATATTCTCATGCCCTCGTGAGTACCGGCATACCCTGGCCGCGCACGCCGCCGATGCCTTTTCATAGCTGAACCCACTGGCCTGTACTGCCGGGCACTGGTATAAAAGGAGCTGTGGAATAATACCGGCATCAAGCGGTAAGCATGCCACATCACACTTGGTTTTCAAGCAGTTTCCAGACCGCACCCCGCAACGCAGACCCTTGGCAAGGAACACTCCATCATGAGCACTGACCCGCAAACACAGGCCCCGGATGCCTTGCTTTTCGTGGCCAGCCAGTGTCCCCATTGCCCGACAGTGCTGCGCGCCATGGCCGAACTGGTCAAAAGCGGCCGGATTCGCCAGTTGCAGGTCTTCAATATTGAACAGGCCACCGAGGAAGCCGCTCGCCATGGTGTTCGTTCGGTGCCCTGGATTCGCATCGGTCCCTTCGAGCTCACCGGTCTGTATTCGGAACAGGAACTCACACAGTGGGTGGAACGGACGGCGTCACCACGCGGCCAGGCGGATTACCTGATGGAACTGATCACCCACAGCCAGCTTGACGAGGCTGCCGACTTTCTGCGTCGCAACCCCCTCCACCGCCAGGGCCTGGTGGAACTGCTCGGCGATCCGGCCACGGAGTTGTCGGTGCGCATCGGTGTCAGCGCGCTGGTGGAGGAGCTTGCCTCGACCGATTTCATGGCCACGCTGTTGCCGGACCTGATACGCCTCACGCACCACGAAGATGCCCGCATCCGTGGCGACGCCGCCCACTACCTGGCCCTCAGTGGCGATTCCACGGTTTTGCCTGAGCTGCAACGCCTCGTGACCGACCCTGATGCGGAAGTGCGCGAAATCGCCTCCGAGGGCCTGGCAAGTCTCGCGGACACGAACGGGTAAGGTGCGTCAGCGTGTCGGTGTGGTCGGTATCAGGGGGATCGTACCGGCTGACTCGAAGGGAATGGCGGTCAGACGTCTGCCCAGGGACATGCGCCCATGGATGCGATAGTGGAATTCCTCCTGGCGGGCTTCGCCCACTTCGCGCAACTGGCGCGCCAGTGACCAGACACTCGATGATACCTCCACCTGCATCAGTGCTTCACCGAAGGCCGGTACCGCCACATGATGGCCTGCAACCCCGGAGGCGAAAGGCATGCGGTTCAGCTCCACCTCGAAATCCAGGCCCTGGATGTTCAGGGCAAAATCATTGGGATTCTGTATCCGCAGCGTGAGGCCATAACGCTGCTCCAGTAACTCCATGGAAATGAGCTGCACACTCACCAGGCTGACACGAGGGGCTTGGGGTTTTTGCGGCAGCCATGCACAGGCTGTGAGTGACAGAACCAGCAGCAGGCACGACCAGGACTTCAACTGACGTAACATGGGAAAGAACCTCATTTGCTCGGTCAGGTACCGGCAGGTGAATGGCCGGTCCCCTGCAGTCGCTGCAGTTCCGTCTCGATCCAGCTCTGCGTACGCGGCTGGAAATGGGCCAGTCCTTCGAGGATGCCGGCGGTATAGTGACCGTTCAGTCCGAGAAAATCACCCTGTGCCAGGTAGAGGGCATCCAGGGTACCCTGCTGTCGGGCCAGTGCCAGCGCTTCTTCGCGCACTTCCTCCTGGGCATTGCGTACCAGCACGGCGGGGATGCTGCTTGCGAGTACTGGCAGGTCGTTGCCACTGTCGCCGGCGAACACTGTGTTTCCCGCACTGACTCCCTGTAACCCCATGAAGAATTCGATGGCATGGAGCTTGGAGGCGCGCGCCGGCAGGATATCCAGCAGACCCAGCCGGTTCACTTCGTCGATGCTCCAGATGAGATTGGCCGTAACCCCCTCTCGCGCCAGGCATTGCCTCACGGCCTCCCGGAGCCGTTTCGCGTCCAGGTCGGTAGTGGTGTAGTAGCTGAGCTTGTGGCGGTTCTGCTTTTCCGGTTCCTGCAGGCGCAACTCCGGCAGATCCCGCAGGTAGCCGTGCAGGGTCTGCGCCGGTTCGCCCTGCCAGTCCTGGGCGATGTGAGCGGACCAGGCGGTTTCCTCGCGCCACTCGCCTGCCTCGATATGATACAGGGTGGTACCCACGTCACCGATGGCAAAGTCCGGCACCGGGATGGCGTAATCACGAATGGCCTGTTGCAGCAGCCGGCGATCGCGGCCACTGACATAGACCAGGGTGATCTCGGGACGGGCGACCACGCGGGCAAACAGGGGCCGTGCCAGGACGTCTTCCGGTTCGTGACCGTTGGGCAGCACCGTGCGGTCCAGGTCGCAACACAGCAGGATTTCAGACGCATGCTTCATGGCGCACAGCATACCTGTACCCCACGGGTACAGGAAAGCTCGGGCACCCGCTCGCCCTCGCCGTCCAGGTCGAGTAGACTGATCCGGAGTCACCTTACTGGGGGAATTGAAATGGAATGGGTCCTGCTTGGCATCCTCGTGCTGGTGGTTGTTTTCGCCGTTGTCATCTATAACCGGCTGGTCACCGCCCGTAACCGTTACAAGAACGCCTTTGCCCAGATCGACGTGCAGCTCACGCGCCGCTATGACCTGATTCCGAACCTGGTAAAGGTGGCCGAACGCTACATGAGTCATGAGCGCGACACACTGGAAGCCGTGATCCAGGCGCGCAACCAGGCCATGGGCAACCTGAAGGAAGCCGCCGCCGATCCCGGCAATGCCGAGGCCATGCGTCGCCTGTCCAGCTCCGAACAGGGCCTGGCCGGCGCCCTCGGTCGCCTGTTCGCCCTGTCGGAGAACTACCCTGACCTCAAGGCCAACCAGAACATGATGCAGCTCTCCGAGGAACTGGTGAGCACCGAGAACCGGGTGGCCTTCGCCCGCCAGGGCTTCAACGATGCCGTCATGGACTACAACAACCAGCGTGAAATGTTCCCAAACAACCTCGTCGCCAACAATTTCGGCTTCCAGCCGGCCCAGTTGCTGGACATCGAGGCACCGGAGAAGCGCGCCGCCGTGCAGGTGGATTTCCAGTAAGGCGCGCCCGTGAATTTCTTCGAGCACCAGGACCGGGCGCAGCGCCGCACCCGCGGTCTGCTCGTCCTCTTCACCCTGGCGGTGCTCGCCATCATCGCGGCGGTGAACCTCATCGTCCTGACCCTGTTCAGCCAGACGGGAGGGCTGGAGGAACCCCCGGGCTGGCGCGACCTTCTCAGCCAGCATGCCGGCTTGCTGGTCTGGACCACCCTGCTCACCGGCGGCCTGATCGGCTTCGCCAGCCTGTACCGCACCCTGCGCCTGCGCAGCGGCGGCGGTACGGTTGCGCGCGAACTGGGCGGCACGCTGGTGGACCCTGATACCACCGATCCCCTGAAACGGCGACTGCGCAACGTGGTGGAGGAGATCGCCATCGCCGCTGGCGTGCCGGTCCCGGAAGTCTATGTGTTGGATGAGGAGGCCGGCATCAACGCCTTTGCCGCCGGCTACACCCCCGCCGATGCCGCCGTGGCCGTGACCCGGGGCGCCCTGGAAAGCCTCGATCGCGATGAATTACAGGGGGTGATCGCCCATGAGTTCGGGCATATTCTCAACGGCGACATGCGCCTGAACATCCGCCTCATCGGCATCCTGTTCGGCATCCTGGTCTTGACGGTGATCGGCCGGCGGGTACTGTTCGCCATGCGTCACTCACGCAGCAATCGTAACGGTGGCGGGATCGTCGTGCTGGGCCTGGCGCTGATGCTGGTGGGTTACATCGGGCTGTTCTTCGGACGCTGGATCCAGGCCTCGGTATCGCGCCAGCGTGAATACCTGGCCGATGCCTCGGCAGTGCAGTTCACCCGCCAACCCGAGGGCATTGCCGGCGCCCTGAAAAAGATCGGTGCCGCCAGCAACGGCTCGGTATTGATGACCGATAGCGAGGAAGTGGGGCATATGTTGTTTGCGAAGGGCCTGGCCAGTGCCTTGTTCTCCACCCATCCGCCCCTGGTCAAGCGCATCCAGGCCATCGAGCCCGGCTTCGATCCTTCCGAGTTCACCGCGATCGCCGTGCAGATGCACCGCCATGCCCAGGCACGCCAGGCTTCCGAGGAGGAAAGCGCCACCCGGGAGGAACGCCCGCGCGGCCCCGGGGGCCTGCCCCTCGATCCCGATCATCTCATCGAACAGATGGGCCAACCCGGTGTCGGCCAGATCCTGGCTGCCACACTGCTGGTAGCGGCCATTCCCAAGCCCCTGGAGCGCGCCGCCCACTCCGGCGAATGGGCTCCGGAACTCATCTGCTACCTGCTCATGGATCCCGATCCCACCATCCGCGAGACCCAATTACTGCGGGTAGCCCAGACCCTGGGCGCGGAGAGCGAGGGGCAGGTGCGCACCCTGTTCGGGATTGAACCGCGGCTGGCGGCGGAGTTACGCATACCGCTGTTGGAAATCAGCTTCCCCGCCCTGCGTCGACGTCCGGAGGAAGAGCTGCAGAAACTGCTGGCGTTGGTGGAAGACCTCATCCAGGCCGACAGGCAGGTGGGCGTGTTCGAATATTGCCTGGCGAGACTGCTGGCCAGCCAACTGGAGGATGCCCGCTATCCCAGCCAGGCGCGTGCCAGTGGCCGTCGCGGCCTGGGGGATCTGCTGGATGAAGCCCGGAATCTGCTCACCATCCTGGCATACCATGGCCACGCACAGGATCCTGGAGCCGCCCGGGCCGCCCTGAAGGCGGGCCTGGAGGTACTGAACCTGGAGGCGCCTGAAGGTGAAACCAGGGCCAACGACTGGCCCGAGCGGCTGGATGCGGCATTGGCCAGGCTTGATGAATTGCGCCTGCCCGACAAGCAACAATTGCTACGCGCCCTGGCGACCACCGTTCACCACGACGGGCAGGCCGTCACGGCCGAGCAGGAACTGCTGCGCGCCATCTGCGCGGCACTGCACATGCCCTTGCCCCTGGTGGAATCTTTTAAGGAAAGCGGGAAACGCGCCTAACCACCGAGGCGCCCCTCCGCCTCCCGCAGCCGATCCGCCAGGATGTCCACCAGGCCCTCGTGCTCTCCCACCAGGGCGGTGGGAATGACCCGGAACCCGGGAGCCGCCTGCATCACCCGCTGGCAGATTTCCTCGATATCGCCCCCCGCGCCCGCGTGCCGTCCCGGAGAGAAGAACAGCATGGCCAGGATCACCGTCTGGTGCGGATGCTCCCGCGCCATGGCCTGCAGCCGTTCCTCCAACAAGGCACCGTTGAAATCGTATTCACTGCCGGCGCGCCGTTCCATCACCGCTTCCTGGAGGCTGATCCCCGGACCCAGTCGCTCCCGCATCTCCCTGGCCAGTCCCTGGCGTACAGCCGTCACTTCCGGGATGGGCGAACCGTGATCCACCAGCACCACCTGCTCCAGTTGCACGTCGTGATCCGCGGCCGTCCGGCTCACCTGGTCACAGAGCAGTCCGGCCAGGCGTGGCTCACCGTCCGGCAGGGGATACAGGGATCGCCCCAGTTCAAGACGGAAAGCACCTGTTTCCTGCACCACCTCGCCAACCGTGTCGGGGACGAAACGGGTCAGCGCACGGCTGCTGCCGAAAAACAGCGGCACCAGCACGAACTCCTCGACCCCTTCCGCGCGTTTGCTGCGCAGGAAAGATGGCAGGGTATCGGCCGCGCAGCCGCCCAGGGCCGCGGCCGGGATGCGATCGGCATGTTGCAGGGATACCGCCGCCACCTCGACCCCGCAGCGTTCGCCCAGGGCCACGGCCAGGCGTCTCAGGTTCAGCGTGGCCTCGGCACGGGTGGAACCGTTATCGATCAGGAGATAGCTGCGCTTGGATGCCATACAGAGGTTCCGGTCCATTGGGAATGGTCATGATCCCGTATGTGCCGCGCAAACAAAACCCCAGGAAGAAAAGGGAGCCTGCTGAAACAAAAAAGCCACCCTGTAAGGGTGGCAGCTTCGCTTGTATGGCGCGCCCGGAGAGATGACTCGGGGCTGCGCCCCTCGCCCTCCGGGCCGGCCCTGCGGCCGTTCTGCGCGGCTGCGCCGCTGGTCGAACTCGACCCGATTGAAACGTCGGGAGTTCGAACCTCTCCGAAGGCACTTCGCTGAAACAAAAAAGCCACCCTGTAAGGGTGGCAGCTTCGCTTGTATGGCGCGCCCGGAGAGATTCGAACTCCCGACCGCTCGGTTCGTAGCCGAGTACTCTATCCAGCTGAGCTACGGGCGCGTAAGAGCGGGGCATTATCCGGAATCCAGGAGGAAAGTGCAAGGGTGGGGAAATACCTGCGGCCGCTCCGTCGAACCGAAGGGTTCTCACCGGGCTCTCTCTCCGCCATCCATAAAAAAAGCCCCTTGCGGGGCTTTTATATGGATGGCGGAGAGAGAGGGATTCGAACCCTCGATAGAGTTTCCCCTATACACCCTTAGCAGGGGTGCGCCTTCAGCCTCTCGGCCATCTCTCCAGAACTGCGGGGGTTGAGTACGCACCCACCAAACGCATCGGGCACCGGTTCACTACGACCCCGAGAGGTGCGTAGGATACCGGTGCCCGGTGCATTCGTAAAGGCTGAATATATTGGTCTGGTCAGTTTCCGGCGATTTCCTGCGAACTGTCTTCGTCCTGTTCGCGTTTGATGCGTTCGTAGATCTCTTCCCGGTGGACCGAAACATCCTTGGGGGCATTCACACCAATGCGGACCTGGTTGCCCTTGACACCCAGAACTGTCACCGTGACTTCATCACCGATCATGAGGGTTTCACCCACCCTGCGTGTCAGTATCAACATTCCCACGTCTCCTTACATGCTTTCGCAAACCAAATCCCGCGTACAACGCGATCGGTACGAACCAGGCGCGCACCAGACACCCCCTGTGTCGGCCACGCTGACAGAAACTATAGCTCACATATTAACTTTTTATTTTAATTACCATTTCCCGAGATTCGGGAAAATCAGGCTCGCGCCAGGTCAAAGGCCTCATGCAAGGCGCGCACGCCCAATTCCAGATACTTTTCGTCCACCACGACGGAAATCTTGATCTCCGAGGTGGAGATCATGCGGATATTGATCCCTTCCCGGGCCAGCGTCTCGAACATGGTCGCGGCAATGCCCGCATGGGAGCGCATGCCGACCCCGACGATGGAGATCTTGACGATCTTGTTATCCCCACTCACTTCGCGGGCACCCAGTTCCCGGGCCACCTGGCCGAGGATTTCCAGTGCGCGATCGTAGTCGTTGCGATGGACCGTGAAGGTGAAGTCCGTGGCCGTCTGGTCGGGGCTCACGTTCTGCACGATCATGTCCACCTCGATATTGGCATCGGCTATGGGGCCCAGCAGCTTGTGGGCGATACCGGGCTGATCGGGCACGCCCAGCACGGTGAGTTTCGCCTCGTCACGGTTAAAGGCGATGCCGGAGATCAAGGCCTGTTCCATTCCCTCTTCCTCATAGGTGATCAGCGTGCCCGGCCCTTCCTCGAAGCTGGACAGGACGCGCAGGGGTACATTGTATTTGCCGGCGAACTCCACCGAGCGGATCTGCAGCACCTTGGAACCCAGGCTGGCCATCTCCAGCATTTCCTCGAAGGTGATGCGCTCCAGTCGGCGGGCATCGGGCACCACCCGTGGATCGGTGGTATAGACTCCGTCCACGTCGGTAAATATCTGGCATTCATCGGCCTTGAGGGCCGCGGCCAGGGCCACCGCCGTGGTGTCGGAACCGCCACGGCCCAGGGTGGTGATGTTGCCCTGCTCGTCCACGCCCTGGAAACCCGCCACCACCACCACCCGTCCGGCGACCAGGTCGCGGCGTATGGCCGTGCCATCGATATCCTGGATGCGGGCCTTGTTATGGGTGCTGTCGGTACGGATATGCACTTGGCCGCCGGTATAGGAGCGGGCCGCACAGCCGCGCTTTTCCAGGGCCATGGTCAACAGGGCAATGGTGGTCTGCTCACCGGTGGCCAGCAACACGTCCAGCTCCCGGGGCGCGGGACGCGGGCTGATGGCCTTGGCCAGGTCGAGCAGGCGGTTGGTTTCGCCGCTCATGGCGGACACCACGACCACCACCTCGTTACCGTTATTGCGGTAGTTGATGACCTTTTCCGCCACCGCCTCGATACGCTCCACCGTGCCGACGGAGGTGCCACCGTACTTCTGAACAATCAGCGCCATGATGATCCATTCGCCCGGGCCTGGCCGGGAGTGAGAACTGCCTGGGAAATCCTGCGCGGCAGGCCGCGCGAACAAAGGCGCAGATTAAACTACAAAACCGCGCTGGATTAAACCATGAACTACGCCGTGGCGGTGGCGCGTGCGCGTACCCAGTCCGCCACCGAGGCCAGGGCGGCGTCCAGGTGCTCCGGCTGGTTGCCGCCGGCCATGGCCATGTCGGGCCGCCCGCCGCCCTTGCCACCCACCTGCTGGGCCACGGCATTGACCAGCTCGCCGGCCTTGATGCGCCCGGTCTGGTCCTTGGTGACCCCGGCGGCCAGGGACACCTTGCCTTCCTCCACCACGGCCAGCAGCACGACGGCGGACCCCAGCTTCTGCTTGAGTTGGTCCACGGTCTCGCGCAAGGCCTTGGCATCGACCCCGTCCAGGCGGGCGGCCAGCACCTGGATGCCAGCCACCTCCATCGCCTGATCGGCCAGGTCGGAACCCTGGCTGCTGGCCAGTTTGGACTTGAGCTGTTCCAGTTCCTTTTCCAGTTTGCGGGTCTTATCCATCAACTGCACGACCCGGGATTCGGCGTCCTCGCGCCCGCCCTTCACCAGCTGGGCGATGCGCTGCAGGTTCTTTTCCGTCTCGCCGATGTAGGCCAGCGCCCCATCGCCGGTTACCGCCTCGATGCGGCGCACGCCGGAGGCGATTCCGGTCTCGTTGACGATCTTGAACAGGCCGATATCGCCGGCGCGCTCCACATGGGTGCCGCCACAGAGTTCCACGGAGAAATCACCGATGGACAGCACCCGCACCTCGTCACCGTATTTCTCGCCGAACAGGGCCACGGCACCTGACTCCATGGCCTGGGCAATGGGCATGAGGCGGGTTTCCGCGGCAGCATTGCTGCGAATCTGTTCGTTGACGATGCGTTCCAGGGTTTCGATCTGCTCGCTGCTCACCGGCTCGAAATGGGCAAAGTCGAAGCGCAGTCGCTCGGGGTTCACCAGCGATCCCTTCTGCTGCACATGTTCACCCAGCACCTGGCGCAAGGCGGCATGCAGCAGGTGGGTGGCGGAATGATTGAGCATGGTGGCACGACGGCGAGCGGCGTTCACTTCGCCACGCACCGTGTCGCCGACCCGCAGACTGCCCGCCTCCAGCATACCGAGATGGGCGAAGGCCTTGCCCTGTTTCTGGGTGTCGTGCACCTCGAAACGGGCGTTGCCGTTGATCAGTTCGCCCTGGTCTCCCACCTGGCCACCGGATTCCGCATAGAAAGCGGTATGGTCCAGGATCACCATGCCCTGCTCACCGGCCTCGAGCTGGGTCACCGGCTGGCTGCCCTTGTATAAGGCGATCACCCGGCTGGTGTCGGTGAGCTGGCCATAACCGGTGAATTCGGTGCACTCCTGCAATTCCACGCCGGCGCCGTAATCGGCGGCAAAGTGGCTGGCGGCCCGGGCACGGTCACGCTGCGCCGCCATGCTGGCCTCGAAACCCTGCAGGTCGATGGTGAGATTGCGTTCGCGGGCGATGTCCGCGGTAAGGTCGAGGGGGAATCCGTAGGTATCGTAGAGCTTGAATACCGTCTCACCGGGAATCAGGTTGCCATTCAGGTCGGCAATGCTTTCCTCGAGGATGCGCATGCCCTTGTCGAGGGTCTCGGCGAAACGTTCCTCTTCCTGGCGCAGTACCCGTTCCACCTGTTCGCGGGACTTGACCAGTTCCGGGTAGGCCTCACCCATCTGCTCCACCAGGGGTTCCACCAGCTTGTGGAAGAAGCTGCCCTGAATGCCCAGCTTGTGGCCGTGGCGGATGGCGCGCCGGGTGATGCGTCGCAACACATAACCGCGACCTTCGTTGGAAGGCATGACTCCGTCCACCACCAGGAAGGCGCAGGCGCGGATGTGGTCGGCAATGACGCGCAGGGATTTGTCTTCCAGGTCGTTACTGCCGGCCAGGGCAGCAGCGGCCCGGATGAGATGCTGGAACAGGTCAATTTCGTAATTGCTGTGTACGCCCTGCATGACGGCGGCCAGGCGTTCCAGGCCCATGCCGGTATCCACCGAGGGCCGTGGCAAGGGGTTGAGATTTCCCTCCCGGTCACGGTCGTACTGCATGAATACCAGGTTCCAGATCTCGATGTAGCGGTCCCCGTCTTCCTCGGGCGTGCCCGGCGGGCCGCCGGCCACGTCCGGGCCGTGATCGTAGAAGATCTCGGTGCAGGGACCGCAGGGACCGGTATCACCCATGGACCAGAAATTGTCCTTGGCGCCGATGCGGCTGAAACGCGCCGGGTCCACGCCGATCTCCTTGAGCCAGATGTCGGCCGCTTCCTCGTCCTCCTCGAACACCGTCACCCAGAGTTTTTCCGGCGGTAGCTGCAAGGTGTCGGTGAGGAATTCCCAGGCGTACTGGATGGCCTCGCGCTTGAAATAGTCGCCGAAGCTGAAATTACCCAGCATTTCAAAGAAGGTATGGTGGCGGGCGGTGTAGCCGACATTTTCCAGGTCGTTGTGCTTGCCGCCGGCACGCACGCAGCGCTGGCTGGAGACGGCGCGGTTGTAGGCACGCTGGTCCTTGCCCAGGAACACGTCCTTGAACTGCACCATACCGGCATTGGTGAACAACAGGGTGGGATCGTCCGCCGGCACCAGGGGGCTGGAGGGCACCACCTCGTGGCCGCGCTCGCGGAAGAAATCCAGGAATTGTTGTCGCAGTTGTTTGCTGGTGGACATGATGGTCGGATTCAGGTTCGTTCAGCCAAAGACCAATCCTACCATTGGGGGCACGGAGATAAACAGGTGTATACCCAATGATTTCCCCCTCGAGCCCGGGTACGGCGCGCAAGGAGAGCGGATTTTCGGTCTACAGGGCCTGGCGGATCTGCTCGGGGCTGAAGCCACGCTGTTGCAGGAAGCGACTCTGGCGCGCCCGCTCCTTCAGGTCGGCGGGCGACTCCGCGCCAAAGCGCCGCTGTCGCGCCGCGCGGGCCTGCTGGCACCAGTCCTCGCCCAGCTCCGCGAGGGCTGCCTGGATGCCCGCGTCATCGATGCCCCGCTCGCGCAGCTCGGCACGGATGCGCAGGGGCCCGTAGCCGCGGCTGGCACGGCTGCGGGCATACTCTTCAGCGAAACGGGTATCACTCAACAGGCGGGCCGCCGCCAGTTCATCCAGTACCTGTTCCAGGTCCGCGCCCGCCATGCCCCGCTGGCGCAGTTTGCGTGCCAGCTCCAGGCGGCTGTGCTCGCGCCGTGCCAGCAGACCCAGGGCCCGGGCGCGGATATCCGCGGGACTGTACTCGACGTCCGCGTCCATACTCAGGGGCCTAGGCTTCTTCCAGCTCCGCCACGTCTTCCTTGTCGGCCGGGGCCGAGCGCGGCTTCACCAGCAATTCGGCGCGCACCTGAGCATCGATGGTCTTGGCGATGTCCGGGTTGTCCTTGAGAAACTGGCGCACGTTTTCCTTACCCTGGCCGATGCGGTCGCCCTGGTAGCTGTACCAGGCGCCCGCCTTGTCGATGTAGCCATGCTTCACACCCAGTTCGATGAGCTCACCCTCGCGGGAGATGCCTTCACCGTAGAGGATCTCGAATTCGGCCTGGCGGAAGGGCGGCGCCACCTTGTTCTTGACCACCTTGACGCGGGTCTCGTTGCCCACCACCTCGTCGCCCTTCTTGATGGCGCCGATGCGGCGGATATCGAGACGCACCGAGGCATAGAATTTGAGGGCGTTGCCGCCGGTGGTGGTTTCAGGGCTGCCGAACATGACGCCGATCTTCATGCGGATCTGGTTGATGAAGATCACCATGGTGTTGGAGCGCTTGATGTTGGCGGTAAGCTTGCGCAGGGCCTGGGACATGAGGCGGGCGTGCAGGCCCATGTGGGAATCACCCATTTCACCCTCGATCTCCGCCTTGGGCGTCAGGGCCGCCACCGAGTCCACCACCACGATGTCCACGGCGCCGGAGCGCACCAGCATGTCGGTGATCTCCAGGGCCTGCTCGCCGGTGTCGGGCTGGGATACCAGCAGATCGTCCACGTTGACACCGAGCTTTTCAGCATAGCCGGGGTCGAGGGCGTGTTCCGCGTCCACGAAGGCGGCCGTGCCGCCGAGCTTCTGCACTTCGGCGATGGCCTGCAGGGTCAGGGTGGTCTTGCCGGAGGATTCCGGACCGTAGATCTCGATGACGCGGCCGCGCGGATAACCGCCCACGCCGAGCGCCACGTCCAGCGCCAGGGAACCACTGGACACCACTTCCACGTCGCGGGCGACCACGTCGCCCATGCGCATCACGGCGCCCTTGCCGAACTGTTTTTCGATCTGGCCGAGGGCCGCGCCGAGCGCCTTGCGTTTGTTGTCATCCATCTTGATTCTCCCCATCGTTCGATTGTCGCCGGGGGCATCCCTGCCCCGGCGCGTGGTAAACGGCTGCGATTATCACACAGCCCCGGTCACCTGCTAAGTCCTGTCCATGAGACGATTAAAAGGCTTTACGACCCTGCGGTTACGTTCATCTTCGGAACCTGGCACACAAGCCACGACGCCAGGTGACTGAATCATGGACTGGGTAAATATACAGTAGTCGGCAACGCCCTGACAAGGGGTACCGGCTAGGGTACCAAGGGCCAGCGGGCGACCACCTGGTAACGGGGCCCGGCCGGCCCGGTGACGGAGTCCACGAGGACGAAATCGCGCACCGGCCAATGCAGCGGGGCTATGGTGGCAGCGGGAACCACGTCCTTCAGTTTACGGGCCAGGGTGACGTGGGGCTGGTAGGGGCGTTGCTCGGGTACATAGCCGCAGGGTTGCAGGGCCTGTTGCAGGTCCATGGCCAGCCGCTGCAGGGCCGGCGGGCAGCGCTCCGGGGCCAGCCAGAGGATGCCGGGGCCGGGCCAGGTCCCGATGCGCTCCAGGATCAATTCGAAGGGTTCCCCCCGCACCGACGCCGCGGCCTGTTCCATACAGGCCCGGGTATCCGCCGTCACCGCACCCACGAAGGCCAGGGTGACATGCAGGTTGCCGGCGTCCATCCGGCGAGCCTGTGCAGGCGTATGCCGGCGCACCAGCGCCGCCAGCGGCCGCACCCGTTCGGGCGGCGGCCAGAGGGCAAAGAACAGTCGCTGGCGCGGGGCCTCAGGTGGCGAGGACATCCAGCACCCCGCGCAGGGCGCGGGCCACCGCCTGGGCGCGTACCGCCTCCCGATCGCCCGTGAAATGCTCGCTCGTGGTGCGCCGGCCGCCGGCGCGGGTCGCCCAGCCGAAGCACACCAGGCCCACGGGCTTGTCCGGGCTGCCGCCGCCCGGACCGGCAATCCCGCTGACGGCCAGGGCCACCTGGGCGCCGCTGCGCGTCAGTGCTCCCGCGGCCATCTCCGCCACCGTGGCCTCGCTCACCGCCCCCTGTGTCTCCAGGGTCCCGGCGCGCACCCCGAGCAGCTCCTGCTTGGCCTGGTTGCTGTAGGTGACAAAGCCCATGTCGAACCAGGCGGAGCAGCCGGGGATGGCGGTAAGCTCCTTGGCCACCCAGCCGCCGGTGCAGGACTCCGCGGTCACCAGGCGGGCCTCCTGGCGCTGCAAGGCATCCCCCACCTCCCCGGCCAGCCTGTGCAACTCGAGCTGATCCATGCCGCCAGGCTCAGCGCATCTCGACGATGCTCATGCCCACCTCGAAACCCCCGTCGGCGGCGGGCAGTACGCGTACCACCTCCACCAGGGCATCCAGGGCCGGTACCAGTGCCAGGCGGGGCTCGATATGCAGTTCCAGTCGCTGGCCCATGGCCGGCGGCTCGTCGAACAACACCATGGCACCCGTGCTGCTCAGGTTCACGCACCGGCCGGCGTATTGACGCCCGCCTTCCACCTCCCGCAGGGTCAGGGCGCAATCCACCGTCATGCGGATGAAATCACGCTTCTCGTCATAGTTCCGGCTGGCTGTCGACATGGTGGCCCTCGCGTCTGATTGGTCGGTTGTCCCGACCGCGCGCCAGGGGCAGGCGGCCTCGATGGGATCAATCGACTTGGTAACAGACCCTCCCGGCGGACGCAAGCCCGGCGGCCGGCGGGCTCCTTACAGGTAATAGCCCGCCTCGCCGTGGAGCACCGTGTCCAGGCCCTCGGTTTCCTGATCCCCGGTCACACGCACGCCAATGAAGACATCAACCAGCTTGAGGATGATCCAGGTCATCACACCGGCCCACAGCAGGGTGGCCAGCACCCCGATGGCCTGAATCCCGAGCTGGGACGCGATGGCCGCGGACAGCGTCTGGCCTTCGGCCAGTTCGCCATTGCCGCCCAGGGTGAAGGCGAACACGCCCACCAACAGGGTGCCGAGAATGCCGCCCACGCCATGCACGGGAAACACATCCAGGGAGTCATCGATATGGAAACGGCGCTTGATGGCCTGGGTGGCGAAGTAGCAGACCACGCCGGCCGACAGGCCGATGACCAGGGCGCCGGCGGGGCCCACGCTGCCCGAGGCCGGGGTGATGGTACCCAGCCCCGCCACCATGCCGGTGACGATACCCAGCACGCTCGGCTTGCGATAACGGATCCATTCCAGGGTCATCCAGGCCAGCGATCCTGCCGCGGCGCTGATGTGCGTCACCAGCATGGCCATACCGGCGTCCTGCCCGGCGGCCACGGCGCTGCCGGCGTTGAAGCCGAACCAGCCCACCCACAGCATACCGGCGCCCGCCACGGTCATGGTCAGGTTGTGAGGCGGCATGGCCGTCTCGGGAAACCCCCTGCGCTTGCCGAGATAGAGTGCCGCCACCAGCGCCGCCACCCCGGCGTTGATATGCACCACCGTGCCGCCGGCGAAATCGATCAGGCCCAGCTGCGCCAGCCAGCCGCCGCCCCATACCCAGTAACAGGTGGGCAGGTAGACCAGGATGATCCAGGCGATGGAGAACAGCAGCATGGCGGAAAACTTCATGCGCTCGGCGAAGCCGCCCACCACCAGTGCCGGGGTGATGATGGCGAAGGTCATCTGGAACATGATCCAGAGGGTCTCGGGGATGGTGCCGGCCAGGGAGTCGCGCGTCACCCCCTGGAGAAATGCCCGGTCGAGACTCCCCAGCCAGTTGCCGGGCTGGTCTCCGCCATGCAGCGCCAGGCTGTACCCGAAGATCACCCAGATCAGCGAGGCCACGCAGGCGATGGCAAAGCACTGCATCAATACCGACAGCACATTCTTGGCCCGTACCAGGCCGGCGTAGAACAGGGCCAGGCCGGGCAGGGTCATGAACAGCACCAGGGCCGTGGCGGTGAGCATCCAGGCGGTGTCGCCCGTGTCCAGCCCGCTGTCCGCCAGGGCCAGGCCCGGCAGCAATCCGGGCACAAGGGCGAAGCCGAGGGTCTTCATGAGGGCCATGGTGCGTTTCATCGAGGTGCTCTCCTGTTGTGGTCTTCGGAATGCCCCGTTACGGGGCATTCCTGGTACGGATTCGCCAAACTCGGCCATTAGGGTCAGTCCCAGGGAGCAAGATTCGCACCACTTCGGCAAGATTCATTAAATTCAGTCGACTACATGCCTCATGCCTGTGCATGCATGACACAGTGCGCACCATGAAAGAGCATTGCGATGCCTGCGGGCACTCATCTGGTGCACGCGAGCTCTGGAGGCGGGTAGCAAACCCGCCCGGGCACCGCAAGGCTTACCCGCCCCTGCCGCATTGGGTAGACTTGCCGCCGATGTCCTTTCCCTCCGCCAAGCCGTCCCACACCCCCATGATGCAGCAGTATCTGCGCATCAAGGCCGCGCACCCCGACACGCTGCTGTTCTACCGCATGGGGGATTTCTACGAACTGTTCCACGAGGACGCGCGCCGTGCCGCGCAGCTCCTGGACATCACCCTGACCAGCCGCGGCCAGTCGGCCGGCGAACCCATCGCCATGGCCGGCGTGCCGGTGCATGCCGCCGAGTCCTACCTGGCACGGCTGGTGAAGCAGGGCGAATCGGTGGCCATCTGCGAACAGATCGGCGACCCGGCGGCGAGCAAAGGGCCGGTGGAACGCCAGGTGGTGCGCATCGTCACCCCCGGCACCCTGACCGACGAGGCCCTGCTGGCGGAACGCGAGGAGCAATTACTGGCGGCCCTGTATCCAGGTGCGGATCACGCCTTCGGCCTGGCCGTGCTGGACCTGGCCGGCGGCCGTTTCAGCATCCAGGAAAGCCGTGGCGAGGAGGCCCTGCTGGCGGAACTGGAACGGCTGCGCCCGGTGGAACTGCTGTTGCCCGAAGACCAGAATCCACCCGGCTCCTGGCGCCGCCTGCCCGGCCTGCGCCACCGGGCATCCTGGCATTTCGATACCGAATCGGCGCGGCGCGAACTCTGCACCCAATTCGGCACCCATGATCTGGCCGGCTTCGGGGTCGAGGACCTGGATCTGGCCATCGGTGCCGCCGGTTGCCTGCTGCAGTACGTAAAGGACACCCAGCGCGCCGCCCTGCCCCACCTGCGTGGCCTGGGCGTGGAACGACGCGAGGACAGCGTGCTCATCGATGCCGCCACGCGCCGCAACCTGGAGCTGGACCATTCCCTGTCCGGCCAGCACGAACACACCCTCATGGGGGTAATGGACCGCAGTATCACCGCCATGGGTGGACGGCTGCTGCGCCGCTGGCTGCACCGCCCGCTGCGTGATACCGGCATCCTTCACCGCCGGCACCAGTGCGTGGCCGCGCTACTGGAGAACCGCCGCTTCGAAGACCTGCGCGCACTGCTGCGCGGCAGCGCCGACCTGGAGCGCATCCTCACCCGGGTGGCCCTCGGCTCGGCGCGGCCACGTGATCTCACCGGCCTGCGTACCACCCTGGGGCGGCTGCCGGAACTGCAGCCCCTGCTGGCCGGCTGCGATGACCCGCTGCTCGCGGAACTGGCGGCGCGCATGGGCACGCACCCCGAGGTATTCGATCTGCTCACCTCCGCCCTGCCGGAATCGCCCCCGGTGCTGCTGCGCGATGGCGGCGTCATCGCGGCCGGCTACGATAGTGAACTCGACGAACTGCGCAACCTGAGCGAACACGGCGACCAGTACCTGCTGGACATGGAAGCCCGTGAACGGACCCGCACGGGCATCGCCAATCTCAAGATCAGCTACAACCGGGTGCATGGCTACTACATCGAGGTGAGCCGCGGCCAGGCCGGCAAGGTGCCGTTGGACTACCAGCGCCGCCAGACCCTCAAGGGCGCCGAGCGCTACATCACCCCGGAGCTCAAGGAACACGAGGACAAGGTGCTGAGTGCCCGCGCCCGCAGTCTGGCCCGGGAAAAGCAGCTCTATGACGAGTTGCTCAACCAACTGGTCCGGCACCACGCGGTGCTCGCCGAGTGTGGCACCGCCCTGGCCGAACTGGACGTACTTGCCACCTTCGCCGAACGCGCCCTGAGTCTGGACCTGAGCGCTCCGGAACTGGTGGCGGAACCCGGCCTGTGGATCGAGGCCGGCCGTCATCCGGTGGTGGAACAGGTCTCCGACACCCCCTTCGTGCCCAACGACGTGTGGCTGCACGATGCACGCCGCATGCTCATCATCACCGGTCCCAACATGGGCGGAAAATCCACCTACATGCGCCAGACGGCCCTGATCGTACTGCTGGCTCACGCCGGCAGTTTCGTGCCTGCGCGGAGCGCTCGCCTGGGACCGATAGACCGTATCTTCACCCGCATCGGGGCCGCCGACGACCTCGCATCGGGACGTTCCACCTTCATGGTGGAGATGGCCGAGACCGCCAACATCCTCCATAACGCCACCGACCGCAGCCTGGTGCTGATGGACGAGATCGGCCGCGGCACCAGCACCTACGACGGCCTGTCCCTGGCCTGGGCGGTGGCGGTCGACCTGGCGGTGCGCCTGCGCGCCTTCACCCTGTTCGCCACCCATTACTTCGAGCTGACACGGTTGCCGGACTTCTACGAGGACATCACCAACCTGCATCTCGATGCGGTGGAACACGGTGACCGGATCGTTTTCCTGCACGCGGTGAAGGAAGGCCCGGCCGACCGCAGCTACGGCCTGCAGGTGGCGGCCCTGGCCGGCGTGCCCAAGGCGGTGCTGGACCAGGCCCGCAGCCGCTTGCAGGAACTGGAACAGCAGACCCGGGATCGCACCGCCGCCGTTCCGCAACAGCAGATCGACCTGTTCCAGCCCGACCAGGATCATCCCCTCTGCGATGCCCTGCAGGGCATCGACCCCGAGCAACTCAGCCCCCGCCAGGCCCTGGATATTCTGTTCAAACTCAAGGAACTGGCCGGCTGATCCGCCGGTATTCCGGCACATTCCCCCGCACCACCCTCCTACCATATTTTTTTCTCTCTTTTTTATCAATTAGTTAGAAAATCTTCCTGCAGTGGCATCCAATTTGCTACCCCCGAGGTCAGGTGTCGCCGTTTCGGCGGGTTGCGGGTTGTCCGCCCGCACGCCCCGACCTGGCTGGCGCCCGACCGGGCAGCGAACCGCTATTACAGGCAAGGAAACCCATGCGCATCGAAAAAATCTCATTGAAAACCGTCGCCATCGCCATCCTGCTCGGCCTCGGTCTGCTGTCCGTCATACTGACCTACTTCACCGGACAGCAATTCCGCAAGGCCTCCCTGGACGCCCAGACCCGCACCCTGTCACGGGTCATCGAGGTCACCACCGGCAGCCTGTTGTCGGAATTACACATGGAAGCCTCGGCCCTGGGTCTCGAAATCCAGTCCTACCGCCTGGATGACCTGATTCGCGAGCTGATGAAACAACCCACCGATGGCGAGTTGCAACGCCGGATCCGGCTGGAATTCGAGGATGTATTCGCGGTGCAGGAAGACGCCACGATTCCCCTCGGGTTGCTCAACCTGCGCATCTACGACCTGGATTTCAACCTGGTGCTGGAAAGCAGCGCGCCACAACAACAGCTGCCGCAACAGATGACCACCTTTCTTTTCGAACAGGCCAGGCACCGGGAAGGCCAGGAACGTCTGCAACCCCTGGGCGGACTCTGGAACTCTCCCCTGGGTCCACGTTACTCGGCGCTGGTGGCCGTGGGCAGTCCCCAACCCCATGCCTACCTTGAACTGGTGATCGATCCCGTGATCGGCCTGCAGGTCACCGAAAATGCCGTGCGCGCCCCCCTGCAGATCAGTTCCCCGAACGGGGATGTCCTGTACCGCTCCGAGGGGTGGCACGACGGGGACGAAAACACACTGTCCGTCCCGTTCAGTATTGCCGCCGCCAATGGAGCACCGGTCCTGGAATTGACGGTCCTGGAGGACGTGACCGATCTGCTGGCCGTTACCGAGCGCATGCAATGGACCTCGACCCTGGCCTTCATGGGCATCACCTTCGTGGGTTTGCTCATCGCCGTGGTCATGCTCAACCGCTTCATCTTCGCCCCCCTGGATCACTTGTCCCGCGACATGGAACACATCGGGCAGGGCGACTATACGGGCACCGTCAATACCCATGCCCTCAGGGAACTCCACATGCTGGCCACGGGTTTCAACAGCCTCTCGCGCACCGTGCAGGAGACCGTGGAACGGGAACGTCAGGCCGCCGAGGACGTCCGCGGCAAGGTGGAACTGATCCAGGGCGTGGTGGACATGGCCGCCAATGGTGATCTCACCGGCCAGATCATGGTGTACCGCGACCATGACGTGATTTCCGAGCTGGCCAGCGGCATCCAGAAGATGGTCGACAGCCTCAACACCCTGGTATCGCGCATCCAGCAGTCCGGCATCCAGGTGACCTCCTCGGCCACGGAGATCGCCGCCACCTCCAAACAGCAGGAGGCGACCGCAACGGAACAGGCCGCCACCACCAACGAGATCAAGACCACGGTCACGGAAATCTCCGCCACCTCCAAGGAGCTGGTTCAGACCATGAACGAGGTCACGGACGTGGCCTGGAAAACCTCCGAAGGTGCCAACCAGGGGCGGCGTTCCCTGCAGCGCATGGAACAGACCATGCGTCACATGATGGAAGCCACTGCCGCCATCAGTGCCAAGCTCGCGGTATTGAGTGAGAAGGCGGGCAATATCAATACGGTGGTTACCACGATCACCAAGGTGGCCGACCAGACCAACCTGCTGTCCCTCAATGCCGCCATCGAGGCGGAAAAGGCCGGCGAATACGGGGTTGGCTTCGCCGTGGTGGCCACCGAGATCCGTCGCCTCGCCGACCAGACCGCGGTGGCCACCTGGGATATCGAACAGATGGTGAAGGAAATGCAGTCCGCGGTATCCGCCGGGGTCATGGGTATGGAGAAATTCTCCGAGGAAGTGCGCCGGGGCGTGAGCGATGTGGATGAGGTGGGTGGCCAGCTTGGCCACATCATCGAACAGGTGGAGACCCTGATTCCGCGTTTCGAGGAAGTACACGAAGGCATGCAGGCGCAGGCACAGGCCGGGCAGCAGATACGTGATGCCATGGTGCAATTGAGTGAATCGGCCTCCCAGACGGCGGAGTCACTGCGCCAGTCCAACGGTGCCATTCAGCAACTGAACGATGCCGCCCGCGGCCTGCAGGGTGCCGCCGCCAACTTCAAGGTCAGCGACTGACAGGGGCCGCCGCATGCTGTTGCTGGTGTTTCAGCTGGGTACGAGCCGCTATGCCCTCGAGGCGCGGGCGATCAGCGAAGTGGCGCCCTATGCACGGCTGGAGCCGATCGCGCAGGCCCCCGCCTACGTGCCCGGGCTGTTCGATTACCGGGGTGAGCTGGTACCGGTCATCGACCTGCGCCACCTCGTCCAGGGGCAAGACTGCAACCGCCACATGACCAGCCGCATCATGCTGGTCGACTATCCACTGCCCGGTGGCGGACAGCGCCTGCTCGGCCTGCTGGCGGAACAGGTCACCGAAACCCTCAAGGTGAACGAGGATGACTTCACCAGCGCCGGCGTGCATATCGAGGAAACCCCATACCTGGGCGATATCACCCGCGATGAAAAGGGCATGATTCACCTGCTGCGCTCCACGCAACTGCTGCCGGAAACGGTGTGCAGGCAACTCTTCGCGCCGGGGTCCACCTGATGTCCCTGGTCGCCATCGAACAGCTGCTCAAACAGAACATGGGGCTGGATGTCCACACCATAGGGGAATCCAGCATCCTGCGTGCGGTCCAGCGGCGTCAGGAACACTTGCGTCGGGACAGCGACCTGGATGCCTATTACCAGATGTTGCGCAGCACGCAAAGCGAACTGGAAGCCCTGATCGAGGAGATCGTGGTACCGGAAACCTGGTTCTTCCGCGATCAGCGTCCTTTCGATGCGTTCAAACGCCTGGTACAGGAGGAATGGCTGGCCCAATGCAGCGAGCAGACCCTGCGCATCCTCAGTATTCCTTGTTCCACCGGCGAGGAGCCCTATTCCATCGCCATGGCCTTGTGCGACCTCGGTCTTCCGGCAACCCGGTTCCATATCGATGCCGTGGACATCAGTGCCCGCAACCTGTTGCGTGCCCGACAGGCCCGCTATCGCAACAATTCCTTCCGGGGCCATGACCTGAGCTTCCGCCAGCGCCATTTCACTCCCGTGGACGACGAATACCAGCTCGAGGAACGCATCCGCGGCCTGGTGCATTTCCGGCAGGGCAACCTGCTCAGTCCGGGTTTCCTGAGCGGGATAGCGCCCTATGACGTGGTGTTCTGTCGCAACCTGCTCATTTACTTCGATCGCGCCACCCAGGAACAATCCCTGCAGGTGCTGCGCAAGCTGCTGAAGGATACGGGTGTGCTGTTCATCGGGCACGCCGAGGCAGGGCTGTTCCTGGACAGCTGGCAGGCCTCCAGCCGATATCCCAGTGCCTTCGCCTTCCGCAAACTTCGCGATGAACGGCGTGCCAGGGAGCGTCCCGATCCTACTTTGCCACGACCGAAAAAGAGCAAACGAACGGCAAGCCGACCTTCCGCTGCCAAGCCAGCCGCCCCCGAACCGGCTCCACGGACCAGGGTCGCTACCACGCGGGTTGCGGACAACGACCTGCAGGAGGCTTTGCAGCTGGCCAACCAGGGTCACCTGGCCGAGGCCGCCGACCTCTGCGAACGGCACCTGCAGCAGCAAGGCCCTTCGGCGGAAGCCTTCCACCTGCTCGGCCTGGTACGCGAGGCCACGGGGCAGTCAATGGAAGCCGAGGGTTTTTGGCGCAAGGCCCTGTATCTCGAACCCCATCACCTGGAGTCCCTGACCCACCTTGCCCTGCTGTGCGAACGGCGCGGCGAGCGGCGCGAAGCACAGTTATTGCGCCAGCGCACTGAGCGCGCGGCGGCCCTTGCAGGAGGCGCCAAGGCATGAGTTCGAACACCGCAGCCAAGCAAATCATCCTGGAAGACTGCTGGAACCGGATCGGAGTATGGTCCGCTGCCGGCCCCAGCTGCGAAGTCCTGCAGCGCGTCACCCACTGCCGTAATTGTGAACGCTATACGGAAGCGGGACGACGCATCCTGGACCGACCCATGCCGGAGGGCTACCAGGAGGAATGGAGTCGGGTCTACAGTTGCAAGAAGAAACAGCACGCACCGCATACCCATTCGGTGGTGATCTTCCGCCTGGGCGATGACTGGCTTTCCCTGCCCAGCCACCTGGTGCGCGAGATCACCACACTCAAACCCATCCACAGGCTGCCCCATCGCGGCCAGGGGCTGATCCGTGGCCTGGTAAACATCCGTGGGGAGCTGCGCATCTGTGTTTCTCTTGGCACCCTCTTGGGCCTGCACCAGGGCAACCTCACCAACCGGGACCTTGGTTACGACGTGTTTGCGCGCATGATGCTCATCGACCGGGATAGTGACCAGTTCGTGTTCCCCGTGACGGAGGTACAGGGAACCCATCGTTTCGCCGGCCATGACTTGCGTGCAGTGCCCACCACCATTGGCAAGGCCAAGGCCACTTACACCCGGAACATCCTGCAGTGGAAGGAACACAACGTCGCCTGTCTCGACGATGAACTGCTGCTCTATGCCCTGAAAAAGGAACTCTCATGAGTGAAGGCGAAGACAAGGGTCTGGGGAATTTCTCCCTGATGGAACTGTTCCGCATCGAGGCGGAAAGCCAACTCCAGTCCCTGTCCGAGAATCTTCTGGCACTGGAGCAGGATGCCGGTAATGGCGCGGCCCTGGAGGCGTGCATGCGCGCCGCCCATTCCCTCAAGGGAGCCTCGCGCATGGTGGATATCGAGGCCGGGGTGCGCATCAACCATGCCCTGGAGGACCTGTTCGTCGCGGCCCAGGAAGGTCGCCTGCGCATCGATGCCGGGCATATCGACCACTGCCTGCAGGCACTTGATCTGCTGGGTGGCATTTCCAGGCTCACGGAAGCTGAATTGCCTGCCTGGCAAGCCAGCCATGAAGTGCGCATCCAGTCCCTGACCGAGGCATTGAAAGGCACCCCTGCCGCCGGGACAACGACACGCAAACCCGCGTCGTCCACGGAATCGAACGTGAACGTGCAGCACCCCCCTGTGGATACCCGTGGATTCACGGCCGACGAAACCATGCTCGACCTGTTCCGCGCGGAACTGGACAGCCATGGCCAGGTGCTCAACGAAGGCCTGTTGCAACTGGAACAGAATCCCAACGACAAGATCCAGCTGGAGGCCCTGATGCGCGCCTCCCATTCCATCAAGGGTGCGGCGCGCATGGTGGATGTGGACTGTGGCGTGCGTATCGCCCATGCCATGGAGGACATCTTCGTGGCGGCCCAGGACGGAAAGTTGAGCCTGAATCCGGAGCAGATCGATGTGCTGTTGCACGCGGTGGATCTGCTCACCCGGATCGCCCGTGTACGCACCGAGGAATCGTCACAATGGCTGCAGCAACAGGCCGGCGAGGTCACCGAACTGCTGCACAACCTGCATCTGGTACTGGATGGCGGCCACCCGATCGCCGCCACGGCCAATCAGGAGACCACGCCTGCCGAAACACCGACCACGCCCGTGGTGGAACGAACCGGCCCACGGGCAAGCCTGGACACCGCGATCCGCGTATCCCCGGAAAGCCTCAACCGGTTGATGGGCCTGGCCGGCGAAGTCCGGGTGGAATCCCGCTGGTTGCGCCCCTTTGCCGAGGGGCTGGTACAGGTCAAGCATCGCCAGGTGGAGCTCATTGCCATTCTCGATCGCCTCAGCGAGGCTGTGAACAATCATCAGTCCGGCGAATACGTCACACGCCTGATCAGCGAGGCGCAACACAAGGCCGGGCAGTGCCGACACCGACTCGCCGACCGGCTCGGGGAGCTCGAGGAATATGACCGGCGCAGCCACAACCTCGCCGACCGCCTCAACCGGGAGGTAGTGGCCAGCCGTATGCGCCCCTTCAGTGACGGCGTCCAAGGTTTCCAGCGCATGGTGCGCGACCTGGCTCGCAGCCTGAACAAGGACGTGAGACTGGTGATCGAGGGTCTGGGAACCCGGGTGGACCGTGACATCCTCAGCAAGGTCGAGGCACCCTTGAATCACCTGGTACGCAATGCCGTCGACCATGGCGTGGAAACCGTGGAGGAACGCCGCGCCGCCGGCAAACCGGAACAGGCCACCATCACACTGGAAGCCACGCACAGTGCCGGCATGTTGTCCATTACCGTGCGCGACGACGGGCGTGGGATCGAGGTGGAAAGCCTGCGCGGCAAGGTGGTAGAAAAGGGGCTTACCAGCGCCGAGATGGCCGCCAAGCTTTCCGAGGCGGAACTGATGGAATTCCTGTTCCTGCCCGGCTTTTCGACCCGCGACCAGGTAACCGAGATCTCCGGGCGCGGCGTAGGCCTGGACGTGGTACACAGCGCCGTCCAGGAAATGCGCGGCATGGTACGCGCCACATCGACACCTGGCCAGGGATTGCAATTCCATATGCAGCTTCCGCTCACGCTTTCGGTGGTGCGCGCCCTGCTGGTGGAAATCGGTGGCGAACCCTACGCCTTCCCCCTGGCGCGTATCGAACGCACCCTCAGTATCCATCGCGACCATATCGAGACCATGGAAGGCCGGCAATACTTCACCCTCGGCAACCAGCACATCGGCATGCTGTCCGCTCACCAGGTATTGGAGCTGGAAAACACGGAGCGCCATGAAGACACACTTCCCATCGTCGTGTTGGGTGAACGCATGGATCGCTATGGCCTGGCGGTGGATCGTTTGCTGGGTGAGCGCAACCTGGTGGTCCAGACCCTGGACCCACGCCTGGGCAAGGTGCAAGACGTCAGCGCGGCAGCCATCCTCGAGAATGGCTCACCCTGTCTGATCCTCGACGTGGACGATCTCATCCGCAGTATCGATATCCTGATCGCGGGCGGACGTCTTGATCACCTGGGTGAAAAAGGGACCCATCATCACGTACACCGTGGCAAGCGCGTACTGGTGGTGGACGATTCCATCACCGTGCGCGAGGTGGAACGCAATATGCTCGTCTCCCGCGGCTACGCCGTGGACGTGGCCGTGGATGGCATGGACGGCTGGAATGCGGTACGTACCGGTCACTACGACCTGGTAATCAGCGACGTGGACATGCCACGCATGAACGGTTTTGAATTCGTCGCTCACATCAAGGAAGACCCCACCCTGAAGTCGACCCCGGTGATGATCGTTTCCTACAAGGACCGCGAGGAAGATCGCGCCCGCGGTCTCGAGGTCGGCGCCGACTACTATCTCACCAAGGGCAGTTTTCACGATGAGACCCTGCTGGACGCGGTACTGGATTTGATTGGAGAGGCGTAAGCCCACGACACGGAGTGAGTAGAAAAAAATGAGAATCGCCATCGTCAATGATTCCCAGATCGCACGGGAAGCCCTGCGCCGGGTCATCGCCTCCGACCCCGTCCATACCCTGGCATGGACGGCGGAAAATGGCCGTGAAGCCGTCACCAAGGCACGCGACAATACACCGGACATTATCCTCATGGACCTGATCATGCCGGACATGGATGGTGTCGAGGCCACCCGCCAGATCATGGCCCACAGCCCCTGCGCCATCCTGGTGGTCACCGCTTCGGTGCGGGAAAACACCCCCAAGGTATTCGAGGCCATGGGGGCCGGGGCCCTGGATGCGGTCAATACCCCTGTCCTGGGCGCCTCGGGTACCGGTGAGGGACGCACGGCCCTGCTGGCCAAGCTGGAGACGGTCAAGATGCTCCTGCGCGGCCAGGCACGCCTGGATGCCGCCCTGGGCAAACCGAAACCCTGTGTCCACGATCACCCGGAGCAGCAAATGATCGCCATCGGCGCCTCTACCGGCGGCCCGGCCGCCCTCGCGGAAGTGTTGGGTGCATTACCGCGGGACATCCCGGCGGCGATCGTGGTGATCCAGCATGTGGATGAACAGTTCGTGGCCAGTTTTGCCGAGTGGCTGGGTGGTCGCATCCAGCTGCCGGTACGCCTGGCGCAGGAAGGCGATGCGCCGCGACCCGGCACGGTACTGGTCGCCGGTCGTCACGACCACCTGGTACTGAAGGCCGACCAGCGGCTGGGCTACACCGCTGATCCGGTGGATTATCCCTACCGGCCCTCGGTCAATGCCTTTTTCTCCAGCCTGGTGACCCACTGGCAGGGTGGCGTCACCGGGGTGCTGCTGACGGGCATGGGCCGGGATGGAGCCGAGGGTCTGCTGGCCCTGCGCGGCCAGGGTTGGCATACCCTGGCTCAAGATATGGCTACATCGGCCGTTTATGGTATGCCGAAAGCTGCTGCTGAACTGGATGCGGCAGTGTCCGTGTTGCCGCTTGGAGCCATTGGGGAATCCATAGCGAATCGGCATAAAAAACATAATGTTGCGGCAGATCGAGGCTCATGATGGGGAACGAGGCACCCGTGCAGAGGGAAACGGTGAAAAGCCCGAACTGGGCGGTGGTGTTGCTGGTGGACGACCAGGCCATGGTCGCCGAGGGCATCCGTCGCATGCTGGAGCACGAACCCGGCATCGAATTCCACTACTGCAGCGACCCCAAGACGGCCATCAATATGGCCGTAGAGGTCAAGGCCACCACGGTGTTGCAGGACCTGGTCATGCCTGACATCGACGGCATGACCCTGGTGCGTTTCTATCGCGCCAACCCCATGACCCGGGACATCCCCATCGTCGTACTGTCCAGCAAGGACGACCCCAAGATCAAGAGCGATGCCTTCGCCAACGGTGCCACCGATTACCTGGTCAAACTGCCGGAACCCATCGAACTCATCGCCCGCATACGCGCCCACTCCAAGAGCTACCTGGCGCAGCGCGAGCGGGACGAGGCCTATCATGCCCTGCGCGAAATGCAGGAACAGCTGCGCGAAATGAATGCCCAGCTGGCGCAAAGCAACCGCGAACTGCACCGCCTGTCCTCCCTGGACGGCCTCACCGGTATCGCCAACCGACGCCAGTTTGACGACGTGCTGGAGCGGGAATGGCAGCGCTCGGTACGCAACGACACACCTTTGTCGTTGATCCTGCTCGACATCGATTATTTCAAGCCTTTCAACGACCGTTATGGCCACCAGGCCGGCGACGATTGTCTGCGCATGGTGGCACGCACCCTGGATCGCGTGGTGCAACGCCCCACCGACCTGGTGGCCCGCTACGGCGGGGAGGAATTCGTCGTGGTGCTGCCGGACACCAACCAGGCAGGTGCGGAAGCGGTAGCGCGGGAACTGCTCAAGGAAGTGCGTGACCTCCGCATCACTCATGAGGCCTCCAAGGTCACCGATCACCTCACCCTCAGCATCGGCACCACCACCCGCGACAGTGGACAACCGGAGTCCGCGGCCGACCTGGTCGCCGCGGCCGACCAGGCCCTGTACCTTGCCAAGGAACAGGGGCGCAACCGGGTGGAAACCACAATTATGCCGACGGACAAGCCCCAGGCCCGCACCGCGACCTGAAAGCGGTCACCGGCCTCGAAAAATTCTTCTCCACGCCCTATTATGTCTCCCACACAGTGGCGCGCGATCCGCGGAGCGCCAGTCATGAAGGGAGCAGAATATGACATTTGTAGTGGGTGAAAACTGCATCAAGTGCAAATACACGGACTGCGTGGAAGTCTGTCCGGTGGATTGCTTCCATGAAGGCCCGAATTTCCTCGTCATCGATCCCGAGGAATGCATTGATTGCACCCTGTGCGAACCGGAATGTCCTGCCGAGGCCATCTTTGCCGAGGATGACCTGCCCGCGGACCAGGAACAGTTTCTGTCCCTGAACGAAGAGCTGGCAAAGGACTGGCCGGTGATTACCCAGAAGAAAGATGCCCCGCCGGATGCCGACGAATGGAACGGCAAACCCGGCAAGCTGGACCTGCTGGAGCGTTAGGAGCCTGTCGGACTTGAGGCTGATCTACTGCGCCGGTGGGAGAGCGGCCCAGATTTCCCTGATTTCTCGTTGCGTAGGTCTACTATGCGCCTCGAAATCATGAAAATCTGTTCTCGCTCTCCCACCTTGCTCGCTACGATCGCTCAAGTCCGACAGGCTCCTAGATCCCGCTCTCAGGGCGCGGGGTTGGCCTCCAGCATGGCGGCCAGGCGATCCGCCGGCACATAGCCCGGCACTACCCGCCCATCCTCCAGCACGATACTCGGCGTGCCGCGCACGCCGATGCTCTGTCCCAAGGCCATATGACGCTCCACCGGGTTGTCGCATTTCCCGGGCACCGGATCCTTGCCTTGCTTGGCCCGGGTCAGGGCTTCATTACGATCCTTGGCACACCAGACCGACACGGCCTTGTCATAGGAAGGGGAATCGATCCCGCTACGGGGGAACATCAGGTAACGAACCCGAATTCCCTTGTCATGATAGGCCGCCATCTCCTCGTGCAGCTTGCGGCAGTAGCCGCAATCGATATCGGTAAACACCGTGATGGTATGGCGGGTTTTATCGGGGCTGAAGATGAGCATGTTCTCCTCGCCGACCCCCTCGATGGTACTGCGCAAGGCGGCCTCCCGTTCCGGCTGGGTCAGATTCCGACCCTTGGCCATGTCCACCAGATCCCCCTGCAGCATGTGTCGGCCGTCGGCGCTGACATAGAATACGTGAGGCCCGATCACGACCTCGTAGAGGCCCTTGATGGCCGACGGGCGTATCCGGTCTGCCTGCACATCGCCGAGCGCGGCACGCACCGCGGCCTCACCCTGGTCCTCCTCCGCCAGCACCGGGACCGTAAGCATTGCCAGACCCGCCAGCATCCCCATCATCACTGCATATTTCATCACAACTCACTCTTTTTGCTGATAATCGGTAAAAAGCACCAACATAAGACTGCCTGCTGGACCTGAAGTTCGGCCACTGTAGCAGAAACCCTCGCTTCAGCCACGGGGGTGATGTCGGGCATGCAATTGCTTGAGCCGTTCGCGCGCCACATGGGTGTAGATCTGGGTGGTGGACAGGTCGCTGTGCCCCAACAGCATCTGCACCACGCGCAGGTCGGCGCCATGATTCAATAAATGCGTGGCAAAGGCATGCCGCAGGGTGTGGGGCGACAGGTGACGCTGGATGCCCGCCTGGCGGGCGTGAGCGCGTATCCGGTACCAGAAGGCCTGGCGTGTCATGCCCTCCCCGCGCCGCGACAGGAACAACTGGTCACCGCCCTGGCCCACCGCCAGTTCCGACCGTGCCTCCTCGCCATAACGCTGCAACCATTGCAGGGCCTCTTCCCCCAAAGGCACCAGGCGCTCCTTGCTGCCCTTGCCCAACACCCGCACCACGCCCTGGGTCATGCTGACCTGGTCGACCCGCAATTCCACCAGCTCCGTCACCCGCAGGCCCGTGGCGTAGAGCAGCTCCAGCATGGCCCGGTCACGCAGCCCCAGGGGCGTCCCGGGATCGGGCGCCTTCAACAAACGTTCCACTTCTTCCTCGCTCAGGGTACCGGGCAGGGGCCGGGGGAGCTTGGGGGTCCCGATCAGGGCGGTGGGGTCAACGCGCAGCTGGCCTTCGCGCAGCAGGTGGCGGTAGAAGCGTCGCAGGCTGGACAGCCCACGCGCCGCGGTACGCGCCTTGGCCCCCGTGGCATGGCGATGGGCAAGATAACGCTGCAGGTCACCGTGGTCGGCCGCCAGCAATCTGTTCTGCTCGCCCGCCAGCCAGGCGGCCAACGCGAGCAGGTCCTGGCGGTAGGCAGCCAGGGTATTGCGGCTCAGGCCGCGCTCCATCCACAGGGCATCGAGAAAGCGCTCCACCAGCGCCAGTTCCGTATCGGGAACGGCATTGGCGGCACGTGCGGATTCCACCACCCGTACCTCCTCAGGGCATGATGAGTTCGATACTGCCGGCCACGGTAACCCGTACTTCCGATTCCCCCGCCTGTACCGCGGGCGCCGCCATCTCGGCACTGGCCACCTGGGCGCGCAGCACCGGCCCCGGAAAGTGGCCGCCGGTCTGGATGCTGGCGTTTACCAGGCGGTGACCCGAGGCCCCCATGATGCGCTGCACCTTGCCGGCGCGCTCCTGGAAGGCCTGCAGGGCCGCCTCGATCAATTGCTCTTCGGCGGTGCGGCGCGCCACATCGGAAACGGAAAAGCCCATGGAGCGTACCTGCAGGCGCTCCTGCAACTCGCCGACCAGGGCGCTGATGGCGGGGATGTCCGTGCCTTCCACGTGGAGATCCTGGCTCACCTTCCAGCCGCGCAGCTTGTCCTTGTCACGCAGCGCCTGGGTCTGGTAATTGCCGGTCTTCAGCCGCATGCCCTCGCTCTGGCCACGCCGTGCCAGTGCCCATTCCATGGTTTCGTTGATGGTACGCGCCAGCTGCGCCGGATCACTGCCCTCGGCCTGTGCCGTCAGCCACACCTGCATCTGGTCATTGCCCACCTGTTGGCTGCGCTCCACCTGGAAATGCACTTGCTGGTAGCGCGGCTCATCGGCCGCCTGGACCGACAGAAACACGCCCATCAGGGCCATTACCAGCCCGATCCGCATGACGCCCATGATCACCTCCTCCACTCGTGTAATGTATCGATTGTAACACTGCCGCTATACTACAGCTCCATTCCTGCGAAACCCCGTCATCGCCTCATGCCCAGCGCAAACCACTCCACCACCATCACGGGACTCATCCTGGCCGGCGGCCGTGGCCGACGTCTGGGTGGCCAGGACAAGGGCCTGCTCATGCTCGGACGACAACCCGCGGTGGCCTGGTTGCTGCAGGCACTGGCGCCGCAGACCGATGCCCTGCTGATCAACGCCAATCGCCATCTGGATCGATACCGTGCCTTCGGTTATCCCGTGGTCGAGGACGCAAGCGCTGACTATGCCGGGCCCCTGGCGGGGATGCTGGCCGGTCTCGAACAATGCCAGACCGAATACCTGCTCAGTGTGCCCTGCGATGCCCCCCTGCCGGCCCCCGACTACGCCCCTCGCATGCTGGCGGCACTGCAGCAGGCCGGGGCGCGCCTGTGTGTGGCCCATGACGGCGAGCACCTGCAACCGGTGCACCTGATGCTGCACCGGGACCTGGCGCCCGAGCTGCGTGCCGCCCTGGCGAGCGGCCTGCGCAAGACCCGCGACTGGGTGCTCTCGCAGCAACCGGCCCGGGCGGACTTCTCCGATCACCCGGAACAGTTCCTGAACATGAACACCCCGGAGGAACAGGCGCATCTCGAAGCCCTGTTGGCCGCATCTCCATGAAGAACACGCCTTCCCTGCCAGCGGTATTGGGGTTCGCCGCCTGGAGCGGCACCGGCAAGACCACCCTGCTGACCCGGGTGCTGCCTCGGCTGCGTCAGGCCGGGCTGCGCGTCGGCGTGATCAAGCATGCCCATCACGACTTCGAGATCGACACCCCCGGCAAGGACAGCTACGAACTGCGCAAGGCCGGCGCCGATCACCTGCTGATCGCTTCCGACCAGCGTTGGGCGCTGCTGCATGATTACCCGGAAACGCGCGAACCGCGCCTGGAATCGCTGCTCTCCATCCTGCCGCGGGACCAGCTGGACCTGGTGCTGGTGGAAGGCTTTCGTCACCTGCCCTTCCCCAGGATCGAACTGCACCGCGCGGCAACGGGCCAACCCCTGCTGTTCCCGGGGGATCCACACATCATTGCCGTGGCCAGCGACACGGCGTTGAATACCCATCTACCCGTACTGGATCTCAATTCGCCGGAGCAGGTCGCGGCGTTTATAATCGCCCGGGTACGCACCGACGGGTAAAAGCCCTGGTCCACTATTCACAGGCCATACTCTCATGACCGATACCCGCCCCGATCCCTGTGCCACACCCAGAGACGCTTTGCTGTCCGTGGAGGACGCACGCAAGAAAATCGCCGCCCTGCTGCAGGTCATCGAGGGCGCGGAACAACTGCCTCTCCGCGACACCCTTGATCGGGTACTGGCACAGGAAGTGATTTCCGGCATCGACGTACCACCCCATGACAATTCCGCCATGGATGGGTATGCGTTGCGCGGCGCGGATCTTCCCGCGCAAGGGGAAGCGGAACTGCAACTCATCGGCAAGGCCTTCGCCGGCACGGGATTCGTGGGTGAAGTCGCCACGGGACAATGTGTACGTATCATGACCGGTGCCATGATTCCCAAGGGAGCCGATACGGTCATCATGCAGGAACAGGTCCGCGTCGAAGGCGAGCGAATCCGCATCGGCACCGGCCACCAGCCTGGCAGCAATGTACGCCGTGCCGGTGAAGACATGGCAAGTGGCGAAGTGGTCCTGCGTCCCGGCCACCGTATCACGGCTGCCGACCTGGGTGTGCTCGCCTCTCTCGGCCTGGGGGAAGTACGGGTGCGGCGGCGTCTGCGGGTGGCCTTCTTCTCCACTGGTGATGAGCTGCGCAGTGTCGGAGAGCCCCTGCTGGAGGGCCAGATCTACGACAGTAACCGCTATACGCTGCATGGCATGCTCACCCGCCTGGGGGTGGAACTACTCGACCTTGGGGTCATACGTGACGATCGCGCGGCCATACAGCAGGCATTCCGTGATGCCTCCGCCATGGCCGACGTGGTCATCACCAGCGGCGGCGTGTCCGTGGGTGAGGCTGACTTCGTAAAACAAACCCTGGACGAGCTGGGCCAGGTGGACTTCTGGCGCATCGCCATGAAACCGGGTAAGCCGCTGGCCTTCGGCCGGCTTGGAAGAGCGGTATTTTTCGGCCTGCCGGGCAACCCGGTATCCGTCATGGCCACCTTCTACCAGTTCGTGCAGCCGGCCCTGCGCGCCATGATGGGTCAGGTGCAGGCACCGGCCATGACCCTGCAACTGCCCACGGAAACTCCGCTGAAAAAGGCGCCGGGGCGCACCGATTTCCAGCGTGGTCGCCTGGTGCGGGGTGAGGATGGTCAGCTACGGGTAAACAGCACGGGCCTGCAGGGCTCCCACGTACTCACCTCCATGAGCCAGGCCGATTGCTTCATCATCCTGCCGGCCGACTGCGCCGGCGTGGCGGCCGGGGAACTGGTGGAGGTACAGCCCTTTTCCGGCTTGATCTGAACGGCTAGCCGGCCTGCGAGGAGGCCTGCGTCTCGATGTCCCGGCGCACCTGCTCCATGTCCAGCTTGGAGGCCTGCTCCACCAACTGGTCGAGGGCCGAAGCCGGCAATGCGCCCGGCTGGGAGAAGATGATGATCTTTTCACGGAAGATCATCAGTGTGGGGATGGAACGAATCTGAAAATGAGCGGCGATTTCCTGCTCTTCCTCGGTGTTGACCTTGGCAAACACCGCGTCAGGGTATTTCTCCGCAGCCTGTTCGAATACCGGGGCGAAGCTGCGGCAAGGTCCGCACCAGGGGGCCCAGAAATCCACGAGCACCATGTCGCTCCCGGTAATGATCTGTTCAAAATTCTCTTTCGTAAGCTCTACTGTCGCCACAAGCGATCTCCCGTTGAATACGCGCGGACCCGGGTCCGCTCAAGGATGTTCATCCGCACAGAGTACGAATAACCGATAAGGCAAGGATGCGGGCGCAGAGATGGGATTTCAAGGGAACCACGGGGGAAAATCAGGATTCCTCGGCACCTTGTGCGGTTTCCGGGCCGGATTCCGCGCTTTTTTCCTCGGGATTGCCGGCTTCGGCTGTATAGGTGGAATCCAGTTCCACCCGGTTGCGACCCAATCGCTTGGCGCGATACAGGGCTTTGTCGGCCCGGTCGATGAAGGATCCCACCGTCTCGCCCGGCTTGTACAGGGACACACCGGCGGAAAAGGTCGGCACGGGCATGACCTTGTCATCCACGCTCCAGCTGGTCTCGGCGGCACGCTTCTTCACCTTGGTCAGTGCACGCCGCGAACCATCCGCATCGGTATTGGGCAGCAGTACCGCAAACTCCTCGCCACCATAGCGCGCCACCAGGTCATGATGGCGGAATATGGACAGGATGTTCTTGGAATAGAGACTGAGTACTTCGTCTCCCGCCGCATGGCCATAGCGGTCATTGATCTGCTTGAAGTAATCCAGGTCGATGAGCGCCAGCGACAGGGGGAAGCCATAGCGCTGTACCCGGGCCACCTCGTCCTCGAGGCGGCGCAGGAAGGCACGCCGGTTGGGCAGCCCGGTCAGCTCATCGGTGAGACTCAACAGCCGTACCCGGGTAAGCTCATCGCTCAGCTGGCGGCTGTCCGATTCGATGAGCTGCAGGTAATGATGCGTACTGTCGAGCTTGTCGGCCAGTTCATGGTGGCCTCTGTTGAGTTTTTCGATCTCCCGAATCAGGGTCCAGCGCAGTTCTTCCAGTTCCTCGGCATCACTGACCTGGTGCAGCTCGCCAAGCACCACCTCCAGCAGCACGCCGAACTCCTCATTCTGGGTGATGGTCTCCAACACCCTTTGCGCCAGGGTAGACTGCAATTTCTGAATATCGCGACGCTTGGAATCGAGATGGGTGCGGTACACGGAATCGACGCGCCGTTCGACCGGTTCCATCGGCTGATGGTGGGATGGCACCGACCCCTGCAAGGGATCGGAAAGATCCACACGTGGATCACTGGACAGGGCGGCATCCAGGTTTTCTTCCCATCCGGCTTCCAGGTGCGGTGATTCCGTTTCTTCGGGCGGTACCGCGGCAGGAACTTCTTCTTCGGTCACGGCAGCAGCAGGAACTTCGCCGCGCGATTCGGCGCTGGTAGACATCGACTCTGGCTCAGCGCCATTGGCCACCGGGGTCTTCTCCTCCACCACTGGCGCAGAGGTGGGTGCCTGGATGCCGAAGGCTCGCAGGAGGGGGGCCACCGCATCCCGGAACAGACCGGTATCGACTTCGGAAAGGGATTCGATACGCCCGCCATATTCCACCACCGCCGCGCTGACGGCGCGCAGTTCGGACTCGGTCAGGGGTGGTTGCAAGCGGGCTTGCAACAGCTTGAGTTGTACCTTTTCACTGGACCCGTCGGAGAGATGCTGGGCATAGGCATCGAGCAGGGCCTGGGTGACGGCAAGGTAGGCCTCTTCCATGGCGACCTGCCGGTCGACCACCTCGGAAAGCATGCGTTCGACCTGCCCATGGATGAGCCGTCCCGCCTCGGACTCGCGCAAGGCATCCAGCAAGCGCAGCACCTTGGCTGCGCCGGCATCGCCTCGAACCGGAACCTCGCCTCCCAACATGTACCAGGACTCCTGCACGTCCAAACGCTCGGCACGGCGGAATCTCTCCGCCGAAAGCTCTTGTTCTTGTCAAATGATGGGCAGCAGACGCATCGAACTCCTGTGGAAATCCGTTCCCGTCGGCTGCACTTGGACGCTACAGTCTGGTCTTCCCAATCTTCCGTATTTATTATCCCTGGAGACCGGTGGATGTAACCACCCACGACTGCACGACCCACGTTACCCTGCTTTCCCGTAAAGAACAATGCAAGAGCCCGATTTGTCGGCATATTTTACATTTATTGCTGCGGCCGTACAGATTGCGCCTGCTCGTATCCGGACAGGAGAGCGACTTGAGGAGATGGTTATTTTGTACTATAAAACATTTAGTTATAAATTTTTTTCGGGTTGAGGGACTAAATCCTTCGTGGCATGCGTGGCCATAACAGAACTTTTCTTACAACAAAGGTCAGTATTTTCCTAGGTGCTGCACTGCAATTTTCCACGGGAAATCGGGCAGGAAATCAGTCCACGTCTGCCACTTTTTTGACGACCAGACCGTGATCGGGGCCACAAAACCAGCCTGATGGCATCCCTGATATAGTCCACCTGTGTGCCTTGCGGGCACCAGGCCCAACCAACAGGATCAGCTGCATGCGGTTATATTCTTCCGGTCGTCCGGCATCGGGCCGCACTGACCAGAACCACCGGAGTTCGTGCTCCACACCGGCAGGACACAAGGCCAAGGCCCTACGCCAGGCGTATACCGGGGGGATCCTGTTGCTGTGTTGCCTCTCCCAACCGGCACAGGCTGCCTGCGACGATCCTCCCGCCCCCCAGGTGAACTGGACCGGGTGCGACCTGCGCGAACGCGATCTTGGCGGCCTGGACCTGCGCAATGCCAGCCTGCGCAATGCCCAACTGCAGGGCGCGAACCTGCAGCGCAGCAATCTGCGCGGTGCCAACCTGAGTTATGCCGACGCCAGTGGCGCCGACTTCGGCGAGGCATTGATGGAATCCAGCATCCTGACCCGCACGCTGCTGAACGAGGCCGTGTTCGAGGGCGCGCAACTGGCGGGGGCACGCTTCAGCCGAGCCGATTTGCGCAATGCCCGGCTGGGCAACGCACAGCTGCAGAAGACCCAGTTCCTGGAAGCCCGGCTGGAGGGCGCGGACCTGCAGGGCAGCGATCTCACCGAGGCCAGTTTCGAGCGCGCCAGTCTTGACAGCGCGCTCTTGCAGCAGGTGAAGGCGCAGGAATGCCGCTTCGTGAATACCAGCATGGAAGGCGCCGATTTCACCGGCGCGGACCTGCACAAGGCCAACTTCGTAGACGCCCTGCTCATCGGTGCCACACTGCAGGACGCCGATCTCAGCCGCGCCACCCTGGTAGGTGCCGATCTTACCAATGCCAGGCTGGAGGGCGCGAAACTGGACAGCGCCATGTGGACCGACCGCCGCCGCTGCCGGCCGGGTTCAGTGGGGGAATGCCGTTAGCTGTTCGAAAGCATCCACCGCAAAGGCGCAAAGAACGCCGAGAAGACTTGGCTATCAAAATACACGCACTTGAATGGCAAGCGCACCGCGCTCTCATCATGGAGAATAAATGCCCCATACCCGTCATCCCGGCATATGCCGGGATCAAGGGAATTGAGCGGGGTGGTGCAGACATGCGCCAAGCGTTGCACAGGGGCGGAGGCCAGGGTGTGCCCCCCATCGATTGCCCCCTTAGTTGGCGGCTTGCATGAAGGTGTGGCTGTTGATGAGATTGCGGTAATCAGGGATGTGATTGGCAAACAAGCTGCCCAGGCCGTCGACATCGTTACGCCAGTCGCGGTGCAATTCGCAGGCAATGCCGAACCAGGTCATCAATTGTGCGCCGGCGGCAGACATGCGATCCCAGGCCGCGGCCCGTGTGATCGGATCGAAGGTGCCCGAGGCATCGGTCACGACAAACACATCGAATCCTTCCGCAAGCGCGGACAAGGTCGGGAAGGCAACACAGACCTCGGTGACGATGCCGGCGACAATCAACTGTTTTTTACCGGTAGCCTTCACCGCCTTCACGAAGTCTTCGTTGTCCCAGGCATTGATCTGGCCGGGGCGCGCGATGTAGGGAGCCTCGGGGAAGGTGTCCTTCAACTCGGTCATCAATGGACCATTCGGGCCGGTTTCAAAGCTGGTGGTGAGGATGGTCGGCAGATCGAAGTACTTTGCCAGGTCGGCCGTGGCGAGCACGTTGTTGCGGAATTTATCGGGATCGATATCACGGACCAGCGACATCAACCCGGCCTGATGGTCTACCATCAGGACGGCGGCCTCATTCCTGTCGAGACGGACATATGATTTGTTCATGGTAGTTCTCCAAGGTTGGGGGTTAAACGCTTATAAAACTGCCTGGTGAGCTCTTCAGTCACCACAGCTCCCGCCATTGAGCGACGCGGGAATGGGGATAAAGGGCCTACCCGGATAGCACCGCCGTGTTGAACCTGCCAGCACTGAAATCACGGATCGCACGCTCGACCTCCTGCTGACTGTTCATCACGAAGGGGCCGTGGCCGACGACCGGCTCGCCCAGTGGCGGGCCGCTCAACAGCAAGACCACCGCGTCTTCGATGACCTCGAACTGCAACCGCGAGCCCTCGCGCTCCATGACCGCCAGTTCCGCCGCACGCACTGTGTGTGAACAGATACTCAGTGCCCCACGCAACACGAACAGCGCGACGGTATCCCCGGCCGGAAAGTCGAACGACAAGACCCCGCCCGCCTGCAGGCGCATATCCCATACGTTCATCGGCGTGAAGGTGTGCGTGGACGCTGCAATCCCGGCATATTCCCCGGCGATCAGGCGCATCGTCCCGGCATCGTCGGGCAGGGTCACGCGTGGTGTCTGTTCATCCGTGATCGCCTGGTAGGCTGGCGCCGTCATCTTGTGGCGCGCCGGCAAATTGACCCAGAGCTGGATCATCTCGAACTGGCCTCCGGTGCGCGCGAAATCGGCACTATGGAATTCCTCGTGCAGGACACCGGAACCCGCCGTCATCCACTGCACGTCACCCGGCCCGATACTGCCCCCGCCGCCGGCCGAATCACGATGGGCGACACCGCCTGCATAGACGATGGTGACGGTTTCGAACCCGCGATGCGGATGGGCGCCCACCCCGCGCCGACGGGTACTCGGTTCGAAATGGGCAGGGCCGGCGTAATCCATCAACAGGAAGGGGGAGATTTCCTCGCCGAGGTCCTGGTAGGTGAAGATATTGCGTACCGGAAAGCCATCGCCCACCCAGTGGCTGCCGTTGCTGCGTTTCACGAATGCGAGCTGTTTCATGTCGACCTCCGTGCGTTGATGACTGCACTTTAGTCCCATGACATTACCCGTACTAGATGGTATTATTCGAAAACATTATTCAACTGAATGAATAATAATCATGGATCTCAACGAGACAGCGGTTTTCGTGAAGGTGGTGCAGACCGGGAGCTTCAGTGCCGCGGCCCGGCTGCTCGGGCTGCCGCCTTCCACGGTCAGCACCCGCGTGTCACGGCTCGAACAACGTCTCGGGGTCACCCTCTTGCAGCGCACCACGCGGCGCCTGCATCTGACCGAGGCCGGCGCGCTCTACTTCGATCATGCCGCCACCGGGCTGGAGCACATGCTCGACGCGGAAGCCGCCGTGACCACGGCCAGGGGAGAGGCGCGCGGCCGGTTGCGCGTAACCGCTCCGGCCGATTTCGGCGACACCCTGTTATCCGGCCTGGTGTGCGCCCTGCACCGTCTCCACCCCAGGATCGATATCGAGCTGATGCTGACCGACCGCTTCGTCGACCTGGTGGCGGAAGGGGTCGATGTCGCCATCCGCGCCGGCGAGCTTGAGGATTCCAGCCTCGTCGCCAAGCGGGTGGGGGTTGCCTGCTGGGCGCCCTTCGCCAGCCCGGACTATCTTCGCGATGCCCCGCGGCTGGACAAGCCGCAGGACCTGGCCAGGCACCGCTGCCTGCAATTCACCCAGCTTGGCAAGGAGACATGGGCGCTATCTAATGACAAGGGCAGCATCAGCATCCCGATGCCGGGACACGTAATGGTCAATGACTTCGGGGTGGTACGGGCCATGACCCTGGCCGGGGATGGGATCGGCCTGCTGCCCACCTATATGTGCCATGAGGAAATCGAATCCGGCGCCCTGGTGCGCGTGCTGCCGCAATGGCTCGCGCGGGCCGACCCGGTGCATCTGGTGTACCCACGGCAGCGCTTCGTCCCGCCCAAGCTGCGGGCCTTCATCGACGTGGCGACAGACGAACTCGGGCGCTGGTTGGAATAGTCCACGAAACAGCGTGTCCATACCCGCCAGCTCCGCGTGCGCCAGTTGCGCGCCCGCCTCCGCTCAGTTCAACTGGATCCGCTGCCCCCAGGGCACCTTGCCGCGTCCCTTCACCAGCCACAACACCGGGAAGTCGGGCTCCTGCTTCGGGAACTCGCCGTCGGCATCGGTGAAGTAGACCAGCAGGTCGGGGTTGTTGCCCTGTTCGCGGATCCAGTCGAACACCGGGGTGAAGCGCGTGCCGCCGCTGCCCTGCATGCCCGCCGGTACGGTGAAGGCCTCCCAGGGTTCATAGATCCAGGGACCATTCTTCGACAGCGCCGCATCGCAGGCATGCAGGGTGATGCGCGCGCGCATCTGGCCCTTGATGGCGTCGATCTCGGTAATGAACTCGCGGATCTCCTCGTCGCGCACCGAGCCGCTGGTGTCCACAACCACCATGACGTCCACCTGGCTGCTGCGCAGGGTGGGAAAGATGGCCTCGCCCTCGCGGCGCGAGGGCCGGAAGTAACTGTAATCATCCCGCGCCGAGGCGGTCATGTAGCGCGCCAGCAGCATGCGCCAGGGTAACTGTGGCTGTAGCAGGTGTTCCACCAATCGCGCCAGGGTGCTGCTCAGCTTGCCGGCCTGCTGGGCCTGCTGGGCGGCGCCGGCCAGGCGCTGGCGCCATTGCACCGCCAGCTGTTCCCGCTCCGTCTCGCTCAGAGGCGGCGGCGGAAAATCCTCGTCGTCCTCGCCCTGCTCGTCCAGCTCCGGGGCGGCACCGGCGCCGCTGGCCTGGTTCTCGTCGGTCTCCGGCCGTTCCCCCTGCCCTTCATCGGACTCGTGCGGTTCCTCGCCGCGACCGGCATCCTGCTGCTGTTGCGGTGGCGGCGGCTTGTGCTGGTCGCGGTTCTGCTGTTCCTGGTCGTAGAAATGATCGTCGTGGGTTTCCTGCTGGAGATCATCCTTGATGTAGGGATAGATCTCCTCGGCGGTCATGTCCTCGTAGCCCGATTCCAGCAGCACGCCGGGCGGTGGCTTGAGGCCGTCCTTGATGAGCAAGGGGTTGATGGCCAGGTCGCAGGCGATATCCCAGCGTTGCTTGACGCGGTGCTGACGACGCGCGAAATGGGACAGCGCGCAATGCAGTGCCTCGTGGGCCAGCACGAACTGGGTCTGCTCCAGGGTGAGCTGGCGGATGTAGTCGGGGTTGTAATAGAGGGCGCGCACATCGGTGCCGATGGATTTACAGCGTTCCGGCCTGGCCGCCTTCATGGGCAGGCGCAGCACCAGTGCCCCGAGGAAGGGGCGTTCCAGGATGAGGCGGGTGCGTGCCGCGCTCAGCTTGGTTTCGATGTCGTCGTTCAGCATCGCCCGGCGGGCCTACATGTCGAACAACATCACATCGGCCACGGCCTTGGCCCAGACCGAGAACTGGGGCACGCCGAACAGGTCCTGGCCCACGGCACGGTGCATGTCGGACACCAGCATGACCCCCATTTCCCGCTGCGGGAAACGTCCGGCGTAATCGAGGATGCGGCCCCAGCCCTCCTGGGCCTCCGGCGTGTCCTTGACACGAATGGCACGCGCCACCAGGGCCGACGCCACTGCGTACTGCAGGTCGGTCTCACGCGGCACGGACACCTGTTCGCCGCGCAGGATGGCATCGATGTCCGGCAACTGGTCCAGGTTGTCCACGAAGGCGGCCAGCTCGACCCCGGCGGCCGGGCCCACGCAGGCCTGCAGTGCGCCCACCATGAGCTCGTTGTTGTCACCGAACTTGTGCAGGGCCCGGTGGGCGAATTCCCAGGAACGCGGCGACGGGAAGGCCACCGGGTTGTGGGCCGGATCGAACTCGAACAGCAGCTCGGGACGGAAACGCAGGAAACCGATCAGGCGTTCGTCGATCCCGTGCGCATAGGCCCAGGCCACCCAGTCGTCCAGGTTCACGTCCAGTTCGAAATGGGAGAAACGGTTGGCCAGGGGCGCCGGCATGGTGTAGGTCACGCCGCGGTCACCCTGACGGTTGCCGGCGGCGAAAATGGCCCAGCCCTCGGGCACCTCGTAGGCGCCCAGGCGACGGTCGAGGATCAGCTGGTAGGCAGCGGCCGACACACTGGGCGGCACCGAGGTGATCTCGTCCAGGAACAGAATGCCGCGCAGACCATGGCGAGCGGCATCGGGCAACATGGCCGGCACCGCCCACTCCACATGATCACCCACCCGGAACGGGATGCCGCGCAGGTCACTGGGCTCCATCTGGGACAGGCGGATGTCGATCACCGGCACGTCATGGTCCGCGGCCACCTGAGCCACCATCTGGGACTTCCCCACCCCGGGTGGCCCCCACAACATCACCGGCGTGTGGTGGCCGGTATCGGTACTTTCGAATTCACGGTGCAAAACGGTGATCAATTGGGAGGGGCGCATGCGTCGTTCACCACGTCTGGTCGAAAAGAAACAGGTCTCTGCGGACCTGGCTGGCAGGCCGCACCCAGGCACCGGGAGCTGACCGCAATAGCCGCCCATGTTACGCATTTCCCTAAGAAAATGCATATTCCCACGGCGATTGCAGGGGTGCCCGTGAGAAGCCGGCACGGTGCCGTGGCGCAAATGCATCCTGGCCGGTAAACCGGTCCTAAAAAAAACCGCCGCCAGGCCGTTATCCCTGGGCATGTGACGCGGGACCACACCGCGCGAAAGCATCATGGGTGAGATGTCCAAAAATGCTCACGCCATACCTGTTACCTCGACAAAGGGCCGAGAATGAGCTGTACACCCTGCATCCTGCTATGCGAAGCCTCCCATGATGGACAACATCCCCTGGCCACCCAGCTACGCCGTGCCGGTATCCAGGTGGAACTGGCCGGCAATGTGGTGGAGGCGCGCCAGCTGCTGCGACGCCAGTTCTACGATGGCGTGGCCATCGATTTACTGCTGCCCGACCAGGACGGAATTTCCCTGGCCCTGGACATCCGCCGCCAGTACGCGGATTTGCCCCTGATGGTCCTGACCACGCGCCAGCGCAAGCTCCGGCAACCGCGCCAGGCACCGGACTGGCTCGACAAGACCGCCAACCAGGCGCGCCTGGTGTTCGCCCTCAAACAGGCCAGTCAACAGGCCGCCGGACGGCGTCCACGGGTACTCCAGGTGGACGACGATGATGAGCAAGCCCGGCTGGTGCAGGACACCCTGGGTCACCAGGCACGACTGGTTCGCACCCGGAATGCCCAGGAGACGGAGCTGGCCCTGCTGCGCGGCGATTACGACCTGGCGCTGATCAATATGGACAGCGGCGAGTCACTGCATGACCACGCCCTGCAATTGCTGGAATCCCGGCCGGCCAACCTGCCCCTGGTGCTCAATACCGCCGCCGACAGCGATCCCATGATCCCCATTCTCTGGGCCCTGATCGCCCACTACGACGAGCCGCTACGCGCGGCCTATTGCTAGCTCGTAGAGGGGACAGACTTCAAGTCTGTCCCCTGCACCTCAACCATCCTTCAACCGCCGCAACTGGCGGCGCTGTTTCTTGTCCGGGCGCTGCGCGGGCTGACTCAGGCCCGCCGCCTGCAGGCGTTCCTGCTCGCGCCGCAAGTCCCGCGCCAGGATGCTTTCATCGGTCTCCCGGTACAGGGTGCGCGCCACGGTGGCGGAACCGCGTCGTTCCCCCAGTGCCTCCACCACCACCACGAAGCACTCCGTACCCTTGTGGATCTCCAGGCTGTCCCCCGCCTGGAGCATCCGCGCCGGCTTCACCCGTGCGCCGTTGAGGTGCACCTTGCCACCCTGAATGGCCTCCGCGGCCAGGGACCGGGTCTTGAAGAAACGCGCCGCCCACAGCCACTTGTCCAGCCGCACCCGTTCTGCCGCGGTATCACTCAAGACGGGGTTGATCCCCCCAGCGTCACCAGCAGATCATTGAGACGCCGTACGAAGGTGGCGGGATCCTCCAGCTGCCCACCCTCACTGAGCATGGCCTGGTCGAACAGCACATGACTCCAGTCACTGAAGCGTTCCTCATCGCCTTCCGCCTTCAAACGCTGGACCAGGGCATGACCGGGATTGATCTCCAGGATCGGCTTGCTCACCGGGAGACTGTGACCGGCCTGCTGCAGGATCTTCTGCATATGCATGGCCATGTCATGTTCTTCCAGCACCAGGCAGGAAGGTGAGCGGGTCAGGCGGTGACTCACACGCACCTCTTTCACCTTGTCACCCAATGCCGTCTGCATGCGTTCCAGCACATCCTTGAATTCGTCGGCGGCCTTTTCCACCTTTTCCTTTTCCTGTTCATCTTCCAGCTTGCCCAGGTCCAGGTCGCCCTTGGCGATGGATACCAGCGGCTTGCCGTCGAATTCGTTCAGGTGCGAGATCATCCAGTCGTCCACCCGGTCGGACAGCAGCAGCACCTCGATGCCGTGCTTGCGGAACACCTCCAGGTGGGGGCTGTTCCGCGCGGCGGCGAAGCTGTCGGCGGTGACATAATAGATCTTGTCCTGATCCTCCTTCATGCGCCCGATATAGTCCTGCAAAGAGACGTTTTGCTCTTCGTTGTCCGCATGGGTACTGGCGAAACGCAGCAGCCCGGCGATACGCTCGCGATTACCGAAGTCCTCGCCCGGACCTTCCTTCAACACGCGGCCGAACTCCCGCCAGAACTCGCGGTACTGCTCCGGTTCGTCCTTCGCCATGGTTTCCAGCAAGCCCAGCACCTTCTTCACCGAGGCGCCACGAATGGTATCGATGACCTTGTTGTGCTGCAGAATCTCGCGCGACACATTCAAGGGCAGGTCGTCCGAATCCACTACGCCACGCACGAAGCGCAGGTACTGGGGCATCAGCTGTTCGGCATCGTCCATGATGAACACGCGACGCACATATAGCTTGATACCGTGGCGGCGTTCACGATCCCAGAGGTCGAAAGGCGCCCGCTTGGGGATATAGAACAGGGTGGTGTATTCCTGGGTACCTTCCACATGGTTGTGGGTCCAGGCCAGCGGCTCCTCGAAGTCGTGGCCCACGTGCTTGTAGAACTCCTTGTACTCTTCGTCACTGATGTCGCGCTTGGGTCGCGCCCACAGGGCCGAGGCCTTGTTGACGGTTTCGTACTCGTCCGCCTTGTCCGCGTCCGTGGATTTCATCTGGATGGGCAGGGATATGTGGTCGGAATAGCGGGTGATGATGGAACGCACACGGTAGGGTTCGAGGAACTCGTCCTCGCCCTCGCGCAGGTGCAGGGTGACGCTGGTGCCACGCGTGGCCTTCTCCACCGTCTCGAGACTGTAGCTGCCCGCGCCGTCCGATTCCCAGCGCACACCATGTTCCGCGCCCAGACCGGCGCGTCGGGTCACGAGGGTGACCTTGTCGGCCACGATGAAGGCGGAATAGAAACCTACACCGAACTGGCCGATGAGTTTGCTGTCCTTGCCCTGGTCACCGGTCAGGGATTCGAAGAACTGGCGGGTGCCGGACTTGGCGATGGTACCGATATTGTCCACCACCTCCTGGCGGCTCATGCCGATGCCCTTGTCGTGGAGGGTGATGGTGCGGGCCTCCTTGTCGATATCGACGCGGATCTCCGTACCCTGGTCACCTTCATACAGGGCATCATCACCCAGGGCCTCGAAGCGCAGCTTGTCGCAGGCATCAGAGGCGTTGGAGACCAATTCGCGCAGGAAGATCTCCTTGTTGGAATACAAGGAGTGGATCATCAGCTTGAGCAGCTGGCGTACTTCGGTCTGAAACTCGAGGGTTTCCTTATGGGCTTCGATGGTCATGGGTCGAACTCACCTGTTGGTTCACAAAACGGAATGTGGTTTCTAGGTGAGGGCCCGGCACGTGCTTTTCAAGGATCCGAACGGGAAAAAATCACCAGCCCCGCTCACAGCGCGACGGGCAGGTGTTCCACCGCGCCCTCGTGGGCCAGCAGCCAGTATTTGCGCGCCATCATCGGTCCCTGGGTGTGGCCGGAATAGCCGCCGCCACCGGTCTTGCCCACCACCCGGTGGCAGGGCACGAGGATGGGGATGGGGTTTTCCCGGCAGGCGCCGCCAATGGCCCGCGCGCCACTGCCGAGGCGTGCGGCCAGGGCTCCATAGGTCAGGGTCGTGCCAGGCGGAATGGCACACAGCGCCTGCCAGACCCGTTGCTGGAAGGGGGTCCCTTCCAGCAGCAGGGGCGGCAATTCCAGTGCGGCGCGGCCATCGTGAAAATAATGCTCCAGCAGGCTCGCCACGCGCCGGCTGGCCATGCTGCGTCCCGGCTTCAACAGTACGTCCTTGCCCAGGTACTCGATGGCGCGCAGTCGTTCTCCCGCCATGTGCACCCCCAGGCGCCCCAGCGGGGTGGGCAGGACCAGGTCAAAGGCATCCTCTTTCATGAACGCACCTCCCGTGCCGCGGCTCGCAATTGCAGCCGCTGGATCTCGTTGAGCAGCATGGCCCGCCGCCCCGGCTCGCGGGTGGCGTTGAGCAGGGTCTGGTAGACGCGTCGCGCATCCTCCAGCAGACCGGCCTCGGCCAGGGACTGGGCGGCATGGTAACGGGCCGTCTGCGCCCAGGGATCCATGGCGGAAGGATCGGTCAGCGTGGCCGACTGCAGGTAAAGATAGGCGGCCCGCGCCGGTTTGCCCAGTGCCTGCCAGGAATCGGCCTGCCAGAACAGTATCTCACGCGTGCGCTGTGTGGGCATTTCCCGTAGCAGCAGGCGCTCGAACAGGTCAATGGCCTGCGCGTGGGCCGTCACCGTCTGCAGGTCGAACACCACCTGCACCCAGCGGTCCAGCTGCTCGTCAGCCAGTGGGCGTTCGTCCCCCAGCAGACTGGCCAGCATGGCCGCCCCCTGTTCCGCCTGGCCCGTGTGGATGGCCACCCGCGCCCGCCGCAGCCCCCATTCCATCGCATCGGCCCCGGGCGGTGGTTGCGCCATATCCTGCATCAGTCGCGAAGCGAGCCGCAGGTCGCCGCCCTCCAACGCCGCGTCGATCAGTCGATAGCGGATCACCCCGGGCAGCCGGTCGCTGTCCTCGAAGCGGCGCGAGTCCAGGTACAGCCGCTGCACCAGCTGCTCTCCCCGTGGCAGGGCCACGAGCAGGGACACCAGGTACTCGTGCGCCAGTTCGCGGCGTTCCGGGGTGCTGCCATGGGCGCTGAGCACGCTGAACAGGACCCGTGCCCGCAGCGGATCCGTTTCCAGTGCCTCGGTGGCCGGGAAATACCAGTCATCGTCGGCGCCCAGCAGGCGCTGCTCCTGGTTGCCCAGCTTGCGGCCATGGGCCAACCAGGCATCCCATAGCAGATCGCCCGTCACCTCGAACAACACCCACTCCGGCTGCGCCTCACGTGGCAGCGCCAGGGCCTGTTCCAGGGTGTCGATATACTGCAACGGTGGCAGGCCCCGCGCCGCCTCCACCGCCAGCTGCCAGGCCAGGGCACGGGCTGCCGGGGCGGTATCCGGGGCCAGCGCGATCTGGCGTGCCGCCTGGTGCACTTCCTCGGCCGCCTGCTTCCCGCTGCGCAAGCGGGCCGCCAGCCGTAATACCGTGTCCATCGCGTCCTCGGTTTCCGTGGGCAGGGCCAGCATTTCCTCGTACCGCTGCGTCTGCAGCAGCACCCGCAGGCGCAGTTGATTCCATTCCCGGCCACCGGCACCGAAATCCTGCTGGTAGCGCACCAGCGCGCTGCGGGCATCCTCCAGCTCGGCATCCAGCAGATAGGCCTGGATCACCATGCGCCGCCAGCGCATGAGGGTATCCATCTGCGCGTCGGCCGCATTCCACAGCAGGTCGCGCAATACCCCCAGGGCTTCACCGGGGCGCTGTTGTTCCAGCAAGGCGGAAGCCCACTCGGTATGGGCCCAGCGACGGAAATCCACGGACACATCCGGCGGCAGTGCCGCGAGCCGTTCGATCACCGCATCCACGTCTCCCAGGGTCCGCAGCAGGTAGACGCGCTCCCGCTCGAGGCTCATCCAGGTGACGGGATCCTCCGCATAGACAGGCTGCTGGGCATCCAGGTGCCGCAGTGCCAGTTGCGGGGCGCCGACCCGTGCCAGCATGGCCAGTTCCGACAGGCCGAGGGCATCTTCGACAGCCGCCACTGGCCGTGCCGACAGCACGCCGAACAGCAGGATGAGCAGCAGATTCCTCAGCGGTGTAATGACAGTGATGACGGGCAAGGGCGTTGCTCCCGGCGGATCGCAGCCGCCATTGTAGCAGCCGCGCACAGCGGGAGTGCCCTTCCGCAAAGACAAAAGGGGCTCCCCGTTGCCGGGGGCCCCTCTTGCAGCGATCTGGAGATCGCGGGTCGGTTGTCATGCCGGCGCAAGGCCGGCATCCATGCTCCCCATCCGCCCCGGTTACGGCATCCGCCGCAACGACGAGAAAGGAATTAGATCTTTTCCTTGATACGGGCGGCCTTGCCGGACAGGTCGCGCAGGTAGTACAGCTTGGCACGACGCACGTCGCCACGACGCTTCACCTGGATTCCCTGCACCACCGGGCTGTGGGTCTGGAACACACGTTCCACGCCTTCCCCATGGGAAATCTTGCGCACCGTAAAGGCGGAGTTGATGCCGCGATTGCGCTTGGCGATGACGATGCCCTCGAAGGCCTGCAGACGTTCGCGGCTGCCTTCCACCACCTTCACCTGCACGACCACGGTGTCGCCGGGACCGAAATCCGGTATGTCCGTCTTCAGCTGTTCCTGTTCCAGTTCTTTGATGATGTTGCTCATGGTTCGATCCCCACAACGGTAAATCCAGATTGTAAATTAAACTTCGCCAACGCCTGACCCGGTATTCCGGGCCACTCACTTCGACCGCTGGCGAAGGTATTCCGCCAGCAGTGCCTGTTGTTCCTCGTCCAGCTCCAGCAGCTCCAGCAGGTCCGGGCGTCGTTCCCGGGTCCTGCCCAAGGCCTGCTGGCGTCGCCAGCGCTCGATCTCGGCATGGTTGCCACCGAGCAGCACCTCCGGTACCCGCCGGCCGGCGATCTCTTCCGGACGCGTGTAGTGCGGATAGTCCAGCAGGCCTTCCATGAAAGAGTCCTGCCCAGCGGAATCCGCGTCACCCAGCGCGCCGGGTAACAACCGTGTCACCGCGTCCGCCAGTACCATGGCCGCCAGCTCACCGCCGCTCAGCACATAGTCGCCGATGGACCATTCCTCGTCGACCTCGGCCTCGATGAGGCGTTCGTCGACGCCCTCGTAGCGACCGGCCACCAGGATCAACCGGGGCCGCCGGGCCAACTCACGCACTCCGGCCTGGTCCAGCCGTCGCCCCTGGGGCGACAGGTAGATCACCGGCGCCGCCACGTCCGCCTGGCGCGCCGCCTGGATCGCCGCCTGGAGGGGCTCTACCCGCATCACCATACCGGGGCCGCCGCCGTAGGGCCGGTCATCCACGGTGCGATGCCGGTCCCTGGTGTAATCGCGCGGATTCCAGGTCTCCAGTCGCAACAGACCCCGCTCGGCGGCCCGGCGCGGGATCCCGTGTTCCGTCAGGGTCTGCACCAACTCCGGAAACAGGGTGACCACATCGATGCGCATGGGCTCAGTACTCGGGATCCCAGTCCACGTGCAGCTCGCCGGCCTCCAGGTCCACCGCCGTCACCACCTCACCCATTGCATAGGGTATGAGGCGCTCACGCTCACCCTGGACCACCAGCACATCATTGGCGCCCGTTTCCAGCAGGTGATCCACTACACCCAGTTCCTGGCCGGCGGTGGTGATCACCCGCAGGCCGACGAGATCACGCCAGTAGAATTCCCCGGCCTCGACGGCCGGCAATTGCTCACGCCGCACCGCGATTTCCACATCCACCCAGCGTGCGGCCTGGTCCCGATCCTCGCAACCGGCCAGGTGCGCGATGACACCCTTGCCATGGGCCTTGCCATCCAGCAATTCCACGCTGTGCCAACCGTCCGCCAGTCGCAACTGCCAGGGGTTGTACTCCAGAATATTGGCGCGGGGTTCGGTAAAGGAGTAGATACGCAACCACCCCTTCACACCGTACACCCCGGTGATGCGCCCCACCGTCACGCGGGTATCGGGGGTCTCCGCCTTGTCTGCCTGTGTCACCATGGACTCCGGGGACAGCGCGGAATCAGGCGCCGACCAGGACAACAGGCCGTCAAGCGGCCTTCTTGCTTTCCTTCAACAGGCTCGCGACCCGGTCGGAGGTCTGCGCGCCCTTGCCAATCCAGTATTCAGCGCGTTCCACGTCGATACGCAGGCGTTCTTCCTGGCCCGTGGCAATGGGGTTGAAGAAGCCAATACGCTCGATGTAGCGGCCATCGCGACGGTTACGGCTGTCGGTCACCACCAGATGGTAAAAGGGCCGCTTCTTGGCGCCGCCCCGAGTCATTCGAATGGTCACCATGAAATTCTTTCCTCTATCGAAAATCCACAACAAACCGGCCCGGATTCGGGCCACGGGTAAACGGCGCATTCTACTGGAATTCGTATAAAAGGGAAGCCTTGTGGCGGGCTTGCGCCCTGCCTTCACCGGGTTCGGAGCATGCAGCACCGCGCAGTCGGCCGGGCCAGAACCTGTCGGAATCCCTGACAAGGAAAATTTTTCCGTGATTTTGTTCGGGGCAATATCATATCTAACTGTTAATACTGAATTATCTTAAAATCGCCCCCGTCACGATCCTGTTCCAAACTGACGAAATATCTTACAAAAAATGGCCTGTTCGCAAGGAATACGACATGTCATGACAGATTACCCGCCTCAAAACAATGTATTGGCATACCTGGCATGGCACTTGCTCTGGTACAGACAGGCGCCGATACAGACGCCAAAGAATAACAAGAGGATTGGAGGAGAACTGACCGCGTCGCCTTGCACAGAGTCACGGGTCAAGTGCTACAAGCAACCAGAACAACAAAATATGTTGCAGCACCGTTACACGGCAGCCTCCGGGCTGCCGTTTTTATTTCAGAAGGGCAGGCCCGTGGGCATACGCCCCTTCAGACCGCGCATCATCTTGGCCATACCACCCTTGGACATCTTTTTCATCATCTTCTGCATCTGCATGAACTGCTTGAGCAGCTTGTTCACATCCTGCACCTGGGTGCCGGAGCCCGTGGCGATGCGCTTGCGCCGCGAAGCCTTGATGATGTCGGGATGACGACGTTCCTGGGGCGTCATGGAATTGATCACCGCCACCATGCGATGCAGATCCCGGTCGTTGGCCTGCTCCTTGACGCCCTTGGGCAGGCTGGCGACACCGGGCAACTTGTCCAGCAGGCTGCTCATGCCGCCCATGCTCAGCATCTGCTGTAGCTGATCGCGGAAATCCTCCAGGTCGAAGCCCTTGCCCTTCTGCAGCTTCCTGGCCAGCTTGGCGGCCTTGTCCTGGTCGACCTGCTGGTGCGCCTCCTCCACCAGGCTGAGCACGTCGCCCATGCCGAGGATACGCGAGGCCACACGGTCGGGATGGAAGGGCTCGAGGGCGGCGGTCTTCTCCCCCACCCCCAGGAATTTGATCGGCTTACCGGTAATGGCGCGGATGGACAGGGCGGCGCCGCCGCGGGCATCGCCATCGGTCTTGGTCAGCACCACGCCGGTGAGCGGCAGGGCCGCGTGGAAGGCACGCGCGGTGTTGGCGGCATCCTGGCCGGTCATGCTGTCCACCACGAACAGAGTCTCGACCGGATTCACGGCAGCGTGCAGGCGCTGGATCTCCTGCATCATGTCGGCGTCGATATGCAGGCGCCCGGCGGTATCGACGATCAGCACATCCACGTGCTGCCGGCGGGCCGCATCGAGTGCCGCCTGGGCAATGGCGAGCGGATCCTGGTCGGGCTGGCTGGGAAAGAAGGCCACGTCCACTTCGCCGGCCAGGGTGCGCAACTGCTCGATGGCCGCCGGGCGATACACGTCGCAACTGGTGACCATGACCGATTTCTTGCGCCGCTCCTTGAGCCAGCGTGCCAGCTTCGCCGTACTGGTGGTCTTGCCCGAGCCCTGCAGGCCGGCCATCAGCACCACCGCCGGTGGTTGTACATTGAGCTGCAGTTCGTCGTTGGCCTCGCCCATAATGTGCACCAGCTCATCATGGACTACCTTCACCAGGGCCTGGCCCGGGGTCAGGCTTTGCAGCACCTCATGACCGACCGCCCGCTCCCGCACTCGCTCGATGAATTCCTTGACCACCGGCAGGGCGACATCCGCCTCCAGCAACGCCATGCGCACTTCCCGCAGGGTGTCCTTGATATTGTCTTCGCTCAGCCGCCCCTGCCCACGCAGGTTCTTGAGGGTACGGCCCAGCCGTTCCGATAGGTTTTCGAACATGGCAGATCCAGCTTGCTGTCAAATGACGGGCGCCAGGCGCCCGGAAAGACCGATTATAGCTGGAAGCGACACCCGCCGGACAGCAGGCGCAGGGGGAAGCCCTCGATCATTTCCGCGCATTCGCTGAGGATCTGCGCCTCCATGCCCGGTTTGAGGTGACTGAGATACAGTTGCGGTCGGTGGCGCAGCTTGGCCAGGTCGGCGGCCAGCAACTGCGGACAATAATGGTAGGCCATGCGCGACAATTCGAGCTCGCGGTTGGGAAAGGCGCATTCGGCCACCAGCAGGTCCAGCTGGTCGTAGCCGTTCAGCACCTCCCAGAAATGGTCGGTAGTCGTGGTGTCACCACTGAAGGCGAAGGCCTTGCCGCCGGCCTCGATGCGGTAGCCGATACAGGGCACCACATGATTGACCGCGATGGCCTCGATACGCCTCCCGTCCAGCTCCACTACCTGCCCGGGATGGATTTCCTCAAAACGCAAAACCGGTCGTTCGGGATTGGGCAGTTTGCTGAAATCGGGCCAGATCACCCAGTTGAAGATATGCTCACGCAGCGCCGCGAGGGTTTCGGGACGGCCATGCACCACGATGGGGGTGCGAATACGTTCGAATATGGAATCCACCAGCATGGGCAGGCCGGCGATATGATCCAGGTGGGAATGGGTCAGAAAGATGTGACGCACCGCGGCCATCTCGTCCAGGCTGAGTTCGCCCAGCCCGGTCCCTCCATCGATGAGGATGTCCTCGTCAATCGCCATGGAGGTGGTGGCCAGCCCCACGCCGATCCCGCCGCTACATCCAAGAATCCGTATATCCATGCCATTCCACTGTGTGGATACCGGGGACGACACCCCGGGTACCTGTTTATTCGCGGCCGGGCCGGTCCCGCCCAACGTGCCGGAGCCCTTCTATGTGCCCGGCCGATATGCCATCATGCCCTTCCCTGACCTGACCTTACCGACTCTCCTGGCATGCATGCTCAGCTGATCGCAAACCTGGCCATCGTGCTCTATCTCGCGGCCAGCGTCATTCTCGCCACACGCCTCGCCGGGATCGGCCCCACCGCACACTGGCCGCGTGGCGGGGCACTGGCAGTGGGTTTCATGGCCGTGGCCCTCCACGCCGGGGTGCTGCTGCCCAGCCTGCTGGGCGCCAGGGGTCTCGATCTCGGTTTCTTCAATGCCTCTTCCCTGATCGCCCTGCTCACCGCCGGCCTGCTGCTCCTGACCGCCCTGCGCAAGCCGGTGGAGAACCTGGGGATCGCGCTCCTGCCCATCGCTGCCATCAGCCTCGTGCTCTCCCTGAGCCATCAAGCGCAACCTGTTGTGGAAAAAACTCTTTCCTGGCAAATCGAGGCTCACATCCTGCTCTCGGTGCTGGCCTACAGCATCCTCGGCCTGGCGGCCTTCCAGGCCCTCCTGCTGGCGCTCCAGAACCGCCAGCTGCACAACCACCGCCCCGGGGGTTTCGTGCGCGCGCTGCCACCCCTCCAGACCATGGAGACGCTCCTGTTCCAGATGATCGGCACGGGTTTCATTCTCTTGAGCCTGTCCCTGTTCACCGGAGTGCTGTTTCTGGAGGATATTTTTGCCCAGCACCTGATCCACAAAACGGTACTCTCCCTGGTGGCCTGGACGGTATTCGCCGGCCTGTTGCTGGGGCGAAAACGCCACGGCTGGCGCGGCCGCAAGGCCATCCGCTGGACCCTGAGCGGCTTCGGCTTCCTGATGCTGGCCTACTTCGGCAGCAAGCTGGTGCTGGAATTGCTGCTGGGGAAATACTGAGCACCGGCAGCGGCCGGTTTTGGTATTCAAAACCTGGTTCCGTACAATGGGGCCCCATGGCCATCGATGAGGCTCTCCCCGCTTGGACGCCATCCCCTTAAGCGCACTCTATGGCGCACTGGTCCTGCTGCTGGGACTGTCCGCCTTCTTCTCCGGCTCCGAAACCGGACTCATGACCCTGAACCGCTACCGGTTGCGCCATCTCGTGCGCGGCAAGCATCGTGGCGCGATGCGGGCCCAGGCGCTGCTGGATCGACCCGACCGGTTGATCGGCATGATCCTGGTGGGCAACAACCTGGTAAACATCCTCATCACCCAGATCGCCACCCTGATCGCGCTGCGGCAACTGGGGGAGAACGGACTGTGGGTGGCCACCGTGCTGCTGACCCTGGTCATCCTGCTGTTCGCCGAGGTCACCCCCAAGACCCTCGCCGCCCTGCACCCGGAACGCATCGCCTTCCCCGCGGCCCATATCTATACCCCGCTACAACACATCATGTGGCCCATCGTCTGGGGCGTGAGCCTGATCGCCAACGGCCTGCTGAGGCTACTGGGCGTGCAACGGGAAGGCAGCAGCAGCCAGGCGCTGAGCCGCGAGGAGCTGCGTACCGTGCTGCTGGAGGCCGGCGCCATGATCCCCAAGCGTCATCAGAAGATGCTGCTCAACCTGCTCGACCTGGAGCAGGTCACGGTGGAGGACATCATGATCCCCCGCAACGAGGTGCTGGGCATCGACCTCAACGACGAGTGGACCGATATCGAGCAACAGATCATGACCCTGCAGTACACGCGCCTGCCGGTCTACCGCGACAGCATCGACGAGGTGATCGGCTTCGCCCACCTGCGGGATCTGTTGCCCGCCCTGCGCAAGGGCGAGCTGGACGAGGACAAACTGCTGGCCCTGGTGCGCGAACCCCTGTTCGTGCCCGAGAACACCTCCCTCAACCAGCAACTGCGCAATTTCCAGCGTTCACGACAGCGGGTGGGCCTGGTGGTGAATGAATATGGCGATCTCCAGGGCCTGGTGACCCTGGAGGACATCCTGGAAGAGATCGTGGGCGAATTCACCACCGACCCCATCGAAAGCATCAAGGACTACACACCGCAGGAGGACGGCAGCTACCTGGTGGACGGTACCGCCACGGTGCGCGACCTCAACCGGGCACTGCGCATGGACCTGCCCACCCAGGGTCCCAAGACCCTCAACGGCCTGATCCTGGAGCACATGGAGGATATCCCCGAACCCGGCACCAGTCTGCTGCTGGCAGGCTACCCGGTGGAGATCGTGCAGATCAAGGACAACCTGGTGAAGACCGCGCGCCTGCAGCCGGTCAAGCACCACACGGCCACGGATAAAAAGGAAGAGGAATCATGAGCGAGCGAGTGGAAAAATCCCCGGAGGAATGGCGCGCGCTACTGGAGGAAGACCAGTTCCAGGTAACCCGCCGACACGGTACCGAACGGCCCTTCAGCGGCCGCTACCACGACTGCAAGATTGCCGGCAGCTACCACTGCGTATGCTGTGGCGCGGAGCTGTTCTCCTCCGAACACAAGTATGACTCCGGCAGCGGCTGGCCGAGTTTCTGGCAACCCGCCGAGGAATCGGCCCTGACCCGCCACGAGGACAGCAGCCATGGCATGCGCCGGGTGGAAGTGCTGTGCCGACGCTGTGACGCCCACCTGGGCCATGTGTTCGAGGATGGCCCACCCCCCACCGGTCTGCGCTACTGCATCAATTCCCTGGCCCTGGAGCTGCGTCCCCGGGAATCAACTTCCTGAGCCAATGGCCGACAGTATGGTGTCGGGCGGTCGCATCGCCCCCACGGAACTGTGATACACCTCACATTTCGGCATGGCCGGCTTGTGAGCCAGGGACCGGGAACTATAATCGGGCGCAAGCTCCAGCGTAAGGAAACCAACGGGATGGCGAAGCTCACGCTGTCGTTCAAAGACAAGAAGCTGAAGATCTACCCACTGGGCGAGGAGGAGGCCATTATCGGTCGTGCGCCGGAATGCGCCATCCACATCGACAGCCTGGCGGTGGAGCCGGAACACGCGCGCATCCAGAAGCAGGGCGCGCACTACCAGCTGACCGCCCTGGGCGACCAGCATGAGATCAGCGTCAATGGCGTCAGCGCCGCCGCCCATGAACTCAATGACGGCGATGTGATCCAGGTGGGCAAGCACACCCTCGGTTTCAGCCTGGAGGCCGGCGGCACTTTCGTCGGACAGGCCGGACAGATTGTGCGCCAACCCGCCATCGGTTGGTTGCAGATCCTCAATGGCAGTCATCTGGGACGTACCATTCGACTCGACAAGGCCATGACCCGGGTCGGCAAGAGCCATGTGGCCGTGGCCGTGATCGTGCGGCGCGACAGCGGCTATTTTCTTTCTCACCTGGAAGGCGACAGTCCACCCATCGTCAACGACCAGGCCCTGGGCGACGAGACCTGGGCCCTGCGCAATGGCGACCAGATCCGTATCGGTACCCTGCAACTGCAATTCTTCGTAGAGGAGCAGGCGGCCATGGCACCGCCGGCGGTCGAGAAGGGCCCCGACGAGCAGCGGGATTTCAGCCGCATTCATTTTGAAGTACCTGCCACCCTGCACCAGGGAACACAGCAGTGGCCGGCACGGCTATCGGACATCTCCCTGCATGGCGCGCTCGTAGAGCGCCCCGCGGACTGGGAGCCGGAGAGCGAACAAGTCTATCGCCTGGATGTTCACCTCAACGAGGAGATCACCATCCGCATGGATGTGGAAGTGGCGCATGCAGACGCGCAATGGATCGGCTTCCGCTGCCACGATATCGACGTGGACAGCATCACCCACTTGCGTCGACTGGTGGAGTTGAACCTCGGCGATCCCGAGCTGGTGGAGCGGGAATTGTCGGCGCTGGGCTAGCATGTGGATGTCGGGCTGAAGTCCGACGAAAAACCGCTTAAATCAACTCCAGCACATCGCCCAGGCGGCGTGCCGCCACCACCTCCATGTCATCGATGCGCCCGCCCTTGGGGGCATTGGCAGCCGGCACGATGGCGCGCCGGAAGCCATGCTTGGCGGCCTCGCGCAGCCGGTCCTGGCCATTGGGCACCGGGCGCACCTCGCCGGCCAGGCCCACCTCGCCAAAGACGATCAGGTCCGTGGCCAGCGGACGGTTGCGAAAACTGGACAACACCGCCAGCAACACCGCCAGGTCCGCCGCTGTCTCGCTGACGCGCACCCCGCCCACCAGGTTCACGAACACATCCTGATCACCCATGGCGATACCGCCGTGGCGGTGCTGTACCGCCAGCAGCATGGACAGGCGGTTCTGCTCCAGCCCCAGGGTCACGCGTCGCGGGTTGGACAACTGGCTGTGATCCACCAGTGCCTGCACCTCCACCAGCAGCGGACGCGTACCTTCCATGGTGACCATGATCACGCTGCCGGGCACCGGTTCCTCGTGGCGCGAGAGGAAGATCGCCGAGGGATTGCTGACTTCCTTCAGGCCGCGATCGGTCATGGCGAACACACCCAGCTCGTTCACCGCCCCGAAGCGGTTCTTGATGGCCCGCACCACCCGGTAGCGCCCGCCGGCATCGCCTTCGAAATACAACACCGTGTCCACCATGTGCTCCAGCACCCGCGGCCCCGCCAGGGTGCCTTCCTTGGTGACATGACCCACCAGGAACAGGGCCGTGCCAGTCTGCTTGGCAAAGCGCACCAGCTGGGCCGCACTCTCGCGCACCTGGGCCACGGAGCCGGGCGCTGACTGCAACAGTTCCGTGTAGGCGGTCTGGATGGAATCCACCACCATCACCTGCGGCCGTTCGCGGTGGGCGATCTCCAGCATGCGCTCCACCGAGGTTTCCGCCAGCAGGCGCACACCCTCGCCCGCCAGGCCCAGGCGCCGGGCGCGCAGGGACACCTGTTCAGGGGATTCCTCACCGGTCACATACAGGGTGGAGAGTGTTTGCGCGAAGGCCGCCAAGGCCTGCAGCAGCAGGGTGGACTTGCCAATGCCGGGGTCGCCACCGATGAGGATCACCGAGCCGGCCACCAGGCCACCGCCCAGCACCCGGTCCAGCTCCCCAAAACCCACGGGGGTGCGTTGCTCGGCGCCGGGCTGCACCTGCGACAGCTCCTGCACCCGGCCGGCCTGTTCGCCGGCGTAGCTGACGAAGCGCGCCGTCTTGCCGGCGGCGGGCGCCACTGCGGCGGTTTCCACCAGGCTGTTCCAGGCCCCGCAGTCACCGCACTGGCCGCTCCACTTGGGACTCTGCGCGCCGCATTCGTTACAGGTGTAGAGGATCTTCGCCTTGGCCATGGCTCAATCGTACTCCAGCTGCACCCGCCCGGTGATGCCGGTAAGCAGTTCGTAGCCGATGGTGTCGGCGGCGGCGGCCACCTCCTCCACCGGCAGGCCCTCGCCCCACAGCACCACCCGATCCCCGATCTGCACATCCTCGTGACCACGCAGGTCCAGGGTGATCATGTCCATGGACACCCGCCCCACCAGCGGCACGCGGCTTCCCCGGAGGAGTACCGGGGTGCCGGCGGCGGCATGACGGGGATAGCCGTCTCCATAGCCGATGGCGGCCACACCCACGCGCATGTCCTCGGGACATACCCAGCTGCCGCCATAGCCGATGGCATCGCCACGGCACAGCTCGCGAATGGCGATGAGACGGGTTTCCAGGGTCATGGCCGGGCGCAGACCGAGTTCCGGGCCCAGGGCATCCTGGAAGGGGGAAACCCCGTAGAGCATGATACCCGGCCGCACCCAGTCATAGCGGGCGGCAGGCCAGCCGAGCAGGCCGGCGGAGTTGGCAAGAGAACGCTCGCCGGGCCGCCCCTGCAGGGCATCCTCGAAACACCGGTGCTGGACCTCGCTGACGGGATTGGCACGCTCGTCGGCACAGGCGAGATGGGACAGATAGGCCAGCGGCTGCCGCACCAGAGGCAATGCCTCCAGGCGACGGGCGATCTCCGCCAGGCATGCGGGCAGGAAACCCAGGCGGTGCATGCCCGTGTCCAGCTTCACCCACACCCGCAGGGGAACCGGCAGGCGGGCCGCCTCCAGGAGCGCGAGCTGGTACTCACTGTGCAGCACCACCTCGAAATCATGCCCCAGGACCGTCTCGAGTTCCGCCGCATTGGTGAAG
>JAPHQV010000030.1 GCA_026197075.1 Gammaproteobacteria bacterium | reverse complement strand
GCTATTCGACGAAAAGGATCGGGAAAATGGGCCGCTCTCCCACCGGCGCAGTAGATCAGTCTCAAGTCCGACAGGCTCCTAGCTGCGAATCCCCTTGCCCTTGTTCAGCAGGTGCAGGCTGAAGCCGAACAACCCGGCCACGAAGCCGATGATGATGGCGTAGGAAACCAGCAGGTTGATGTCGCTGATGCCGAGAAAGCCATAGCGAAAGGCATTCACCATGTACAGGATGGGATTGATGAGCGACGCCTTCTGCCAGAACTCCGGCAGCATGCTGATGGAGTAGAAAATGCCCCCCAGGTAGGTCAAGGGGGTGAGTACGAAGGTCGGGATGATGGAGATGTCATCGAAGCTGTTGGCGTAGATGCCGTTGATGAAGCCGGCCAGGGCGAACAGCATCGAGGTCAGCACGACCACGCTGATGATTACCGCGAGGTGATGGATCTGCAGGTTGCTGAACAGCAGCGACACCAGGGTCACGGCCAGGCCCACCGCCATGCCGCGCGCCACGCCGCCGGAAACGAAGCCGAGCAGGATGAGGTAATTCGGCGTCGGTGATACCAGCATCTCCTCGATGTTGTGCTGGAACTTGGCGCCATAGAATGATGACACCACGTTCGCGTAGGAGTTGGTGATCACCGCCATCATGATCAATCCCGGCACGATGTAATCCATGTAGCGCACGCCATCCATATCGCCGATCTGGGAACCGATCAGGGTTCCGAAGATGACGAAATACAGGGCCGTGGTGATCACCGGCGGCAGGATGGTCTGGATCCAGATGCGTGAGAAGCGCAGGATCTCCCGGATCACGATGGTCTTGAAGGCGACGAATTTCTGCCGGGCATTCATGGCCGCGCCCCTTCCTGCCGGTCGTTGTCCACCAGGTGCATGAACAGCTTTTCCAGTCGGTTGGTCTTGTTGCGCATGCTCAATACCTGGATGTCCCGGGCCGTGAGATCGGCGAACAGCTGGTTGACACTGGTGTCCCGGGAGATGTCCGCTTCCAGGGTGGTGTCATCCACCCGACGCAGGACATGGCCCGGAATGTCCGGCAGGCTGGTCAGCGGTCGCGCCAGGTCCAGTACGAAGGTTTCCATCTGCAGCTGGTAGAGCAACTGCTTCATGCCGGTATTCTCGATCACCCGACCTTCATCGATGATGGCGATGTTGCGGCACAGGTTCTCCGCCTCCTCGAGGTAATGGGTGGTGAGGATGATGGTGGTGCCCTGCTGGTTGATGGTCTTGAGAAATTGCCACATGGAATGACGGATCTCGATGTCCACGCCGGCGGTGGGTTCGTCGAGGATCAGCAGGCGCGGGCGGTGTACCAGGGCACGGGCGATCATCAGCCGACGCTTCATGCCACCGGACAGGTTACGCGCCATGCTGTGACGCTTCTCCCACAGGCCAAGCTGTTTCAGGTATTGCTCGGCCCGCGCGTAGGCCTCCTTGCGTTCAATACCGTAGTAGCCGCCCTGGTTGACCACGATTTCCACCACCGGCTCGAACACATTGAAATTGAATTCCTGCGGCACCAGTCCCAGCTGGGACTTGGCGGTAGTCAGTTCCCGGTCCAGATCATGGCCGAAGATGGCCACCTGGCCACTGGTCTTGTTCACCAGTGAGGTGATGATGCCGATGGTGGTGGACTTGCCGGCGCCATTGGGGCCGAGCAAGGCGAAGAAGTCCCCCTCGGCCACCTCCAGGTCGATGCCCTTGAGGGCCTGCAGGCCATTGGCATAGGTCTTGGTGAGTTGGCGAATGGACAGGGCGGCGGTCATGTCAGGACCTGGTGGTTTCCGGATGCGGGCAGCGCGCGATGGTAGCACAGGCAGGTAACGGGATCAGTCCGGGCTGCGTGCGGGAACCCCTGCGGGGGTTCATGGTGAGAGGCCTACCGGGACACCATCATGATCAGCAGGACTACGAACAGCACGACCAGGCCGATGGGCAACAGCAGTTTCTGCCAGTCTTTCGCGGTAGCCTTGCGGCTCTCTTCCAGGGAGGCCTTGAGGCCGGGGCGGAACCAGAACAGGAGCGCCACGACCAAGGCCCCAACGAGCAGCATTTCCCAGGTGGCGGGGGTTTCCATGGAATCAGCCGCCGGCCAGGGAGCGCAGATAGGGCACGAATGCCAGCACCAGGATCGCGCTTGCGGCCAGGTTCAGCCACAGGATGCGCCGGTAACGGCTGCGTGCCGGGGCCTCGGCATCGATCATCCAGACCCGGCTCATGAGGGCATCGAGCAGCAGGCCCATGAGCACCACGGGAGAGAGAGCAGGCACCAGCACATTGGTCACCAATGCCCAGCCGTCTCGCATTTCCCGGACGTCTCCGGCAGGGGCCAGTACGACGAGCGAAAGGGCAATGGCCAGCAACAACAGCCGCATGGGGCCGATCTGGAGGAGAAAATTCGTGCTCATGTAAGGATTCCTGACGGGCGGCGGGATGCCTGCCTGTTCGCTACCCTACCAATCCCGGTACCCCCTGATCAAGGCAGGCTGGGGATGCCAACCCCTCCGCAAGCTGCTATTGCAAGTGAGAACGATTATTATTACCATATTTATCCATTCACACAGCAGCTCACCTGGAAAAACCATGAAGACAGTACTGTTCTCCATCCTGTTATTCCTGATGCCAATGTTCGGATCGTTCGCCCTGGCCGCCGAGGTCAATCTGTATTCCGCGCGCCAGGAGGCCCTGATCAAACCCCTGCTGGACCGGTTCACGGAACAGACCGGTATCCAGGTCAACCTGGTGAGTGCCAAGGATGACACCCTCATCAAGCGCCTGGAGAGCGAGGGCCGCAACAGTCCCGCCGACCTGCTGCTGACCGCAGATGCCGGACGTTTACACCGGGCGAGCGAACTGGGGCTGCTGGCGCCGGTGGAATCGACCGTCCTGGAGCAGCGCATTCCCGCCAACTACCGCGATCCCGAGGGCCACTGGTTCGGTCTGTCCCTGCGTGCCCGCCCCATTCTCTATGCACGCGACCGGGTCGATCCCGAGGCGCTGTCGACCTATGCCGACCTCACGGACCCGCGCTGGAAGGGACGTATCTGTATCCGTTCCTCGGACAATATCTACAACCAGTCCCTGGTGGCCGCGCGAATCGCGACCCATGGCGAGGCGGATACCGAGGCCTGGGCACGCGGCCTGGTGGCCAACTTCGCCCGTCCGCCTCGTGGCGGGGACCGCGACCAGATCAAGGCCGTTGCCGCCGGCCAGTGCGACATCGCCATCGCCAATACCTATTACCTGGCCGCCATGCTCAATGACGACCAGGAATCGGAGCGGGCCAGCGCGGAACGCCTGGCGGTGTTCTGGCCCGACCAGGACGGTTCCGGGGTGCACGTGAACGTCAGCGGTATTGGCTTGACCACGGCGGCCCGCAATCGGGAGCAGGCCCTGCGTTTGATGGAATTCCTGGTGAGCGACGAGGCGCAGCGCTGGTATGCCGATAGCAATCATGAATACCCGGTGGTGGAGGGGGTCGAGGCAAGTGATACCCTCAAGGCATGGGGCACCTTCAAGCCCGACGGCATCAACCTTTCCGAGCTCGGCCGCTACAACGCCGATGCCCTGCGCCTGATGGACCGGGTGGGCTGGCGCTAGCGGGACAGGTGAAGCGCAAGGCCCGTTCCGGTTTTTTCTCATCCCGGCATGCGCCGGGATGATGCTGGGTCCTTGGCATATCCAGATGCCATACATCACCGGCCACTTTTGCCGGAACGTCCGGCGGCCTACAATAGCCGCTGTTTTGTTTCTCCTTAACCGCATTGCGTCTTCCAAATTGGGTCTTGCTTGCATACGGCACACTCCTTGACCAACTCCCTGGCCAGGCCTTTCCGGCTGCCAAGTCCCTGGCGTGCGGGCGTGATCCTGACTGCCCTGGTACTGGCCCTGCCGGTGCTGACGGTATTTGGCTTTGTGTTCCAGCCAGCCGGCGAGGTGTGGCGCCACCTGGCCGACACGGTACTCAAGGATTACGTGCTCAACTCGGCGTTGTTGCTGCTGGGTGTGGGGCTGGGCACCCTGTTCGGGGGGGTGGCCAGCGCCTGGCTTTGTTCCATGTGCCAGTTCCCGGGGCGGCGCATGTTCGAGTGGGCACTGCTGCTGCCCATGGCCATGCCGGCCTACATCATCGCCTACACCTATACGGGCATGCTGGATTTCGCCGGCCCGGTACAGACCGGCCTGCGTGACCTGTTCGGCTGGTCCTATGGAGACTACTGGTTCCCGGAGATCCGTTCCCTGGGTGGCGCCATCGTCATGCTGTCGCTGGTGCTCTATCCCTATGTCTACCTGCTGGCGCGCGCCGCCTTTCTCGAGCAGTCCATCTGCGTGCTGGAGGTCGGCCGCACCCTGAGGGCGGGTCCCTGGACCGGTTTCTTCCGCATCGCCCTGCCGCTGGCACGCCCGGCGGTGATCGCCGGCCTGTCGCTGGCACTGATGGAGGCTCTGGCGGATTACGGCACGGTGCAGTATTTCGGCGTGGCCACCTTCACTACCGGGATCTTCCGCACCTGGTTCGGCCTCGGCGATGCCGCCGCCGCGGCACAGCTGGCGGCGTTGATGATGAGTTTCGTATTCATCCTCATCGTGCTGGAACGCTGGTCGCGGCGCCAGGCCCGTTATCACCACACCAGCGGTCGCTACCGGCATCTGCCACGCTATCAACTGCGCGGCTGGCGCGCGGTCGCCGCCTTCGGCCTGTGCCTGCTGCCGTTGTTGTTCGGTTTCCTGCTGCCAGCGGGACAGTTGCTGGTGTGGGCGGTGGCAACGGCAGAGAAAACCCTGGATGCCGAATTCCTGCGCCTGGTGTGGCACAGCCTGGGCCTGGCTGGCGCGGCGGCCGTGCTGGCGGTGCTGCTGGGCCTGTTCATGGCCTATGGCAAGCGTCTGCGCGGATCCTACGGGGTGGCGGTGGCGGTACGCATAGCAGGCATGGGCTATGCCGTGCCCGGCACGGTCATCGCCGTGGGTGTGCTTATCCCCTTTGCCTGGATCGACAATCGCATCGACGCCTGGATGCGCGCCAGCTTCGATATCTCCACCGGCCTGCTGCTGAGCGGCACCCTGGTGGCCCTGCTGTTCGCGTATACCGTGCGCTTCCTGGCGGTGTCCCTGCAGACCGTGGAGGCGGGGCTCGGCAAGATCAAGCCCAGCATGGACGATGCGGCACGCTCCCTGGGCCTGCCCCCCAATCAGGTGTTGACGCGCATCCACATGCCCATCATGCGTGGCAGCCTGCTCACCGCATTGTTGCTGGTATTCGTGGATGTGCTCAAGGAACTGCCGGCCACCCTCATCCTGCGGCCCTTCAACTTCAACACCCTGGCGGTGCGCGCTTTTGAACTGGCTTCCGATGAACGCCTGGCGGAATCTGCCACGGCGGCCCTGGCCATAGTGCTGGTAGGCATCATTCCGGTTATTCTTCTGAGTCGTTCCATTACCCGCGCACGTCCCGGCCATGAATAAACCAGACACCACCGCTCCGCTCCTCGAGGTTGACCGTATTCGTGTCCGTTACGGCGACCTGCCGGTGGTGGAGGACATGTCCTTCCAGCTGGAACAGGGACGGATCGGCTGCCTGTTGGGCTTGAGCGGCTGCGGCAAGACCACGGTGCTGCGCGCCATCGCGGGCTTTGAGCCCGTCTCCGAGGGCGAGATCCGTCTCGGTGGCCAGGTCGTGAGTCGGCCGGGCTGGAGCCTGGCACCCGAGCAGCGCCAGGTCGGCATGGTGTTCCAGGATTTTGCCCTGTTCCCGCACCTGACCATCGCCGACAACATCGCGTTCGGTATCCGCCAGCAGGCGGCGTCCCGACGCGAGGCGCGGGTCAGTGAGCTGCTGGAACTGGTGGGTCTGGGGGCCTATGCCCGCGGCTATCCCCACCAGCTCTCCGGTGGGCAGCAACCGCGCGTCGCCCTGGCGCGGGCCATTGCCCCGCGCCCGGCCCTGATGCTGCTGGATGAGCCCTTCTCCAGCATGGACAAGGAGCTGCGTGAGCAACTGGCGCGCGAAGTGCGCGCCATCCTGCGTCACGAGGGTATTACCGCCGTCCTGGTCACCCATGACCAGCTGGAGGCCTTCCTCATGGCCGATGAGATCGGGGTGATGCATGCCGGCCGGCTGGAACAATGGGGTTCCGCCTACGAGCTCTACCACGAACCGGGCAGCCGCTTCGTGGCCGATTTCGTCGGCCAGGGCGTGTTATTGCGCGGTACGGTACTCAATGATCATCAGGTGGAGACCGAGTTGGGCATCATCGATGGCAGCATCGATCCTGCCTTCGCACGTAATGACGATGTGGATGTGCTGGTGCGTCCCGATGACATCATTCATGATGATGACAGCCCCATGCTCACCGAGGTCTGCGACAAGGCCTTCCGTGGCGCGGATTTTCTCTACACCCTGCGCCTCTCCAGCGGTGCCCGTGTGCTCAGCCTGGTGCCGAGCCATCACGACCACGCCATCGGCGAACGCATCGGCATTCGCCTCGACCTCGATCACCTGGTCATGTTCCGGCGTTGAAGGGTTTCCCTGTAGGAGCGGCCTCTGGCAGCTCCTACGGGGGGATGACTTGGTTATCCCTGTCCGTTCCCTAGAACTTCTGCGTGTAGCGGACGTAGAAATCCCGGTCGGTGCGGTCGCGCTGGACACCGATGATGCTGTCGAGGTCCTTGCGCTCCCGCAGGCGTGCCTCGATGCTGCGGTCGCCGTCAATGCGCCACTGATAGCGCCCTTCGACCAGGCTGTTGTTATTGCGGAAATCGGGTGACAGTAACCAGCCTGATTCCACGTGGCCGTAGACCAGCCCGAAGCTGTGGTTGGGCACGATATCAATGAAGTTGAAGGTCACCTGCGCGGCCATTCCGTCGGTATCACCACTGGTGCCCGTATTCATGGCTGCCTCGGTCGGGGTATTGGGCGCGTAGCCTGCTTCGCCGGCAAGCATGAACTTGGTGCCGCTGTCCCCCAGCGGCCACTGGGCCGCCAGGCGTCCCACCAGGCCCCAGTAGTCCTCGATGCGTCCCGTGGCCGTGCCATCACGGCGCAGGGCATCGGGCAGGTAATTGATATCGACAGCCCGTTGCACCACCGGGCCCACGGGCTTGGTGCTCTCCAGCGAGAAGAAGGCCATCACGCGGCTGTCATCTTCACTGAAATTCAAGGGGGAGCGCATGACATTGGTGGGGCCGGCGGGGAGGTTACGCTGCAGGATGAAATGGCTGTTCCAGCCGTTGTCGCCCTTGCGGGTGACGCGCAGGCCGTCGGTCCAGGTGATGTCCACGTTCGGGCTGTCGTTGCGGTCAAGGGACTTCTTGGCGACGCCGGCCAGTTCGAACTTGGTCTGCATGCGTCCGAGGGTGACCTGCCAGCGGTCATCGGGGCTGTAGGCGAGATAGAGTTCGTCGATGGTGGAATCCCCGCGGCGCAGGCCATCGGTGGAGGGGGCGCTGGTGAAGAACTGGAAGTGATTGTCGTTCTCGAAGGTGGAGTAGCGTCCCGCGAAACGGGCCTTGGCGCGCCAGCTGTCGCTCAACTTCGCTTCCAGTCCCAGGCGGATGCGGGCACGGAATTCATCCGTGACGTCGTTGCTGCCGTCGCGATCGTCGCGATCCAGGGTGTAGTAGCCGCCGCGCAGGTCGGCGCTCCAGGACAGGGTGTCGTTGATGGGGTTGGCAGCCTGGCTGGCGGCGGTCACGGTCAGGCACCCGCAGGAAAAAAATAAGGCTTTAAATTTCATATTGTTACTCCTGATTCAAGCTGGGCTGGCGACGCCAAGGCCACCATGTTCCATGGAAACGATAATCAAACGCGGCCATGCCGGCGCGGCATACCCTGGCTACAGACTGCGCCCGACAGGCCGTTACAGGCCCAGGAGTGTAGCGCATCGGGACAGGGTATGTATTTCAAAAGGATAAGCTGGCTGGCGGTCCTGCTCCTGCTGTCCGGCGGGGCTGTGGCCAAGGATATCAGTGGCGAGTACGCCGTGCACGGTGTCGGTGGGGAACCCTGCAGCCTCTTCCTGGAGGCCAGGGCGGAGGGTGGCGGCCGGCTACTCGAATATGAAATCTGGCTCAGTGGTTATTTCTCGGCCTTCAACCTGATTGTTTCCAATACCTACAGCATCATGGGCGCGCGGAACATGGGGCATTTTCTGGAGGCCCTGGATCAGTACTGTTCGCAGTACCCCGGGGAGCTGTTGATCACGGCCATCTCCAGCATCACCATGACGGTGTTTCCGGAGCGTCACAATCTGTCTCCCCATGTGGAACGCTGGCCGAAAATACTGAATGACTGATACGTTTCTGTGCCGTGGCCGATGGGTGCCAACGGTCAGGGAAGCGGATCGGGATGTTTCTGCATACAGTCAGGTCAACGGTTGTACTGCAGGTGAAAAATGCTGCTGCATAATCACATTGATGACGGAGTAATGGATGAAGTCTGGGAATGGCTGGGCGCGGGCCGGGATCGCGCTGCTGATGTTGCTGGTGGCAGGCCCACTGCATGCCACGCTGGCGGAAGGCATACAGGCCTATGAGCGGGGCCAGTTCGCCAATGCGTTGCAATTCCTGTTGCCGCTGGCCAACGAGGGGGATGCGGTGGCCCAGCACCACCTTGGCCTGATGTACGAGGAAGGCAAGGGCGTGCGCGCCGATCCGGTACAGGCCCGGCAGTGGTTCGAACGCGCCGCGCAAGTGGGATATGCGGAAGCCCAGTTTCGCCTGGGAAGACTGTATGCCGACGGCAAGGGGGTGAACGGCGATGGGGTACAGGCCGCACGCTGGTACCTCTTGGCTGCCGGTCAGGGACATCTGGATGCCCAATACAGCCTGGGGACCATGTTCAAACTGGGTCGCGGAGTACCCGCGGATCCGGTGCAGGCCTATTTGTGGTTCGACCGTGCCGCGGAGCAAGGGCTCGGCAATGCCCGGATGCAGCGCGACTTCCTGCGCGAACAACTGTCGCCTGCCCAGTTGGAGGAAGCCGGGGCGGTTCTCGGTGACGTGGAACGGGCGCGTGTGGATGCGGAGCGCGCGGCGGAACAGGAGCGCCAGCGCCGCGTCCAGGAAGCGGCCGAACGTCAGGCTGCGCAACAGGCCCGGGAAGAGGCTGCTCGACGAGCACGCGAGGATGCGTTGCGACGTGCGGCGGAAGAAACGGCACGCCAGGAGGCAGCCCTGCGGAATCGGCAACAGGATCAGGCACGGGCGGAACAGGAACGCCAGGCCCGGGAGGCCGCGGCGGAACAGGCGCGCGCGGCAGCCATGAAGTCGCAGGCAGCGAATTCCGCGCGCGAACAGCTCCAGGTCCTGTTCGTGGAGTCGTTCACGCGGGATGCGGAACAGGCGGCGGAAAGGTTGCGGAATTTTCACACGGGCGAAATCATCGTCGCCAGCCAGGTATTGTCGGTGGACGAACTCAATATCACGGAAATGAACGATGGCACCAGCCTGGTGTATATCCGCTACGTCATGCAACGCTTGCAGCGGGGAGAAGGTGATCCCGAAATCAAGGAGGTCTCCAAGTGGTTCAAGGTTCGGCGTGGTGATGACGGGTTTGAAATGGTCGACGAGTAGTATGGTGTAATGCCACCAGGAGCCATCTACATGGCCGAAAAAGAAATCGTCGTTTCCAACGACTGGACCAAGAACTGGCAGGCCAAGATCGCCGTCAAAACCACGGCGATTTTTCTGTGGATGGTAATCTCCGTCAGTTTCATCGGTATCGTCTGGCTTAACCATGACCTGGCCGGAGATATCGAGCAGGACATCCAGCGTGAAGTGGGCGCCATGGCCTTTCACGTGCAACGCATACTGTCAGAAGCCCCGTTCCCCGATGACGAATCCGGTGTGCGATCCCTGCGCGAACGCTTGTCGAGCACTCTTGATGGCAGCTACCTGCAAGGTCTGAGCCTCACCATTGGAAACCATTCCATGGAGATCGGCGCCATACCCGTCGATGGACTATCCCAGAGCCTCGAGTTACCACATTTCCTCCCCGCCTGGAATAGCACCGAGGCGGTGTCCCTGCATATCACGGCTCACTATCCAGATATTCAGTCCCTGGTTCGTGCACAACGTGACGGGGTGTTGGTCATCATCGCTCTGACCATACTCGCCATCGGCATCATTCTCAGCTGGACCATCCAGAACGTGTTGGCCAAGCCTTTTGAAGTCCTGATCGACGCCACGCAGCAGGTATCCAGAGGCAACCTGGAGTTACGCCTGGACGTAGGCCGGGAAGACGAGTTCGGAAAGCTGTCGCGCTTCTTCAATAAAATGATGGATACCATCAAGAGCCAGCAGGATACGCTCAGTCTTACCAACGAAGAGTTGTTGGTGGAGATCGCCGAGCGCAAGCGGGCAGAACAGGAATTGAAGTCTCACCGTGATGACCTGGAGCGCGAGGTGGTGGAACGTACCCGCGATCTGCAGGCGGCACGGGACCAGGCGCTGGAGGCCAGCAAGGCCAAGAGTGCCTTTGTTGCCAATATCAGTCATGAGATCCGTACACCGCTGACCCCGATCATCGGATTTGCCGAGGCGCTCCTGGATGAAGGGGGAATCAGCAAGTCACAACGTCAGTCCCTGCGCACCATTATTCGCAATAGCCGCCACTTGTTGACTCTCATCAACGACATTCTCGATCTTTCCAAGATCGAGGCCAACCGACTCACGGTGGAAAATCTCGCGGTCAATCCCTTCGATCTGCTTCAGGATATCGAGTCCCTTGTTGGCATGCAGGCACGCGAGAAGGGTTTGGATTTTGATATACAGTACGAATTTCCCATCCCCGGGCTTGTCACTACCGATCCCCTTCGTCTCAAACAAATACTGATGAATCTCGCCACCAATGCGGTGAAATTCACCGAGCGGGGATTCGTACGTGTCACCACCCGCTACGAGACGGCGGCGCGACAACTGATTATCCAGGTGACGGACAGCGGGATCGGCATCAGCGAAGACAAGCGCCAGCAATTGTTTCAGGCATTTTCCCAGGCGGATTCCTCCACCACGCGGGAATACGGGGGCACGGGCCTGGGCCTGTATATCAGTCAGCGGCTGGCACGCATGCTGGGCGGTGGTATCGAGATGGATAGTGCGCCGGGGGTCGGCAGCCGCTTCCTGTTGCGTGTCGACGCCGGCCCGGTACGAGATGTCGACCTGGTCATGGCGCGACCCCAATTTTCAGAAATTCCTGAATCATCCGATCCCATACCGGAATCCGTTGCCCTGCATGGCCATGTGCTGGTTGCCGAGGATAGCCCGGACAATCAGCAATTGATTCGCCTTTACCTGCAACGACTGGGCGCCGAGGTCACCCTGTGCGAAAACGGCAAGCTGGCGGTGGATGCTGCGCTCCAGCAGCACCATGACCTGATCCTGATGGATATGCAGATGCCGGTCATGAGCGGCCTGGAAGCCGTGGAGCGATTGCGAGCCAGGGGCTATCGTGGGCCGATCTTTGCCCTCACGGCCAATGCCATGAAGGAAGACGTGGAACGCTACCTGCAGTCGGGTTGTGACGGCTTTCTGGCCAAGCCCATTGAGAAGAACGATTTCAATCGGGTGGTACGCGAGTACCTCGGGACGAGGGATGAAAACGCACGCGACGAGGAAGACAGCCAGTACCAGGAATTGGTCGCACGTTTCGTGGCGGGCTTGCCCGGCTATGCCCGGGAAATCGAGTCCGGACTGGAGCGCGATGACTGGGACTCGGTTGCCAGTCTCTCTCACCAGCTCAAGGGTATGGGGGGTTCGTTCGGTTATCCCGAGATCACGCAGGTGGCGTCCCGCCTGCAAGTGCTGCTCAGGCAGGAGAGCCGGGAGCAGGCGCAGGTTGCGGCGCGGGACTTGCTGGACCTTCTGCACGGAATCGTGGCATGAGCCGCCCGGGTGGGGCGGACTGACGGGCATTATTCCGGATTGCAGGTAATTTCTGTCCGCCCACCGGGGGGCTAGTACATACGGTCGCCGGCCGTCTTGAGTTCGCCTCCCTCTTTCCGCTCGCTCAGGTTTCCCTGGCGATGCCGGCGGCCCGCAGCGTTTCGAATAGCTGGCCACGCTCGTGTTCGTTTAGTTCGGCACCGATCTCCGTGCTCTGCCCGCGATAACGCAGAGCGATGCGCACCGGGTGCCAGCGGGCAGGGCCTTCGAGCCGTTGCAGGCGGGTCCAGGCGCGGGGCAGCCGTATCCGGCTGTGGCTGGCACCGGCCCGGCGGGTGATGATCACTTCCCGGTCCGTGAGCCGCAGTCGTTCCTGGCGGTACTGGCGGCGGGAACTGAGGTAAAAGGCGAGGTACAGCAGGCCCAGTTCCAGTCCCGCGAAGGGCAGTATGGGCCAGAAGCCCAGGGCCGCGAGGCCCAGGGCCAGGACCAGGGCGGGCAGGCTGATCAGCAGCCAGGCCAACTGGCTCCCGCGCCAGCTGAGCGGACGGTTGGGTTGCAGGAGGATGCGGCAGAGGCCGGTACGGCAATCGCCGGTGCATCGGATCATGGCGGGCTTGCAGTAAGTTGCGTTGGATCAAGTCTAGCAGTCCCCATGGAGCAGGGCATCCGCAGTGTTTCATCGCCGCTGCGCTTGGATGGACATGGCGATTATGATATCGGAATTACGAATATTAACTAGCAAATAATATCGTTTGAGTTTCATTAATGGGCGGGCAAGAATGATCCCAGGCCGTTTTCCCAACCATTAACCCGAGGAGCAGACGATGAGTGCAACCCTGGAATCGGACCGTAGTCGCGCGATCAGGCGCGAACCGGGACTGGCGCTGGACATGGAGGGTTTTCTCCTTGACCCCGAGGACTGGAATGAGGAGATCGCCACCCTGCTGGCGGCGGATGAGGATATCGAACTGACGGACGAACACTGGCGGGTGATCCGTTTCATCCGGGACTGGTACGAGCAGAACCGGGTGGCCGTGGATGCCCGTTTCGTCATCCGCTTCCTGGCTGACGAACTGGGTCATGGTCGCCAGGCCAAGGCCCGCCTGTTTGAACTGTTTCCCTACGGTTATGTGAAGCAGGCCTGCCGCATCGCCGGCATGCGCAAACCAAGGGCCTGGAGCACGGGCTGAAGGTGAGGGCGGGCAAACGGCCTTTACCGTATCCGCGGACTGTGCGTGGGCGAGGCGGGGCGCAATAGCCGTCGCAGCAGGATCAGAAAGGCCGCTGACCAGCACAAAACCGACAGCCACAACAGATGCTGACTGACGGCAGGGTTGAAGCCCGCCAGCAGACGGCTGCCGGCCGCTGCGGTGATCAGGATCACCGCAGCGGCGATATCCCGAAACGGTTCCAGTGACTGCCGGGCACGCAGGCTGGCGGTACGGGCCATCATCACCAGGGTGAGGCTGCCGATCGCGCCGATCCCGAGGCCATGTAACAGGACAGTTAGGGGGATTCCGTCCTGCAGTTGCGCCAGGGCCTTCAACAGCAATCCTGCCACCAGCCAACAATAGCCAACCCCGAGGGTCCACAGGCGTGGCTTGCGGAACATATGGCCCAGCTGCCAGGACCATACCCGGTGCAGGGTCAGCAGGGCCGCGGCCAGGCAGCAAAGCCCGGCCAGGCTTGTCTGGTCGCCGGCATCGGCCAGTACCGCGCCCAGCATCAACAATGCCAGCGGTCGTTCATGACCACTGCGTACAGGGTCGCGGCGTGGCAAACCCTGGCGTTCGAGGTAGCCTCCCATGGCGGCCTGCAGTGCCCGCCCGCCGAAGATCAGAAGCATCAGCGCAAACAGGTCGATGGCCGCCAGCAGGGCGCGTTGCTGCCACTCGGTGCCCAGCCAGAGCCAGCCGGCCCACCAGGCCATGTCGGTGAGCCACAGTGCCACGAGGACCAGTGGCGCGATGCGGTTTTCCCAGCGCTTGGCGCTGCCGAGCAGGGTGGGCACGGTGGCGGCGAGCAGGGCGATGGGAAAAGCGAGGCCGCAGACCAGTGCCAGGGAATCGAGGGAGACGAATGGGGCGGCGCGTGATGTCAGCCAGCCGGCCAACAGTACCAGGATCATCGCACGGGAAGGGCGCGTCACCAGGAATCCGGCCACCACGGCGAGGGCGAAGCCGAACAACATTTCATGGCCATGCCAGCTCGCGGTCAGCAGCGCGGGCCAATGGATGGATATCCATAACCAGGCCGGCACAACCAGCAGGGCATACAGGCCGGCCAGCGCAAAGAACCAGCTAGTCACGCAGGAGAGCTTCGGCCCGTTGCTGCTCTTCGGCGGCCCTGGCACGTAACCCGTCCAGCAGTCGCGGCAATACCGACGCATCCGCCTCGCGCGGATAGGCCAGGTAGGCGGGCAGGCGAAAACGCGGGCTGCCGGCCACCGGGAACAGTCGGCCTTGCCGGATGAATGGGTCGGCCATGCGCATGGGCAGGAAGCAGGAACCGCCGTTGTGCAGGATCAACTGCACACCCAGCCAACCGATATTGACCATCTGGGCAGGTCGTTCCTGGTCGGGATAATGGTTATTGAACTGGGCGTAGAAGGCCGGCCCCCAGTCGACGTGGATATATTGCTCGTCGGGCCAGGCTCGTTCGGGGTCGGTGGTCAGCAACACCAGCACCTCGTCGAACAGGGGCTCGATGCGCACCCCGGGACTGTGCTGGGGACTGTACATGAGGCCAATGTCCAGCGTGCCCTCGACCAGGCGCCTCATCAGGTCTTCCTCGAAACCGATTTCACAGCGCAGGGAGATGTCCGGTTCCGCCGCGCGCACCTGGCCCACCCACTCGGGCAGGAAACCCTCCCACAGGGCGATGCGCGCGCCCACCGTGATGCTGGCGCGAAAGCGGCTCGGCAGGCCCACATCATGGCGTGCCTGTTCCAGGGTCAGGATGAGCGCCTTGGCATGGCGCAGGAAACGGCGCCCCGCCGGGGTGAGGACGGCGCCGGCGCGATTGCGGGTAAACAGCCGGGTGCCCAGCCATTGTTCCAGGTTCTGTATGCGGGCGCTGACGGTGGACTGGGTGACATGCAGGCGCGTCGCCGCTTCAAGGAAGCTTCCGTTGGCGGCTACGGCCAGAAAGGTGCGTACCTGTTCGATGTCCACGGCGAACACTATTGAAAATGGCGCACACAAAGTCAAACCTGCCAAAAGACGCGGCTGTGACAAGGAATGAAATCCCCTACAATGCCCGCCATGGATGTACCAAGTGGTCTACTGTCCCTCGCCTGGCTGATTCCGGCATGGCTGTTGTTCGCCCTGGTTACGGCCGCGGCGACGCGTGCCGCTCATTGGCCGCGTCTGGGCGACAGCGCCGACCTCAATGTCTGGCTTGGCGCCACCCTGGTGGTGATGCTGCTGTGGCTGATCCGTGGCGGCATCAGCCCCGGTCTTGGATTTCATATCCTGGGCGTGACCAGCCTCACCCTCATGTTCGGCTGGGCCTTTGCCTGGCTTTCCCTGCTGCTGGTGTTGCTCGCCACCACGGCCTACGGACTCGGCGGCTGGGAGACCCTGGCCGTGAACGCACTGCTGATGGGTGGCATTCCAATCCTGCTCACCCAGGGGCTGCTGCGCCTGAGCCAGCGTTACCTGCCCCACAATTTTTTCATCTATACCCTGCTGAATGCCTTTCTTGCCGCCGGCCTTTCCAGCCTGGTGGCCAAGCTGGCGGTGGTGGGCCTGCTGTTGCTGACCGGTGCGCAGCATTACGAGGCCGTGGCCTACGAATACCTGCCCTGGCTGCCCATGATGTTTCAGTCCGAGGCACTCATCAATGGCATGATCATGACCATGCTGGTGGCGCTGCGACCCGAATGGGTGAGCAGCTTCCAGGATGACCTCTACCTCAAGGATAAATAGGGGCGGGGATGATCGTACTGTTCAACAAACCCTTCCGGGTGCTGTGCCAGTTCAGCCCCGAGGGCGACAAGCGTACCCTCAAGGACTTCATCGACATCCCCGGCGTCTATCCCGCCGGTCGGCTGGACTACGACAGCGAGGGCCTGCTGGTGCTGACCGATGACGGGCGCCTGCAGCAGCGCATCGCCGATCCCGGTTTCGGAAAGTGGAAGGAATACTGGGTGCAGGTGGAGGGCGCGCCGACGGATGCCGACCTGGAGCCCCTGCGCAGTGGGGTGCGCCTCAAGGACGGTATGACCCGGCCGGCCCGGGTCGGTCTCATGGAGGCGCCGGCGGTGTGGGAGCGGGTGCCACCGATCCGCGCACGCAAGGCCATCCCCACCCGCTGGCTGCGCCTGGAATTGCAGGAGGGCCGCAACCGCCAGGTACGGCGCATGACCGCCCATATCGGTTTCCCCACCCTGCGCCTGATCCGCTACCGGGTGGGCGACTGGAGCCTGGAGGGGATCGCCTGCGGGGCCTGGCGCACGGTGTCGGAGGATGCGTAGGAGCGGCCTTTGGCCGCGAACAGGGTGGCGGTCCCGTTCGAGGCCAAAGGCCGCTCCTGCGACTCGGTGGAGGTCAGGAGGGCTGTTTTCCCTTTTCCCGCAGGTCCCGCAGTTCCGGATAGTTGGCGCAATAGTCGGCCACCGCATCCGGCTGATGCTGTTCCAGGGCCTGGTCGCAGCGCGCCGTTTCCGGGCAGCTTGCGCAGGCGCGCATGTGCCGCTCCACATCCACGATCCGCTCCTGGTGCAGGTAGCGCCCGGGGTCCAGCCCCAGCATGCGCATCAGCCGCTGCAGGCGCAGTCGCTCCAGGCGTCGGGCGAGCTGGGCGCGGAACGCCTGGCCTTCGCGCAGGTTGTGCAGGATGGCCCAGGCCAGGGAGATGGCAAACAGGGCCAGTGCCAGGCCGACCACGGACAGGGTGAACCAGTTGGACAAGGGATTACCTCTCGGCCCGGGCCGGGCCGGTCATGTACATGGTAAGCCATGGTAACGTCGGCCCCGGCCGCCGCCTTGACCGAGGTCAATAAAACCCCCACCGCCATCCCCCGGCAAGCCTTGTGGTTTCCCGCTGTCCTGCAACCGCCGGGTGTACAATCAGGCGGATTTTCACGCCCCCCGAGAGGCATCATGAAGGCACCCGAACTGCTGGCCCCCGCCGGCACCCTGCGCAATCTCCGCTACGCCATCGCCTTCGGGGCCGATGCCGTGTACGCCGGCATGCCGCGCTACAGCCTGCGGGTGCGCAACAATGATTTCAATCGCCTGGAGCAGCTGGCCCAGGGGATCGAGATGGTGCATGCCCAGGGCAAGCGTTTCTTCCTGGCCACCAATGTGCTGCCCCACAACAGCAAGATCAAAACCTTCCTGGCGGACATGGAGGAGGCGGTGGCTCTGGGGCCCGATGCCCTGATCATGGCCGACCCCGGCCTCATCATGCTGGTACGTGAGCGCTGGCCGGAGTTGCCCATTCATCTCTCGGTGCAGGCCAACACCATGAACCATGCCAGCGTGAAGTTCTGGCAGCAGCTGGGTCTGAAACGCATCATCCTGTCGCGCGAGCTGTCCCTGGACGAGGTGGAGGAAATCCGCCAGCAATGCCCGGATATGGAACTGGAGGTGTTCGTGCACGGTGCCTTGTGCATTGCCTATTCCGGTCGTTGCCTGCTGTCGGGTTATTTCAACCATCGTGATGCCAACCAGGGCAGCTGCACCAATTCCTGCCGTTGGGACTACAAAGTGCACGAGGCCAGCACCGATGTCAGTGGCGATGTACAGCGCTATATCCCGCCCGCGGCCCAGACCGGTGATGGCCGGCGTCATGCCGCATCGGAGCAGGTCTACCTGATCGAGGAGCGCGAGCGTCCCGGCGAACTGATGCCCGTGGAGGAGGACGAGCACGGTACCTATATCATGAACTCCAAGGACCTGCGCGCCGTGGAGCACGTGGAGCGCCTGGTGAAGATGGGCATCGACAGTCTGAAGATCGAGGGTCGTACCAAGTCACACTACTATGTAGCCCGCACTGCCCAGGTGTATCGACGCGCCATCGATGATGCCGTGGCCGGACGTACCTTCGACCCGAGTCTGCTGGGGGTGCTGGAAAACCTTGCCAGCCGCGGCTATACGGACGGCTTCTACCAACGCCACCATGCCGAGGAATACCAGAACTACCTGAGTCACCACTCCGACAGTCTGAAGCAACGTTTCGTCGGGGAACTCTGCGGCTACGAATCCACTACCGGCCTGGCCGAAGTGGATGTAAAGAACAAGTTCGCCATCGGCGACAGCCTGGAACTGCTGCTGCCCGACGGCAATCGCCGCTTTACCCTGCGGCACATGGAAAGCCTCCAGGGCGAGGCCATGGCCGAGGTGCCCGGTGGTGGCTACCGGGTGCGCATCCCGCTGGAAGCGGGTGAATATGAAATGGGGTTGCTGGCGCGGGATCTGGATTGATTGCCGATTAGCGGTTTCCCAAACAAAAAAGCCGTTCTCATGAACGGCTTTTTTGTTGCTGTCCTGGCAGTGGGCTCAGCTGCAACCCTTGGGACGGGGCAGGCCGGCCACCTTGTTGGCGCACTTGATCAGGCCGGTGGGAAACAGCGAATAGATATACTTCTGGTCGCTGCGGTCCTTGCCGAACTTGGCCTTCATGATCTTCGAGAACACCCGCGGTTCCGCCACGGTACCGTTATCCTGGAAGTATTCACGTGCCGCGTGGATGATGTCCCAGTGTTCCTGGGTCAGTTCCGGTATGTTCTCGTTCTTGGCGACCTCCACGGCCAGGTCTTCGCTCCACTCGTCGAGATTCACCAGCCAACCGGCCTCGCTCAATTCGATTACTTTACCGTCAACAACAGCCTGCATGTTTCAACTCCTGAAATAATCCTGATTGGACAAAATACTTGAGTAATTCTATCAGGAATAGCCCCGGGATGCCAAACAGGCCCGTGAGGGCCTATTTGCGGCGGGTCGGCAGCCGCCGACGGTTCTTCTTGTCAGGCTCATAGCGGAGGATGCTGCGCCGGTCATGGTGTATGCGGCGGACCTTGTCATCGCGATGTTCCAGCAAGGGCTGGTAATGGCACTTGCAATCGAGTTCGCAACCGGACAGGGGCAGGCGCGGTGCCTGATCCAGGGCGTAGGGTTGTCCGAGCAGCCCCTGTACCTGGGCGCAGCAGCTGCCGTTCTCCTGGGCCCGAATGGCGACACCCCAGTACAGTCCCGAGCGCTTCAGATAGTCGAGATGGTCGGTGGCGCTTTGAGCGGCGCCTGGGCCGTCCGCGGGAGGAGCGGACCTTGCGCGCCCGTTCCTGCGTAATACGGCCCATGACAAGCCCAGCAGCACCACCAGTGCCAGCAACGCGAAACCCGTATAGCTCAGTGACATTGCTCTCCCCAAGACATGTCCCCGACTGCCAAGGATACCAGGCGTGGGGCGGATTGGGGCTCACTATAGCAAGGTTTCCGTGGCCATGTGCCAGGGGCTACTGCCCTCGGCCATCGCCCATGCCACCGGATTCCTGCCGTTGCTTGCGCCATTCCTCCCGAATTTCCTGGCGGTTCTGCTGGTGGTGCCGAAGTTCCTCGCGGCTGATGCGCCCGTTCCCATCGGTGTCGATGGAGTCAAAGCGGGAGGTGTCATCGTTGTAGCGCATGCCACGCCCTTCCTCCCCACGCTTTTCCATTCGCTGGGTATGCACTCGCAGGTATTCCTCTTCGCTGATGGAGTCGTCTCCGTCGGCGTCAAACTGCTCGAAGGGTACGGGGCCTCGGCTGGTGATCTCATCGTCGCTGGCGAAAACGCTGCTGGCGCCGACGATCAGCAGGACGGACAGACTGATGGCAGAAAGGGGGGGGCTGTTCATGGTGGTCTCCTTGTACGGGTTTATTCCAATGCATCATTCCAGTTGGCGGTAGTGTGACGATGTAAGCTGAATCCAGGCTGAAAAGCCGCGCTAGAGCAGGTGGGCGTAGTCCGCTTCCAGTTGTTCGAAACTGAGCTGGGCGATGAAGCGTGAAAAGCTAAGCCAGGTGACCAGCCCCTTCAGGTTGGAGAAGTGCGGCGGGATGAAGTGCGGTGCCGTCACCACGCCCTCGTCCACCAGGTCCGCGAGCAGGGGGATGTCTTCCAGCAATATCTTGCCCAGGAACAGCATGGGCAGGCGGTCCAGGCGGCCGCGCGACACCGCCAGCCTGAGAAAATTATAGGTCAGCACGAAGCCCTTCATGTAGGTGATGTCCTTGGTGAAGGGACGGCCTGTGGGGGTGCTGCCGCGGAAGACCCGGCTGGTGATCACCCAGGCATCGTCGGCACTGACGTCCTTCTCGCGCAGGTAGCGGAACACCTCGACGAAGTCGGCTCCTTCTTCCGCCAGGGTCACGGCTCGCACCCGTGCCACCAGGCGATGCAGGCGGGTGGGGCTGGAGCGCAGGCTGAGAATTTCCGACAGAACCGCCAGGCCTTCCTGGGTGATGGTGGCGGAGGGCGGACCCTTGCTGAGGAAGGTGCAATAGGGCTGGGCCATGCCATTGAGCGTGGTGCCCAGGTGGACCCAGCCCTCGTGCACCTCCAGCACGTCGATGTCCTCCTGGCTGAACATGGCGTCCTGGCGCAGCTTGATGTAGTCGGTGCCGGCGGCGGCATCGGCGGCGATACCGTCGCTGACGATGACGCGGATGCCGGCATCGGGGAAATTTTCCGTCATGCGATCGTTGAGCTGGGCCACCGCCTGTTCCGGGGTGAAGATCTTGGGGGCTTCGTGCATGGAGGGATCACGCAGCAAGCCTTCCAGGACACCTTCCATGAGTCGACCCAGGTCCGCGATGGTCGGGTCGGCGGCATGAAACACATCGCTGGAGGCCCCATAGAGTTCCTGGGAGAGGTCGGCGAAGGCCTCGCTGCCGCGCGCTTCCAGCATTCTTACCACCATCTGGTACTCGCGACAGGTACGCCGCATAGTCATGCCGAGGGGATTTAGCTGGCCCAGTTGGCGGCTGATGTCCCGCTCGATCTGGTGTAGTTCCGCACGTTTTGCTTCGGGATCGAACCCCAGGGGGCAATGTCGAGCATAGTAGTCACGGTCCACGGCGGGCAGGGTGTGGAAGCGACTGTCGAAGAATGCCTGGCGTACCCCGTTGTTCCACTTGATGGCATCCAGTATACGGATGGGGCGCTGTGCTTCGATGATGCGCTCGGACAACCGGCGTACGGTGTCCAGGTAGGCTTGATTGCTGGCCTGAATGGGCATGAAAAGGGAGCTCCGCGGGATGATGGACCCATGCTAAAACTTTGCAGGTGTGTTCACCCAGGGGATTGCCAGCCCACCGTGGGATGACAAGAGGAAAAGCGGGTAAAGGGAACTTGTCCAGGCGAGGATGCCCAGAGGGTTGTGAACCTGCCCAGTCGGCTGGCCAGGATATTACTGAGAAGAACCCCCGCAGCGTGCTGCGGGGGTTCGGGCCCGAAGGCCCGGTGACCTGGTTAACCGGCTGCGGTTACCTGGGTTGCCTGCGGCCCCTTGGGACCGTTTTCGATTTCGAAGTTCACGGCCTGACCCTCGGCCAGGGTGCGGAAGCCGCTGCCCTGGATGGCGGAGAAATGGACGAATACGTCCTTGCCACCGTCGTCCGGAGTGATGAAGCCAAAACCCTTGGATTCGTTAAACCACTTAACAGTACCTGAAGCCATATCTATTGCCTATGCAGATCAAAACGATTGTTCATTGCCACTCGTAGGGAGGTTGTTCGCAGGAGAATGCCGATAGGGATTTCTGAAAAGAACCTGACTTGAGTGCAACGGTTTCGAGTCTACCCTAATACCCGCCCGAAATACTACAGTTTGGGCAATATTTTTTCACCCGTTTCCATCCCCGATCCGCCGCAGGGCCTGCAGCTTGTTCTGGGCGTCGAAACAGAGTTCAAAGCGACCATGGATGCCTTGGCGGGTGACGAAGGGCTGCAGTGCGCCGGCCGGGAAACGGATGCTGCGGCCGTCCTCGGCGCGCACCACCACCGCCCGGGCGACCCCCTGGTAATAGGCCAGGTAATCCTCGGCGGAAATGGACAGACGGAAACGGATGGACTGGGCCTGGGTCATGGACTTCCGTTCAGCGTGCCTTGAGCCGCACGCGAATGGCCTCTTCCTGATCCTGGTCGTCGAGTTGTTCTTCCAGTTGGCGAATGGCCACCCGGGTCTCCGGCAACAGCACGTCCTCAAGGGCGCGGGCGCGGCGTTCGGTGCGTCGATAATCGTCCATCAATCGGTAAAGGTTGCCCGAAAGCAGGGCCAGGTCCCGTGCCCGCAAGAGCAGGAAGTGAAAGATCTCGGCGGCCCGGCGCGCCTGGGGGGAGGGATCCTCGGCCAGCGCGGTCTCACCCAGTGGGGGATCAGGCTGATCCGTCGCCGCCAGCATTCGAACGCCCAGGAAACTGTACTGGCGTGGCGCCGGCGGCTCCGTGGCGAGGGGCGACGGGTACAGGCTCAAGGCCTCCAGGCCATGGCGACCGACGGCGTCCCGCAAGGCCTCCATGGCCGCCTGCTGCCGGTCGCGGAACTGATCCATCGCGGCCTCGTAAAGCGCCAGCTGGCGCAGGATCTCGGCGGCCAGCAGCAGCCGTTTCTCATCCAGGAAGCGATAGCCTTCCTGCATGATCTGCCGTTCCTCGCGCAGTTCCAGCAGGGTGGTGCGGGTCGGTAATCGATCCTGGTCAGGCATTGGCCGCTTCCCGTAACGGTTCGATGTGTTGCGTGATCTGCGCATCGCTCAGGCGGTGCAGTTCAGTGCGTGGGAGTCCGGCGAGCAGGCGCCAGCCGAGTTCCATGCTTTGTTCCAGGGTGCGACGCTCATTCCCCTGCTGGATGAATTCCGCCTCGAAGCCTTCCCCGAAACGCAGGTACAGGCGGTCCACTTCGGTGAGGCCTTCGCTACCCACCACGCTGGCCAGTACCCGTACCTGGGTGGCACGGGCATAGGCGGCATACAACTGGTTGGCGAGATCGGGATGATCGGCGTGGGTATAGCCCTTGCCGGTACCATCCTTCATCAGGCGCGACAGGCTCGGCAGCACCTTGATCGGCGGATAGACGGCGCGTCGGTGCAGTTCCCGGTCGAGCACCACCTGGCCCTCGGTGATGTAGCCGGACAGGTCGGGGATGGGATGGCTGATGTCGTCCGATGGCATGGTAAGGGTTGCCATCTGGGTCAGGGTGCCCGTGCGGCCCTGGATGCAGCCGGCACGCTCGTAGAGGGTTGCCAGGTCCGAGTACATGTAGCCGGGATAGCCCTTGCGGCTGGGGATCTCGCCATGGCTGGCGGAGACCTCACGCAGCGCCTCGCAGTAATTGGTGAGGTCGGTGAGGATCACCAATACATGCTGTCCGAGTTCGAAGGCCAGGTATTCGGCGGCAGTGAGGGCGAAGCGCGGGGTCAGCAGGCGCTGCACGCTGGAATCGGAAGCGAGATTGAGGAACAGGGCGGTGCGCGCCAGGGCGCCGCTCTGTTCCATGGCCAGTCGGAAGGATTCGGCGGTGTCGTGGGGGATGCCGATGCCCGCGAACACGATGGAGAAGTTTCCCGCCGCCGAGTCGCGCAGCCGCGCCTGCTGGGCGATCTGGATGGCGAGCCGGTCATGGGACAGGCCGCCGCCGGAGAACACCGGCAGTTTCTGGCCGCGCACCAGGCTGTTCATGATGTCGATGGTGGAGATGCCGGTTTCGATGAAGTCGCGGGGCATGGCGCGCCGGGCGGGGTTCACCGTCAGGCCCTCGATGCGCAGGCGCTGGTGGGCGGCGATGGGCGGGCCGCCGTCGATGACCCGGCCGACGCCATCGAATACCCGGCCAAGGATGTCCGGTCCCAGGCTGAAGTGCAAAGGTTCGCCGTGGAAGCGCACCCGGGTGCCGGCCAGGTTCAGGCCCTGGGTGGATTCCAGTACCTCCACGGTCATGAAGTCCTCGTCCAGGGCGGCGATGCGGCCCAGGCGCGGGCGTCCGTCGCTGCCGATCACTTCCACCGACTCATTCAATCCAACGTCGAGCTGGCGACGCAGGAACAGTAAGGGTCCGTCGATGCGGGTGGCGGCGCCGGCGAGTGTCAGTTCAGCCTGCATGGGTTTCGGTCCTTTCCAATTGGCCGAGTTCGGTTTCCAGTTGTCGTGCCAGTACCTGGAATTCGTCCAGCGCCTGTTCGGCGATCTCCTCTCCCATGCGCTGCAAGCGGCGTAGGACGGGCAGTTCCGCGAGGGCGTTGAGATCCGCGCCCTGTTCCACCAGTTGCAGGGCCTGGTCCACGAAGCGGGCGATCAGGTTCATCATGGCCATCTGTCGCGCCGGGGAGGCGTAGCGATCGATGGCCGAGAAGGAGGACTGGCGCAGGAAGGCCTGGTTGATGAGGTCCCCGCACAGCAGCACGCACTGCTGGCGCGGCGGCAGGGAGTCCTTGCCGACGATGCGCGCCATGCGCTCCAGCCGTTCCTGTTCCTCGAGGATTTCCAGGAAACGGCGCCGGTGATCGGCCCAGTGCGGGTTGCCCTCGGACTTCCACCAGTGGGCCATGCTGTCCACGTCTTCCGTATAGGACTGCAGGGGATGTACGGCGGGATAGAAACGTGCCTGGGCACGGCCGCGATCCAGTCCCCAGAAGGTGCGCACGTAGCGCTTGGTGTGGGTGGTCACCGGCTCGGAGAAATCGCCGGAGGGCGGGCTCACGGCACCGATGATGGTCAGCGAACCCTCTGCGCCCGCCAGGGTTTCCACGCGCGCGGCGCGTTCGTAGAAATCGGCGAGGCGCGAACTCAGGTAGGCCGGGTAACCGGCCTCGCCAGGCAATTCCCCCAGGCGTCCGGATACCTCGCGCAGGGCCTCGGCCCAGCGACTGGTGGAATCGGCCATCAAGGCCACGTGCAGGCCCTGGTCGCGAAAGTATTCGGCCACGGTCACGCCGGTATAGATACTGGCCTCGCGCGCCGCCACCGGCATATTGGAGGTGTTGGCGATGATCACCGTGCGTTCCATCAGCGCGCGGCCGCTGCGCGGGTCCTGCAGCTGCGGGAACTCGTGCAGCACACCGGCCATCTCATTGCCGCGCTCCCCGCAACCCACGTAGACGATGACATCGGCATCGCACCACTTGGCCAGGCTTTCCTGCAGCACGGTCTTGCCGGTGCCGAAGCCGCCGGGCAGGGCCGCCTTGCCGCCGCGAGCGATGGGAAACAGGGTGTCGAGGATGCGCTGGCCGGTGAGCATGGGTCGGTCGGCGAGCAGGCGCGCGCGGATGGGGCGCGGGATGCGTACCGGCCAGGCGTGACTCATGCGCAGTTCGTGGCGCTGGTCACCTTCCTCCAGTACACACAGCACCTCGTCTTCGCGGTAACTGCCGTCCGGCTTGATGTCCACCACTCTGCCACGCAGGCCGGGCGGTACCAGGCAGGATTGCGGCATGCCCTCGACGGGCAGGATCTCGCCAAGCCGGGCACCGCCATCGATTTCGTCTCCATGCTGCACGTCCGGCGCGAAGGGGAAGCTCCTGGGTGCCCGTTTCCACATGCCCGGTTGTACATGGATGGATTCCATGCCCGCCAGGGGACGCAGCAGGCCATCGAAGATATTGCCGAGCAGACCGGGACCGAGGTCCACGGCCAGTGCCTGGCCGGTACCCCGCACCGGAGTGCCGGGCCGCAGGCCGGTGGTGTCCTCGTACACCTGCACCACGATCTCCTCCTCGGTGAGGCGGATGACCTCGCCCAGCAGGCGCTGCTCGCCGATCAATACCGCCTCGTTGACGGCGAAGGGCCCCTCGGGGCGCGCGCGCAGCACCGGGCCGCTGATCCAGGACAGGCGTGCCTCGCTCATGTCGTCTCTCCCGTTTTCGTGCCTGGCAGTGCGGCCTCCAGGCGGGCGAGCAATTGCGCCTGGATGGCCTGTTCGTCGGCCAGCAGTCCTTCCAGGCTGCCATCCAGGCAGGCACCGCCAGCCTGGATACGCACCCCGGCGCGCAGGGCCGGATCGACACGCAGTTGCGGTGCGCTGCCGCTCCGGGTGCGGATGGCATCCTGCCAGGGGTCGAGTTCAGTGGTGTCCCAGCCGGCCGGATGCTCGATTACCCAGGTCGTCGCAGGCAGTCGATGCCGCGCCTGGTTCAACAGGTGTTCGAGCCATTGACGGCGGCTGTCGGCCTGTGTCCAGCGCGCCAGGAGCGCGGCATCCAGGCGGTTACGCGCACGCGCCAGCAGGTGTTGCACACTGTCCTGGTAACGCTGGCGATCCTGGGTTTCCAGGCGCGCCTCATGACTTGCCAGCAGGCTGTGCGCGCGCAGACGTTCCCCGCTGATGGCGCGCGCCACCCGGCGGCGCGCCTCCCGGAAGGCGTTGCGCACCCGCTCGCGCGCCTGTCCTTGTGCCTGTTCCAGGACCGTGGCGCAGCGGCCATGGCCACTGGTGGTGATCAGTTCCATCAGGGCCGTGCTCGGGCCTGCGAGGTTATCATTCATGGGTTCATCCCCAGTTGGCCGCGCAGCCAGCCGGACAGGTCGGGTGGTACGGCGTGGCTGCTGAAATCGGGTACTACCGTCACCAGCGGACGTGTCCCGCGCAGCAGTGACTGCAGGCGTTCCGCTGGGAGCCGCTGTGCCACGGCGGCTCCCAGCAATACCAGCGAGGCATGCGCCAGGGCGGACTCGAGCCGCGCTTCGAGTTCGTGGTCGCTGGAGATCACGAAGCTCTCGGCGCCTGCGAGCCGGTATCCCGTGGCGCCGAGCTCATCGCCGAGATAGACCGGGTTGCCCTGGGGAGTGTCCATCAGCCGAGCCGGTTGAGGATCAGGATGGAGATGATCAGGCCGTAGATGGCGATCCCCTCGGCCAGGCCCACGAAGATGAGGGTGCGTCCCAGCAGTTCGGGTTTTTCCGTCACCGCGCCGATGGCCGCGCTGCCCACGCTGGCCACTGCGAAACCGGCTCCCAGGGCCGCCAGTCCCGTGGCCAGGGCCGCCGCCACATAGCCCCACTGCAGCACACCCGGATCCAGGGCCGGGGCGGCGGCGGTGTCGGCGGCCAGGGCCGGTTGCAGGAACAGCAGGCCGGTACCCAGCAGGCACAGCAGGCCGGTGAACAGGGTAAGGGCAATGGCAAATACGGGACGTTTCATGAGGAACTCCTTGTGATCGTGAAGGCGGGATAATCGGGTGCGGGCAGCGGCCGGAAACCGAGGCCCTCGGCGCGCAGGAAGCGGATGAAGAATTCGAACAACACCAGGCGCGTGGTCTGGATGGACACCACCAGTCCTTCCAGGGCGAGTATGAACAGATTCCCCAGCACCAGCACCATCCAGCCGCCGTGACCGGCCAGGCCGGCCAGCGCTACCACCGCCTGGGACAGGCCCGCGTGGGCCAGGGCGAAGGCGCCCACGCGGGAGAAGGACAGGCTGTTGACGGCCAGTTGGAACAGCTGCTCGAACAGCGCACCCAAGGCCAGCCCCAGGCGCGCGGCGGGATGGCCCTGGCCGGTGACCAGGCCGCCGAGCAGTGCCCAGCCCAGTCCAAGCCAGAGGGCGTGTACCGCGCCGGGGTGGAGCAACAGGCCCAGCAGCCCCAGGTACAGGAGCACCACCGGCGCCTCGCACCACCACCAGTGGCGTGCGGCATTGCGCCAGGCGGCCTCCAGACCATTGAGCAGCAGGCCCAGCAAGAGCAGCAGCACGCCGAATACCAGGGGCACGGCCAGGACCAGCAGGGGCTGGTCCATGGGATGCAGCCACAGGGCCGGGATCAGGTCCTCGCGGGTGAAGACACTCCCGAACAGCAGGCCGAACAGCATGGCGCTGGCGCCGGCGGGAATAAGCAGGCTGCTGGCGGGCCAGCGGCGCCGCAGCCACAGGCCCGCCAGCAGCAGGACCAGCCCCTGGCCTACGTCACCGAACATGTAACCGAACAGCAGTGGCACCACCAGGGCCAGGATGCGGCTGGGATCGGCCTCCTCGGCGGAGGGCATGCCGAGCAGGCGCGTGAACAGTTCGAAGGGGCGCGCCCAGCGGGGATTGCGCAGTACCAGGGGTGGTGCGTGACCGGCCGGTGGAAGGCTGAACTGCACCAGGGCACGCACGCCAGCACCTGCCAGGCGGGCCTGCAGGCCCGCGGCATCGTGGGCGCTGCTCCAGCCGCGAATCCAGGCGAGGTTGTCACTGTTCACCTGGTAGCGTCCCTGGCGCAGGAACCAGTCGAGGCGGGCGATTTCTCCCAGGCGCTCGCCAAGCTTGTATGCCTCCCAGGAATCGTGCAGCTCCCGTTGTAACAGGACGATGCGCCGCGCATCCATCTCGAGTTGCGCCTCCACCTGGGCGGCGGCCGCACGCGGCGTACCGTGCAGCCAGGCAGGCAGCGGGATGCGGCGCACCCGCTGGGCGCTCAATTCATGGGCGAGATCTTCGTTCTGTGCGGCCGGGCCGATCAGGAGACGGTACCCGGTTGCGGCCTGCAGCGGACCCTGGTCTTGACCCGCTGGTCGGGCCAGGGTCCAGCATAGCCAGGGGGGCGGGGGCTCCGACAGTTCACCCTGCTCATGGACCCGGTAGAGCTGCACACTCAGCAAGGGTCCGACATTCACCAGCCATCCCAGGTCCAGCGTTTGTTGTGGTAGCGCATGCAGCCATTCCCGTAGCCGGTCGAGGTCGGCATCCTCGGCTTGCAGGCGTTCCAGCTCCAGGATGCGGGCATCACTCGTGCCGGCCCAGTCGCGCAGGGTCCGCAAAGCTGTCTGCAGGGTACGGGCCGGCTTGCCCGCGACGTTGGCGGGTGCAATGGCGGGCGGCCAGTAGGGGTGATAGCGTGCGGCCAGCTGATGGAATTCTTCCAGCAGTTCACCGAGATCGGTGAGGGATTCGTGCTCCTGCATGGCAGGTTCCGCGCTCAGCTGGATCTCGCCGCTGGCGGCCAGGATCTCGAGACTGGCCGGAAGATCCTCGCGGGCAACCAGGCATTCGAACCAATGGGCGGTTTCAGGGCGCAGGGCCATCGGCATCCCCCGTCCGGAGTTCGGGAAACAGGCGTCGTTGCAGCAGGGTGCCGCGCAGGCGTTCGAGATTCTGTTCCACCAGGAACAGGTACAGCATGGCGCTGACCGGTGCGCGCGTCATGCGTCGAAACCGGATCAGCAGCCAGGCGCGCCATTGTTCGCGCTGGCGCCGATCCGCGGCCGGGGTGCCGGCCCGCACTGCGGGCTGGGCCGCCAGTCCCTGTGCCAGTATCTCGACGCCGGCGCGGACAGGGTTTTCATGCCCGGGCCACAGGCGTCGCCAATGATCGAACCAGGCCTGTCGCAAGTCTGCGTCAGCCGCTGGCGGGTGCAGAAGTGCCGCCCACCGGGTCTGTAACAAGGCCTCGCGGCGCGCGGCGCGCGGCAACCTGGCGAGGGGTGCATAGTCCGGATCCTGGTGCATCCACTCCGGCACGGCTTCGCGTCGCAACAGCCCCCCCAGGGCCGGCAAATCCATCCAATGAGCGATCCAGGCAGTGGCGGCCTGCCAGGGGCGTGGTTGCCAGCCGGCCACCAGGTGGACCTCGTTCCGAAAACGCTGGCGCAGCAATTGTTCCATGCGGTGGGGAGAGGTATCCGGCGCCAGTCCTTCCAGCCAGGGACGCAGTCCGCTGGCGCGACCCGTTTGCAGGAACAGCGGCAGGTCGCGCAGGGCACCCAGGCGCTGCCACAGGGCGGCATCGGGATGCCGTGCATGGCGTGCCTGCAAGCGCGTCTGGATATAGTCGTAGCGTCCGGCCTCAATCCGCATCATGGTTCCGGTCCCCACCCGTCGCGCTGAGGGCGGCGGCCAGTTCGGCGACGATGGTATCCACATGGGTGTCGTCGAGATCCAGGCGCTGGCTGAGCTCGGCGAGCCGCCGGTGATGCTCGAGGATCTGTTTGTCGATGGCGTGGGCCATCCCCTGGCTGCAGCGCTGGTGGATGAGCGTGATGCGGCTGTCGGCATGGCGCAGGATGCGCGCCGCACGCTGTCGGGCGGCTTCCAGCCGTTCAGCGCCCGCCCGTTCGGCCTCGGCAATGGCCTGGTTGGCATCCCGTTCCGCAGCCAGCACCTGGTTGATGGCGGCGGTGGCGTCGAGGTTGGAATCGTCCTGGCGCTGCGGCATGTTCCGTCCTGTCGTCTTTCGGAAAGTGGCTGAATCCGGGCACCCGGTGAGGTGCGCTTCATATGGATCGGCAGCGGGTTTAAGGTACCCACAATGCCAGCGGGCGGCAAGGCGTATCGCGGTCGGCAGGCATGGAGATTTTCCGCCCCGGGATGTGGGCGCCCGCGGGGGACATTCATGTCACAATGCGGTACCGTGTCAAGGCGGTTCGGGCCGGCCGGTGTGACAGTCCAAGGTAGCCCGCGCCACGCGCATGGGGGGTACGCAACCTCCGCGCTCCATTGGGGAAAAACAAGGACAGAAACATGAACAAGAGATTGCTTTGTGCAGGATTCGGCCTGTGTGGCCTGCTGTTGGCGAGCACGGGAGCAGTGGCCATGGATGTCAAGACAGGCCTCTGGGAGAGCCACATCGAAACGGAGATCGAGGGCTTGCCCGTGTCGCCTCCGCCCATGACCCATCGCAACTGTGTCACCGAGGAGGACCTGGTGCCACAGATGGAGTCCCCGGGCCAGGAGTGTGAAGTGCTCGAACACAGTACCAGCGGCAAGACGGTCACCTGGCGGGTGCAATGCAAACAGGACGGCATGACCATGACCGGCCACGGGAAGATCGTCTATTCCGGTGATCGCTATGAGGGCGACGTGGTCATGACCATGGACGGCAGCCCCATGGGGCCGATGAAAATGACCCAGACCATGACGGGACGGCGCATCGGTGACTGTCCGTAAGCGCAGGATGGGTCCGGTGGAAAGCCCTTTTCTTGCCCCGGTCGACGGTAGTTTCCGTTGCGAGGATTTTTCCACCCGGCCACCCAAGGGGGCGCCGGGAAAAAAGGCCGCGCGGGAAGGGCTCGAGACCTGTATCGGCGTCCTGGATGAGCATCAACGGCGGCTCTATGCGCATCAGCGCCATGCCCTGTTGCTGATTTTTCAGGCCATGGATGCCGCAGGTAAGGATGGCACCATCCGGGCCGTCATGCGCGGGATCGATCCCGCCGGCTGTCATGTGTTCTCTTTCAAACAGCCAAGCCCGCTGGAACTGAACCACGACTTTCTCTGGCGCACCAGCCGCTGCCTGCCGGAGCGGGGCAACATCGGGATCTTCAACCGCAGCTATTACGAGGAAGTGCTGGTAGTGCGGGTACACCCCGAATACCTGGACCAACAGCGACTTCCAGGGCCTGCGTCCCTGCGGCAGCTCTGGCAGGAACGTTATGAATCCATCCGCTGCCATGAGCAGCACCTGGCGCGCAGCGGTACCCTGATTCTGAAATTCTGGCTGAATATCTCGCATAAGGAACAGCGCAAACGTTTCCTTTCACGCATCGACGAGCCGGAAAAGAACTGGAAATTTTCCGAATCCGATGTGCGGGAACGCCAGCACTGGGATGCCTACATGGAGGCCTACCAGGAGGCGATTGCCAATACCGCCCGACCCTGGGCCCCATGGTATGTGATCCCGGCCGACGACAAGGACTACATGCGTCTTTGCGTGGCGGAGATCATCACTGCCAGCCTGCAACAACTGGAGCTCGAATATCCCCGCCTGAGCGAGGCGGAGCTCCAGCGTATCCAATCGTTGCGTTCATTGCTCGAATGAGAAACCGGAGTACCCCATGTCGACCCGACTGATGATTCTGCCCAGCCCCGTCTTCGAACAGATCCGCCTGGTGAGTGTGCCGGAGGATTTCGAGGAACACGAGGTCTACCGCCACGTCACCGGTATCATTGCCAGGACGCAGGAAGCCAGTCCCGGCTGTGGCTGGGAGGAATTGGCCGATGCCCTGGAAGACCATGGCTTTACCCTGGTCGATTGCATACTGGGACCGGAACTGCCCTGCTCCGGGGGGGCCACCTAGGGATTCCCTGGCATCTCAAGGACTCCAGGCCCGCCATAACAGCGAAGCGCCGCTGATCACCAGTAGCAGCCCGATGAGCAGGATCATGTCTCGCTGGCCGATGCCGATGTGGACCTTGTTGCCCAGGTACAGGCCCAGCGCCATGACCGGCATGGCCAGCAGCAGGGTCTGGAACAGCTCCGCCTGCAGCAGCAGGCCGGCCAGCAGGAAGGTGACGATGCGCAGGGCACCTTCCAGCAGGAACAGTCCGGAAAATGTCGCCCGCAGTTCGAACTTGTCATGCAGGCGGTGGGTGAGGTAGATCACGTAGGGCGGCCCCCCCGTGCCGAACAGGGCTCCGATCATCCCGCCCAGCAGCCCCGCCGGCATGGCCCACAGGCGTGAAATACCGTGTTCCCCATGGATATTGAATACATAGCGCAATCCGAACAGCATCACGAACAGTCCCAGGCTCGTCAGCAGGGGTTCGCGTGGCAGTTTCAATAGCAGGAACGCACCGAGCACGATACCGATCACCGTGAAGGGTAACAGCGGGCGGATTTCATCCCAGCGCACCTGGTGGCGACCATGCCGGCTCAGTACCAGCGAGGCGCTGAAATCCAGCATCAGGCACAGGGGCACCACGAACTGCAACGGGAGAAAATGTGCAAGCAGAGGTACCGCGATGAGGCCCGAGCCGAAACCGGTGATGCCGCGGATGAAATAGGCCGCTAGCAGGATGGTCAGGGTGATGACGAGGGTGGCGAGCGTCATGAGAGGCCGACAGCTTCAGAAATCGGGCGGGCAATCGAGGTGTAGCGTACGGCCAGTGCCTGGATGGGTGAAGACCAGGGTGCGTGCATGTAGCAAGAGACGCTCTGTACAGCCAACTTCGCCATAGAGCCGGTCCCCGAGGATGGGGTGCCCCAGGTGCATAAGGTGTACGCGCAGCTGGTGCGAGCGCCCGGTTACCGGGTTCAGCAAGAGTCGCGTAGTGCCGTCGGCGGGCTGTTCGAGGCATCGATAGTGGGTCAGCGCAGCCTTGCCGTGCAGGAAGTCCACCTTTTGTCTGGGACGGTTGGGCCAGTCGCTGCACAAGGGCAGATCGATGCTGCCGGCGACATGGGGCAGCCGGCCGCGCACCACGGCGATATATTCCTTGTGCACCTCGCGCCGTTCGAATTGTAAACCCAGTCGGCGTTGGGCCTCGGCATGCAAAGCAAACAGCAGCAGGCCCGAGGTTTCCATGTCCAGCCGGTGCACGATGCGGGCAGCGGGGAATTCTGCCTGCGCTCTTCCCGACTGGCAGTCCTGCCGGTCGGGGCCGCGACCAGGCACGCTCAAGAGGCCGGGTGGCTTGTTCACCGCCAACAGGTCCGTGTCCTGGTAGAGGATATCGAGCCCCCTGTGCGAGGGAGGCTGATAGTGATGGAAGGGGGGGGAAGCGGCTGGCATGCGCAACAGGAACTCACCCGAGGGTGAAGTAGAAGCGTGCACCCGCGCCAGGGCTGGATTCCGCCCAGATCTGGCCTTGGTGACGTGCCATGATCCGGGCCACGGTTGCCAGGCCGATGCCGGTGCCATCGAATTCATTGACGCCGTGCAGGCGTTCGAAGGGTTGAAACAGTTTGTCGGCGTATTGCATGTCGAACCCGGCCCCGTCGTCCTCCACGACGTAGAAGGTCTTGCCTTCCGTGTTTAGCGTGTGCACGGAAATGTGCGCCGGCTGTCGGCCAGCGGTGAATTTCACACTGTTTCCCAACAGGTTTTCCATGGCTATGCGCAGCAGCTTGTAGTCCGCGTGTACGGGCATCTCGGGCTCGATGTCCCAGCACAGTAGGCGTTCCGGGTGTTCCAGGCTCAGTTGCTCGCTGATCAGGCGGCACAGCTCGGCCAGGTTGAAATCTATGCGGTTGGGGGTGCTGTGACTCAGGCTGGTGAGGGTCAGCATGCCGTCCAGCAGGTCCCCGATGCGCTGGGTTCCGAGGCGTATCCTGCCGAGCATGTACCTGGCCTCCTGGTTCAGTGCCTTGCCGTGCTCTTCCAGCAGGATGTAACTGTAGCCATCCAGACCACGCAGGGGTTGGCGCAGGTCATGGGCAAGGGTGTAGGAAAAACTCTCCGCTTCCGAGACCATGTGTTCCAGCTGCCGGGTACGATCCGTTACCAGTTCCTGCAGGTGATCACGATATTGGGCAAGTTCCTGGCTGGCGGCGTGGTCACGCTTGAGCGCGATCCAGGCGATGGTCATGCCAGCCAGGAGGAACAGGAAGCCGGCGGCGGGCAGGAAGAGCAGGGTATTGCGGTAGCGGTGGTTGATGTCGTCAATGGCCTGTTGCGCAGCCGACCGCTGCAGTTGCATGAGCGTATCCATCTTGCTCATGGCCAGGTCCTGGGATTCGATGGCTTCATTGAGCAAGGTGATGATCTCGGGTCCGCTGAAGTTTTCACGAACCAGATTTATGACGCGCTGCTGTTTCAGATAGGCCTCGTAGGCGCGATCCATCAATTTTTCCAGCGCGGCTTTTTCCTGCGGGTTGAGGCCCGTGTTCTGGAGGGATTCCCGTGCCTTTATAAAGTCGCTGGCGGCATGGAAGTAACCTTCCCAGGCGGTATCCCGGGTAAAGGGATCGTCTTCGATTACCATGTCGCGAAGCTCTACCTGCCGCTTGCGCATGGCATCGCGCATGGTGGAAACCTGTAGGGACTTATGTCGCTGGGTTTCCAGTACCCCGGCCAGGTGGTGACTGATGTGGGTCATGTAGGTCAGGACGAAGACCGACAGGGAGAACAGGATGACGATGACTGCAACGAAGCCGTAAACGAGGTCACGTTGTTGTTTACGGGGGGATGTGCCGGTCATGGCGGGAGGTGGCCAGAGTGATTTATCCCGCTATAGTACCGTAGCGCCCGAGATTTCGCATGGTCCTGCACCGCATGGGCTCATCCTGACGGGTGGCCTGGACGCTTCCCTTGCCGGGACCTGCGCGTACTGATTGTTTCATCATGGTTTTTACCTGATCAACATCGCGAAACAGGGCTGGCGTTCGTGGAGGCGAGGGATGGTGCTGGCAAGCCAGGAAATAAACGCGGTAAAAGCAGGGTGGCATCAGCGGCAGCGGTGCTCAGAAGAAATCATGATCACCGTCATGGCTTTACCCCGGGTAGGTGCATATTGTTATCTTAGTGGATACAGAAAAGTGCCAGAGGGAGGCAGAACCATGACGAAAACCATGATACTGGTAGCGGACAGCAGCCGGGCACGGCTGTTCATCGCCGATACACCCAAGGCGCCACTGCGTGAAGTGGAGGATTTCGCTTCACAGGACGGGCGTTTGCAGGAGGGTGAACTCGTGAGTGATCGGCCCGGCAGTTCACGAACCCCCTCCGGGCATGGATTGCATGCCTACGAACCACCCACCACGGCCCAGGAGGAGGCGCGTATCCAGTTCGCCAAGCGCCTGGTGGAGCGTCTGGAAGAGGATCGCAAGCAGGGGGTGTTCGACCAGTTCGTCCTCGTGGCGCCCGCCGCCATGCTGGGCAAGTTGCGGGCCGAGATGAAGGGTCCCTTGGCCAAGGTGCTGGTGGAGAGCCTGGACAAGAACCTGATTCAGCAGTCGCCGGATGAACTGCGTGCGCAGGTGAATGTGCTGTTATAGATGAATGTACTGCGCAGGAGCGGGAGTCTGTCCTATATTCCATGGATGGGCTATGGATCTTTTTTCAAATTTGAGGAGATGGGGTCATGACGAGGAACATATTGGTGCCCGTGACAATGGCAACGCTGATTTCCCTGGCGGGTTGCGCCACCTATCAGGGTCAGCAGGAACAGGCCGGCATGGTGATCGGCGGTATCCTGGGCGGTGTGCTGGGTTCCGAGGTGGGCGGGGGAAGGGGGCGAACCGCCGCCATCATTGCCGGCACCCTGGCTGGCGCGGCCATCGGTGGCTCGGTGGGTCGCTCCATGGACGAGGTGGACCGCATGAAAACCGCGCAAACCCTGGAGACGGTGCGCACCGGCGTACCTGCCCAGTGGCGCAATCCCGATACGGGAAACAGCTACAGCGTGGTTCCCACCCGCACCTATGAAACCACCTCGGGTCCCTGCCGCGAGTACAGCATCGACGCCATGATCGGCGGTCGGGTGGAGAAGGTCTATGGCACGGCCTGTCGGCAGCCGGATGGCAGTTGGCGGGTGGAAGGCTAGCGGGGCACACCCGCCCCGGCCCTGCGGGGGGGGGCAGCGCGATTTGGGCCTCATATTCAACCCTTTACTGTTTCGTGAACCGCGTCACATAAAGTTTCCGCGCGTCGGACCGCTATGGTGTGAGGGGAAGCATCGACCCGGAACCGCACCGGTCAGATTCGAGGAGTTCTCATGAAAAACAATGCGATATCGTTGCCCGATTCATCCACGAGGACCGCTCGGCCGACGGTGCTGATTGTCGATGACTCACGACTCATGCGAGTCGCCATCAAGAAGATTCTCAAGGACGAATTCGAGCTCATCGAGGCTGTCGACGGCGAGGATGCCTGGGGCCGGCTCATGGAAGACCCGGCGATTGCCTGCATTTTCAGTGATCTCTCAATGCCCAACCTGGATGGCTATGGCTTGTTGGCGCGGGTGCGCGGATCCGATGACGCACATGTTCGCGCGCTGCCTTTCATTGTCATTACCGGTAAGGAAGGGGATCTTGGCGGTTTGCTGGAGGAAGTACGTGGTCATGGCGCCACGGACCTGGTCGGCAAGCCCTTCAAAAGCGATGAAATCATTGCCCGCACCCGTTCCCTGCTGGCGGTGGATACGACGCCGGCTGTCGTGATGGCTGCGGTTGCGGAAACACCGGAAGCACCGGAAGCACGCCCCGTGGAGGAGGCACCGGTCGTGGATCAGGCCGCCGCTGCAGAGGCATGCCGTATTCGTGAGGAACAGGAAGCCGCGCGGCAGGCGGAGGAAGCCCTGGCACTTCGCGAGGCCGCCGAGGCGGAAGCCCACCGCCAGAAGGAAGAGGCCGAGGCTCAACGTATCCGGGAAGAACAGGAAGCTGCGCGCCTGGCAGAGGAAGAACGGTGCCGTCAGGTCGAGGAGGCGGCGCGCCTCCAGGCCGCCGAGGCGGAAGCCCGCCGCCAGAGGGAAGAGGACGAAGCGCGGCGCATCCGCGAGGAACAGGAGGCTGCACGCCGGGCCGAGGCGGCAGCGCGCCAGGCCGCCGAACAGGCGGAGCAGGAACGCCTCGCCGCGGAAGTGGCAGCGCGCCAGGCCGAGGAAGAGGCCCGCATCTGCGAGGAATTGCGCACCAAGGCAAGGCTCATGGCGGAGGAGCGCGAGCGGCAACGTCTGGCAGAACAACAGGCGTTGCGCCTCAACCCCCTGCAGGGGCTCCTTGTGCGCCTGGCACTGCCTTTCATGTCACTGGCCAATCGCCTGTTGCGCATGGGCAAGGACGAGGCCCTGGAAAAGTTGCGCAAGCGTTTGCGCTAAATTCCCGGTGTCATGTGACGAAGGCGGCCTGGTGCCGCCTTCGTTCGTTCCTGCCTGATTACTTGATCCGCCTCATGTTTTGCCCGGATTTGAACCTTGCCCGCGAATGCGCCAAAATGCCCCCCTGCCTGTCCCGGGACGTTGTGTTTCGGGTTTGTCAAAACAAGACATTAGCAGTTAACCAAAAGGAGAATGATTGTGAAGTTGATTCTGTTAGGCGCCCCGGGCGCGGGCAAGGGCACGGTTTCCAAGTTGCTGACGGCCCTTGATGGTTCGGTGCAGATTTCCACTGGTGACATTCTGCGCGGCGCCGTGAAGGATGGAACCGAGTTGGGTAAAAAGGCGCAGGCCTTTATGAAGGCCGGAGACCTGGTTCCCGATGACCTGATCATGGGTATCATGGAAGAACGCTTGCAGCAGCCCGATTGCGCCAACGGCTTCCTGCTCGATGGTTTCCCACGTACCATCCCCCAGGCTGAAGCCCTGAACAAGTTGCTGGACAAACTGAACATCAAGCTCGATGCCGTGGTGGATCTGGTTGTGCCACGCGATGTCATCCTTGATCGCCTGACCACCCGCCGCACCTGTTCCAATTCCGATTGCCAGGAAATCTACAACGTCAAGAGCAAGCCGCCCAAGGTGGAAGGCGTGTGTGACAAGTGTGGCAGCCCGGTGATCCAGCGGGATGATGAAACCGAAGAAGCCATCAGCAAGCGCCTTGATACCTACAACGAAAAGACCGCCCCCCTGGCCTCCTTCTACGAGAAGCAGGGACAGCTGATGAAAGTGAATGCCACTTCCAGCGATGCCGTGGTTGCAGCCATCAAGCAGAAGCTCGGTATGTAGTTCCGTTCGCAAGGCAGGCCAGGCTAGGCCTGCCCTTGCACCTCTTTTCCCCACCAAGCCGGTAACTCGGCCACGGACTCCAGTACCGCATCAGGCCGCACCTTTCCTTGCAGGTCCTCTGGCCTGAATTTTCCGGTTTTGACCAGTACGGCCTTCAATCCGGCTTCTTGGGCTCCTTCCACATCGCCGCGGATATCGTCGCCGATCATCAACAATTCCCCTGGTTCCAGTCCGAGGGTGTCTGCTGCGACCTGGAAAAAAGTGGGTGCCGGCTTGCCAAATACCCTGGCTGCCAGGCCGGTGGCATATTCCAGTGCCGCCACGAATGGACCGGTGTCCAGTTGCAGTCCGCCAGGTGCCTTCCAATAGCGGGTCATGCCCAGGGCGATCAGGACGGGTCTGGGCTCCTGCATGAGGCAGGTGAAGGCCTGGTTCAGACGGGCAAAACTCCATTCCGTGCCGAGATCTCCCACCACTACGGCGCTGGCAGGCTGATGGATGGTTTCGTCCCATTGCTGAAGATCGGCGAATTCCACCTGTGTGGCTTCCGGCACGAACAGTGCCACGGGGCCCCGGTTGTGGGTGCGCAGCCAGTGCGCGGCCGCCCGGGGAGGGCTGACGATGCGGTCCGCCGTTGTCGTGATCCCCATGCCGGCAAGCTTATCTACGATAGCGGATCGAGGTTTCGAAGTCGTATTGGTTACAAAGCAATACGGAATGTCTCGTTCCTGTACCCAATGGAGGGCCTGCAGGGCGCCGGGAATGGCTTCATTGCTCTGGTACATTACCCCGTCGAGGTCGAAGAGGATGCCCTTCATGACGCATCACTCCCTCTGCAGGGCGCGCAGCTCTTCCACCAGCTCCGGCGCATCCCATTCACGGGTGCCGACAGCCCGGTGCCGGATGACTCCCGCAGGGTCGATGATATAGGTGGTAGGCAGACCGATGACGGGGTATTCCTCGACGATCCGTCCACCCAGGTCCATCAGCAGGGGAAAAGTCACGGGATAGTCGCCCGTGAAACGGAAAATGGTGTCCTCGTCCTCTCCCACGTTGATCGCTACCACGGCAATGTTCTCATCACCGACCAGTTGGTGCAGGCGTTCCATGGCAGGCATTTCCTCGCGGCAGGGCGGGCACCAGGTGGCCCAGAAATTCAGCACCACCACCTTGCCGCGATAGTCGGATAACTGGTGTGAGCGGCCTTCGGTATCGGGCAGGGTGAACTCGGGTGCGGGCTTGCCGAGAAAGGCGGGCAGTGTCTGCGACGTTGGGAATTGAGCCAGGACCGGTGTGGCCAGGGCGGAGAACAGCAGTACCCAAGAAACGCGCAGGGCGTCCAGGTTTAAACGGGCTGGTCGCTGGCGCATTGCAGATCCTCGATCAGGAAGGTGCGGGTCTCTCCGAACTGTTCCCAGCTTACTTCGAGCGTGAATCGGCTCCCGGGCGGGAGATCGATCATGGTCATGCCCCAGTTGTAATCACCGGCTTCGTAGGTCTGTTCTGCCGGCAACAGGGCCCACTGGAAGGCAATGCGGGCCGCTGGTGCCGCGTCTTCGCGTTCCCAGAGTTTGGCCCAGTCCTCGCGTGTGAGGATGCTGGCGTCCCGGTCCTGGTGCTGAACCGTCCAGTCCTGCTGGCGGTAGTGGAGTGGGGAGGGTTGTGCTTCATGGGAGATGTTCCGGAATACGGTCTGGAAGACGCAGCGCCCGGCGACCTGTTCCACCTCCTCGGCACTGAAGCCCCGGGCCAGGAAAAAGGCGCGGCTCTGGTCCGGCATGCGCTGCACCAGGCGCAGGGACATGCCTTCGTCGCGGATTTCCCAATAGGGCAACCGGGCCTGCTCGTCGATGCCCGTGGTCAAGGCGGCGGCGAGCAACCCGCCCGGCGACATGGCTAGCAGCGCCAGGGAGATGATGGTGGCCTGCTTCATAACCTCATGATAGCGCATCTGCCTCACCAGGGGATGACCCTGCCATCGATGTCATAGAAGGTGCCGGTATCTTCTGGTTTCATCCGTGCCAGGATGGTGCGCATTGCGGTCACGCTTTCCGTGGCGGAGATCTCGGCATGGGGGCCCCCCATGGCGGTCTTGACCCAGCCGGGATGGAGTATGGCCACACGAATCCCCCTGGGTTGCAGGTCGATGGCGGCACTTTTCAACACCGCGTTCAATGCGGCCTTGGAGGATCGATATACATAGCTGCCCCCCGATCCATTATCCGCCATGCTGCCCATCTTGCTGCTCAGGCAAGCGATAAGCTTGTGTTGACTGCCGGCCACATGCCCGACGAACGCCTCCATCATCTTCATGGGGGCGATGACATTGATGAGCATGGCGCGCAACCAGAGATTTTCGTCGGTATTACCAAATACGGCATCATCCTGGCCATACACGCCTGCGTTATTGAACAACAGGTCGATGGGTCGCCCATCCAATTCCCGGGCAAGGCTGGTCATGTGTCCATGATCCGTTACATCCAGTTGGTGCAGGTGGATTGTATGGTTTTCCGCTGCCAAGGTATGAAGCTCTGTTGCCTGTTCCGGGTCGCGGCAGCAGGCGTGGACCTGCCAGCCGGCGCTGGCGTACTGGCGCACCAGTTCCAGGCCGATGCCGCGATTACTGCCGGTGACCAGGATGGTTTTACTCATGAACCTTACCTCTGTATACGTGGAATTGCGTCTATACTTGAGCCGATGCGGACCGGGGATGATCGTCACCGGGGAATGCCCGGGAACTTATCCATCCTGCTTCCATCCTACTACAGGTATCGACATGATCAACAGGAGGACTGAATGCTCTTCAGACAGCTACAGGAACCGGATTCCTGCACCTATACCTATCTTCTCAGTTGCCCCGATACGGGCGAGACCGTACTGATCGATCCGGTGCTGGATACCGTGGACCGCGATCTGCACTTGCTACAGGAGCTGGGGCTCAAATTGAGCTACAGCCTGGATACACACATCCACGCCGACCATCTCACGGGCGCGCGGCGCTTGAAGGAACTGGCAGGCAGCCGCATCGTCTATCCGGAAATCGATGATCTTCCATGCGCGGATATCGGCGTGCGCGAAGGTACTCCCTTCCGGGTAGGGAATATCGAAATTCACCCGTTGTTCACCCCTGGACATACCAATCATCACCATGCCTACCTGATTGATAATGGTACCCACAAGCTGTTGTTCAGCGGCGATGCCCTGCTCATCGATGCCTGTGGTCGCACCGATTTTCAGTCCGGTGATGCCGGAACACTGTATCGCTCCATTCATGACAAGTTCTTCAGCCTGCCGGATGAGACTCTGGTGTATCCCTGCCATGACTACGAGGGTCGCCATATATCGACCATTGCCCAGGAAAAGGCCCGCAACCCGCGCCTGGGCAATAACAAACCATTGGAAGAATTCGTTGCCATCATGGACAACATGGATCTTCCCTACCCGCGCAAGATCGACTTCGCCGTGCCGGGCAACGAGCTCTGTGGAGAATGTCCGCCGAATGTGCCGGAGAAGTTTCGCGCTCCTTGCCAGCGACACGAACAGGGTTGATGGTGAGGAAGGTTAGTGAAGGGTATCGCGCATGCGTTGCTGGAAGGTCCGGGTGAGTTCGTGTCCGCTACCCAGAAGGGAGAACAGGGAGAGCATGGCCTGTTGCGCGAAACCATCCCGATGGTTGCGGTCCTGCTGGAAGGCATGCAACAGACATTCCAGCGCGTATTCATGATCGTCCTGCACCAGTGCCAGGGAGGCGCGGCTCAACAGGGTCTCCTGGTCATCGGGATGGACGCGTAGCTGCTGATCCAGTTCTTCGGCCGGTGGCGCCTGCTCCGCCAGTTGCAGGATCCCGGCATGAATACTCAGGTGTTTCAGGTCGGCGTTGCGGCGGGCTTCTTCCGGCAGGCTGGAGAAGTAGCGGGTCACGTCCTCGAACCGGTGCTCGCGAAACAACAGCTTGATGGTCATGGTATGCAGGTTCATGTCGCGTGGATTGTTTCTGCTGGCCGCCGCCAGCAGTCTCAGTGCCTCGTCCGGGTCACCGGCCTGATAGGCCTGCAGGGCCGCGGTGATTGTCGAGCCGGGCGGCGGTGGAAGGTATTTATCAATGACATTGCGCAGGGATTGTTCCGATTGCGCACCATGGATGGACTCGACCACCGCGCCCTTGCTGAAAAGCTTGAGCGTGGGCACGCTGGTAATCCCGCTTTCCCGCACCAGCCCTGGCTGGCTTTCAGTATTGACATTGACCAGCAGGAAGCGCCCCTGGTATTCCTCGCTCAGTCCCTCGAGCGCTCGCCAGAGCTTGAAGCAGGGATCCGCCTTCGGAGCCCAGAAATTCACCAGTACCAGGACCTTGCTGGAGTTTTCCAGCACCAGTTGCTGGAAATTCTCCGTGGTGCCATCAAACACATGCTTAAGCCGGGACATGTCCGCATACGCTCACTGCGAGTAGCAAGACGGCATGGTAGCGAAGCTTCGTGTCGGCCTGCAATTTACCCGGATTTACGCGCGTGATTATCGGTCCGTCACGCAGTGGCTGCCCGATCTTCCTGTTGCTCGTCGGGGTCGTAACCCAGGTTGGGTGACAACCAGCGTTCTGCCTCGGCCAGGCTCATGCCCTTGCGCCGTGCATAGTCTTCCACCTGATCGTGGTTGATCTTGCCGAGCCCGAAATATTTGGCATCGGGATGGCCGAAGTACCAGCCACTGACCGCGGCGGTGGGAGTCATGGCAAAGGATTCGGTGATATGCAGTCCGATGCGCTGATTGGGTTCGAGAAGCTCCCAGAGTAATGCTTTTTCCGTGTGGTCAGGGCAGGCCGGGTAACCCGGGGCCGGGCGGATGCCCTGGTACTCTTCCTTGATGAGCTGTTCGTTGCCGAGCTCCTCGCTGGTGGCGTAGCCCCAGTATTCCTTCCGGACACGCTCATGCATGAGCTCAGCAAAGGCCTCGGCCAGGCGATCGGCAAGTGCCTTGAGCATGATGGCCTGGTAGTCATCGTGACCGGCCTCGAAGCGCTTGACATGTTCGTCGATGCCGATGCCGGCCGTGACTGCGAAGGCACCCATAAAGTCCTTGATCGCGGTTTCGCGGGGCGCCACGAAATCAGCGAGGCACTGGTTCGGGCGACCCGGTGGCTTGCGGGTCTGCTGGCGCAAGTGGTGCAGGGTGGTCAGCACCTGCTCACGACGGTCATCGCTGTAGAGTTCAATGTCGTCATCGTTCACCTGGTTTGCGGGAAAGAGTCCAATGACGGCACGAGCCTTGAGCCATTTCTCGTCAATCAGTTTTTGGAGCATTTCCCGTGCGTCCTCGAACAGGTTGCGGGCATGTTCACCGACGGTTTCGTCCTCCAGGATCTTTGGATAGCTGCCTGCCAGTTCCCAGGCCTTGAAGAAGGGGGTCCAGTCGATATAGCGGGCGATCTCCTCGAGCGGGTAGTCGTCGAAGACCCGCGTGCCGGTGAAGGAGGGTGCGGTGGGCTTGTAGTCCTTCCAATCGATTTTCGACTTGTTGGCGCGCGCTTCCGCGAGGGAGATCCAGTCGGTCTTGCGGGATTTTCCCTTGTGCATTTCACGTACGGACTCGTACTCTTCCTTTATCTTGGCCACAAAGGTCTTGGCATTATCCTCGCTGACCAGGTTCTGGGCCACGCCCACGGCGCGCGAGGCGTCCTTCACATAGACCGTGGCGCCCTGGTAACCGGGCTCGATCTTTACGGCCGTATGTACCCGGGAAGTGGTGGCGCCACCGATCATCAGTGGAATGGTGAAGCCTTCGCGCTGCATTTCCTTCGCCATGTGGGACATTTCATCTAGCGAAGGTGTGATCAGGCCGGATAGACCGATGATGTCGACCTTCTCCTCACGGGCCTTGTCGAGGATCTTCTGGGCCGGCACCATCACGCCCATGTCGATGACCTCGAAGTTGTTGCACTGTAGTACTACGCCTACGATGTTTTTACCGATATCGTGCACGTCGCCTTTCACGGTGGCCATCAGGATGCGTCCCTTGGCCTTGGAATTGGCGTCTTTTTCGGCCTCGATGTAGGGAAGGAGGTAGGCGACGGCCTTTTTCATCACCCGGGCGGATTTCACCACCTGGGGCAGGAACATCTTGCCGGCACCGAACAGGTCGCCAACCACGTTCATACCGTCCATGAGCGGGCCTTCGATGACCTGGATAGGCCGGTCATATTTCTGGCGGGCCTCCTCGGTATCTTCGTCGACATAGGCGTCGATCCCCTTCACAAGGGCGTGCTCGAGGCGCTTGGTGACGGGCCACTCGCGCCAGGCCAGGTCCTCCTTACGCTCGGTGCCGCTGCCGTCACCCTTGTACTTGGCGGCAATGTCCAGCAGGCGCTCGGTTGCGTCTGGGTTGCGGTTCAGTACTACATCCTCCACGCAGTCGCGCAACTCCTGGGGAATTTCCTCGTAAATGGCCAGCTGTCCGGCATTTACGATCCCCATGTCCATCCCGGCCTTGATGGCATGATAGAGAAAAACGGCATGTATGGCTTCACGGACGGGGTTGTTGCCACGGAAGGAGAAGGAAACGTTGGAAACCCCGCCACTGATCCTGGCATAGGGCAGGTTGTGCTTAATTTCTTGTACGGCTTCGATGAAATCGACGCCGTAGTTATTGTGTTCATCGATGCCGGTGGCAATGGCGAAGATGTTGGGGTCGAAGATGATGTCTTCCGCCGGGAAGCCAACCTGCTCGGTGAGAAGCTTGTAGGCACGGCTACAGATCTCGACCTTGCGTTGCTTGGTGTCTGCCTGGCCGGTTTCGTCGAAAGCCATCACGATTACCGCCGCGCCATACTTGCGGCACAGCCTGGCCTGGCGGATGAATTCTTCCTCGCCTTCCTTCATGGAAATGGAATTGACGATACCCTTGCCCTGGATGCATTTGAGGCCGGCCTCCAGGATCGGCCACTTGGACGAGTCGATCATTACCGGGACACGCGAAATATCCGGTTCCGAGGCAATCAGGTTCAGGAAGGTGACCATGGCCTCCTGGCCATCAAGCATGCCTTCATCCATGTTGATGTCGATGATCTGGGCGCCGTTTTCCACCTGCTGGCGGGCCACGTCGAGGGCCTTGTCATATTCACCGTTGAGAATGAGGCGCTTGAAGGCAGCGGAACCCGTGACGTTGGTGCGCTCTCCCACGTTTACGAACAGGGAGTCGTCACGGATGTTGCATGGCTCCAGGCCGGACAGGCGCAGGGTATGGTCGTGGGGCAGGATCTTGCGCGGTGCATGGGGCTGGACCGCTTCGGCGATAGCCTTGATGTGTGCCGGAGTAGTGCCGCAGCAGCCGCCAATGATATTGAGAAAACCCGCTGCGGCCCATTCGCCGATTTCCTTGGCCATGGCTTCGGGTGATTCATCGTATTCGCCGAATTCATTGGGCAGTCCGGCGTTGGGATGGGCATTGACGCCGCAGTCGGCGATGCCGGCCAGTTCCTCGATGTGCTCGCGTAGCTGCTTGGCGCCCAGGGCGCAGTTGAAACCCAGGGATACCGGCTTGATGTGACGCAGGGAGTTGAAGAAGGCCTCGACGGTTTGCCCCGACAGAGTGCGGCCGGACGCATCGGTAATGGTACCGGAGATCATCACCGGCAACCGGTTCCCGGTGTCCTCGAAATAGGTTTCCACGGCAAAGGCCGCGGCTTTTGCATTGAGGGTATCGAAGATGGTCTCGATGAGGATCAGGTCGGCGCCGCCTTCCACCAGGCCCTTGGTGGCCTCGTAGTAGGTGTCGCACAGGGCATCGAAACTGATATTGCGATAGCCGGGATTGTTCACGTCGGGAGATATGGACGCCGTTTTGCTGGTCGGGCCGAGCACGCCGGCGACGAAACGGGGGCGATCGGGTGTGCCGACAGCCTCACAGGCCTCACGCGCCAGTCGGGCGGAGGCGAAATTGAGTTCGTGAACCAGGTCTTCCTGACCGTAGTCCGCCAGCGAGGTGGCAGTGGAGTTGAAGGTGTTGGTCTCGACGATGTCCGCACCGGCATCCAGGTAGGCCTTGTGGATATCCCGGATGATGTCCGGCTGGGTCAGGGACAGCAGGTCATTGTTGCCCTTGAGGTCGCTGGTCCAGTCCTTGAACCGTTCGCCACGGTAGTCTGCTTCCTCCAGCCGGTAGGACTGGATCATGGTGCCCATGGCGCCATCGAGAACGAGGATGCGGTCTTGTAGCAGATCGGTGAAATTTTTCATTTTGGTATCAATTACCTGGGAATTGCTCGTAAAGCGTTAATTGTAACATGGATGAAAAACGCAGGCTTGTGGGGCCGTTTTCACCCCGCCAGCCGGGCACAACGCACCCACAGATCCGGTTTCGGGCGTCTTGCTCCGGCACGGAATTTTTGGGGCTGGACTTGCCACATTGGAGTGGGCACTATTCGGGTTTGCGCACACCATGATGTTTCCATGGTTACTATTTGCGCATCAATACAATTTCTGAGGTGGTTTGTGCAGAAAATCACGGTCTATCGCGGGATTCGATCCCGTGCGTTTTCCGGACAGTGCCCCGGCAGGGGGCTGTCATCATGAAAAGTAATCTGGGTATCGATCCGCCCACTGGCGACCCCGCCGAGCATACCCGCACCCAGGAGGCTCTGTCACGCCTGGCCCAGCGCGTCTCCGCCCAGCTGGATCCTGAATTCTACCGAAATTGCGTGCGCGACCTGGCGGCCTACTACGGCGCCCGCATCGTCGCCATCAGTCTCTTCGTCGATACTGCGCGTACCCGCATGCGCACATTCTTGTGTTGGCAGGATGGCGAATTCCAGGAGAACGTCGAATACTCCCTGAGTGGCACTCCCTGCCAGACGGTGCTGGATGCCCGCCAGCAGTATGTGCCGGAAAAGGTGCAAGGCCTTTACCCACTGGACGAGTACCTGGCCGCGAAGGATATCGAAAGTTATTTCGGTGTGCCGCTGGGCGAACCCTATAGCAACGGCCCTGGATTGATTTCCATACTCGATATCAAGCCGATGCACCTGTCCATGGAGCAACAGTCGGTTCTGCGGGTGTACGCCACCCGCATTGCCAGGGAGATGGCCTGGAAACGGCCTGGTGAGCAGTCGAACCAGGAGGCGCTGGAGCAGGAGATCGCACAGCTGGGCACGGACCTGGGTGTCGCCTACCGGGAGTTGAATGGCATTTATGACGTGATCAATCATGATCTCCGCGCACCTTTACGTTCCGTGTGCGGTTTCAGCGCGGCGGTGCTGGAGGAGATAAGGGAGCTGGATCAAGACGGTCTGGTGGCGGATTATTGTCATCGTATCCACAAGGCCGGCCAGCGCATGCAACAACAAATCGATGACCTCGGCCACCTGCGTAGTATGTCCAGTACCGAGATCATGCTCAGTCCCGTGAACCTGAGCCGTCTCATGGAAGAAGTGGTGACCAGCATGCGGGAATCCTGGCGTTACGAACATGAGGTCCACTGCGATATCGAGGCGGATCTCCGTATCCTGGCGGACCGCTATATGTTCAAGGAAATGCTGATGCAGCTGGTGGATAATGCCTGGAAGTTCACTGCGCGCGTCGATAATCCGCGGGTACGTCTGTACCGCGAGGTCCAGGGGAGCGAGACGGTATTCGTGATTGAAGACAACGGGATCGGCTTTGACATGCGCTATGCCAACAAGCTCTTTACCCTCTTTCACAAACTGCACCACGATGTCGGTTTCGAGGGTTCCGGAATCGGCCTGGCCCTGGTGCAACGGGTCATCCGTCGCCATGGCGGAAAAATCTGGGCCGAATCCATCCTGGGACAGGGTAGCCGCTTCTGCTTCACCCTGCCAGAGGAGCCGGCCTAGGAGTCTTTCGGACTTGAAGCTGATCCACTGCGCGGACCGGGAACGACGGGGCGCTTTCCGTTATCATGGCGGAAACCTCCTTTAGAGAAAGTGCCGACGCCCCGCCATGAACCCTCACCATGTACTGACATCCCGGCAGCTCTGCCGGGAATGTGATCCAGAGACACTGGGGTTCAGCACCACCGATGAACTCCAGGTCCCCCGGGACCTCAACCTGCAGACGCGTGCCGCCGAGGCCCTGCGTTTCGGACTGGGCATACAGCGCAGAGGGTACAACCTCTATGTCATGGGTGAACCGGGTTCCGGACGCCATGAACTGGTCTTGCAGGAACTGCGGGGTCGGGTCCGGAACGAACCAGCCGGTGAGGATCTCTGCGTGGTGCGCAATTTTCATGACCCCTATGCCCCGCGTTGGTTGTCCCTGCCGGCCGGCAGCGGCGCTCCCTTCGTGGCCAGCATGCAGGCCTGGCTGGCGGACCTTGCCAACACGATCAAGTCCTTCGAATGGGAACTGGCCGCGCAGGCCATCGCTCCCATGCTGGCCGGACTTCGCGAGCGCTGGGCCAGTATTGCCACCCTGGCGGACTACCTTGATGCCCTGGCCGCAGATCTTCTGCAACAACTGGAGCGCCTGCACGGGGAGTTACAGGACATGGGTCGGCTGGAGTCCTGGCTGGACGACCCGGGCTCTCTGGCCGGCCGCTACCAGGTTCATCTCCTGGTAAGCCGTGAGGGCGCGGAGGGCGCGCCCCTGGAATACTGGAGTGGGAAGGGTCGCAGCTCCCTGTTCGGTGCCATCGAGCCACGTATCCAGCCGGGCAGTGGCCAGGAAGACCTGCGCCTGCTACGCGCCGGGGCAGTGCAACGTGCCAATGGTGGTTACCTCGTCCTCGATGTCGAAAACCTGCTGGCGGACATGGAACTGTGGCGGGATTTCAAGCAACTGCTGGCCACCGACCGGCTGGAACCAGAGCGTTCGCACAGTGGTACCGAAGGAGTCGCCTTCGCCCCCACGGCCCTGCCCGTGCGCTTACAGGTGGTCATGATCGGCGAACGCGATCTGTATTATCAGCTGGCCGAACAGGATGCGGATTTCCTGCGCCTGTTCAAGGTGCAGGTGGATTTCGATGATCGCCTGGAATGGAATGCCACCAACCAAGCCGCCTACGTGACCATGCTGGCCAGTCTCATCCAGCGGGAAGCATTGCTGCCCATGCGGGTCGAGGCCGTGGCCAGAATGATCGAAGAGGGCGCCAGGCTGGTGGAGGATGCCGAGCGCATCACCACCAATCTGGGGCTGCTGGCGGATATCCTGCGAGAAACGGATTACTGGGCGCGTCAGGCCGGTTCCGACTGCATGCGGCGGGAACATGTGGAACGGTCGATCCAGGAATGGGAACGACGCGCCAACCGGGTACGGGAGCGCTTCCATGAGGATATCCTGCGCAACAACGTGATGATTCATACGGAAGGGCGGTTGGCGGCCCAGGTCAATGGCCTGATGGTGGTGGAGGCGGGCGACTACGTCTTCGGCCTGCCGTCACGCATTACCGCAACCGCCTGGCTGGGTGAGGGGGAGATCATCGATATCGAGCGCGAGGCGCAATTGGGCGGGGCCTTGCATTCCAAGGGTGTGATGATCCTGTCGCAGTTCGTGGGTGCCCGTTATGCGCGTACCCGTACCCTGTCGGTGACCGCCAGCCTGGTGTTCGAACAGAGCTACGGTCCCCTGGACGGTGACAGTGCCTCACTGGGGGAATTGTGCGCCCTGCTGTCCGCGCTTGCGGACTTGCCCATGGCCCAGTACCTGGGGGTTACCGGTTCCGTCAACCAGTTCGGAGAAGTACAGTCCGTGGGTGCGGTCAACGAAAAAATCGAGGGATTTTTCGATATCTGCGTTGCCCGCGGTCTTACGGGAGAGCAGGGCGTCATCCTGCCGGCCAGCAATATGGTCAACCTGATGTTGCGTCAGGACCTGGTGCGGGCGGTACATGCGGGTCGTTTCCACCTGTACGCCGTCGACCATGTGGACCAGGCCATGGCCTTGTTGATCGGCCTGGAGGCCGGTCAGTGTGATGAACACGGAGAGTTTCCCCTTGATACCATCAATGGCCGGGTGGCCTCGCGTCTGCTGGAATTTGCCCGTCTGCGTCAGGAGCAGGAAAATCCTCCCTGTGGTGAGGAACGGGACAAGCATACGGAAGACGAATGAATATGGAACGAGAAGCGCAACAGGTCGACATCATCAAGCGGGAGATCGTCTACCGGGGGTTCTTCCAGCTGGAACGCTATACCCTGCGCCATAGCCTCTATGCCGGCGGCATGAGCGGCAACCTGGTGCGGGAACTGCTCGAGCGCGGCCATGCGGCGGCCGTGCTGCCCTACGACCCGGTGCGCGACGAGGTGATCTTGATCGAGCAATTTCGCATCGGCGCACTGGAGCTTCCGGAGGGGGCCTGGGTGCGAGAGATCGTCGCCGGTATCATCGAGCCGGGCGAGACGGCGGAAGACGTGGTAAGGCGCGAAGCGCGGGAAGAGGCCGGCTGCATCATTGAGCGACTGGAATTCATCTGCCGCTATCTGGTGAGTCCCGGTGGCAGTTCGGAACAGATCACCCTGTACTGCGGCAAGGTGGACAGTTCCCGCGGCGGTGGCCTGTTCGGCATCGCCGCCGAGCACGAGGACATTCGTGCCATGGCCGTACCCAGCGCTCAGGCCATGGAATTGCTGAGCAAGGGCGGCATTCCTTCCGCCACGCCTATTATCGCGCTGCAATGGCTGGCGGCCAATCGTGAGCGACTGCGCGAAGAATGGAGAGCGGGTTCCTGAAGGGAGCGGCCGGCCTGTGCCTCAGTCCAGCACCTCCACCCGGAACCAGAGCTGTTCCTCCTGGTGGTCACGAGTGCGCCGGCTACGGGTGTATCCCTGTGCGTCCTGGTTGCGGGTCTCGCCGATGCCGCCCAGCTCCAGCCAGGTATCGATGGGACCGGATACGCTGGTGACCAATGCGCTGGTTTCCACCATGCCCCCGCCACGGGGACTCAGCTCCGCTTTGTGAGGACTGATGTCCAGTTGCACCTGGCCGTCTCCACGCAGGCGGGCCAGCACATAAAATCCGGTATTGGCTTCCCGGTATTCGATGCCGGTACCCGTGACACGCGATCCGTAGCGCTCCACCTGGCTGACATAGGGGAAGGCAACGCCCGTGGCAATATAGGCGGCTTGCCCTTCCAGGGTCTGCACCTGCTGGCGCTGGTCGGCATCGCGTACCCGGCGGGTGCTTTCCATGCGCACAGCGGCGCTTCCAGTCCTATCGCGCTGTTCCACCACCAGGCCCCCGCCATTGCGCGCTGCGCCGGTGTCCAGTCGAATCCCGTCGGATTCTCGCTCCAGCTGTACGTCGTGACGGTACTGCTCCCGCGTATCGAGCTCACCCCTGTGCACCGAAATGCGCAAGCGTTTCGGTGCCTGGTCGAGACGTTTCACCACGGCTTCGATACGGGCGAGGTTTTCCGGCCTGGTGCGCAGAATCAATTGGTAGCCAGTGCCCGTTATGGCATCGCCCTCATCGAGCAGGGGTTGTATGAGAGGGATCATTTCCTGGGCCGAACGTCCCTGCAGCTCGATGACCTGGATGCGGGTATCATCAGCCAGCCCCAGGGCGGGGAGCAGGAGCAGGATCAACAGCGAGCGGTGCAGAAAAGCATGCATGGCATTCTCACAAGTGCAGGCGCTGCAGTTCGGGGTGGGGCGCGGCCCGCTGCCAGACTTCCTCGAAAAAATTGACGAGTTCGCGTGCGCGCAGCGGTTGCTTGAAGCAGGCATGACCCTCGTAGCGGTCACCCAGGCGGCGGTGCAGCAGGGCGGTGTTGTCCACGATCATGAAGGCCTCGTTGCAGTCGCGATGGTCATGGCCGGGACGGCGTATCTCGATGAAGCTACTCAGCCGGCGCGCCATTTCCACCAGGCGATGGCCGTCCCGTACCACCCGGCTCGGGTCCTGTAGCAGGATGCGGATACGGACGTGCCGGGAGCGCAAGGCAAGGTTCTTGATGGCTTCGAGGAAATCGGGTTGTTCGTAGATCTCCGCCTCCAGGTCGCGACTGAAGATTTCCAGGGTGCGTACCGCCTGTGCTGCCAGGGCGGCTGCCAGCCGCTGGTTATCCGCCCGACTCTCGAGGCGGATCTCTTGTGCATCCTCGCCGATACGCAGGGCATCCAGGTCGAGTTCCGCGAGGCTTGCAGGTTTGCTAACGGCTTGATTCATCGACGGTGCTCTCCAATCACACGGTTTCATCATGCCGTCCCGCGACAGCCGGGACAAGTCGTGTGGCAGCGTGGGAATTCAACTTTTTCCCGGTAACGCCGATACCCAGCGTTGATGTGATGACGCAAGCGCTGGAATACATCACTTAATGTAATGATAAATCACATAAAAACCCTGCATCTCAGGCTGATGGGCAGGGTTTTCCCCATGGGGATTCCATTGGCGCGGGGGCGCCGCGGAGCCGCCAGGGCCGGTGCAGCACGGAGTGCGCGGCCAGGGGTATGACAAGGAGCGCATACATTCATGAGATACCCGGCAAACCTGCGCAGGCTGATGATACGGCTCGCGCCCACTTTGCTGTTCAAGATGCTGTTGTCCGCCCTGCTGCTCGGTGCACTGGTCTACAGTCTGCTGGGAGGTATCCAGCAGCACGTCTCCCAGGACTGGTTCAATAGCCAGTTTCAGGCACGTGATCAGGCCCTGGCAGTGGATGCCAATAGCCGTTTCCACCGCAGCCTGCAGGCCTTCGCCAGTTTGGCCGAGCTGCTGGCGGCCCAACCGCAACTGCAGGCGCGCCTGGGCATGGCGCTGGATGGCGCTGGTGTCCTGCAGAGCTGGCGGCCTGCCTGGCTGACGCAAACGGTCCTGTCCGAATCCTTCCCGCCCCTGGGGGTTGCGTTGTTGCTGGATCCCGCTGGTCGTGTCCTGGAGGGATATCGACAGGATGGGACAGTGGCGGACAAGGCGCTGCTGGACTGGTCACGTGGAGGTTTCCAGTGGCACCCCCGCCAACAGGGGGTGGCCCTGCTGGATCACCAGCCCCTGGCCTATGCCAGTCACCCTGTTTCGGGTGCGGGCGGCCGCCTGCTCGGTATCCTGGTACTCGCCAGCCCAATCAACACGGAGTATTTTTCCGCCACCCGTATTGCCGACGCCAGTAAACTGCAGTTGGCGTTGCTGGTGATGCCGGAGGGCAAAGTGGTGGCCAGTAGTGCCCCGGGTCTCCTGCATCCGGGGCGGGCACGCATGGAGGGGCTGGACGCCCTTGGACGTTATCCGCTGGATGTGGGTAGCGGAACTGATGGCCTGCAATTGGCTGTCTATCGTCCGACGGAATCAAAAACCGCCTTGCTGGCCAGCTTGCAGGCCACGGACCGTCAGCAGCGTCTCCTCACGCTGATCTTGTCCCTGCTGCTGGTAGCCGCGTTCACGCTCTGGGTCAGCCGGCGCATCCAGCGGCTCAACAACCGGGTTGACGATTTCGCCCAGCGCATGGGCATGACGCCGCCGAGAGTCAGGGCGGGCGATGAGTTGCGGAATCTGGAGCGGCGTTTCCAGCGCTTTTCCGAAGAGGTACTGGCGGAGACCACGGCCCTGGAATACCAGGCCTTGCACGATACCCTTACCGGCCTGCCCAACCGCATGTTGCTTCAGGATCGCCTCGAACATGCCATCGCCCAGAGCCTGCGCGAGCAGAACAACATGGCCTTCCTGCTCATGGACCTGGATCGCTTCAAGGAGATCAACGATACCCTTGGGCATCACATCGGAGACCGCCTGCTGCAGGAGACCGCCAGGCGTATCGGTGATCTGCTGCGAAAATCCGATACCTTCGCTCGCCTGGGTGGCGACGAGTTCGCGGTGTTGCTGCCGGCCACGCAGGCCAAGCATGCCAAGACCGTCTGTCGCAAGATCGTCGAGGCAGTGGAAAAACCATTCACCATAGACAAGTTATGCCTGCGGGTCGGGGTCAGTATCGGCGTGGCCATGTGCCCCGAATCGGGCGAGGATGCCACAACATTGCTTCAACGAGCCGACGTGGCCATGTACAACGCCAAACGTGGTGGTCTTGGCTTTACCTTCTACAAGCCCGAACAGGACGAGCACAGCATCAGCCGCCTCGGATTGGTGGGTGAGCTGAAGGATGCTGTGGAAAAGAACCAGCTCGAACTCTGTTACCAACCCATGGTGGATATGCGAAACGGCCGCATCACATCCGCCGAGGCGCTCGTGCGCTGGAATCATCCGACCCTGGGGCAGATTGCGCCCGACGAATTCATTCCGCTTGCGGAACAGAGCGGAGTGATCCGTGACCTGACCATGTGGGTGTTCCATAACGCCCTGACGCAATGGTCACGTTGGCACCAGGACGGCATCGAGCTGCACCTCAGTCTGAACATGTCGGTGCGGGTATTGCAGGACAAGGAATTGCCCGTCAAGGTGCAGCGTCTCATCGAGCACCATGGCATCAACCCGGAATGGTTGACGCTGGAAGTCACCGAAAGCGCCATTATGTCCGACCCGGTGACGGCGCGGCGGGTGATGCGCCGACTCGCCGACATGGGGCTCAAGCTTTCCATCGACGATTTCGGAACCGGCTATTCGTCACTGGCGTATCTCAAGCAACTGCCCGTGGATACGGTAAAGATCGACAAATCCTTCGTCACCCATATGGACCAGAACGAGAACGATGCGGTCATCGTACGCGCCACTATCGACCTGGCCCACAACCTCGGTCTCAAGGTGGTGGCCGAGGGGGTGGAGAGCGAGGATGTCTGGGACCTGCTCGAGATGCTGGGCTGCGACATAGGCCAGGGCTTCCTGATCCGGCGCCCCATCGGGGCCGGGGAACTGGCGCGCTGGATCGCGTCACAGCGCTGGAAGTCAGAGCGCTGGGCCTTGCACCGGCTGGCGCAGGTGCCGGCGTAGAGAAGAAATTCATTCACCGCAAAGGCGCAAAGGTCGCAAAGATATCTCAACCCTAATTTATTCGTCATTCCCGCCTTCGCGGGAATGACAGAAAGGAAATCAAACCGGGCTTCCTTAACAAAGGGTCCGTTGCCATGCCGGCGGATCGTCTTTCGCACCAGACCAGTACCAGTCCTGTATTTCTTTGCGACCTTTGCGCCTTTGCGGTGAATCACAATGTCAGAACATTGCCGAGGCTAGACCTTTCTGGCCTGCTCCACCGCGTTACCGATATAGCTCGCCGGCGTCAGTTCACGCAGCCGCATCTTGGCCTCTTCGGGTAACTCGAGCCCTTCCACGAAGGCCTGCATGGCCGCCTGATCCACCCGCTGGCCACGGGTGAGTTCCTTGAGTTTCTCGTAGGGCTTCTCGATGCCGTGTCTGCGCATTACCGTCTGGATGGCCTCGGCCAGCACCTCCCAGTTGGCATCCAGGTCCTCGGCGATGCGCGCTTCGTTCACTTCCAGCTTGCCGACACCCTTGAGGATGGATTCAAAGGCGATCACCGAGTGGGCCACGCCCACCCCCAGATTCCGCAGTACGGTGGAATCGCTCAGGTCACGCTGCCAGCGCGACACCGCAAGCTTGCCGGCCAGGTGTTCGAACAGGGCATTGGCGATGCCGAGGTTGCCCTCGGCATTTTCGAAATCGATGGGGTTCACCTTGTGGGGCATGGTGGAGGAACCCACCTCGCCGGCAACGGTGCGCTGCTTGAAATAACCCACGGAGATGTAGCCCCACACATCGCGACAAAAATCGATGAGGATGTTGTCGAAACGACTCATCGCGTGGAACAGTTCGGCAATGTAGTCGTGGGGTTCGATCTGGATGGTATAGGGGTTCCAGTCCAGGCCCAGCCCGACCACGAAGTGCTCCGCATACGCCTCCCAATCCACTTGCGGGTAGGCGATCAGGTGGGCGTTGTAATTCCCCACGGCGCCGTTGATCTTGCCCAGCATGGGTACGGCAATGACCTGTTCACGCTGGCGGTGCAGCCGATAGGCCACGTTTGCCATCTCCTTGCCCAGGGTGGAAGGCGAAGCGGGCTGACCATGGGTGCGCGACAGCAGTGGTATCTCCGCATAGCGATGGGCGAGGTCGGTAATGGCGTCAATGACCTGCTGGGTGTAGGGCAGCAGGCACTGGTTGCGCGCCTCGGTGAGCATCAGGGCATAGGCCAGGTTGTTGATGTCCTCGGATGTGCAGGCGAAATGGATGAACTCGCTCACTGCCTCCAACTCGGTATTGCCGGCGATCTTCTCCTTGAGGAAATACTCCACCGCCTTCACATCGTGATTGGTGGTGCGCTCGATGTTCTTCACCCGCTGGGCGTCTTCCAGGGAGAAATTCTCCACGATGCCATCGAGCAGGCGATTGGCCTTGTCGCTGAAGGGCGGTACCTCGGGAATGCCGTCATGCAGGCTCAGGGACTGCAGCCAGCGTACCTCCACCAGCACCCGGTGTTTGATCAGGCCGAATTCACTGAAGATGGGACGCAGGCTCTCGGTCTTGCCGGCATAGCGGCCGTCGACGGGAGAGATGGCGGTAAGGGATGTCAGATCCATGGTCGTTTTCTTCCGGTTATTAACCGCCAAGGCGCCAAGGACGCCAAGAAAAACCTATTCGAACCGCCAAGGCGCCAAGGACGCCAAGAAAAATCAATGTATAGATCTGCCTGAGACGAGTCTGGTTTTCACATTGATACCTTGGCGCTCTTGGCGCCTTGGCGATTATCAGGTTTTCTTGGCGTCCTTGGCGCCTTGGCGGTTCAGACTAACAAAAAATCACGCCGCCAGCTGGCGCAGCACGTAGTGCAGGATACCCCCATGGCGGAAGTATTCCACTTCCTGCGGGGTGTCGATGCGCACCCGGGCGGTGAAGGTCTTGCGGCTGCCGTCGGGCGCCGTGGCGGTCACGGTGACCTCCTTGGCGGCGCCGTCGCCGAGGCCGGTGATGTCGAAGGTCTCGGTGCCCGTCAGGCCCAGGCTGGTGGCGGCGTCACCGGCCTGGAATTGCAGGGGCAGGATGCCCATGCACACCAGGTTGGTGCGGTGGATGCGCTCGTAGCTCTCGGCGATGACGGCGCGCACGCCCAGCAGACGCGGGCCCTTGGCGGCCCAATCGCGCGACGAGCCGGAACCGTATTCCTTGCCGGCGATCACCACCAGCGGCACACCCTCGGTCTTGTACTGCATGGCGGCATCGTAAATGGACATCTGGGTTCCATCGGGCTGGTGCAGGGTGACGCCGCCCTCGGTGCCGGGCGCCATCAGGTTGCGCAGGCGGATATTGGCGAAGGTGCCGCGCATCATCACCTCGTGGTTGCCGCGCCGTGAGCCCAGGGAGTTGAAATCCCCCTGTGCCACGCCGTGCTCCAGCAGGTACTGGCCGGCCGGGCTGTCGGCTTTGATGGCACCGGCGGGGGAGATATGGTCGGTGGTGACCGAATCACCCAGCAGGGCCAGGGCGCGGGCACCCTGGATATCGGTGACAGGCGCGGGGTCGCGGGTCATGCCCTCGAAATAGGGCGGGTTCTGGATATAGGTGGAGTCGTCCTGCCAGGCGAAGGACTGGCCCTCGGGGGAGGCCAGGTCCATCCAGCGGCTCTCGCCCTGGTAGACCTCGGCATAGGCACCGGTGAATCCGGCGCGGTTCACAGAGCCCAGGATGGTGTCCTGGATCTCCTGCTGGCTGGGCCAGATGTCCTTCAGGTAGACGTCCCGACCGTCGCGGTCCTGGCCGATGGGATCCTGGTACAGATCGATGTCCATGGTGCCGGCGATGGCGTAGGCCACCACCAGGGGCGGCGAGGCCAGGTAGTTCATGCGCACCTCGGCATGCACGCGGCCCTCGAAATTGCGGTTGCCGGACAGCACCGAAGTGACCGACAGGTCGCCCTCGGCAATGGCCTTCGATACCGGTTCCGGCAGGGGGCCGGAGTTGCCGATGCAGGTGGCGCAGCCATAGCCCACCACGTGGAAACCCAGGGTCTCCAGGTCGTCGAGGAGGCCCGACTGCTGCAGGTATTCGGTCACCACCCGCGAGCCGGGTGCCAGCGAGGTCTTCACCCAGGGCTTCACCTTCAGGCCCCGTTCCGCGGCCTTGCGTGCCACCAGGCCGGCGCCGAGCATGACGCTGGGGTTCGAGGTGTTGGTGCAGGAGGTGATGGAGGCGATCACCACGGAACCGTCGTCGAGGGTCACGGATTCGCCCTTGACCTCGGTGGTGACGGCGTGGCTGTCCAGCTTGCGCTCGGTCTTCAGCGCCTTGAGCGCGTCGCGGAACATGGCCTTGCTGTCACTGAGGGGCACGCGGTCCTGGGGACGCTTGGGACCGGCCAGGCTGGGCACCACGCTGCCCATATCGAGGCTGACGATGCTGGAGTAGGCGGCCTGCGGCTGGCCGGCCACACGGAACATGCCCTGTTCCCGGGCATAGGCCTCCACCAGGGCCACCTGCTCATCGCTGCGCCCGGTCAGGCGCAGGTAGTGGAGGGTCTCCTCGTCGATGGGGAAGATGCCGCAGGTGGCGCCGTACTCGGGCGCCATGTTGGCCAGGGTGGCGCGATCCGCCAGGGACAGGTGATCCAGACCGTTACCGAAGAATTCCACGAACTTGCCGACCACGCCATGCCTGCGCAGCTGTTCCACCACTGTCAACACCAGGTCGGTGGCGGTGGCGCCTTCGGGCAGTTCACCGTCGAGGCGGAAGCCGACCACCTGGGGGATGAGCATGGAGATGGGCTGGCCGAGCATGGCGGCCTCCGCCTCGATGCCGCCCACGCCCCAGCCCAGCACGCCCAGGCCGTTGACCATGGTGGTGTGAGAATCGGTGCCTACCAGGGTGTCCGGGTAGGCCTGCGGCATATCAGCGTTTTCCTGGGCGAACACGGCCCGCGCCAGGTATTCCAGGTTCACCTGGTGGACGATGCCGGTATCGGGCGGCACCACCTTGAAATTGGAGAAGGCCTTCTGGCCCCACTTCAGGAAGGCGTAGCGTTCCTGGTTGCGCTGGTATTCCAGCTTGGCGTTGAGGTCCATGGCGTCCTTACTGCCAAAGGCGTCGATCTGCACCGAGTGATCGATGACCAGTTCCGCCGGCTGCAGGGGATTGATCTTCTCCGGGTCGCCGCCCAGGGCCCGCATGGCGTCGCGCATGGCGGCCAGGTCCACCACCGCCGGTACTCCGGTGAAATCCTGCATCAGTACACGGGCCGGGCGGAAGGCGATCTCGCGGTCCGGTTCGGCCTGGGGATCCCAGTGGATCAGGGCCTGGATGTCCTCGGCGAGCACGGTCTTGCCGTCCTCGTAGCGCAGCAGGTTTTCCAGCAGCACCTTCAGGGAGTAGGGCAGCCGGCTGACCCGGTCCTGTTCCGCCAGACGGGTAAGACGAAAGATTTCATAGGTCTTGCCCCCGACCGGAAGCGTGCCGCGGGTGGAAAAACTGTCGTTCATGTTTACTCCTGAAATCGGCTGGGCTGTGGGGAAGGGCGCCGCAAAAGCGCCTGATTATGATGCATTCGGCGGCGAGCGCCTAGCCCGGGCAGGGCGGGACTAAGCTTATGCTAAATATTAGAAAAATCAAATAACATTATGAAAAATATTATATACCTACCTGTAGGAGCGGGCTGGCCGCGAACCGGTCAGGCAGTAGGCCTGTTCGCGGGCAGAGCCCGCTCCTACAGGCTGGCTGCCCGGCTCAGTGCAATGTCCCCCGTTCCTGCTCCAGCCAGCGTTGTGCAGCGGCGACCATCTTGCGGCGGGACAGGAGCAGTTTCCAGCGGCTGCCGCCCGCCTGGCGCCAGAGCACGGCGGAGCGGATGGCCGCCAGCAGCAGGGCGCGGATCCAGTTGGCGTTGTCGGGGTTATCGAGCTGGTTCTGGTCGCCCTGCACCATGATGCGCGGGGTGAGGGTGCTGACGGTCTGCTGGTAGGTCTCCGCCAGGCTGGCGATGACATTGTTGTGTACCAGGGAGAAGTAGTCGGCCTGGGAAAGGGCCATCTCCACGCCGGTCTTGATGCGTTGCAGCAGCTGCGGGTGCTGGCCGAGTTTGCGTTCCAGGTGGAGGATTGTGATGGCGTAACGGCTCAGTTCCAGGTCCGGCTTGTTCGGCTTGCCTTCCAGCTGCTGCCGCACCAGTTCCAGGCCGGTATGTAGCCCGGCCAGGCTGCCATAGACCTCGAGGGTGCTATCGGCATCGAGTTTGAAGATGCTGCCGATGCTGGTCTCCAGGGCCTGGGTATCGCGGGGGCGGCCATGGGCGACCTGCTGTACCAGCCGGCAGGCCTGCAGCAGGCCTGCCAGGGCGAGGGCGCGTTCGGCTTCGGTGCGGTGCATGGGGCTTCGGTTCCTCCCGGTTGTGGTAATGATTCGCTATTTACGTTGAGCCAACAAGAAAACCTTGTAACCGCCAAGAGCGCCAAGGTTTTCATTCAGTATCGCCCTTCTATGATGCCGCCACCAAGGCAGACCTCACCGGCGTAGAAAACGATGGACTGGCCCGGGGTGATGGCACGCTGTGGCATGGCGAAACGCACTTCGCAGCGATCGCCGTCGAGCCGTTCGATGATGCAGTCCTGATCCTGCTGACGGTAGCGGATGCGGGCGCTGCAGGGAAAGGGTGCCGCCGGCGCGCTGCCGCTGATCCAGTGCAACTGGCTTGCCCTCAGGCCCTGGTGATACAGGGCCGGGTGCTGTTGCCCCTGGGCAACGACGAGGATGTTGTGCTCCAGATCCTTATCCACCACGTACCAGGGTTCTTCCCCCTTGCCCTGCACTCCACCGATTCCCAGGCCCTGACGCTGACCGAGGGTGTGATACATCAACCCCTGGTGTTCGCCCAGCCATTCCCCTTCCACGGAACGGATCTCGCCCGGCTGGGCCGGCAGGTAGCGGGCCAGGAAATCCCGGAAGCGCCGCTCGCCGATGAAACAGATGCCCGTGCTGTCCTTCTTGGCGTGGTTGGGGAAACCGGCCGCGGCGGCCAAGCGTCGTACCTCGGCCTTGGGCAAGTGGCCGATGGGAAACAGGCTGTGGCGCAGGGCGCGCTGGTCGAGTTGGTGGAGAAAATAACTCTGATCCTTGTCGGGGTCGGCGCCCTTGCGCAATTCCATCCGGCCGTCCCGTTCTCCCAGCTGCGCATAATGCCCGGTGGCGATATGGTCCGCGCCTTGTTGCAGGGCATGATCGAGGAAGGCGCGGAACTTGATCTCGCGGTTGCACAGCACGTCGGGATTGGGGGTGCGGCCGGCGCGGTATTCGGCCAGGAAATACTCGAAAACCCGGTCCCAGTACTCGGCCGAGAAATTGATGGTGTGCAACGGGATGCCCAGCCGCTCGCAGACTGCGGTGGCATCCTCCAGGTCGACGGCGGCGGAGCAGTACTCCGGGCCGTCGTCCTCTTCCCAGTTCTTCATGAACAGGGCTTCCACCTGGCAGCCCTGTTCCAACAACAAGAGGGCGGCGACGGCGGAATCGACGCCGCCGGACAGGCCGACCATGACATTGCGGGTGGGGAGGTGCATCGGCATGACAGGATGATGAAAGGAGCGATTGTACCCGAATCAGGGCGGCCATGAGCCGGCGCGACCTCAGTCCGACACATCCTGCACGATCTCCAGGGGGAAGCGTCGCCCATCCCGGTAGTCCTGCAGGCAGCGCAGTACCAGCGGGCTGCGCATCGCGTAGTGGCCGGTGCGAAGTTCTTCCCAGCTGAGCCAGAGGGCGCGGTTGATTTCCGGGTCCAGCAGCTGGTGCGGATCATGCCCATCCGTCCGGCCGCAGAAGACGAACCGCAGAAAGGTCTTGTCCCGGGTACGCCAGCGGTACACGCCCACCAGGGCCTCTGGTATGAAGGCCCAGGCCGTTTCCTCACGGGTTTCACGAACCACGGCGGCCAGCAGGCCCTCGCCGTCCTCCAGGTGACCGGCGGGCTGATTCAATACCAGACGACCGCCGATGGACTCCTCCACCAGCAGGAAACGTCCTTCGCACTCGAGGATGCTGGCGACGGTGACCCGAGGGGTCCAGACGGTGGCGCGATCGATCATGACAGGGGTCCCGCAGGTTGTTGAAATCCTTGATGTCAAAAGGTTATACCCGAACCCGCCAGCCGCATCCAGCGGTGATTCAATGCCTTAGCCGATGAATAAAGGCCGGCGTCAGAGACTTGACATTGTCTCCCGGGAAGGTAATAAATGGCACCCATGACCTCTGCTTCCGCCGTGCGCGGGCAAGCCATCCGCAGGTTGGGTCCCCAGATGGACGGGATGCGGTCGGGCAGGGGCCATAATGATAATGCCGGTGTGCGCCGCCCGCGCCATTCCGGTTCTACCGAAAAATAATTCGCAAGCCATTGCGAGGAGGAGTACATCCATGATCTCTGCACTCAAGAAAAGTATTGCCACCGGCATTCTGCTGGCTGGTTCCGTCGGCGTGGCCATGGCGGCCGATGCACTCAAGCCCTTCGTGCTGGCGTACACCACCGGTGGCGACATCGAACAGGTGGCTGGCGATGTGAAGGAAAAACTGGGTACGGCCGGCTTCGAGATTGCCGGTTCCTATTCACCCTATGAAGGCGCCCTGATCCTGGCCATCACCAACGACACGCTGAAACAGGCTGCCGCCAGCTCCGAGTTCGGTGGCTATGCCGCTGGCCAGCGCGTGACCCTGACCATGGTGGAAGACGAAATCCAGGTCTCCTACACCAATCCGCTGTACTATGGTACCGCCTACCGCTTGAAGGAAACCGAAGGACTCAACCAGGTGGCTTCCGCGTTGCAGACCGCCCTGGGCAAGACCGATACCTTCGGCACGGGCGAAAAGCAGCTGTCCGACAACGACCTGCGCAAGTACCGCTACATGTTCGGCATGGAGCGCTTCAACAACCCCAGTGAACTGGCCAACTACAAGAGCTATGACGAAGCCATCGCTGCGGTGGAGCAGGGCCTGAACACGGGTGCCGGCGGTGCCAGCAAGGTCTACCGCATCGACATCCCCGGCAAGCAGGAAACCGTGTTTGGCGTGGCGCTGACCGACGGCTGCAGTGGTGATGAGTACATCATGAGCCGTATCGACCGGGACAACCTCCGTTCCACCGGCCATCTGCCCTATGAGATCCTGGTCTCCGGCGGCGATGTCTATGCCCTGTATGCCCGCTTCCGTATCGCCATCAGCTGGCCGCACCTGCCCATGATCGCCAGCGAGACCGGCGCTACGTTCTTCAACATCATGTGCGCGCCCAATGCCATCGAGGAATCCCTCATCAAGGCTGCCGGCGGCCGCGTCTGATACCCTGACGCGTCATGCAGTAGTAACAGGAGCCCCCGCAATGCGGGGGCTTTTTTTTGCCTTGGAGCCGCGTTCTCCGTGTTCCGCGGCACTATCCCCATGTTCCTTCCATGGTTCTTTCCGGCAGTGCTACAATCGCTGCTGTTTTGCCGCCATTATCGAGAGTATCCGGATCATGCCCACCCCGAAGATCATCTATACCGAGACCGACGAAGCCCCTGCGCTGGCCACCTATTCTCTGTTGCCCATCATCAGGGCCTTCACGGGAGCCGTCGGAATCAGCGTGGAGACGCGGGACATCTCCCTCGCGGGGCGCATACTCGCCGCGTTTTCCGAGCGGCTCGATCCGGCGCAACAGCAGAACGACGATCTCGCTGAGCTGGGCGCACTGACCCATGATCCCGATGCGAATATCATCAAATTACCCAACATCAGCGCCTCGATTCCCCAGCTGACCGCCGCCATTCGCGAGCTCCAGGAGCAGGGTCATGCGCTTCCCGACTACCCGGTAGATCCGCAGGACGAGAAGGAGCGGGCAATCAAGACACGCTATGCCAAGGTGCTGGGCAGCGCCGTCAACCCGGTACTGCGCGAAGGCAATTCCGATCGCCGGGTGGCGGGACCCGTCAAGGAATATGCCCGCAAACACCCCCATTCCATGGGCGCATGGAGCAAGGACTCCAAGACTCACGTGGCCTCCATGGAGGAGGATGATTTTTATGCGAGCGAACGGTCCACCGTCGTGGGTGGCGCGAGCGAACTGCGTATCGAGTGGATCGGCGAGGACGGGCAGGCCCAGGCACTGAAGGAAGGCCTGGCGGTCCAGGCCGGCGAAGTCATCGACGCGGCCGTCATGCGCCGTGCCGCCTTGCGCGCCTATTATGCACGTGAGATCGAGGATGCGCGGGTGAATGGAGTACTGCTTTCCCTGCACCTGAAGGCCACCATGATGAAGGTGTCCGACCCGATCATGTTCGGTCACGCGGTCACGGTGTTCTTCGAGCCGGTGTTCAACAAGCACGCCGAGCGTTTCCAGGAACTGGGCGTGGACCCGCGCAATGGCCTGGGGGATCTCCATGCCAAACTGTCCGACCTGCCGGCGCAGGAGCGCGCCGCCATCGAGGCCGACCTCCAGGCGGTCTATGCGCAACGCCCGGCGCTGGCCATGGTGGATTCCGACAAGGGGATCACGAACCTGCACGTGCCTAGCGACGTGATCATCGATGCCTCCATGCCCGCGGCGATTCGTTCCTCGGGCAGGATGTGGGGACCTGACGGCAAGCTGCACGATACCAAGGCGCTGATCCCGGACCGCTGTTACGCGGGGATCTACCAGGAAGTCATCGATTTCTGCAAACAGCACGGTGCCTTCGATGTGGCCACCATGGGCAGTGTCAGCAACGTGGGTTTGATGGCGCAGAAGGCCGAGGAATACGGTTCCCACGACAAGACATTCGAGATCCAGGCGCAGGGCCGGGTGCGCGTGGTGGATGCCGACGGCAACACCTTGCTGGAACATGCCGTGGAGGAGGGCGATATCTGGCGCATGTGCCAGACCCGGGACCTGCCCATCCGCGACTGGGTGAAACTGGCCGTAACCCGTGCCCGCTTGACCAATACACCGGCCATCTTCTGGCTGGACGAGCACCGCGCCCACGATGCGCAGTTGATCGCCAAGGTCCAGGACTACCTCCGGGAGCAGGACACCGATGGGCTGGAGATCCGCATCCTGGCGCCGGTGGAAGCGATTCGCTATACCCTGGAGCGCGTCAAGGCCGGCAAGGACACCATTTCGGTGACCGGCAACGTGCTGCGCGATTACCTGACGGACCTGTTCCCCATCCTGGAGCTCGGTACCAGTGCCAAGATGCTTTCCATCGTACCCCTGCTGGCGGGCGGTAGCCTGTTCGAAACCGGTGCCGGTGGTTCGGCACCCAAGCATGTGCAACAGTTCCTCAAGGAAGGGCACCTGCGCTGGGATTCCATGGGCGAGTACCTGGCCCTGGCGGTGTCCCTGGAAGAACTGGCCAGGAAGACGAAAAACCCGCAACTGCGAGTGCTGGCGGATACCCTGGACCAGGCGAACCGGAGTTTTCTGAACAATAACCGGTCACCCTCCCGCAAGGTGGGGGAACTGGATACCCGAGGCAGCCATTTCTATCTGGCCCTGTACTGGGCCCGGGCCTTGGCCGGCCAGGAATCGGATCCTGCGCTGCGGGCGCGTTTCACGCCCCTGGCACGAGAGTTGGGCGAACAGGAAACCGCCATCGTGGAGGAATTGAACGCGGCCCAGGGGGCAGGGGTGGATATCGGTGGCTACTATCATCCCGACCGCGACAAGACGACGCGGGCCATGCGACCCAGCCGCCGCTTCAATGCGCTGCTGGAGAGCCTGACTTGATGGTGGCTGGTCGGACCATACCCTGCCGTCCCGGACGGTATACCCATCCTGGCCAGGTGCCGCCCGTGGACAGGGCGGGCAAGACTGACACGACCGGCCACCACCGGGAACGGAGACCCGGGCCGGGAGGACGGTGCGTGTCGTTACGGTGCGCCGTCAGTTAAATTCGCGGATTTTCGCGGCCTGCAGACCCTTGGGTCCCTGGGAAACATCGAATTCCACTTTCTGGCCTTCGCGCAGGCTCTTGTATCCTTCCATCTCGATGGCGGAAAAGTGCGCGAACACATCCTCGCCCCCCTCGTCCGGTGAGATAAAGCCATACCCCTTGGCATTGCTGAACCATTTGACCGTTCCTGTTGCCATACTTCCAATCCTCGCGTTGCTGCATTGCGGAATCTTCTGTCCGCTTGGATGCATTGACCGACCGGCTGGACGCGCAAGCGCTTCACGCGACGGGCCGGTTCCTCCCTTGCCCGTTTCTGCCAGCCGCTGCTCTCGGCAGTGACGAAAGGGACGGGCCAGAGCACTCTAGCCATAAGCGATGAATTCAGTCAAGTACCTGAAACGCAATGGAAAATGTCAGAGAATTTTACAGTTTTGCGATCGAGGGGTGGCGGACAGGGTCTCAGCGCCGCGAGGGGTGGCGCTAAACCGTCACGAACCGGGTTGTTTTTACAGTAAATTAATCCTATATCATCCATCAGGAAGAAACCGCTTCGCGTAGAATCCAGACCATGAGCAAGACACCGAAACTGATCGACAATGACGGCCTGGCGGTCCAGGAAGAACGGCCCAAGCTCAAGCGGCCGCCGCTGTATTCCGTTGTACTATTGAACGACGACTACACCCCCATGGAATTTGTGGTGGAGCTGTTACAGGTCTTTTTTACCATGAACCGGGAAAAGGCCACCCAGGTCATGCTGCAGGTTCATACCCGAGGCAAGGGGGTCTGTGGTATTTATACTCGAGAGATAGCCGAAACCAAGGTCGCCCAGGTGACCGATTACGCCCACGAACATCAGCACCCGCTGTTGTGCATCATGGAAGAAGCATGAGCGTGGACAGAGGTAGCATCGTATGTTGAGCAAGGAACTGGAATTCACCCTCAATCTGGCCTTCAAGGAAGCGCGCGAACAGCGCCACGAGTTCATGACCGTGGAACACCTGCTGCTGGCCTTGCTGGATAACCCGACCGCGGCCGAGGTTCTGCGTGCCTGTGGCGCCGACCTCAACCAGTTGAAGGCCGAGTTGCGCGCCTTCCTGGAAGAGACCACGCCCTTGCTGCCACCCAACGACAGCCGCGACACACAGCCGACCCTGGGTTTTCAGCGTGTGTTGCAACGCGCGGTCTTTCACGTGCAGTCCTCCGGCAAGAAGGAAGTCACTGGCGCCAATGTGCTGGTGGCGATCTTCAGCGAGCAGGAATCCCAGGCGGCCTATTTCCTCAACAAGCAGCACATCACCCGTCTGGATGTGGTGAACTACATTTCCCACGGGGTTTCCAAGATTCATGACGAACCGGCCGAAGAGGCCGCGCCTGCTTCCGAAGAGGAAGGGCAGGCGGAAGCGCCACCACGCAAACCGCTCGAAACCTTTGCCACCAACCTCAACGAAATGGCGCGCCAGGGCAAGATCGATCCGCTCATCGGCCGCCAGCATGAAATCGAGCGCACCATCCAGATCCTGTGCCGCCGGCGCAAGAACAATCCCCTCCTGGTAGGCGAGGCCGGCGTGGGCAAGACCGCCATCGCCGAAGGGCTGGCCAAGATGATCGTCGATGGCGAGGTTCCGGAGGTGCTTGGCAAGAGCACCATCTATGCCCTCGACCTCGGCACCCTGGTGGCCGGCACCAAGTACCGCGGGGATTTCGAGAAACGCCTCAAGGCGGTGCTGCAGCAATTGCACAAGGAGCCGGGCGCCATCCTGTTCATCGACGAGATCCATACGATCATCGGTGCCGGCGCGGCCTCGGGCGGCGTGATGGATGCCTCCAACCTCATCAAGCCGGTGCTGGCCTCCGGCGAGCTGAAGTGCATTGGCTCCACCACCTACCAGGAATACCGCGGAATCTTCGAGAAGGACCGCGCCCTGGCGCGGCGCTTCCAGAAGATCGACGTGGTGGAGCCCAGTGTCGAGGAGACGGTGCAGATCCTCAAGGGACTCAAGTCCCGCTTCGAGGAACACCACAAGGTGCGTTATTCCAACAAGGCCCTGCGCCTGGCCGCGGAACTGTCGGCACGCTATATCAACGAGCGACACCTGCCCGACAAGGCCATCGATGTCATCGACGAGGCCGGCGCGAACCAGCAATTGCTGCCGCCTTCCAAGCGCAAGAAGACCATCGGCGTGGGCGATATCGAAACGATCATCGCCAAGATCGCGCGCATCCCGCCCAAGAGCGTGTCCGCCACGGACAAGGACACCCTGCGTAACCTGGAACGGGATTTGAAGATGACGGTCTATGGCCAGGACGAGGCCATCGAGACCCTGACCAGCGCCATCAAGATGGCCCGTTCCGGGCTGGGCAACGAGCAGAAGCCCATTGGCAGTTTCCTGTTTGCCGGGCCAACCGGGGTGGGCAAGACCGAGGTGACCCGGCAGCTCGCGCTCGTCATGGGTATCGAGTTGATCCGCTTCGACATGTCCGAGTACATGGAGCGCCACACGGTTTCGCGGCTGATCGGTGCGCCGCCGGGTTATGTCGGCTTCGACCAGGGTGGCCTGCTGACCGAGGCCATCAACAAGCATCCTCACGCGGTGTTGTTGCTGGACGAGGTCGAGAAGGCCCATCCCGACGTGTTCAACCTTCTGTTGCAGGTCATGGACCACGGGACCCTGACGGACAACAACGGCCGCAAGGCCGACTTCCGCAACGTGGTGCTGGTCATGACCACTAATGCGGGGGCCTCGGAAATGAGTCGGCCTTCCATCGGCTTTTGCCAGCAGGATCATGCCAGCGATGGCATGGAAGCCATCAAGCGCCTGTTCACACCGGAGTTCCGCAATCGCCTGGATGCCGTCATCCAGTTCAACCCGCTCGATCCCACCGTCATCACCCAGGTGGTGGACAAGTTCATCTTCGAGCTGGAGGCCCAGTTGCAGGACAAGGGCGTTACCATCGACGTGGACGAATCCGCCCGGCTATGGCTGGCGGAACGCGGCTACGATCCCAAGATGGGTGCGCGACCCATGGCGCGAGTGATCCAGGAGCACATCAAGAAGCCTCTGGCCGAGGAGCTGCTGTTCGGCCGCCTGGTTGGCGGTGGCGAGGTGCATATCCACGCCGAGGCGGACCATCTGGTCTGCGAAGTGGTGGAGGATACGAGGGAGAAGGTGCACTGACGGCCAGCAAAGGGCCGACGGCGGTCTTGCCTTAACGTGCCCGGTAGGTGATGCGTCCCTTGCTGAGATCGTAGGGGGTGAGCTGAACGGTGACTTTGTCGCCGGTGAGGATGCGGATATAGTGCTTGCGCATCTTGCCGGAGATATGGGCCGTGACCACGTGCCCGTTTTCCAGTTCTACCCGAAACATGGTGTTGGGCAGGGTCTCGATCACCGTGCCTTCCATTTCTATGCCGTCTTCTTTCGCCATATGCCTACCGGTTGGTTACCTTCTGATTGGAAAGTCCGCGATTATACCCCAAGCCCGTGACAAACCGGTACGCCCGTATCCCCATCAGGCTAGGGGATCTCCCGCCAGACCCCGTCTTCCAGGGCCTGCAGGGGTCGGAACCGGCCCTTGTAGCGCATCTTGTCACAGGCCTCGATCCAGTATCCCAGGAACAGAGAGGGTAGCCCCAGGCGCCTGGCCTCCTCGACCTGCCAGAGGATGGTATGGGTCCCCAGGCTGCGTTGCCTGGCTTCCGGCTCATAGAAGGTGTACACGGCGGACAGGCCGCTGGGCAGTACATCGGTCACCGCCACCGCCAGCAGCCTCCCCTCGAGGCGGAATTCCACGAATCGGGTTTCGCACCAGGGGTTGCGCAGGAACTGCAGATAACCCTCTGGAGTGGGGTTGTCCATGCCACCACCAGGGTGGCGGGCAGCGAGATAACGGCAGTAAAGCTCATAATGCTCGTTGCGGAATTCACTGGGTTGCGGACTGGCGCACAGGTCGGCATTCCGTTGCCAGATGCGTCGCTCCCGGCGTCGGTGCACCATGCGCGCCACCGGGATGCGTACCGGCACGCAGGCCTGGCAGTGCGGGCACATGGGTCGGTACACCTCCCCACCGCTGCGGCGAAAGCCATGTTCGGCCAGTTGTCCGTAGAGATGGGTGCTCATGCCCGCACGCGGATCCGCGAACAGGGTCACGGCCTGCTGGCCCGGCAGGTAGTTGCAGGGGTGGGGCGGGGTGGCCAGGAAGGGAAGTTCTCTCATTGGCGCAGGGCCATGCTGATGGCGGGGTCCAGCGTCCAGGGCGCGGGCAACTCCGGCCGTGCGCAGGCCCGTGCCAGCTGGGCGGTGAAGGCCTCCCGCGCCATGGGTCGTGCGCCGAAGCGGGCCAGGTGCCCGGTTTGCATCTGGCAGTCGATCAGCTCGAAGCCCCAGTCCAGCAGTTGCCGCACCAGGTGCACGAAGGCCACCTTGGAAGCGTCCGTGGCCAGGCTGAACATGGATTCACCGAAGAAGACACGGCCGATGGCGATACCGTACAAGCCGCCTGTCAGGCGCTCATTTTCCCAGGCCTCCACGGAGTGGGCGTAGCCGCGCCGGTGCAGTTCCCGGTAGGCCGCCTGCATTTCCGTCGTGATCCAGGTGCCGTCGGCACCTGCCCGTGGCCCGGCGCAGGCGCTGATGACCTGGTCGAAGGCCTGGTCGAGGCTGATACGATAGGGTGCCCTGCGCAGGGTCTTGCGCAGGCTGCGACTCACATGCAGGTCTGCGGGCATCAGGATCGCGCGCGGGTCCGGTGACCACCAGAGGATGGGTTGGCCGGTGTTGTACCAGGGGAAGATACCCTGCCGATAGGCACGCAACAGTCGACCCGGGCTGAGGTCGCCGCCGACGGCCAGCAGTCCGTCCGGTTCCCGCAGGGCATACTCCACCGGCGGAAAAGGTCCGTCGGGATCCTGTGGGTCCAGCCAGAAGGGACCTTGCAGTCTTTCCTTCATGCCACCTCCACCTGGCGGTAAGGGGACTGTTCCGCGAGGGTCTCCATGTAGTCCCGCATGCCGTATTGTTCGCGGCGCAGGAAATCGCCGATGGCGGTGCGAAAGCCCTCGTCCCGTATCCAGTGGGTGGACCAGGTGGCGGTGGGCAGGAAGCCACGGCTGATCTTGTGCTCCCCCTGGGCGCCAGGCTCGAAGCGCTGCAAGCCCTGCGCGATGCAGTACTCGATGCCCTGGTAATAGCAGGCCTCGAAATGCAGGCTGTGGAAATCCTCCCGGCATCCCCAGTGGCGGCCATAGAGGGTGTCGTCACCGCGGAAATTGATGGCCCCGGCCACCGGCGCACCCTGGTGCCAGGCGAACACCAGCACAAGCTGGTGGCCCATGGTGTGGCTGAGTTCCTCGAAGAAGCCCTGGCTCAGGGTGGGAATGCCGGATTTTTTCTCGAAGGTGGATCGGTAGAAGCCGTGCATGATGGACCAGAGTTCATGGTCCATCTCATGACCGTGCAGGATCCGCAACTCGATGCCGGCGTCCCGTACATGGCGGCGCTCGCGGCGTAATTGCTTGCGCTTGCGGGAGTTGAGCCGGGACAGGAAGTCCTCGAAATCCCGGTAGCCCTGGTTGTGCCAGTGAAACTGGCAGCCGAGGCGCGGCAGGAATCCCTGTTCCTGCAACAACCGGTTGTCGACCGCATCGGTGAACAGCCAGTGCAGCGAGGACAGGCCTTCCTGTTCCATGAGTGCCTTCCCCAGTTCAACCAGGGCAACGGCCACCGGGGCGTGCTCGACACCGGGCCGCACCAGCAGGCGAGGTCCGGTGGCGGGAGTGTAGGGAATGGAGGAAACGGCCTTTGGGTAGTAGGGGATTCCGTGACGATGGAAGGCATCGGCCCAGGCCCAGTCGAAGACGAATTCGCCGTAGGAGTTGTCCTTGAGGTACAGGGGAACGGCGCCGATCAGTTGCCCCTCTTCATCCCGGGCCAGCAGGTGGTGCGGCAGCCAACCATACTGCTCGCCCACGCAGCCATGGCGTTCGAGGGCGGCCAGGAACTCATGACGCAGAAAGGGTTGCGCGGTGCCGGCGACCTGGTTCCATTCGTCGGCCTCGACGCTGTCGATGGCGGTGATGATCTGCAGCTCCATGGCCGCATTGTACCCAATGCCCCGTGATGCGGCTGATTGGCCCAAGCATTCGCATGGAATTGGCCAGGGCCCGCCTGTGTAGGAGCGGGCTCTGCCCGCGAAGATTCGCGGCCATACCCCAGGGCACTCTCTCGACCGCTACGCGGTCTCACCTTGAGGCCGCTCCTACATTATTCGTGGGGTTAGCGCTTCTGTTCCTGCTGGTCCAGGAAACGTTCCGCGTCCAGGGCCGCCATGCAGCCGGAACCGGCGGAGGTCACGGCCTGGCGGTAGACATGATCGGCCACGTCGCCGGCGGCGAACACGCCTTCCACACTGGTGGCGGTGGCGTTGCCATCCAGTCCGGTCTTCACCTTGATGTAGCCGTGCTGCATGTCCAGCTGGCCGGTGAACAGATCGGTATTGGGCTTGTGGCCGATGGCAATGAATACACCCATCACCTCGATTTCCTTGGTGGCGTCACCCTGTGCGCTCTTCAGACGCAGGCCGGTCACGCCCGAATCGTCACCCAGTACCTCGTCCAGCACATGGTTCCATTCGATGGTGACCTTGCCTTCCTTTTCCTTCTCGAACAGCCGGTCCTGGAGAATCTTTTCCGAGCGCAGGGCATCGCGGCGGTGCACCAGGGTGACATGGGAGGCGATGTTGGCCAGATACAGGGCCTCTTCCACGGCGGTGTTGCCACCACCGATGACGGCCACCTTCTGGTTGCGGTAGAAGAAACCGTCGCAGGTGGCGCAGGCGGACACGCCCTTGCCCTTGAAGGCCTCCTCGGAGGGCAGGCCCAGGTACTGGGCCGAGGCACCGGTGGCGATGATCAGGGCATCGCAGCTGAATTCGCCGGAGTCTCCCTTGAGCCGGAAGGGGCGTTGGCCGAGATCCACCTGGTTGATATGGTCGAAAATGATCTCGGTGTTGAAGCGGGCGGCATGGTCGCGCATGTCATCCATCAGCGCCGGGCCCTGCAGGCCCTCGACGCCGGCCGGCCAGTTTTCCACGTCCGTCGTGGTCATGAGCTGGCCGCCTTGCTCCAGGCCGGTGACCAGCACCGGATCCAGGTTGGCCCGGGCCGCGTAGATGGCGGCGGTATATCCGGCGGGGCCGGAACCCAGGATCAGCAAACGGCAGTGCTTGGCTTCGCTCATGTATAATGACTCCAGTGTTGGGTTCGGACAGGGCCGGAAGCGGCATGGGTCGCCAGGGAATACGGACTTTCCCGGGATGGAACCGTGAAAAACGCGGGCTTGGCGGAGTGCCGGGTGCCGGACCCAGTATCAGCCGCTGCTTATGGTACGGAATCGCGACGGGGGGGTAAAGCATCCGGCCTCCGCCCGTCCCGACCGTGGCATTTCCCTGCTTGTAACAGAGAAAAATTCAAGTAGTATTCAGTTTTTAGCCAACAAACCTCAGCGACCTTATTACCTTGGCCCAAGCCCGACGCACCAAAGCGGACCTGCCCGCCCTCACGCACCATGTCAGTCGCGGCCTGCGCGAGGGCGCCCTGTTGATCCTGCTTGCCCTGGCGGTCTACCTGCTGGTGTCCCTGGTCAGCTATTCCCCCGCCGATCCCGGCTGGTCCCACCGTGGCGGGCCGGTGGAGATCGCCAATGCCGGTGGTGTGGTGGGGGCCTGGTTCGCCGACGTTTTCCTGTACCTGTTTGGCTATCTGGCCTACCTGTTCCCGGTCATGGTGGGCTACAGCGGCTGGCTGGTGTTCCGCTGGAGCACCCCGGAAGGCGGCATCGACCTGCAGGTGCTGGCCGTTCGCTGGGTGGGGTTCCTGCTCACCGTGAGCGGCGGTTGTGGTCTTACCTCTCTGCATTTCAGTGTGGATCCGGGCGTGTTGCCCCTGGATGCCGGCGGCATCCTCGGGGATGTGGTGGGCAATGGCCTGGTCGGCCTGTTCAGTTTCACCGGCGCCACCCTGTTTCTCCTGGCCCTGTTCCTGGTGGGCGTCACCCTGTTCACGGGCCTGTCCTGGTTGGCGGTCATGGATCGCGTCGGGCGCCTGACCCTGGCCCTGGTGGCGTACCTGCAGGAGGCCGTGGGGCGCTTGCGCATCCACCTGGAAGGCCAGCGTGCGCGCCGTGCCCGCGAGGAGACGGCGAAGGAAGTGCAGGAGAAGGCCGTCAAGCGCAAGCCGGTGAAGATCGAGCCGGTGCTCAAACAGGTGGAGCCCAGTGCCCGCCCTGATCGTGAACGCCAGGTGATGCTGTTCGACCCGCCGGCCAATTCCGAATTGCCACCCCTGTCGCTGCTGGAACCGCCGCGCATCTCCGACAAGGGCTATTCCGAGGCTGCCCTCGAGGCCATGTCGCGACTGGTGGAAATGAAGCTGGCCGATTTCGGGATCGAAGTGGAAGTGGTGGCGGTGCAGCCGGGGCCGGTGATCACCCGCTTCGAGCTACAGCCGGGCACCGGCGTCAAGGTCAGCCAGATCAGCAACCTGGCCAAGGATCTGGCGCGCGCCCTGTCGGCCATCAGCGTGCGCGTGGTGGAGATCATCCCCGGCAAGTCGGTGGTGGGCTTGGAGATCCCCAACGAGCACCGCGAGATCGTCTCCCTGAGTGAGATCCTCAACTCCCAGGACTACGACAGGGCCGGCTCGCCGCTGACCCTGGGCCTGGGCAAGGACATCGGCGGCCTGCCGGTGGTGGTGGACCTGGGCAAGATGCCGCACCTGCTGGTGGCGGGCACCACCGGATCCGGCAAGTCCGTGGCGGTGAACGCCATGATCCTCAGCCTGCTCTACAAGGCCCTGCCCACCGACATCCGCATGATCATGATCGACCCCAAGATGCTGGAGTTGTCGATCTACGAGGGCATCCCCCACCTGCTGACGCCGGTGGTGACCGACATGAAGGATGCCGCCAATGCCCTGCGCTGGTGCGTGGCGGAGATGGAGCGGCGCTACAAGCTGATGGCGGCCCTGGGCGTGCGCAACATCGCCAGTGCCAACAAGAAGATCCGCGAGGCGGAGGCGGCGGGCGAGCCCCTGGCCGATCCGCTCTACAAGCCGGAGACCGCGCTGGATCCCACCGCGCCACCACCCACCCTGGAACCGCTGCCCTATATCGTGGTCGTAGTGGACGAGCTGGCCGACCTGATGATGGTGGTGGGCAAGAAGGTGGAAGAGCTGATCGCCCGCCTGGCCCAGAAGGCGCGCGCCGCCGGTGTGCACCTGATCCTCGCCACCCAGCGGCCCTCGGTGGACGTGATCACCGGCCTGATCAAGGCCAACATCCCCACCCGCATCGCCTTCCAGGTGTCGTCCAAGGTGGATTCACGCACCATCCTCGACCAGGGTGGTGCCGAACAGTTACTAGGGCACGGGGATATGCTCTACCTGCCGCCCGGTTCCGGACTGCCCATGCGCGTGCACGGCGCCTTCGTCGCCGACCAGGAAGTGCACCAGGTGGTGGATCACCTCAAGAAGACCTCCAGCCCCGATTACGTGGAGGAGATCCTGCAGGGCGCGGCCGAGGGCAGCGGCGACTTCATCGGCATGGAGGAGGGCGGCGACGCGGAGGCCGATCCGCTCTACGACCAGGCCGTACGCGTGGTCACCGAGACCCGCCGCGCTTCCGTGTCCGGGGTGCAGAGACGCCTGAAGATCGGCTACAACCGCGCTGCGCGCATGGTGGAACAGATGGAAGCGAGCGGTATCGTCGGGCCGCTGCAGTCCAATGGCAACCGCGAGGTGCTGGCGCCACCGCCGCCCGATGCGGATTGAACAGGCAATTCACCGCAAAGACGCAAAGTTCGCAAAGATTATCGCGTAAGAGCTGATCAGGGCTTTCTCACAATAGATATATTGATTGGTGTTCTTTGCGCACTTTGCGTCTTTGCGGTGAATTCGGTTTTTTATGCGCTTAATATTGTACAAGCAATGCGAGTAGCCAATCATGCAGCTGTCACGCCTTTTTTCCCTTGTCGCCCTGCTGCCGGTCTCCCTGGCCCTGGCGGCAGCCTCACCAGGCACCGAACGGGTGGAGCGCTACTTCGCCGATTTGCGGACCCTGGAGGCGGAGTTCCGCCAGCAGGTGCAGGATCCCCAGCGGGGCCTGTTGCAGGAAGCCAGTGGTCAGGTGTGGATCGTCCGTCCCGGTCGTTTCCGCTGGAACTACAGCGAACCGTATGAACAGGAATTGGTGTCCGACGGGCGCAACGTCTGGACCTATGACCAGGACCTGGAGCAGGTGACGGTAAAACCCGCCGCCGAGGTGCTGACCGATACCCCGGCCATGCTGCTCAGCGGCGGTGAACCCATCACGGCCGTGTTCTCCATCGAGGCGGTGGCGGGTGAAGGTCAAATGGACTGGTATCGCCTGCGACCCCTGGTCGAGGATGGGTCAGTGGAAGAGATTCACCTGGGCTTCGATGAGGACGACTTGCGGGCCATGCAGGTCACGGACCAGTTCGGCAACCGTACCCTGTTGCAGTTTGAACAGGTGCGGCGCAACGCTGACATCGATCCCGCACGCTTTCGCTTCATTCCGCCAGCGGGCGCCGACCTGATCGGCACGCCCCAGTAATACGCGCCATGGCGCTGCAGGAACCCTTCCGCCCCCTGGCCGACCGCATGCGGCCGCGTGACCTGGAAGAGTTCATCGGTCAGGAGCACCTGCTCGGCCCCGGCAAGCCGCTGCGCCTGGCCATCGAATCGGGTCGCCTGCACTCCATGCTGTTCTGGGGGCCGCCAGGCACCGGCAAGACCACCCTGGCGCGACTGCTGGCGCGGCGCACCGGCGCCGAGTTCATGACCTTGTCGGCGGTATTGGCCGGGGTCAAGGACATCCGCCAGGCCATGGATGCTGCCCGTGCCCTGCGTGCGGCGGAAGGTCGTCTCAGCATCCTGTTCGTGGACGAGGTGCACCGCTTCAACAAGGCCCAGCAGGATGCCTTCCTGCCCTTCGTGGAGGATGGCACCATCCTGTTCGTCGGTGCCACCACCGAGAATCCTTCCTTCGAACTCAACAACGCGCTGCTGTCGCGGGCGCGCACCTACGTGCTCAAGCCACTGACTCCGGAGGCTCTGCGCGCCATCATCGACCAGGCGCTGGAAGATGCCGAACGCGGCCTGGGTAGTCGCAAGCTGTACATGGCACCGGAACTGCGCGACCGGCTCGCCGAGGCGGCCGACGGCGATGCGCGTCGCGCCCTGAACCTGCTGGAGATCGCCAGCGACCTGGTGGTGAGCGATGCCGAGGGCGAGCACATCACCGAAGAGGTCCTGGGGGAGGTGATCAGTGGCGGCACCCGCCGCTTCGACAAGGGCGGCGAAGCCTTCTACGACCAGATCTCGGCCCTGCACAAATCGGTGCGCGGCTCGGCGCCCGACGCGGCCCTGTACTGGCTGGTGCGCATGCTGGACGGCGGTTGCGATCCCCTGTATCTCGCGCGGCGCATCGTGCGCATGGCCTCCGAGGACATCGGCAACGCCGATCCGCGCGCCCTGGGCATCTGCCTGCAGGCCTGGGATGCCCAGGAACGGCTCGGCAGCCCGGAAGGGGAGCTGACACTGGCCCAGGCAGTGCTGTACCTTGCCTGCGCGCCCAAGAGCAACGCCGTCTACATGGCCTTCAACGCCGTGCGCAAGGATGTGCAACGCAAGGGCTCCCTGGAGGTGCCTCTGCACCTGCGTAACGCGCCCACCAAACTGATGAAGGAGTTGGGCTACGGCAAGACCTATCGCTACGCTCACGACGAACCCGAGGCCTATGCCGCCGGCGAGCAGTATTTTCCCGACGACATGGAACCGGTGCGTTACTACCAGCCGGCGCCGCGCGGACTGGAAATCAAGATCGCGGAGAAGCTGGCCTACCTGCGCGAACTGGACCGCAAGGCAAAGCGGGAGTAAAGGGGTGCCGGCGATGCGGTGCCTGGTGATCGGCCGGCGTCGGCCATTGAGATTATTCGCCCGATGCAGCCGGCATTGGCCAGCCTTCCCCGCAACAGGGCAATGAGCTGCTCCGCCGGGTCCTGCATTTCCGGAGGTATCACATCAAACCGCCATACCAGTTCGCCAAGTACTGGTTCGGCCTGGTCGTGGGCCTTGCGTCCATCCAGCTGCATGGAGACTTGCTACAGATGGGAGTAGGGAAGAGATCCATGCCGCTCATGATGTCTGCATCCTCTTGGTCACAGGGGAAGTTGCTGCAGGCTGTGGAACCTCTGAACGCCTGCCGGCAGCTTGCGCAGGCGGCGCACAGCCTCCCCGCCGATCCAGATCTCGACATCCTCCACAAGTGAATCGCGCAACTCGCGCAGATGCTCACGAATGCCGCCATAGGGGTAGGCGCCGCTGAAGGTGATGCCGACGATATCGGCACGGTATTGATCCACGGCCTGGCAGATCTGGTCCATGGGTACCTGGGTGCCGAGGTTGAGACTGGCGATTCCGTGGGATGACAGCATGGCCATCACCATCAGCAGCCCCAGGCCATGTTCCTCGCCGGGCAGGGTGGCCAGCAATACCAGTGGCTTGCGCGCGGTCTGCTGCAGGTTCGCGATTTCGGCATGCAGGAACCTGGTGAGCTGCTGCGACAGGATGTGTTCCTGGAAGATCTGCAACTCACCACGGGCCCACTGCTCACCCACCTGGTGCAGCAAAGGCTGCAGGGTATGCAGGATGAAAGCCTGCATGCCCTGCTCGAGATGGCGCTGCTGAAGGAGGCTGGCGACCCGGTCGATGTCCGCGGACCGGCTTGCTTCCAGAATGGCGCCAATGGCCGCATCCATCGGTGCGACCTGGCCTGGCTGCAAGCTGGCTTCCATGGCCTCGAGGCCGGTCTCGTCCAGGGGCAGCAGTTTCCCTGGGCGCATGCCCTGGTCCAGCAGGCGCCGGATGCGTTGCAGCCGGCGCAACTGGGCTACCGAGTACATGCGTTCCCCCTTGTGGTTGCGCAGGGGCGTGGGAAAGCCGTAACGGCGTTCCCATACCCGCAGGGTATCGCGCCCGATGCCGGTATCGCGTTCCACCACACCGATGGGGAACTGGGGCTGGTCTTGGTCCACGTCGGGTTTCCTCAGGATGCCTGTGGCGATGATAATCATATTTGTCCTAGACAAACAAGCTTTTCCCCCTATAATGACCCCATGGGCGGAGACTGGCGGCGCCGCTACCCTTGGCCACCACACAGAGGTTCGGATGGACACCATGGCTGACAAACAGCAAAGCGCGACTGAGCAGCAGGCCTCGGCCCTGGTCGTGGCAAGTCAGGGGCGGTCCTTGCCCTGTCGGGGTTGTACCAGGGCATGTGCCAACTTCGCTCAGTGTGACGGCAGGCCCTGGCGACTGGCTTCAGCCTCATGAGGCTCACCATCTTCTACGACGGCGGTTGCCCACTGTGCATGGCGGAGATGCGTCAGCTACAGGCCAGTGACCGGGAAGGTAAACTTGCCTTCGTCAATCTGCATGATGTCGATTTCTCGGAACGCTATCCCCACATCGACCCGGTCAGGGCCGACCGCGTATTGCATGGACAACTGGAGAGTGGCGAGCTGTTGCACGGCCTGGATGTCACCTGCCTTGCCTGGTCGCTGGTCGGAAAACACAAGTGGCTGTCCGTCCTGCGCTGGCCGATACTGCGCCCGCTCTCAGATCTGACCTACCGCCTGTTCGCCCGTTACCGCCACGGAATTTCGCGTCTTCTGACCGGCAAGCCCCGCTGTACCAGCTGTACCCTGCCAGACCGATAGCCGCAGCGTTCGTCATCACGCTCAGAATCGTCCCTGGGCGCTTGCCTCCACGCCCTCCCGTGTGCACATCCCGTCCCAGCTGGTGTACCATAAGCGCCTATTCGGCAAGCATAAAAAACGGGCGAAGGCGGATCACATGTTGCAGACGCTGGCCATCGCGGCAGGCGGCGCCCTCGGGGCGGTGTTCCGCTACTGGGCCTCCAACGGCGTATATGTACTTACCGGCCGTGGCTTTCCCTATGGCACCCTGTTCGTCAATGTGACGGGCTGCCTGCTCATCGGCTTCCTGAGTGTCTGGTTGCTGGAGCGCAGTCTGGCGGGACCGGTGCTGCGCGGTTTCCTGCTCATCGGGGTGCTGGGTGGTTTCACCACCTTCTCCACCTTTTCCATGGAAACCCTGAACCTGATCGAGTCGGGGCAGCTGGTACGTGCGCTGGTCAATATGGTCGTCAGCGTTCTGGTCTGTGTCGGTGCCGCCGGCCTGGGCGTGGTGCTGGGGAGACAAGTATGAATATGCGCAAGGTCAGTGTGGTCCGCATCTATCTCACGGAAGGCGAGGGCCTGGCGCAGAAACTGTTCCAACACCTGCATGACCGGGAGAAGCTGCGCGGAGTGAGCCTGTTCCGTGCCATCAGCGGTTTTGGTGGTTCCGGGCGCGTCCATTCCGCCTCGCTGCTGGACACCTCCCTGGACTTGCCCCTGGTGCTGGAATTCTTTGACGACCCGGAGCGGGTCGACCTGGTGCTGGAGCATATCCAGGACAGTATCCAACCCGGCCACCTGGTGCGCTGGGCAGCCGAGATCAACGAGTAAGGCATAGCGAATGTTAGACCCGAAACGCATCCGTACCGAACTGGACACCGTGGCCACCGAACTGGCTCGCCGTGGCTACAGCCTGGAAACCGCCCGCCTGGAAGCGCTGGAGCAACGCCGCAAGGACCTGCAGGTGCGTACCCAGGAACTGCAGGCGGAACGTAACAGCCGTTCCAAGAACATCGGCAAGGCCAAGGCGGCCGGGGAGGACATCGCGCCTCTGCTCAAGGAAGTGGAAGGCCTTGGTGAACAGCTCAAGGTGGCGGAACAGGAGCTCACCAACTTGCAGCAGGAGCTGGATGACATTCTCATGGGGATTCCCAACATCCCTCACAGCTCGGTGCCGGATGGCAAGGACGAAACCGCCAACCAGGAAGTGCGTCGCTGGGGCGAGCCGCACAAGTTCGATTTCGAAATAAAGGATCATGTGGACCTGGGAGAGGACCTGGGACTACTGGATTTCGCCGCTGCCGCCAAGATCTCCGGCGCCCGGTTCAGCGTCCTGCGCGGCACACTCGCGCGCCTGCACCGCGCCCTGATCCAGTTCATGCTGGATACCCATACCGGCGAGCACGGCTACCAAGAGGTCTACGTGCCCTACCTGGTGAACACGGACAGCCTGCGTGGTACCGGACAGTTGCCCAAGTTCGAGGAGGAACTGTTCGCCACCCGGGGTGAGAATCCCTACTACCTGATTCCCACCGCCGAGGTGCCGGTTACCAACCTGGTGCGCGATGAGATCGTGGCGGCGGAGCAGATGCCGTTGCGTTACGTGGCCCACACCCCCTGTTTCCGTTCCGAGGCCGGTTCCCACGGCAAGGACACCCGCGGCATGATCCGCCAGCACCAGTTCGAGAAGGTGGAGCTGGTGCAGATCGTCGCGCCGGACCAGTCCTACGCGGCGCTGGAAGCGCTGACCGGCCATGCCGAGACCATCCTGCAGAAACTGGGGATCCCCTACCGTGTCATGGCCCTGTGTGCCGGTGACATGGGCTTTTCCGCCGCCAAGACCTACGACCTGGAGGCCTGGATCCCCAGCCAGGATTGCTACCGGGAGATCTCCTCCTGCAGCAATTTCGAATCCTTCCAGGCACGCCGCATGCAGGCCCGCTGGCGCAACCCCGACACCGGCAAGCCTGAACTGGTGCATACCCTGAACGGCTCCGGCCTGGCGGTGGGCCGTACCCTGGTGGCCATCCTGGAGAACTACCAGCAGGCGGACGGTTCCGTGGAAATTCCCGCGGTACTACGGCCCTACCTGGGTGGCATGGAGCGGATCACGGTGGAGTCGTGATGCTCAACGAGTCGTGGAAGTTGATGATCACCGCAAAGGCGCAAAGGTCGCAAAGGATTTCGAATAAGAAGACCAGGAGCCTGCAGGAATTGAGCGATCGAAGCGAGTAAAGCGGTAGATCAATCGCAGGTCAGGCAGTCTCCTGGAGCAGGTAAGTCTTTCCGAGTGTCCTTTGCGACCTTTGCGTCTTTGCGGTGAGTTCTGTGTGTTAAATATGCGAAACCAGCTTGGCTCCGGGTACCAGGCTCTGGATGGCGTCGGCGATCTCCAGGCGCAGTCCCTGCACGGGGCGGATGGAGACCCACAGGATATTGAGCTTCAGGTTCAGCTCGGCGAACACGACGTTGGATTCGAAGTTGGCCAGCACTCCCTGAATGGCGATGAGGGTACGTTCCACCTGGTGCCTTGGCTGATCCCGCAGGCGCGGGAACAGCATCATGAAATCGCTCAGGGGCTTGCCCTGTTCATCCAGGGCGGGGGCGCGCTTGCGCAGGGGCTCGGAGGCCGGGGTCATGAGGGGGTAGCGGGAATCGGTAAGGGAAGTCATGGCCGTCGTACCCCGCCGGGTTCAGTTGAGGGTCTGCCGCAGGGGAGACGCGGCCGCCAGTATGGATTCGATTTCCCTTAAGCGTGCCCAGGCCTCGGGTAGTGCCTGTCCTTCCTCTTGTCGCTGCAGCAGTAGCGCGTTGGCTTCCCGGGCAATGAGACCGACCTGATCTGCATCGAACAGTTGCAGGGCCGCGGCAAGGGTTTCGCGGGATTCGCTCAACAGGGTCGGCACCAGTTCATCCTCTTTTATGACGGCATCTTCACGCAATAGATCGGCCACGAGGGGATAATCCTGTAATTCGTAGTGGACCTCGCGGGCGATGTCCTCGTCGCGCAGCTTCGCCAGGGCCTGGGGATCGTCGGCGGCATGGGCGCGCACACTATTCATGATCACGGCCACCAGGCGACGCAGGGCCTGCTTGATCTCGGCCAGATCGCCCGGCAGGCTGGAACAGCGTTCATAGGCCTGGTCCAATCGCTCCTTGAGTGTGAGTATGACATCGGATTCCACATTGGCGGACAGGTTCATGGCTTCCTGCAGCAATGCCTGGAATTCCACCAGAAAACGTTCCCGTTCCTCCGCGTCCTGCTGCCGGGCAAGATCGACATCCGGTTGTACGATCTGGCGTCGCTGTGGCGGAAACAGCGGGTTGTCCCACAAGCGCTGGAGGCGGCGTTCATGGGCGCCGGGCAGGGGACTGAAATGGAGCGTCATGGCAGGGTCCGGATAAGGAGCATAGCCCATTCTAGTCCAGCCCGGGACAAACCTGAACCCGCCTGAATCCCCACCCGGCCCATGGACATGAGCTGGAGAGAAATGCCGTATAATCAAGCCTTCCCATATCGGGAGTCCAAGCCCGATGCACAATCATGGAGAAATACCCGATGAGTGAAATGCAGCTATCCCAGGAAATGATCCAGGCCATACAGGAAATCATCGTCGCCCAGGACCCTCGGGCCCGTGACGCAGGCATCACGGCACAGTACCTGTCCGCCATCATCGGTGTGCTGCTGGGCAGCCAACAGATGCCCCGGGCCGACAAACTGGAGATTCTGGAACAGCTCAGTGCCTTTTCCCAGCATGTGATGGACGATATCGAGGGCCAGCAACAACCTGCCGCGCCCGCTGCCGACGCGGCATTTGGTATCTGGCGTCCCGGAGACAACTGATACCCGGGTTCTTCGCGAAGGGGTCCCCCTTCGCAATGTCCTTCTTTCTCATCTGGTTTAATCTTCCTCGTCCCGGCCGTCCAGCTCTCAAGATTTGCCTCCCGCACCCGCTACAGGGTACAAGCGGCCGGGATGAAGCCGTCCCGCTATCCCGGCCCTGCGCTACACTTGCCTTATTGGATGACTTGCCCGGATCGAGGAAAAATTGATGAATGCCGCAGCTTCAAACCTGAAATTCGATGTCCTGACCGACGGTCGCCTGGCGAACCTGGCCGACTGGAACGAGGGCGTGGCCCATGAACTCGCTGCCCGCGATGGTCTGCAACTGAACGATGATCACTGGGAAGTGATCAAGGCCATGCGCGAGTACTACCAGTCCTATAATGTCTCACCGGTCAAGAAATTGCTCAAGCGCAGCCTGAAGCAACGCACCGGCACCGATCGCTTTGACGATGAACGCCTGGCGGAGCTGTTTCCGGGCGGCGTGCTGGTGCAGGGTTCGAAGATCGCCGGTATACCGATTCCCATGCTGGATGTGGAACTGGAACGCACTACCTATGCCGGCAAGGCGGCCCCGTCCAAGACCCACTTCACGGATTCCTTTGATTTCGAGGGCGAAACCTTCCGTGTCACCCAGCTTGGCAATCTGCTGGACCTGCATCGCTGGAACAAGCATGTAGCCTATTTCATGGCGGAGCGGGAAGGCATCAAGCTCAATGATGATCATTGGGAAGTGCTCAATTTCCTGCGCCAGTTCTACTTCGAATACGGGATCACGCCCATGGTGCGCATCCTGATGCAGCACATGGCCGAGGAACTGGGTTCGGAACGGGCCAGCAAGGAACATCTCTATCAGCTGTTTCCGAAAGGCCCTTCACGTCAGGGTTCGCGCATTGCCGGACTCCCGGAGCCCCAGGGCTGTATCGACACCGACGACTGAACGCAATCGCACACCAGTAACAACCATAACCCCCTCTCACGAGGGGGCGCAGTAACCCTGGCGCCTTCGGGCGCTTTTGTTTTACGGGCGGGTTCCGGTTCCGGTCTGATCGCTGGCCTGCGCTGACCGCAAGTCTTCGGCCGAGCCGTTCCCGCCGCGACTGGCCGCCTGCAGGAACTCGCACTCGTGCGCATGAGGCCGTCCGTCCCGGGTCGCCAGATGTTCGAAATACACCCGCATGCCTTCCTTGACCATGGCCCTCATGCGTCGGCTGTAGCGCGCGGGGGTGTGATTCTCCAGGCTGGCGCGCAGGCTGGCCACCACGTTCAGCAGCTCTTCCCGCGCCACCTGGCCGCAATCGGCGCTGCCTGGCGGGAACTGGCTTTCCACGTAGAATTCCAGGGCCGTGACAATGCGCTCCAGCACCTCGGAGTCGCAATCGATCGCGATTGCCTTGTCCTTGTTCATCGCCTTCCTCGTTTCTGCCCGCTGGTGCGGGCGGGTGACCCCTGTGCAGGATCCTGATACCTCTCGAGCCATTCGCACGCAAGGGCCTGCTCTATGGTCGCCACGGAACACCGGGGTTTACTGCTCTCCATCGTTGAACTGGGTGGGTATCCCAATTTCACACCCCTCTATCAGCGGGCCGGTTTCCAGGTGATGATGGAGCACAATATGCGCAAGGCGCTGGCTGCCATCAAGAAGAAAAAACCCGCCGTGATCGTGGCGGAATTCAATTACCAGTCCGATTTCCGTGACCGCACCAGCTCACTGGAATCCATGTTGGCCACGGCTCAGCATAACCCGGGCACCCGGATCGTGGTGTTCTATGAGAAGGAAGTGGCGCACCAGTTCGAGAAACTGCGTGCCAGCCACCAGATCGACGCCGTATTCAGCTTTCCCATCGATGAGGTGGAACTGGAGGCCTGTATTCGCGGATTCCGGTAGGAAAGCGCTGGTTTATTCGTCATGCCCGCGTAGGCGGGCATCCATGGTCACGGAATCACAAGTTTTCCCGATCAAGCGCAACTTCTCCGCACGCGGCAGCTTCTTGATAGCCGCCTCGCGCCGGCATGCCGCGCCCCGGTCGGCGGCCGCTTCCAGCCAGGCGAGTCGCACCGGCCGCCGGGCACGGGTATAGCGGGCGGCGGCGCGGCCTTCATTGTGCTCGGCCACCCGGCGTGGCACGTCCCGGGCGATGCCGGTATACAGGCTGCGGTCCGCGCACTCCACCATGTATACGTACCAGCCGGCGGACGCTTCCACCTCCTCAGTCGACGAGGCTTTTGTTGACGATTTCATAGACATCACGGGACAGTTGCGGCGCGCGCTGGATGCGCTCCAACTGGGCCTGCATCAGGGCCCGGCGGCCCGGTTCATACTGGCGCCAGCGGCTGAGGCTGGCCACCATGCGTGCCGCCATTTGCGGGTTGATCTCATCGAGGGCCAGTACCTGGTCGGCCAGGAAGGCATAACCGCTGCCATCGGCTGCGTGAAAACGTGCCGGGTTGCCGGCACAGAAACGGCCGATGAGGGCGCGCACCTTGTTGGGATTGGTGAGCTTGAAGGCCGGGAGGCGCATCAGGGCCTGCACATGGCCCAGGGTATCCTCGAGGCGCGAGCCGGCCTGGATACCAAACCACTTGTCCACCACCAGTGGATCCTGCTGCCACTGGTCATAGAACTGGTTCAGGGCCTCGGCCCGCTCGGGCAGGTCGTAGTCCGCGAGCATGCCGAGCGCCGCCAGCACGTCGGTCATGTTGTGGCCGGCGCGGAACTGCTGCAGACAGTGTTCCAGCGGGCCTGGCTCCTCCAGTTCCATGAGATAGCCCAGGCAGAGATTTTTCAGGGCGCGGCGGCCCATGGTCTCGGCACTGAAGACGTAGGGTGTGTCGTCCTGGTTCGCCAGGTAGCCGGCCAGGAGTTCATCCTTCAGACCCTGCGCCAGTTCCCGGCGCATGAACTGGCGCGCCTCGTGGATGGCCTGCGGATTGACCAGGGTGCACTGGTCGGCGATATAGCTTTCCGCCGGCAGGCTCAAGGCCTGGGCAATGAGCGCCGGGTCCAGATCCGGATGGGTGAGGGTGGCCCGGTAGGCCGTGACGAAGTCCTCGGGCAGTTGCAGTGGCTGCTTTTGTTCCAGGGACGTGATGAGCCGCAGCAGCTGGTTGAGGGCCAGTTGCTGGCCGGCATCCCAGCGATTGAAGGGGTCGGGGTCATGTCCGAACAGGAAGGCCAGTTCCGGGTCGCTGCGTTCCACGGCCAGCTTCACCGGCGCCGAGAACTCGCACAACAGGGAGGGCACCGGTGCCGCAGCCAGGTCCGGGAAGTGGAAGGTCTCGGTGTCATCGCGCAGTTCCAGCACCTGCCGGGCCAGGATGTTGCCCTCGGTATCCAGCAGGGCCATGGCCACGGGGATGTGAAAGGGTTTCTTGTGCGGCTGGCCGGGGGTCGCGGGGCAGCTCTGTTCGAGGGTGAGGCGATACTCCCGTGTCCGGGCATCATATTCGCTGCGCACCCCCAGCCGCGGGGTGCCGGCCTGTTCGTACCAGCGCCGGAACTGCCCGAGGTCGACGCCACTGACATCTTCCATGGCGCGCACGAAATCATCGGTGGTCACGGCCTGGCCATCGTGGCGCTCGAAGTACAGGTCGCAGCCCTTGCGGAAACCCTCCGGACCCAGCAGGTGAGCGATCATGCGCACCACATCGGCGCCCTTGTTGTACACGGTCACCGTGTAGAAATTGCTGATCTCCATGTAGGAGTCGGGTCGCACCGGGTGGGCCATGGGGCCGGCATCCTGGGCGAATTGATGATTACGCAGTACATTCACGTCGCTGATGCGCTTGACGGGGCGGGAGTTCAGGTCGGCGCTGAATTCCTGGTCGCGGTAGACGGTGAAGCCTTCCTTGAGGCTGAGCTGGAACCAGTCGCGGCAGGTGACGCGGTTGCCGGACCAGTTGTGGAAGTATTCATGGCCGACGATGCTCTGGACATTGTAATAATCACCATCGGTCGCGGAATCGGGGCTGACCAGCACGCAGGCGGAGTTGAAGATGTTGAGCCCCTTGTTCTCCATGGCGCCCATGTTGAAATCGTCCACGGCCACGATCATGAAGATGTCCAGATCGTATTCGCGCCCGTAGGTCTGCTCGTCCCAGCGCATGGCCTGCTTGAGGGAGGCGAGGGCATGGTCGCACTTGTGCGCATTGGCGGGTTCCACGTAGATGCGCAGCGCCACCTCGCGGCCGGAGGCGGTGACGAAACGATCCTCCTGGCACACCAGTCTCCCGGCCACCAGGGCGAACAGGTAACAGGGCTTGGGGAAAGGGTCCTCCCATTTCACCCAGTGGCGGCCGTCGTCCAGCTCGCCCTGGTCGACGGGGTTGCCGTTGGACAGCAGCACCGGGAAATGGGTGCGGTCCGCCACCAGGGTGCTGGTAAAGCGCGCCATGACATCGGGGCGGTCCGGGAACCAGGTGATGCGGCGGAAACCCTCGGCCTCGCACTGGGTGCAGAACATGCCGCTGGAGACATAGAGGCCTTCCAGGGCGGTGTTGGCGTCGGGTTCTATCTCCACCACCGTTTCCAGCGTGAAGCGGGCCGGCGGGGCAAGGATGTCCAGTCGTTCCGCATCGAGGATATAACGGTCGGCGTGCAACGGTTCGCCATCGAGGTGGATGGACAGGGTATGCAGACTGTGGCCGTCGAGATGAAAGGGGGTGTCCTGGTCCCCGGCGCTGCGTTCCACCACCAGCAGGGCGCGCACCCGGGTGCGCTTCGGGTCCAGCTCGAAATGCAGGTCCAGGGTTTCCACCCGGTAGGCCGGTGGCTGGTAATCCCGCAGGTGGATGGTGCGCGGTGCGGACTGGGGTTCTTCTTTGGCGAGATCCATGGGGTTTCCTCAACAGCTGACCCGGTCGCGGCATGCCCTGCGTGGAATCAGGGTGCATCCGGGACCTGTATGCCCATCCTACCGCTTCCGTTTGCGAGTACAATAAGCCCTTTGGTCTGAATGGAATTGCCCCGCCGGGGCCCGCGCCGTATGTCCGATAACCTGAACCTGTTCTGTACCACGCCCAAGGGCATGGAACCCCTGCTGGCTGCGGAGCTGGAGGCCCTGGGGGCGGTCGACATCGAGCCGGCCACGGCCGGGGTGGGCTGCCGGGGTGATCTCGACACCGCCTACCGCGTCTGCCTCTGGTCGCGCACCGCCAACCGCCTGCTGCTGTCCCTGGCGCGCTTTCCCGCGGAGACCCCGGAGACCCTCTATGCCGGTATCCAGGCCATCGACTGGTCCGCCCACATGGGTCCGGACGATACCCTGGCGGTGGATGCCAATGTCAGCAACTCGCAGATCACCCACAGTCGTTATGCGGCCCTGAAGGTCAAGGACGCCATTGTCGACCAGTTCCGTGAGCGTCATGGCCGCCGTCCCTCGGTGGACACGGAGCAGCCCTCGCTGCGCATAAATGTCTATATCTACCGCGACCAGGCACGTCTCAGCCTGGATCTGTCCGGGGAGAGCCTGCATCGGCGTGGCTATCGCGCCCACAACACTCCCGCGCCGCTGAAGGAGAACCTGGCCGCCGCCATCCTGCTGCGCGCCGGCTGGCCGGACATCGCGGAACGGGGCGGGGCACTGGTGGACCCCATGTGCGGTTCCGCCACCCTGCCCATCGAGGCGGCCCTCATGGCCGGGGACGTGGCGCCGGGCCTGCTGCGCCAGTACTACGGCTTTCTGGGCTGGCGCGGCCACGACATTGAGCGCTGGAAGGCCCTGCGCCATGAGGCCGAGGCACGACGCCTGGCAGGTGTCGGGCGTATCCCGCCCATCTTCGGCTTCGATGCCGATGCCCAGGCGGTGAAGCTGGCCCTGGACAATGTCGCGGCGGCGGGTCTGCAGGGCAAGGTCCATGTGGAAAAACGCGATGCCCGCGACCTGCGCGCCATGGCGCGCATGCAGGAGCATCCCGGCCTGGTGGTGGTCAACCCACCCTATGGCGAGCGCATCGGCCGCGACAGCGACCTGCCGCAGCTCTACTACGAGCTCGGGCAGATGCTGCAGCGCGAGTTTCGCGACTGGCACGCCGCCCTGTTCACCGGCAATCCGCCCCTGGCCCGTAACCTGGGCATCCGCTCGCAGGAGACCTGGACCCTCTACAACGGCGCCATCGAGTGCAAGTTGCTCAACTACCAGTTACAGGAAGACTGGTTTCTCAGCGTGCCGGAGCCATCGCCACGGGTGCGCGCACGGGAACGTGACCTGGCGCCGGCCGCCCCCGCGGCGCGCACCGAGGGTGCGGAGATGCTTGCCAACCGGCTGCGCAAGAACCTCAAGAACCTGGGGCGCTGGGCACGCCAGCAGGGTGTGGATTGTTATCGCCTCTATGATGCCGACCTGCCCGAATACGCCATCGCCCTCGATCTCTACCAGGGCGACCGGCTGTGGGCCCATGTACAGGAATACGAGGCACCCGCCACCATCGACCCGGACAAGGCCGATGCGCGCCTGCGCGATGCCCTGGGGGTGATCCCGGAGGTGCTCGGCATCCCGCCGGAGCAGGTCTTTCTCAAGGTGCGCCAGCGCCAGAAGGGCAAGGCCCAGTACGAACGCAAGCAGGCCCACGGGGCCTTCCACCCGGTACGCGACGGTGTGGCGCGCTGCTGGGTGAACTTCACCGACTACCTGGACACCGGCCTGTTTCTCGATCACCGCCTGACCCGGCAGAGGATCGGCGAGCTGGCCAGGGACAAGCGCTTCCTCAACCTGTTCTGCTACACCGGTGTGGCCACGGTGCATGCCGCCCTGGGCGGCGCCCGTTCCACCGTCTCCGTGGACATGTCCAGAACCTACCTGGACTGGGCGCGGCGCAACCTGCGCTTGAACGAGTGTGCCGATGCCAAGCATGAACTGGTGCAGGCCGACTGCCTGGCCTGGCTGGAGGAAGCCGCACAACGGGCCTCGCCCTGGCAGGGTTTCGATCTCATCTTCCTGGACCCGCCAACCTTTTCCACTTCCAAGCGCATGGAACAGACCTGGGATGTACAGCGTGACCATGTGCGGGTGATCCGCCAGGCCATGAAACTGCTGACGCCCACTGGCGTGCTGCTGTTCTCGACCAATTTCCGCAAGTTCAAACTGGACACCAAGGCACTGACGGACCTGGTCATCGAGGACATCAGCCGCAAGACCCTGCCGCAGGATTTTGCCCGCAACCCGCGCATTCATCAGTGCTGGTTACTGCGTCCTCCGGGTTCCGCAGCGCAAAACTAAAGCCATGAATCCGTCATGCTGAACGCCACCAACCTCGCCATCCGCCGCGGACCTCACCAGCTGTTCCATGGTGCCAGTTTCACCATCCACCAGGGCAACAAGGTGGGCATCACCGGTGCCAATGGCACCGGCAAGTCGAGCCTGTTCGCCCTCATCCGTGGTGAACTGCAGGCTGACGAGGGCGAGCTGAGCCTGCCACCCAGGCTCGTTATCGCGCACGTGGCACAGGAGACGCTGGCCAGCGAGCGCAGCGCGCTGGACTACGTACTGGATGGCGATGGGGAATTGCGCGCCCTGCAGGCCGCTCTGGTTGAAGCCGAGGCGCAGGGTGATGGCCCACGGCTGGCGCACCTGCATGCGGACCTGGAACACATCGGCGCCTATACCGCCGAGTCCCGGGCCGCGCGGCTGCTGCATGGGCTGGGTTTCCAGCCGGAACAGTACCGGGCCGCGGTCCAGACCTTCTCCGGCGGTTGGCGCATGCGCCTCAACCTGGCCCAGGCCCTTATGTGCCGTTCCGACCTGTTGCTGCTCGACGAGCCCACCAACCACCTGGATCTGGATGCCGTGCTGTGGCTGGAGGAATGGCTGCAGCGCTACCCGGGTACCCTGCTGCTGATCTCCCATGACCGCGATTTTCTCGACCGGGTGGTGAACCGCATTGCCCACATCGAGCGCGAGGGCATCGAGCTCTACACCGGCAACTACAGCGCCTTCGAAGTGCGCCGTGCCGAAAAGCTCGCCCAGCAGCAGGCGGCCCATGAAAAACAGCAGCGCGAGCGGGCGCACATCCAGGCCTACGTGGATCGCTTCCGTGCCCAGGCCACCAAGGCGCGCCAGGCGCAGAGCCGTATCAAGGCACTGGAACGCATGGAGGACATCGCCGAGGCCCATGTGGATTCGCCCTTCCACTTTTCCTTCCGTGCGCCACGCAAGCTGCCGAACCCGCTGCTGCGCCTGGAAGAGGCCGCCGTGGGTTATGGCGACCGGCCCTTGCTGAGTGGCGTCCGGCTGGATCTGGCGCCGGGAGCGCGCATTGGCCTGCTGGGCCCCAACGGCGCCGGCAAGTCCACCCTCATCAAGCTGCTGGCCGGGGAGTTGGCACTGCGCTCCGGTCAGCGCCTTCCGGCGCAGGACCTGGACATCGGCTATTTCGCCCAGCACCAGCTGGAACAGCTCGACCCCCAGGCCACGCCCCTGCAGCACCTGTTGCGCCTCGACCCCAGGGCCGGCGACCAGGACCTGCGCAATTACCTGGGCGGGTTCGGCTTCAATGGTGACCGCGCGGTGGAGGCAGTGGCCCCCTTCTCGGGTGGGGAGAAGGCGCGCCTGGTGCTGGCGCTGTTGGTTTACCAGCGTCCCAATCTCCTGTTGCTCGACGAACCCACCAACCATCTGGACCTGGAGATGCGCCTGGCCCTGTCCCTGGCCCTGCAGGACTACCAGGGTGCCATGGTCATCGTCTCCCATGACCGCCACCTGCTGCGCACCGTCACCGACCAGTTCTACGTCGTACACCAGGGTGGCCTGGAGGCGTTCGACGGTGACCTGGAGGATTATCGCCAGTACCTGGCGGCCCGGGAAGCGGAAGAGGACAGGGGTGGCGACACATCCTCACCCGAGCACAGCGCCGCCGCCCGCAAGGACCGCCGCCGCGACGAGGCGGAGCAACGCAAGCGCCTGCAGCCCCTGCGCAAGGAACTGCAGCGCCTGGAGGCGGAGCTGGACAAGCTGGCTGCGGCCAAGGCCCGGCTCGATGAACAACTGGCGGACACCGGGCTCTACGAGGAAGGGCAGAAGGAACGTCTCAAGGCCCTGCTGCTGGAACAGGCCGGCCTGGAGCGCAGGCTGGCAGAAACGGAAGAGGCCTGGTTGACCGCGGGCGAGGCACTGGAGGCGGCCGGACAGGAAGACTGAAAGAAAAGCTCGCGGCCTTTCCTCACTGACTCGTTTTTTCCTTTTTCCGGACTATAATCCGCTTCGACCGGAAGGGTGCCAGGTTCCGGTCACACTACCCAGGAACCTCTGAACCTTTTCGTCATGCAGATGAAGATCGGCATCCATGTGGCTAGTTCCGCTGGGTTCCGGCGTGCACCGGAATGAGGGTAGTACAGCATCAGGGATTCCCTAACAATCATCAGAATCAGGGGGATTGCGATGATCAAGAACTCACGTTTTGTCTCGTACACCATGCTGCTGGGCAGCGCCTTGTCATTTACCGGGCCGGCGATGGGAGAGCCGGTGGCTTCAGCCGACATGGTCAGGCACGGGCGCTATATCGCCCAGGTCTCCGGCTGCAACGACTGCCATACCCCCGGTTATATGATCCAGGATGGCAAGATCCCGGAGCAGGTATGGCTCACCGGTGACCGCTTCGGCTGGCGTGGCCCCTGGGGTACCACGTACGGGTCCAACCTGCGCCTGTATGTAAGAAACCTGACCGAGGACCAGTGGGTACAGGATGCCCGCAGCATGCGCCGCCGGCCACCCATGCCCTGGTTCAACCTGAACGTGATGAGCGAGCATGACCTGCGTGCCTTGTACCAGTACATCGTTTCGCTGGGCGAGCCGGGCGAGCCCGCGCCCGCCTACCTGCCGCCGGACCAGGAACCGCCCATGCCCTATGCGAGCTTCCCTTCGCCGCCGCCGGTGAATTGAAAAAGCGAAAGCAGCCAGGGATCCACTGAATCATTTTCCCTCATTCCGGCGCATGCCGGAATGAGGGGCTCGGCTGCGTCCTCTGCTCATTCCGGAAACACCCGCAAATAGAGCGCGAAACTGGCATAGGCCATGACCGGCAATACCAGGGCCAGCAGGGGAAGGAGGAGGATGGAGACCAGGATGGTGCCGGTCAGCAGCAGGCCCCAGGCGATGCTGACTAAAAAATTGCGCAGCACCAGGCTGACGCTGGCATGGACGGCCTGGATCAGGGTGGCGCGGCGCTGGTGAAGCAATGGTACGGAAAACGCCGACACAGAGAACACGAAGAAGGCCAGCACGGCGCCGGTGAGTGAACTCCACAGGGTGAAGGAAGCCTTGTCTGCCTGGAGCTGGTTCAGCCACGGCAGCTGGTCCGTGGTGTCGAGCCCGCCGATCATGAAGCTGTACAGGATCGCCGCATCGGTGATCCAGATCATGAACAGGAAGGCGCACAGCAGGGCAACCGCCCACAGCCCCGCCGGCGCCTGGCGGAAGCCGCACAGGGCATCTCCGATGGAAGGCTGGCGGCCGTTGGCGACGGCCTCCGCAAGGCGAAAAAAACCGGCCAGCAGAATAGGACCGAGCAGCATGAAGCCACCGGCGAAGGGCAGGGCCATGGCGGAGATGCCGATTCGGTATGCGCCTAGCAGCACCACAAAACCTACTAGGACGGAAACCGCACCGAGTCCAAGGCTGGCGAGCGGTATCGCATGGAAGGCTGTCCAGCCGCTGCGTAGGGCCAGGGCAATGTCCCTGATGGAGAAACACCCTGTGGATCGGAGTATGTGTGACACGGGAATCTCCTGAGGGGGCGTGGCCGTTGTCACGCATGAAGCTGCATCCGTACGACGGAGCACTTGAAACCATGTAGGAGCGGGCTTCGCCCGCGAATGTTCGCGGGCGAAGCCCG
>JAPHQV010000047.1 GCA_026197075.1 Gammaproteobacteria bacterium | reverse complement strand
CTGATCGCGCCGATTGCGATGGAAGACGGTCTGCGTTTCGCCATCCGCGAAGGTGGCCGTACCGTGGGCGCCGGCGTGGTGGCGAAGATCATCGAGTAGGCGGGACAGAGATTGTAGGAGCGGCCCTGGCCGTGAACCCGGTTCGCGGCCAAGGTCGCTCCTACAGTGATTTTAGGCCAGTAGCTCAATTGGCAGAGCGGCGGTCTCCAAAACCGCAGGTTGGGGGTTCGATTCCCTCCTGGCCTGCCATATATGGCAGGGTGTTTACAGGTATTCACAGCATGTATCGAAGTCGGTTGGTATGAACGCGAAAACGGAAGTCCAGGAATCCAGAATGGACACGCTGAAACTGGTGGTAGTGGTTGCACTGCTGCTGGCCGGCGTTGCGGGCTTCTATTACTTCGCGGACCAGATGCTCCTGTTACGGGTGCTGGGTTTGCTGGTCATGGCCGGCCTCGCCTTGGCTGTGGGCCTGCAGACGGGCAAGGGGCGGGCGTTGGCCGGCTTCGTAGTGGATGCCCGCAACGAGGTGCGCAAGGTAGTGTGGCCTACGCGGGCGGAAACGGTGCAGACCAGTCTGGCGGTATTCGCTGTTGTGATCGTCGTGGGCATCATGCTCTGGCTGTTCGACATGTTTCTGCTTTGGGCAGTACGTTTTTTGACAGGGCAGGGGGGCTGAGCACATGGCGATGCGTTGGTACGTGGTGCATGCCTATTCCGGGTTTGAGAACCAGGTCAAGCGTTCACTGATCGATCGGGTTGCGCGTAGTGGCCTGGACGGAAAGTTCGGTGAGATCCTGGTACCCACCGAGGAAGTGGTGGAGATGCGCGAGGGCCAGAAACGCAAGAGTGAGCGCAAGTTCTTCCCCGGCTATGTGCTGGTGCAGATGGACATGGATGACGAAACCTGGCACCTGGTGAAGGATGTGCCCAAGGTCCTGGGATTCATTGGTGGCACCAGTGACAAGCCGGCGCCCATCAGTGACAAGGAAGCCAATGCCATCCTGCAGCGGGTGCAGGAAGGGGTCGAGAAGCCGCGGCCCAAGGTGTTGTTCGAAGTGGGCGAAGTGGTGCGCGTCACCGACGGCCCCTTCAACGATTTCAACGGCGTGGTGGAAGACGTCAATTACGAAAAGAATCGTCTGCGTGTCGCGGTGATGATTTTCGGGCGATCCACCCCCGTGGATCTGGAATTCGGTCAGGTCGAGAAGGCCTGATCCTATCCGCGGGAGCGGCCTTGGCCGCTCCCGCGCATAAACCACCGGGGAGCCTGACAACAGGCGCTTGTACCCACAGGAGTAAGCAATGGCAAAGAAGATTCAGGCGTATATCAAGCTGCAGGTGGCCGCCGGCTCGGCGAACCCCAGTCCGCCCGTGGGCCCCGCGCTGGGTCAGCACGGCGTCAATATCATGGAGTTCTGCAAGGCGTTCAACGCCAAGACCCATGAACTGGAAAAGGGTTTGCCGATCCCCGTGGTGATCACCGTCTACAGCGATCGCAGTTTCACCTTCATTACGAAGACCCCGCCCGCCTCCGTGCTGTTACGCAAGGCCGCCGGCGTACCCAAGGGTTCCAGTACGCCCAACACCAACAAGGTGGGCAAGCTGACTCGCGCCCAGCTGGAAGAGGTTGCGAGCATGAAGATGCCCGACCTGACAGCGGCGGATATGGATGCGGCGGTGCGTACCGTGGCCGGTACCGCACGCAGCATGGGTCTGGAAACGGAAGGGGTGAACTGAGCCATGGCGAAAATGAGCAAGCGTATCAAGGCCATCCGCGAAAAGGTGGCCCCGGGCAAGGCCTACGGCATCGATGAGGCGCTGGGCCTGATCAAGGACCTGAGCACCGTGAAGTTCGCGGAATCCGTGGACGTCAGTGTGAATCTCGGTGTCGACCCGCGTAAATCCGACCAGGTCGTGCGTAGCTCCACCGTGCTGCCCAATGGCACCGGAAAGTCGGTACGGGTGGCGGTGTTCACCCAGGGCGCCAATGCGGATGCCGCCAAGGCAGCCGGTGCCGATGTCGTCGGCATGGATGACCTGGCCGAGGCCATGAAGGGTGGCGACCTGAACTACGACGTGGTCATCGCCAGCCCCGACGCCATGCGCGTGGTGGGCCAGCTGGGCCAGCTGCTGGGCCCGCGCGGCCTGATGCCGAACCCCAAGGTGGGTACGGTGGCCACCGATGTGGCGGCGGCGGTAAAGAACGCCAAGTCCGGACAGGTGCGTTACCGTACCGACAAGGCCGGCATCATCCATTGTTCCATCGGCAAGGTTGGTTTCGAGGTCGACGCGCTGAAGGAGAATCTGCGCGCGCTGCTGGCAGACCTGCAGAAGTTGAAGCCTTCCGCGGCGAAGGGTGTGTACATGAAGAAAGTGACCGTCTCTTCCACCATGGGTCCCGGCATCCAGGTGGATCAGGCGAGTCTCGAGTCGTAAGGATTTTTGACGCTGCTCGGACCCGTTTCGGTGGGTCCGGACTGTCAAAGACCGCAGGCGCTCGCGGGGTAACGGCCCGGGGGCTTAATGGTTCGCCAGCCTGCGCAGATGGTGGCGTTGGATCAGGAATGCAAATTCTTGTTCGTAGCCACCGAAACAGAAGCGGAAGTCTGCGGACGAAAGCTTCTTAAATCAGGTGGGGTGACGTTCCGGACGTTCTCGGAGCCAGCCCTGGAGGAAAACAGGTGGCACTTAGTCTTGAAGAGAAAAAGGCTGTAGTGGCTGAAGTGGCCGAAGTGGCCAGTCAGGCGCATTCCGCCGTGGCCGCGGAGTATAGCGGCCTTACGGTGGTTGAGATGACTGAGCTGCGTGCCAAGGCGCGCGCCGATGGCGTGTACGTGCGTGTGGTGAAAAACACGCTCGCACGTCGCGCGGTCCAGGGCACGGACTTCGAGTGCATGCAGGCGGGCTTTACCGGTCCGCTGGTGTTGGCGTTCTCGCAGCAGGACCCGGGCGCGGCTGCCCGGGTGGTGAAGGAGTTCGCCAAGGGGCATGCCAAGCTCACACCCAAGCTGGTGGCCATTGGCGGCCAACTGCTGGGTCCAGGTGATCTCGATCGCCTGGCGAGTCTGCCAACCCGTGACCAGGCCATCAGTATGCTGATGTCGGTCATGCAGGCACCCATTGCCAAGTTTGTCCGTACCCTCAACGAGGTGCCGGGCAAGCTTACGCGTACGGTGGCCGCGGTTCGCGACGCCAAGTCAGCCTAATACTTTATTGATATCAACCCGCCACACGCGTGGTGGAATTACGAATAGGAGTTTGCCGTCATGGCCGTAACCAAAGAAGACATTCTGGAAACCATTTCCAACATGACCGTGATGGAGGTCGTTGACCTGATCTCCGCCATGGAAGAGAAGTTCGGCGTGAGCGCCGCTGCTGCCGTTGCCGCTGCCCCCGCCGCCGCTGCCGCGGGCGGTGGTGAAGCTGCCGAAGAGAAGACCGAGTTCGACGTGGTCATGACCAGCTTTGGCGCCAACAAGGTCGGCGTCATCAAGGTTGTGCGCGGTGTGACCGGCCTGGGCCTGAAGGAAGCCAAGGACATGGTGGAAGGCGCGCCCTCCACTGTGAAGGAAGCTGCTTCCAAGGCTGAAGCCGAGGACATCAAGAAGCAGCTGGAAGAGGCTGGCGCCAGCGTCGAGCTCAAGTAAGTACGAGCTGCCTGCTTGGGTATGCTTGTCTTGCAGTCTGGCGGCGCAAGCCGCCAGCAAGGCGTTGATGGGACGGCTGGTGGCGGGTATCCGCTACCGGCCTTTTCCCGTTTCGCCAGATCCGGATTTTTTAGGCAGGCGCGAGTTCGGATCCGTACCACCACCGGCACCAGGGATTGGCCGGATGGAACCCGCGATTCGCGACTGTTTAGCCTTTGTAAATGAGGAACACCCATGGCCTATAGCTTCACCGAGAAAAAACGCATCCGTAAGGATTTCGGCAAGCGCCCGAGCGTTCTGGAGGTCCCCTACCTGCTCGCCACGCAGCTGGATTCCTATCGCGACTTTCTGCAAGCGGAGAGCCGGCCCGGGGATCGCGAGGACAGGGGGCTGCATGCGGCCTTCAAGTCGGTGTTCCCCATTACCAGTTATTCCGGCACCGCCGCCCTGGATTATGTGAGCTATCGGCTGGGTGAGCCGGGCTTTGATGTCAAGGAATGCCAGTTGCGTGGCCTTACCTATGCCGCGCCCCTGCGCGCGCTGGTGCGCCTGATCATCTATGACAAGGATGCGCCGGCCGGTTCCCAGGCCATCAAGGACATCAAGGAACAGGAAGTGTACATGGGCGAAATGCCGCTCATGACCGAGAACGGTACCTTCGTGGTGAATGGCACCGAGCGCGTCATCGTCTCGCAGCTGCATCGTTCGCCGGGCGTGTTCTTCGACCATGACAAGGGCAAGACCCATTCCTCCGGGAAACTGCTGTTCTCCGCCCGCGTGATTCCTTATCGCGGTTCCTGGCTGGATTTCGAATTTGATCCCAAGGACAACCTGTTCGTACGCATCGACCGGCGCCGCAAACTGCCGGCCAGTATCCTGCTGCGCGCACTTGGCTATGACACCGAGCAGATGCTCGCCATGTTCTTCGAAACCAACACCTTCCATTTCGGCAAGGGTGAGGTGAAGCTGGACCTGGTTCCCGAGCGCCTGCGCGGCGAGACCGCCAGCTTCGACATCAAGGCCAAGGGCAAGGTGATCGTGGAAACCGGTCGCCGTATCACCGCGCGCCACATCCGTGAACTCGATACCGCCGGTGTGACCAGTCTGGTCGTGCCACCCGACTACATCCTGGGCAAGACCCTGGCGCACAACGTGGTGGATACCTCCACCGGCGAGCTACTGGCCAATGCCAACGATGAAATCAGCGCGGACATGCTGGAGGCCATCCAGAAGGCCGGCATCAAGGAAGTGCAGACCCTGCACACCAATGACCTGGATGCGGGTCCTTACCTGTCCACCACCCTGCGGATCGATCCCTCGCAGTCGGAGCTGGAAGCGCAGGTGGAAATCTACCGCATGATGCGTCCCGGCGAGCCGCCCACCAAGGAAGCGGCCCAGAACCTGTTCAATAATCTCTTCTTTACCGAGGAACGCTACGACCTGTCCGCCGTTGGCCGCATGAAGTTCAACCGGCGCGTGGGACGCGAGGAAGTGACCGGCCCGGGGGTGCTGTCGAAGGAAGACATCATCGACGTGATGAAGACCCTGATCGACATCCGCAATGGTAACGGCTTCGTGGATGATATTGATCATCTCGGCAACCGTCGCATCCGCTGCGTGGGTGAAATGGCTGAGAACGTGTTCCGTATCGGCCTGGTGCGTGTCGAACGTGCCGTCAAGGAGCGCCTCAGCCTGGCGGAATCCGACAGCCTGATGCCGCAGGAACTCATCAATGCCAAGCCGGTGGCAGCCGCCATCAAGGAATTCTTCGGATCCAGCCAGTTGTCCCAGTTCATGGACCAGAACAACCCGCTGTCGGAAGTGACGCACAAGCGGCGTATCTCGGCGCTCGGCCCCGGCGGCCTGACCCGCGAACGTGCCGGCTTCGAGGTGCGCGACGTGCATCCGACCCACTACGGTCGTGTCTGCCCCATCGAGACGCCGGAAGGCCCGAACATCGGCCTGATCAACTCGCTGGCGGTCTATGCCCGCACCAACAACTATGGTTTCCTGGAAACCCCCTACCGCAAGGTGGTGGATAGCAAGGTTACCGACCAGGTGGATTACCTCTCCGCCATCGAGGAAGGGCAGTATGTGATCGCCCAGGCGAACGCCACCCTGGATGCCAAGGGGCGCCTGGTGGACGAACTGGTATCCTGCCGTCACCAGAACGAATTCGCCATGTCCACTCCGGACAAGGTGCAATACATGGACGTCTCGCCACGGCAGATCGTATCCGTGGCGGCGGCGCTGGTTCCTTTCCTGGAGCATGATGATGCCAACCGCGCACTCATGGGCGCCAACATGCAGCGTCAGGCGGTCCCGACCCTGCGTGCCGAGAAGCCGCTGGTAGGAACCGGTATCGAGCGAACCGTGGCCATCGATTCGGGCGTGACCGTGGTCGCCCGCCGTGGTGGCACGGTGGACTCCGTGGATGCCGCCCGTATCGTGGTGCGTGTCAATGACGAGGAAACCGAGGCCGGCATTCCGGGCGTGGATATCTACAACCTCACCAAGTACACCCGTTCCAACCAGAACACCTGTATCAACCAGCGTCCGCTGGTGCACACCGGTGATGTGATCGCGCGCGGGGATGTGCTGGCCGACGGTCCGAGTACCGACCTGGGTGAGTTGGCCCTGGGCCAGAACCTGCGTATCGCCTTCATGCCCTGGAACGGCTACAACTTCGAGGACTCCATCCTCATCTCCGAACGTGTGGTGCAGGAAGACCGGTTTACCACCATTCATATCGAAGAGCTGACCTGCGTGGCCCGTGACACCAAGCTCGGCCCGGAGGAGATCAGCGGCGACATCCCCAACGTGGGGGAAAGCGCCCTGGCCAAGCTGGACGAATCGGGCATCGTGTATGTCGGCGCGGAAGTGAAGCCCGGTGACATCCTGGTGGGCAAGGTGACTCCCAAGGGTGAATCCCAGTTGACGCCCGAGGAGAAACTGCTCCGTGCCATCTTTGGCGAGAAGGCCTCCGACGTGAAGGATACGTCCCTGCGTGTGCCTTCCGGCATGGACGGCACGGTCATCGATGTGCAGGTGTTCACCCGCGATGGCGTGGAAAAGGACGCCCGCGCGCGCCAGATCGAAGACGAGCAGATCGCCGCGATCAAGAAGGACCTCAATGACCAGCTGCGCATCATGGAAGGCGACATCTTCCTGCGCGTGGGGAAATTGCTGCTGGGCAAGACCGCCGAGGGCGGTCCCAAGAAGCTCAAGGCCGGCACCAAGATCACCAAGGCCTACCTGGATGAACTGAGCCGGGATGAATGGTTCGAGATCCGCCTGCGTACCGAGGAAGCCAACCAGCAACTCGAGCGTGCCGCCGAGCAGCTCAGGGAACAGCGCAAGACCTTCGACGAAAAGCTCGAGGAAAAACGCGCCAAGCTGACCGCCGGCGATGATCTGGCACCCGGTGTGCTCAAGATGGTCAAGGTCTACATGGCGGTGAAGCGTCGTATTCAGCCCGGGGACAAGGTCGCGGGTCGTCATGGCAACAAGGGCGTAATTTCGATGATCGTGCCCGAAGAAGACATGCCCTATGACGAGAACGGATTTCCGGTGGACGTCGCGCTCAATCCCCTCGGTGTTCCCTCGCGTATGAACGTGGGCCAGGTGCTGGAGACGCACCTGGGCTGGGCGGCCAAGGGACTTGGCGAACAGATCGGCAAGATGCTGCAGGCGCAGGCCAAGGTCAGTGAGGTTCGCAAGTACCTGGAGCAGATCTATAACACCAGCGGCAAGCGCGAGGATATCGTGTCCCTCAGTGACGAGGACGTGCTGAATCTGGCGGCCAACCTGGTCAAGGGTGTGCCGATGGCGACGCCGGTGTTCGACGGTGCCGACGAGGACGAGATCCGCGGCATGCTGAGGCTGGCAGGCCTGCCGGAGAGCGGTCAAACGACGCTCTATGACGGCCGTACCGGTGACGCCTTCGATCGTCCTGTTACCGTCGGGTACATGTACATGCTGAAGCTGAACCACCTGGTGGATGACAAGATGCATGCGCGTTCCACCGGTCCTTACAGCCTGGTTACCCAGCAACCGCTGGGCGGCAAGGCGCAGTTTGGCGGTCAGCGTTTCGGGGAAATGGAAGTGTGGGCGTTGGAAGCCTATGGCGCAGCCTACACCCTGCAGGAGATGCTCACCGTCAAGTCCGACGACGTGAACGGCCGTACCAAGATGTACAAGAACATCGTGGATGGCGATCACCGGATGGAAGCGGGTATGCCGGAATCCTTCAATGTGTTGGTGAAGGAAATTCGCTCACTGGGCCTGAATATGGAACTGGAGCAGGACTAGGTAGCGGCTCTGCAAGATCGGTCGTGCATTCGCACGACCGCACCGCAACAGCCGAACTACTACGGGAGAGACAATGAAAGACTTACTCAATCTACTGAAGCCCCAGGGTCAGACGGATGACTTCGATGCCATCCGCATCAGCCTGACCTCGCCCGACATGATCCGCTCCTGGTCCTACGGCGAAGTGAAGAAGCCGGAGACCATCAACTACCGTACCTTCAAGCCGGAGCGTGATGGCCTATTCTGCGCCAAGATCTTCGGACCGGTGAAGGACTACGAATGCCTGTGCGGCAAGTACAAGCGCCTCAAGCATCGTGGCGTGGTATGCGAAAAATGTGGTGTGGAAGTCACCCTGGCCAAGGTGCGCCGCGAGCGCATGGGTCACATCGAGCTGGCCAGTCCGGTGGCCCATATCTGGTTCCTGAAGTCCCTGCCCTCGCGCATCGGCCTTCTGCTGGACATGACCCTGCGCGATATTGAGCGGGTGTTGTACTTCGAGGCCTTCGTGGTCATCGATCCCGGCATGACCACCCTGGAGCGTGGCCAGCTGCTGTCCGACGAGGCCTACCTGGAAGCGATCGAGGAAAACGGCGATGAATTCGATGCCCGCATGGGTGCCGAAGCCGTGTTCGAGCTGCTGAAGTCCATGGACCTGAAGGCCGAAATCGAAAAGATGCGTGAGGACATGGCCGGCACCAAGTCGGAAACCAAGCTCAAGCGCCTCGGCAAGCGGCTCAAACTGGCGGAGTCCTTCCTGGAATCCGGAAACAAGCCGCAGTGGATGGTGATGACGGTGTTGCCGGTGCTGCCGCCGGAGCTGCGCCCGCTGGTGCCCCTGGACGGCGGTCGCTTCGCGCCCTCGGACCTGAATGACCTGTACCGTCGCGTCATCAACCGTAACAACCGTCTGCGTCGTCTGCTGGAGCTCAATGCCCCGGACATCATCGTGCGCAACGAAAAGCGCATGCTGCAGGAATCCGTGGATGCATTGCTGGACAACGGCCGTCGCGGCCGTGCCATTACGGGTACCAACAAGCGCCCGCTGAAGTCTCTCGCCGACATGATCAAGGGCAAGCAGGGCCGTTTCCGCCAGAACCTGCTGGGCAAGCGTGTCGATTATTCCGGTCGTTCCGTGATCGTGGTGGGCCCGACCCTGCGCCTGCATCAATGCGGTCTTCCCAAGCGCATGGCCCTGGAGCTGTTCAAGCCCTTCATCTTCTCCAAGCTGCAGCGCCGTGGTCTGGCGACCACCATCAAGGCCGCCAAGAAGATGGTGGAGCGTGAAGGTCCGGAGATCTGGGATATCCTCGAAGAGGTCATCCGCGAACATCCGGTGATGCTCAACCGTGCGCCCACGCTGCATCGCCTGGGCATCCAGGCCTTCGAACCGGTGTTGATCGAGGGCAAGGCCATCCAGCTGCACCCGCTGGTCTGCGCCGCCTTCAACGCCGACTTCGACGGCGACCAGATGGCCGTGCACGTACCGCTGTCGCTGGAAGCCCAGCTGGAAGCGCGCGTGCTGATGATGTCCACCAACAACATCCTGTCGCCGGCCAACGGCGAACCCATCATCGTGCCGTCACAGGACGTGGTGCTGGGTCTGTACTACATGACTCGTGAGCGTATCAACGCGCCCGGGGAAGGCATGATGTTCGCCGATGTCAAGGAAGTGTACCGCGCGTACCAGAGCGGTGCTGCGCACCTGCAGGCCCGCGTCAAGGTGCGCCTGCGGGATACACGCCTGGACGAGGAAGGCAAGGTCGTGGCCGAGACCAAGGTGATGGATACCACGGTGGGTCGCGCGCTGTTGTCCGAGATCCTGCCCGAAGGCATGCCCTTCGAAGTGGTCAACCGTAATATGGGCAAGAAGGCGATTTCCACCGCCATCAACGCCTGCTATCGCGCTGTCGGCCTGAAGGATACGGTGATCTTCGCCGACCAGCTGATGTATACGGGGTTCGCCTATGCTACCCGCTCGGCGGTCTCCTTCTGTTCCAATGACATGGTGATTCCCGAGCAGAAGACGGCGATCCTCGCTGTCGCCGAGCAGGAGGTCAAGGAAATCGAAAGCCAGTACACCTCTGGCCTGGTGACCAATGGCGAACGCTACAACAAGGTGGTGGATATCTGGTCGCGTACCAATGACCAGGTAGCCAAGGCCATGATGGACAAGCTCGGCAAGGAAGACGTGGTCGACCGCGAAGGGAATACCGTCAAGCAGGATTCCTTCAACTCCGTGTACATGATGGCGGACTCCGGCGCACGTGGTAGCGCCGCGCAGATCCGTCAGCTGGCCGGCATGCGTGGCCTGATGGCCAAGCCGGACGGCTCCATCATCGAAACACCTATCACCGCCAACTTCCGCGAGGGTCTGGACGTACTGCAGTACTTCATCTCCACCCACGGCGCTCGCAAGGGTCTGGCCGATACCGCGCTCAAGACCGCCAACTCCGGTTACCTGACACGCCGGCTGGTGGATGTGGCGCAGGACATGGTGGTCAATGAGGAAGATTGCGGTACCAGCGAAGGCCTGATCATGAAGCCCATCGTCGAAGGTGGCGATGTGGTCGAACCCTTGCGCGAGCGCATCCTGGGCCGCGTGGTCGCGACCGACACCAAGGTACCGGGCAGTGACGAGATTGCCGTCCCGGCCGGTACCCTGCTGGACGAGCGCTGGGTGGAAAAGCTGGAACTGATGGGCGTGGACGAGATCGTGGTCCGCTCCGCCATCACCTGCGCCAATCACCATGGGGTGTGCGCGGCCTGTTACGGCCGTGACCTGGCCCGCGGGCATCAGGTCGGCATCGGCGAGGCGGTCGGCGTTATTGCCGCCCAGTCCATCGGTGAACCGGGCACGCAGTTGACCATGCGTACCTTCCACATCGGGGGAGCTGCCAGTCGTGCCGCCACCATTAATAGTGTGGAGGTCAAGGCCAAGGGTTCCATCAAGCTGCACAACATCAAGACCGTGACCGACCGCAACAAGAACCTGGTGGCGGTTTCACGCTCCGGTGAAATCGGCGTCATCGATGAGTTCGGTCGTGAGCGCGAGCTGTACAAAGTGCCCTATGGCGCCGTCATCAGCGTGGCCGATGGTGCCAAGGTCGAGGGCGGCCAGGTCGTGGCCAACTGGGATCCGCACACCCACCCCATCGTCACGGAAGTGGCCGGTATCGCCCGCTTCAGTGATTTCGTGGAAGGGATAACGGTCCAGAGCAAGACCGACGAGGTCACCGGCCTGTCCAGCCTCGAAGTCACCGATCCCAAGCAGCGCGGTTCCGCGGGCAAGGACCTGCGTCCCATGGTCAAGCTGGTGGACGAGCAGGGTAAGGAGCTGAAGATCGCCGGTACGGAGATCCCGGCCCATTACTTCCTGCCGGCCGGCGCCATTGTCGGTCTGAAGGACAGCGCCACGGTGGAAGTGGGTGACGTACTGGCCCGTATTCCCCAGGAGTCCTCCAAGACCCGCGACATCACCGGTGGTCTGCCGCGTGTCGCCGACCTGTTCGAGGCCCGCAAGCCGAAGGACCCGGCGATCCTCGCCGAAATCACCGGTACGGTGAGCTTTGGAAAGGAAACGAAGGGAAAACAACGGCTTGTCATCACCGACGAGCGTGGCGAGCAATACGAGGAGTTGATTCCCAAGTGGCGCCATGTGTCGGTGTTCGAGGGTGAGCACGTGGAGAAGGGCGAAACGATCGCCGACGGCGAGCTCAACCCCCACGACATCCTGCGTCTGCAGGGGATACCGGCACTGGCGGACTACCTGGTCAAGGAAATCCAGGACGTGTACCGCCTGCAGGGGGTCAAGATCAACGACAAGCACATCGAGGTCGTGGTACGTCAGATGCTGCGCAAGGTGGAGATCACCGACGCGGGCGAAACCCGCTTCCTGCAGGGCGAACAGGTGGATCGTTCGCGGGTGCTGGAAGAGCATGAGCGCCTGGCCGATGACAAGCTGCGCGCCCAATACACGACCATGCTGCTGGGTATTACCAAGGCTTCCCTTGCCACCGAGTCCTTCATTTCGGCGGCCTCCTTCCAGGAGACCACCCGGGTGCTCACCGAGGCCTCGGTGCGGGGCCTGCGTGATGACCTGCGGGGTCTGAAGGAAAACGTGATCGTGGGTCGCCTGATCCCGGCGGGTACCGGCCTGGCCTACCATGCCGAGCGTCGTCGCCGGCGTCAGGGTGGTGCGGAGTCCATTGAAATGAACTTCGATTCCATGATGGCGGAGATTTCCTCGGGTGAGGATTCAGGCGGGGAGGATTCGGCAGGAAACCGCGCCGAGGACTGAGTCCGCGGGCCCGCCAGGTCCCTGGCGGGCCCAAAATTCAGTAGGCTAACCCCATATAGTGCTTGACAGTGTAAGGGGGCCTGCCTACAATTCCGCTTCTCCGACAGGCCGGTTCTCCGGCCTGTCGTTTATTTTCAGCACTTTACAGAATTTCAACGCCCTGGATCGTGGGTGGAGTACGTAATCGATGCCAACAGTTAACCAATTAGTGCGTAACCCTCGCAGCAGCAAGAAAGCGAAGAGTACGGTTCCCGCGCTGGAGGCCTGCCCGCAGAAGCGGGGTGTCTGCACGCGTGTGTATACCACGACGCCGAAAAAACCGAACTCCGCGCTGCGTAAGGTGGCTCGTGTGCGCCTCACCAATGGTTTCGAGGTCAGCACCTACATCGGCGGGGAAGGTCACAATCTGCAGGAACACTCGGTGGTCCTGATCCGCGGCGGCCGAGTCAAGGACTTGCCGGGTGTGCGTTACCACACCGTGCGCGGCAGCCTGGATACCCAGGGTGTGCAGAATCGCAAGCAAGGTCGCTCCAAGTACGGGGCCAAGCGTCCGAAGGCCTGATCGGCCAACGGCGATACGGAACGAGAGTAGAGCATGTCCAGAAGAAGAGTTGCTGCAAAACGGGAAATCCTGCCGGATCCGAAGTTCGGAAGCGAGCTGCTGGCCAAGTTTGTCAACATGGTCATGCAGTCCGGCAAGAAGTCCGTGGCCGAACGCATTGTCTATGGTGCCCTGGAACAGGTGCAGAACAAGGGTCACGAGGATCCTGTCGCGGTGATGACCAAGGCCTTCGACAACGTGCGCCCCATGGTAGAGGTAAAGTCGCGCCGCGTTGGTGGTGCCACCTACCAGGTGCCGGTTGAAGTGCGCTCCGTGCGTCGCACCACCCTGGCCATGCGCTGGATGATCGAAGCCGCGCGCAAGCGCAGTGAAAAATCCATGCCGTTGCGCCTGGCGGGTGAGTTGCTGGATGCCGCTGAAAGTCGCGGTACCGCGGTGAAGAAGCGCGAGGACGTGCATCGCATGGCGGAAGCCAACAAGGCCTTCTCGCATTATCGCTGGTAGCGGCGACCCGGGCTTACTACAGCACATCATATATATTTTCAGGAATTACCATCGTGGCACGCAAAACACCAATAGAGCGCTATCGCAACATCGGCATCATGGCGCACATCGATGCCGGTAAGACGACGACTTCCGAGCGCATCCTGTTTTACACCGGTGTCTCTCACAAGATCGGTGAAGTGCACGATGGCGCCGCTACCATGGACTGGATGGAGCAGGAGCAGGAGCGTGGTATCACCATTACTTCCGCGGCTACCACCTGTTTCTGGAGTGGCATGGACAAGCAGTTCCCGGAACATCGCATCAACGTGATCGACACCCCCGGGCACGTGGACTTCACCATCGAAGTCGAGCGCTCGCTGCGCGTACTGGACGGTGCCTGCGCGGTATTCTGCGCGGTCGGCGGCGTGGAGCCGCAGTCCGAGACCGTGTGGCGCCAGGCGAACAAGTACAGCGTGCCGCGCATGGCGTTTGTGAACAAGATGGACCGCGCCGGTGCCAATTTCCTGCGCGTGATCGCTCAGATCAAGGAACGCCTGGGCGCCATCCCGGTGCCCCTGCAGTTGCCCATTGGCGCCGAGGACAGCTTCAAGGGCGTGGTCGACCTGATTCGCATGAAGGCGATCTACTGGAACGAAGAAGACATGGGTATGACCTACGATGCCCGTGATATCCCGGCTGACATGCTCGAGGCCTGCCAGGAATGGCGCGAAAAGCTGATCGAGAACGCTGCGGAAGCCAATGAAGAATTGATGGAGAAGTACCTCGAGGGTAATGAACTCACCGAGGACGAAATCCGCAAGGGCCTGCGCATGCGCACCCTGGCCAACGAGATCGTGCCCGCCATGTGTGGTTCCGCCTTCAAGAACAAGGGCGTGCAGGCCATGCTGGACAACATGATCTATTACATGCCGGCTCCGACCGACGTACTGGCCATCAAGGGTGTGCTGGACGATGCCGCCGAGAGCGAGGCCCTGCGCCACTCCACCGACGACGAGCCGTTTGCCGCCCTGGCGTTCAAAATCGCCACGGACCCCTTCGTGGGCAGCCTGACCTTCTTCCGGGTGTACTCCGGTGTGCTGAAGTCCGGCGACAGCGTCTACAACCCGGTGAAGGGCAAGAAGGAACGAATTGGCCGTATTCTGCAGATGCACTCCAACTCCCGCGAGGAGATCAAGGAAGTGCGCGCCGGTGATATTGCTGCCGCGGTAGGCCTGAAGGACGTGACAACAGGTGACACCCTGTGTGACCTGACCGACGTTATTACGCTTGAGCGCATGGAATTCCCCGAGCCGGTAATCTCCGTTGCCGTGGAGCCCAAGACCAAGAGCGACCAGGAAAAGATGGGTATGGCCCTGTCGAAGCTGGCCCAGGAAGATCCTTCCTTCCGGGTCAAGACCGACGAAGAATCCGGCCAGACCATTATTTCCGGAATGGGCGAGTTGCATCTCGACATCATCGTCGACCGCATGCGCCGCGAGTTCAAGGTGGAAGCCAACGTGGGCGCGCCCCAGGTTGCGTACCGTGAAACGATCCGTTCCATGGTTGAGCAGGAAGGCAAGTTCGTACGTCAGTCCGGTGGTCGTGGTCAGTTCGGTCATGTATGGCTGCGCATCGAACCCCAGGAGCCGGGTGCCGGCTACGAGTTCGTCAACGCCATCGTGGGTGGTGTGGTGCCGCGCGAGTATATTCCCGCTGTCGACAAGGGCATCCAGGAACAGATGAAGAACGGTGTTCTCGCCGGTTACCCCATCGAAGACGTGAAGGTCACGCTGTTCGACGGTTCCTATCATGATGTGGACTCCAACGAAATGGCGTTCAAGATCGCGGCTTCCATGGGCTTCAAGGCCGGTGCGTTGAAGGCCAATCCCGCGCTGCTCGAGCCGATCATGAAGGTCGAGGTGGTAACCCCGGAAGATTACCTTGGTGATGTGATGGGCGACCTGAACCGCCGCCGCGGCATCATGCAGGGCATGGACGAGTCAGTGACCGGTCGCATTGTTCGCGTATCCGTGCCGCTCGCCGAGATGTTCGGGTATGCAACCGACCTGCGCTCCGCAACGCAGGGTCGTGCCACCTACTCCATGGAATTCGAGAAGTACGCCGAAGCACCCGCGAATATTGCGGAAGCCGTCATCAAGAAGGCTTCCTGATCCGGGGTTGATTGCAACAGGAATTTTAGATTCAAGAGGTAGCTAGCCGTGTCCAAGGGAAAATTTGAACGCAACAAACCGCATGTAAACGTCGGGACCATTGGTCACGTGGACCATGGCAAGACGACGCTGACGGCGGCGCTGACGAAGGTGGGTGCCGAGAAGATGGGCGGCGAGTTCAAGGCCTACGACCAGATCGACAACGCGCCGGAAGAACGTGCGCGCGGCATCACGATTGCGACGGCGCACGTGGAGTACGAGACCGCGAACCGTCACTACGCGCACGTGGACTGCCCCGGACACGCGGACTATGTGAAGAACATGATCACGGGAGCGGCGCAGATGGACGGCGCGATCCTGGTGGTGTCGGCGGCCGACGGCCCGATGCCGCAGACCCGCGAGCACATCCTGCTGTCACGCCAGGTAGGCGTTCCGTACATCGTGGTGTACATGAACAAGGCGGACATGGTGGACGACGCCGAGCTGCTGGAGCTGGTGGAGATGGAGATTCGTGAGCTGCTGGACAGCTACGACTTCCCGGGCGACGACACCCCGGTGATCACCGGTTCGGCGCTGAAGGCGCTGGAAGGCGACACCTCCGAGATCGGCGTGCCCTCCATCGAGAAGCTGATGGAAGCGCTGGACAGCTACATCCCGATGCCGGAGCGTCCGGTGGACCAGGCGTTCCTGATGCCGATCGAGGACGTATTCTCGATTTCCGGTCGTGGCACGGTGGTGACGGGTCGTATCGAGCGCGGGCGCGTGAAGGTAGGCGAGGAAATCGAGATCGTGGGTATCCACGACACGGTGAAGACCACCTGCACGGGCGTGGAGATGTTCCGCAAGCTGCTGGACCAGGGCGAAGCGGGCGACAACGTGGGCGTGTTGCTGCGCGGTACCAAGCGTGACGAAGTGGAGCGCGGCCAGGTGCTGTGCAAGCCGGGTTCGATCAAGCCGCATACCAAGTTCGAGGCGGAAGTGTACGTGCTGAGCAAGGAAGAAGGTGGTCGTCATACGCCGTTCTTCAATGGCTACCGTCCGCAGTTTTATTTCCGCACGACGGACGTGACCGGTGCCTGTGACCTGCCGGAAGGCGTGGAGATGGTGATGCCGGGCGACAACGTGAAGATGACGGTGTCGCTGATCGCGCCGATTGCGATGGAAGACGGTCTGCGTTTCGCCATCCGCGAAGGTGGCCGTACCGTGGGCGCCGGCGTGGTGGCGAAGATCATCGAGTAG
>JAPHQV010000038.1 GCA_026197075.1 Gammaproteobacteria bacterium | reverse complement strand
GCGGTCGAGTTGTTTGGCGAGCCATTCTTCTTCCTGGTCGAGCACTTCGAGGCGTTTTTGTTTGGTGAGGCGGTCGCGGATTTCGACGGCGGTGCCGGCCTCGATTTTGTTGCCCTTCTCGCTCAGCTCGGTTTTGATGCGGTAGATGTCGTAACCCACATTGACCTTGTCGACAACGGCGTCTTCGTGTGTGTATTCGGAGACGAGGTTTTGTCCAAAAAAGCCAATGGTCTTTTTGGTGGGTGTGGCAGTGAGGCCAATAAGGAAGGCATCGAAGTATTCGAGCACTTGACGCCAAAGGTTATAGATGGAGCGGTGACATTCGTCGATGATGATGACATCGAACTCCTCGATGGGGATGTCGGGGTTGTAGACGACGGGCCGGGGCTCTTTATTAATGGTGCCGCCTTCTATTTCAAAGCCGGAGTGTTCGTCGGCTTCGTCATCTAGCTCCTGACCAGTGAGCTGGGAATACAGGCGCTGGATGGTGGAGATGGTGACCTTGGTGGCGTCAGGGATGCCGGCGCGACCGAGGATATTGACGTTGTAGTGCTGGGTGAATTTGCGGCCATCGTGGGGAATGATGAATTGTTCAAATTCATCCTTGGCATTGGTGGCGAGGTTGCCACGGTCGACCAGGAACAAGGCGCGTTTGATTTTGGCGAACTTGGCCAGGCGATAGACTTCGGTGACAGCAGTGTAGGTCTTGCCGGAGCCGGTGGCCATTTGCAACAGTGCGCGAGGTTTGCCCTGTTTAAGGCTGTGTTCGATGCCGTGTATGGCGTCTATTTGGCAGGCGCGGAGGTTTTCTATTATCAGCTCCGGCAGTTGCTGGAAACGCGCGCGCAGGGTTTTACTCTCTTCCAGCCAGTTCTTCAGGGTTTCCGGCCGATGGAAGTGGAACACATAGCGCGATCGTGCGTAGGGATCGCGCCAGTCACAGAAGCGGATTTCATGGTTGGTGGATTCGTAGGTGAAGGGCAGAGCATCTGCCCAGTGCTCAATGAATTTGGTTTGCGAGACGGCATAGCGCCGGCTTTGTTGCACCACATCGCCAAGGGTGGTGCCTTCGCGTTTGGCTTCGATGATGCCGCAGGCCTTGCCGTCGATGAACAGCATATAGTCCGCCGGGCCGGTATCGGTATCCAGTTCACGGACGGCGACGCCCAGCGACGCATAGAGATTGAGACGATCCCTGTCCTGGATGACCCAACCTGCCGCTTGGAGCTTCTGGTCGATCTCTGCGCGGGTGTCGACCTCGAGTTTCGTGCTATCCGGAGACAGAGTTGCTTCCCCCTACAGGGTGTACTTGTCTTATATGGGCGCTATTCCTGACAACGTACCGAGCCCATACCCCTTGGCTTACCGGTTTCCCGAGCAACTAGCGACTTTGGTCCCTTGCCTGGTTACGGTCATGCCCCGCTGCCCGAAACGCTTTATTTCCCACCTTGACTACCGCCTGCATCCATGCACCCCCAAGCAGCATTCTATAACCTGATCATTTACATGCGATTTCGGACGATACTATCAAAATCATTTGCTTGCGTCTGTTTATTTATGAGGGATGGTTGAGATACCCGCCCCAAGGTCCCACATGGGGGCCGGCTTCGTGTCGAATCGAATGGTTCTCACCGGGCTCCACTTCCCCAAATAAAAAAGGCCCCCAGCGGGGGCCATGATATTTGGCGGAGAGGGCGGGATTCGAACCCGCGATACGTTGCCGTATACACACTTTCCAGGCGTGCTCCTTCAGCCGCTCGGACACCTCTCCAGGGACCTGATTTTTGTGCTACCGGACGGGCACGCCACTTCAGGAAGGCTTTTCCCCGGTTCGGGGAAACGCGAAGGGTAAACCAGCCGGCGGCGGCTTTCAATGGCAATGGGGGTTTTGGGTAGGAACTCCTTGCTATGCAAGCCATTTCCGGGCGCGCTACAATCGGCCCCTTGATGTGTTGCCAGCCATGGAGACGCGCCCTTGAAGCCTCGCAGTGCCCGACACCTCCCCCGCCGCCCATTCCTTATGATCCTGGTGATCCCGGCCGCCGCCCTGCTGCTCCCCGCCCCCCTGCCGGCCAACCCGCTGGAGCGCGATGCCGAGATCCTGATCCATTCCGAGCCCTCGGGGGCGGCAGTCATGGCCCTGGGCAAGACCTGGGGGGTGACGCCCCTGCGCCTGCGGGTACGGGACGCCTTCCCCGCCCTGTATCGTCCGGAGCAGCCCTATATCGGGATGGCCGTGCATTTGAGCAAGCCTGGCTGCGCCGAGTACCGCGTGCCCATCCACCGGCGCAGCATCCCCGACGAGATCCATGCGGAGCTGGATTGCGACCCGGCCGTGCTGGTGGACTCCAACGGCAAGACCAGCCCCCCCGCGCCCGCGGCGGAGCCGGCGCCCGCCGACACCCCGCCCGCGAACCCACTCGGGGTGCGCGCCAAGCTCCAGCAGCTGGAGCAGTTGCGCCAGGATGGACTGGTATCGGAAGAGGAATACCAACGTCTGCGCAGGAAGGTGCTGGAGTATTTCTGACATTTCCCGCCTGGAATTGACCTGGGTCATGCCCCTGCCCTCCTCCCGCGGGCAATCTGCCTCAAGCAGGACGGGCTGTTCCCGCTAGAATAACAATACCCTTTCCCTGGCCCCGTCCCCGCCAGATTATGCATTCGCCCCGGGGGCATGCCATGAATTCGATCAAAGCCGCATTGCCGCGTCTGCGGGGCCTGTACGCGGGTACCGGTCCACGCAAGGTCATCGGCGTCGCCAATGCCCTGTTCGTGCTGCTGGTGCTGGGCCTGACCCTGGATGCGGGCCGGGAGGCGGTGCACGACTACCGTGGCGCCCGCGTCATCCAGGCCGCCAACAGCCTGGGCAACGACCTCATTCGCGCCTCCGCCGTCACCGCCATGGAACGCGGCATCACGGCCGCGGCGCTGGGGGATGGCCCGCCCCTGGATCCCGAAATCAAAAAAACGATGCTGGAAATCCGCGCCGAGGCCGAGCGCCTGGGTGTGATGACCCTGGCCACCGCCCGCGACCTGCAAGGAGGAAACCGCCTTCGTCTCGCCCTGGAGGAAGCGGAGCAGCGACATGGCGAACTGGTGGCGGCACGCGCCGAGGTGGACCGCTTCCTGGCCACGGGGACACGCGGTATCGAGATCCCGGCCTGGATCGAACACGTGGCCCGCTTCAATGCCAGTCTGGAAAAGCTGCGCGGCGCCGCCTTCGAGGACGAAAGCTGGCACAACGAAATGGCCTGGCTGAACCTGTCCCTGCGCCACTGGATCTGGCTGGTGTCGGAATACGCCGGCCTGGAACGGGGTGTGCTGGCCTATTATGTCAGCCGCCGCGAGCCCATCCCGGAGGCGGTCGGGGATCTCCTGCGTTCGTATCGCGGCGTGGTGGAGCACAACCTCGACGAGGTCCGCTCCCTGATACACAAGCCCGGCATGGACCCACGCCTGCAGACCGCCGAGCGGGAGATGCAGGCACGCTTCTACAACCGTTTCAATGAAACCCGGCATGCGGTCTACGGGGCCGCGGACACCGGCGCCTATCCGCTCAGCGGTCATGAGTGGGTACAGCGCGCCACCGAAGCCATCAATTCCGTATTGCTCCTGGCCGATGTCGGCGCGCAAATCTCCGATGAAATCGCCGGGGAGATCCGGCGCCAGAGCCTCTGGCACATGCTGCGCCACGGGATCGTGGCGCTGCTGGCCGTGGGCCTGGCCCTGCTGGTCATCTTCAAGGTGCGCCAGGCCGCGAACCAGCTGTTCCGGGAAAAGGAGATGGCCGAGGTCACCCTGCATTCCATCGGTGATGCCGTCATCACCACTGATGCCGACGGCATGATCGAATACCTCAACCCCATCGCCGAGCAGTACACCGGCTGGTCCAGCGCCGAGGCCGAGGGCCGCCACCTGGGGGATGTGCTGCGTTTCATCAATGGCTATACCCGCGAAACCGAGGAAGACCCCATTTCCGAATGCCTGCGCCTGGGGCGCATCATCGCGCTCAAGGACAACACGGTGCTGCGCCGGCGCGATGGCCAGGAGATCGCCATCGAGGATTCCGCCGCCCCCATCCACGACAGCGAAGGTCGTATCGTGGGCGCGGTCATGGTGTTCTACGATGTCACCGCCAACAGCAGCACCCGTCACCTGCTGGCCCATTACGCCAGCCATGACGCCCTGACCGGGCTGGCCAACCGGCGCGAGTTCGACCGGCGCCTCACGGGCCTGCTGACCCGGGCGCGACGGCGCGGCGAGCAGCATGCCCTCTGTTATATCGACCTCGATCAGTTCAAGGTGGTCAACGATACCTGCGGCCACGTGGTTGGCGACAAGCTGCTCTGCCAGCTTACCTACCTGCTGCAGCGCCATATCCGCGACACCGACACCCTGGCCCGCCTGGGCGGGGACGAGTTTGGTCTGCTGTTGAACAACTGTCCGCTGGAACGCGCGGAACGGGTGGCGGAGACCATCCGCAATGTCATCAAGCAGTTCCATTTCTCCTGGGAAGGCAACAGTTTCGAACTGGCCTGCAGCATCGGCCTGGTGCCCATTACCGCGGACAGTATCAGTCCCGCCGAAATCCTCAGCGAGGCCGATGCTGCCTGCTTCACGGCCAAGGAAAAGGGCCGCAACCGGGTGCAGTTGTTCCAGCCCGGTGACATCGAACTGGCACGCCGCCACGGCGAGATGCAGTGGGTCTCGCGCCTGCAGCTGGCCTTGAAGGAAAACCGCCTGGAGCTCCATGTCCAGGATATCGTGCCCCTGGGCAGGGACTGTCCACGCCATCGTGAAATCCTGCTGCGCCTGCGCGATGAATACGGCGGCCTGGTGCCACCCATGAGTTTCATCCCGGCGGCCGAGCGCTACAACCTCATGCCCGAGATCGACCGCTGGGTGATCCGTGGCGTGTGTGAATGGATCCAGGCAAGCGGCGGACAGGACCGGGAACCGGTCTACAACATCAACCTGTCCGGCGCCTCGGTCAGCGACTGCAAGGGCCTGCGTGATTTCATCATCGGCACCTTCCGCGAATACGGGGTCGCGCCGGAGTGCGTCTGCTTCGAGATCACCGAAACGGCGGCGGTGCGCAACCTGGTGGAGGCCACGGAGCTGATCGGTGAACTGAAGAAGATCGGCTTCCGCTTCGCCCTGGACGACTTCGGCAGCGGCCTGTCCTCCTTCATGTACCTCAAGGCGCTCCCGGTGGACTTCCTCAAGATCGACGGAAACTTCGTGCGCGACATGGTCGACAACGCCGTCGATCATGCCATGGTGGAGGCCATCAATCACATCGGCCACGTGATGCACCTCCGCACCGTGGCGGAGTTCGTGGAAAACGACGAAATCATCAACCAATTGAGAAGCATGGGCGTGGACTATGGGCAGGGCTACGGCCTGGACCGGCCACGCCCGCTGCATCCCGGGCCCGTTTGACCTGGATCAAAGCCGGACCTGGTCCGCCGTGGCAGGCTGTACGCACATCGTGACCAGCCCGGAGGCCCTGACCATGAAGCGCATCGTCCGCAACCCCCTGCGTCTCTTCCTGCTGTTGAACCTGTGCGCCGGCCTGCTGGTACTGGCAGGCGCGTTCCTGACAGGCACCGGCAGTGACTCCCTGCGCGCACTGGAACAGTGGCAGACCGGCGGCACGCACTTCCGCATCGCCCTGGCGGCCCTGCTGTATTCCTTGTTCGCCTGGTACGCCGACCTGTATTTCCGCCCGCGGCCCAACCGGGAAATGTGACCCGGTCGAGCCTTTTCCAACCCCGCTCATTCCCCTGAGTGGCAAGCTGCCGGTGGCTTGCTATTCTTGATGTATGTTTGATTTCCACCGGAGTCGGATCGATGATTTCTTCCCCGCAGGCGATGGGCAATGACGCCTTTCGGGCCACGCTGGATCTCACCCTCGATGCCGTGTTCTTTTTTGACGCGGCCAGCCTGCGTTTCATTTATGTGAACCAGGGCGCATTGGATCAAACGGGTTACACCCGCCAGCAGCTGCTTGGCCTGCATCCCTACGATATCAAGCCGGATTATCCCGAAGCGGGTTTCCGGAAATTCATCGAGCCCCTGCAAAGCGGTGAACTGGACTGCCTGCGTTTCGAAACCCGGTACCGCACCCGCGCGGGCAAAGACATCCCGGTGGAAATCTTCCTGCAGTATGTCGCGCCCGGGGGAGAGACCCCCCGTTTCGTGGCCATCAGCCATGACATCACCCCACGCCAGCAGGCCAAGGATGCGCTGATGCTCGCCCTGGACCAGTTGAGCGCTTCGGAACAACGCCAGATGGAGCTGCTGCAACTGGCGCAGAGCGAACAGGATCGCATGGCCGCCCTGCTGTCGGCCATGCGCTTCGGCATCCTGTTCACGGACCAGGACGGCCTCGTCGAGTATGTCAACCCGGCCTTTCGTACCATGTGGACCATCGGCGCGAACGTGAACCTGATCGGCCACCCCTGTCGCGAAGCACTGCACCATTCTCCTCTACGGTTCGCGGGGCCGGAACATGCATCCCGGTATATTCTCGACATCACGGACAAGCACGCCATCGATGAAACCCTGGAACTGGAACTGCAGGACGGCCGCACCCTGACCCAGCAATCCTACCCGGTAGGAAAGCCGAGTGGCCGCATCATAGGTCGGCTGTGGATCTTCGAAGACATCACCCAGGAACGCCAGACCGCGGCACAACTGGCCTACCTCGCCGAGCACGACGCCCTCACCGGTCTGTACAACCGCCATCGCTTCCAGGAGCACCTGGACCGCATGATCAGCAACGCACGGCGCAGTGGCGCGGTGTTCGCCCTGTTGTATTTCGATCTCGACAAGTTCAAGCCCGTCAATGACCGCTTCGGCCATCGCGCCGGGGATACCGTGCTGGTGAGCGTCGGCACGGCGATCTCGCGCCTGGTGCGCAGCGGCGAGATGCTGGCCCGCCTGGGCGGCGACGAGTTTGCCATTCTCAGTGAACTGTCCACCGAGGAGGAGGCCGTGCGGCTGGCGGAGCGCATCGCCGATGCCATCGCCGACATCCCCTTCCAGTTCAACGACACCAGGCTGCACCTGACCTCCAGCATCGGGATCGCGCTCTTCCCCCGCGACGGCGAGGATGCCGATGAACTGGTGGCCCACGCCGACGCGGCCATGTACCAGGCCAAGCAACATGGCCGCGATGCCTGGAGCATCTACCACTCCGGCTGACCCTGCCGGGACCCGGGCACGCATGGGAGGGCCTGCGGAGGCCCCGTAAATCGACGTTTCCTGCTACCATGGGCCCGCGTCCAACCCATGCCAGGTATCTCATGTCGCTCAAGGATTATTATTCGCAACTGGATGGCCACATCCGCATCTCGCCCCAGCAGGCCAGCCGCTTCGCCAAGGAGGTGGCCGGGGATTTCAACCCGATCCATGATCCGGATGCGCGCCGCTTCTGCGTGCCCGGCGACCTGCTGTTTGCCCTGGTACTGGCCCACCAGGGGCTCCGCCAACGCATGCAGTTCCGCTTCGCGGGCATGGTCGGGGACGGGGTAAGCCTCTTCTTCCCGAACCAGACGGCCGACCAGATCCACATCCGCGACGCCGCCGGCAAGGAATACCTGTCGGTGGACTGTGCCGGCGCGCACAGCACCGATGCCGCACAGATCGAAGCCCTCACCCGGGGCTATGTGGCCTTTTCCGGCCAGACCTTTCCCCACATCCTGGTACCCCTGATGGAACAACACCAGGTGATGCTCAACCCCGATCGCCCGCTGGTGATCTACGAAAGCATGAGCATCGACCTGGATCATCTCGATTTCAGCGAACCGCAACTGGAGCTGCAAAGCTCCCACCTGGCGCTGGATGGCAAGCGGGGTGATGTGCGCCTGGAGTTCCGCCTGGTGGCCGACGGCAAGACCGTGGGCCGGGGCGACAAGTCCATGGTGCTGAGCGGCCTGCGTGCCTATGAGTCGGAAACCATCCAGAAGCTGGTGGACGACTATGCCCGGCGCAAGAGCGCCAATGGTCACGGCTGATCCGCCACATCCGCTTTCATCCATTCTTTGCAGCGATTGGGTGTAGTATCCAGTATGCAACTTCCCCCAACACCTGTAGCCGCCATCATCGGCGCCGGCCCCGCCGGCCTCATGGCCGCCGAGGTACTGGTGCAGGCCGGTATCCGGGTGGAGCTGTTCGATGCCATGCCCTCAGTGGGACGCAAGTTTCTCATGGCGGGCAAGGGCGGCATGAACATCACCCATGCCGAGGCCCTGGAAACCTTTCTCGATCGCTATGGTGCCCGGCGGGCGGAGCTGGAACCCCTGCTGCGTGCCTTCGGTCCCGCGCAGTTGCGTGCCTGGATGCAGTGGCTCGGCATCGACAGCTTCGTCGGCAGTTCCGGGCGGGTGTTTCCCACGGCCATGAAGGCTGCGCCGCTGTTGCGCGCCTGGCTGCACCGGCTGCGTGGCAGTGGGGTAAAAATCCATGTGCGCCATCGCTGGCTGGGCTGGGATCCCCAGGGCGCCCTGCGCTTCGCCACTCCTGAGGGCGAACGCAGCCTGCAGGCGGATGGCGTGGTACTCGCCCTCGGCGGTGGCAGCTGGCCGCAACTCGGCTCCACCGGGGACTGGGTTTCCCTGCTGGCCGAACGCGGCATTCCCGTGGCACCGTTGCAGCCGGCCAATTGCGGTTTCGATGCCGCCTGGAGTGAACACTTCCGCGCGCACCGTGCGGGCGAGGCCGTGAAACCGGTGCGCGCCAAGGTCACCGACCCGGCGGGCAAGGTTCACGAGGCGCTGGGGGAGTTCAACATCACCGCCACCGGTGTCGAGGGCGGCCTGGTCTATGCCCTGTCCACCCCCTTGCGGGAAAGCCTCGCCACCGGTGGCGAGGCCATGCTGTACCTGGATCTCGCACCGGGCCGCGAGCTGTCCGCCATGCTCGCCACCCTGGAGCAACCGCGCGGCAAGCGTTCCCTGTCCGAGTGGCTGCGCCGACGCCTGCATCTCAGTGGCGTGAAGATCGCCCTGTTGCGTGAATGCCTGGACGCCGGGGACCTCGCCGACCCCGCGCGCCTGGCCCACGGCATCAAGGCCCTGCCCCTGCGCATCGTGGCACCTCGCCCCATCGCCGAGGCCATCAGCAGTGCCGGCGGCGTTCCCTTCGAGGCCCTGGATGAAGGTTTGATGCTGCGCGCCCTGCCGGGCGTATTCTGCGCTGGCGAGATGCTGGACTGGGAGGCGCCCACGGGCGGCTACCTGCTCAGCGCCTGCCTCGCCACCGGCCGCGCCGCGGGACTCGCTGCCGCGCGGTGGCTGGCACCAGTCAAAAGGTCAGAGCCCGATTAATCACCCCCGTCATTCCCGCGAAGGCGGGAATCCAGTGGTTTACAGACCATGGATTCCCGCCTTCGCGGGAATGACGGGATACCCAATGTTCTAGCATAAAAGGGCTCTGACCCCTTTTTCGGTTCAACCAGGCAAGGGGGTTTTTTCAGCCGTTTGCAGGATCAGGCTGCGCAGCTCCGGGATACAGGAGCCGCAGTTGGTGCCGGCCTTGAGGCGGGCGCCGAGCGCTTCGACGCTGGCACAACCCTGGCCGATCGCCTCGAGGATGGTATTGCGGCCCACCCCGAAGCAGGCGCACACCTGCGGTCCCGCGTCGGGGCGCCCATCGTCGGCGCGACCGCTGAGCAGGGCGCGTCGCTCGCTGTCCTCGATCCGGTCGCGACCGAACAGTGCCGCCAGCCAGTCACGCTCCGGCAGGCGGGGATCCGGTCCGATGAACACGCAGCTTTCCAGCCGGCCATCCTGTATGCGTGCCGCCCGGTAGCGGGGCGCGGCCTTGTCGGTGAATTCGATCCATTCCACCTCCCGGTCCTGGCTGCACAGCAGCGCGCGCGCCGTCACCGCCCAGTCGCCCGTACGCTCGCTGCCGGCGAGTTCATAGCGCCAGAAACCCTCGCCACGGGCACAGGCCCAGTAGTGATCGCGCGGCAGTCGCAGTCGGCGTCGTGACAGGATGAAGCCATGCCAGCGCGTCACGCAGGGGGTGATGCATACCGGCGTGTATTTGAATTCCGGCTGACCGGAGTCGGGGTCGGTGAGCGGGCTGACCAGCTGGTCCACGCTGGCAATGCTGGAGAACTGTTCGTTCCAGTGCATGGGAATGAATACGCAACCGGGACGCTGCCTCGCATCGAGGCGTGCGCGCAGCAGCAGCTCGCCACGGCGACTGCGTACCCGCACCAGCATCCCCTCCTCCACGTCGAGTCGACCGGCATCCTGCGGGTGCAACTCGACGCAGGGTTCGATGCTGTGGGCGGACAGGCGCGGCGAGCGGCCCGTGCGGGTCAGGGTATGCCAGTGATCCCGCACCCGGCCGGTGTTGAGCACCAGCGGGTAGCTTGTATCCGGGAGCTGGCCGGGCAGTCGACCACGGATGGGGATGAAACGCGCCTTGCCCGAGGGGGTGAAGAAACGGCCATCGGCGAACAGGCGATCCCGGCGCCGCAGGGGCCATTGCAAGGGCGCCTGCGTTTCGTAGTCCTGGTCCGTCATCGCCTCCAGCCCGGGCAGGTCGAAATCGCGCCCGGCGTTGGCCCGTGTCGCCAGGGCCGCGTGTTCGCGAAAGATCTGCGCGGGATTTTCATAGGCAAAGGCGTCCCCATGGCCCAGGCGGCGCGCCACTTCACTGATGATCCACCAATCGGGACGCGCCTGTCCCGGGGCCGGCAGGAAGGGGCGTTGCCGGGAGATGCGCCGTTCCGAATTGGTCACCGTACCATCGCGCTCCCCCCAGGTAGTGGCGGGCAGTAGCACATGGGCATAGGCGGTGGTGTCCGTGTGGCGCGCGCAGTCGGACACCACCAGGAATTCGCAGCCCGCCAGGGCCGCGCGCACCCGGTCGCTGTCGGGCATGCTCACCGCCGGGTTGGTGGCCATGATCCACAAGGCCTTCACCCGGCCCGCATGCACGGCCTCGAACAGGTCCACCGCCTTGAGGCCCGCTTGCCGTGCCAGCGCGGGCGCGCCCCAGAATTCCCGCACCAGGGCATGGTGGGCCGGGTCTTCCAGCTCCAGGTGCGCCGCCAACTGGTTGGCCAGTCCGCCCACCTCGCGGCCGCCCATGGCATTGGGCTGGCCGGTGAGGGAGAAGGGCCCCATGCCGACCCGGCCGAGGCGACCGGTGAGCAGGTGGCAGTTGATGATGCTGTTGACCTTGTCCGTGCCCATGGAGAACTGGTTCACCCCCTGGCTGAACAGGGTGACCGTCTTTTCGGCGGTTTCGAACAGGCGAAAGAATTTCTGCACCAACCCCACCGCCAGGCCGCAGCGCGACGCCACGGCAGCCACATCGGGGGCGTGCTCCCGCGCAGTGGCCAGGGCCGCGTCCAGGCCCTCGGTGGACTGGCGCACGAAGTTCGCCGCCCGCTTGCCTGCCTGTTCCAGGTGAACGAGCAGACCATTGAACAGGGCTGTATCCGTGCCCGGTGCGATGGCCAGGTGCAGGTCGGCGATGTCACAGGTGACGGTACGGCGCGGATCGATGACCACCACCTTGAGCGCGGGATTGTCGCGTCGCGCGCGCGCGATGCGCTGGAACAGCACCGGGTGACACCAGGCCAGGTTGGAACCGGTAATGACGATGAGTTCGGCCTGCTCCAGGTCGGCATAGTCGCAGGGCACGGTATCCGTGCCGAAGGCCCGCTTGTAGCCGGCCACCGCCGAGGACATGCACAGCCGGGAATTGGTGTCGATATTGGCGGCGCCGATGAACCCTTTCATCAACTTGTTGGCGACATAGTAATCCTCGGTGAGCAACTGGCCGGATACATAGAAGGCCACCGCATCGGGACCATGCTCATCGATGACGGCCTGAAAGCGCTGCGCCACCGTATCCAGGGCCTGGTCCCAATCCACCGCCGTGCCGGCGATCTCCGGCTGCAGCAGGCGACCCTCGAGATCCAGGGTCTCCGCCAGGGCCGCGCCCTTGGAACAGAGGCGACCGTAGTTGGCCGGATGCTCCGGGTCGCCGCGCACACTGACCCTGCCTTCCGCATCCCGACCCACCCGCAGGCCGCAGCCGACGCCGCAATAGGGACAGGTGGTTTGTACTTCTTGCATCATGCAGTTCCCAGTTCGTCATGAGCCCGTCATTCCGGCGCATGCCGGAATCCAGTGGTTTACAGTCCATGGATTCCCGCATGCGCGGGAATGACGGTACTTCCACTGCCTCAGGCTGTAATTCCCTTCAGGCTCAACCACACCCGCCCGCCTTCCATCCGCACCGGGAAACGCGCCGCGCAGCCCTCGTCGGGCGCCACGGCCAGGCCGCTGTCCAGGTGGATCTTCCAGTCGTGCAGCGGACAAGCCACGCGTTTCCCGTGCACGATGCCCTGGGACAGGGGGCCGCCCTTGTGGGGGCAGCGATCACGCAAGGCAAAGACCTCGTCGTCGAGGGTGCGGAATACTGCGATGTCGCCTTGCGCGCGGCGTACCACCCGGGCGCCCTGGCGCGGAATATCCTCCAGCCGGCCCACCTCGATCCACTCATCACTGTCCGTGTTCAGTATTGCGCTTTGTTGGGTGCTCATAATCCTCGGCTCCTGAACCGAAATGCCTGTGAATAATTCAATTTCCCGTCATTCCCGCGAAGGCGGGAATCCATGAGATTCGAGGCACTGGATTCCCGCCTTCGCGGGAATGACGAAATCATATTCCACCTTATGCCTCATGCTTGCCCCACCTGCAGGATGGGGGTGAATTCATGCTGGTCCTCGCCCTTGGCGCATGCACTCCAGGGATCGTCCTGGGCGAACTGCTGGGCGAATCGGAAACGTGCCGCCAGGGCCTTGCGCTGTGCCTCGTCCTCGACGATGCAACCCTTCACATAGGCAAGCCCAACGCGTTCGATCCAGGGTGCGGTGCGCTCCAGGTAATGGGCGTTCTCGCGATACAGCTGCATGTAAGCCGCGCAGTATTCGAGTACCTCGTCCGGGGTTTTCACGGCGCAAAGGAAATCGGTGGCGCGCACCTTCACGCCACCGTTTCCACCCACGTGCAACTCGTAACCGGAGTCCACGCACACCACGCCGAAATCCTTGATGGTGGCTTCCGCGCAGTTGCGCGGACAACCGGAGGCCGCCATCTTGAACTTGTGCGGTGTCCAGGAACCCCAGGTCATCTTTTCCAGGTCGATGCCCATCTGGGTCGAATCCTGGGTGCCGAAGCGACACCATTCCTTGCCGACGCAGGTCTTCACGGTGCGCAGGGCCTTGCCGTAGGCGTGACCCGATACCAGGCCGCGGGCGCCGAGATCGGCCCATATTTCCGGCAGTTCCTCCTTTTTCAGTCCATACAGGCCGATACGCTGGCCGCCGGTGACATGCACCGTCTTGATATTGAACTTGTCGGCCGCATCGGCGATGGCGCGCAGCTCATCGGGCGTGGTGCCACCGCCCCACATGCGCGGGATGACGGAATAGGTCGCGTCCTTCTGGATATTGGCATGGGCGCGCTCGTTGATGAATCGCGACTGGCTGTCATCCTGGTATTCGGCGGGCCAGGCACAGAGCAGGTAGTAGTTCAGCGCGGTGCGGCACTTGGGACAGCCATCGGGCGTCTTCCATTCCAGGAAGTCGCGCACCGCCGCCATGGTCTTGAGTTCATTGGCAACCAGCGCCGCGCGCACCTCGTCATGGCTGTGCTCGGTACAGCCACAAAGTGGCTTGCGGTACGGGGCGGCCGAATAGTCGCCGCCCACCGTATGGGCCAGCAGCGCCTCCACCAGACCGGTACAGGAACCGCAGGAACTGGAGGCCTTGGTGTGGGCACGCACCTCCTCCAGGGTGAACAGTTTCTTGTCGCCGATGGCCTTGACGATATCGCCCTTGCACACACCGTTGCAGCCGCAGATCTCCGCCGTGTCCGCCATGGCCGCCACGCGTTTTTCCGGGCCATGACCGGAATCCCCCAGGTGCGCCTGGCCGAACAGCAGGTTCTCGCGCAATTCCGAGATGTCGGTGCCATCGCGCATCAGCTCGAAAAACCAGGTTCCGTCCAGGGTGTCGCCATACATCACCGCGCCCTGGATGCGGTTGTCCTTCACCACCACCTTCTTGTAAATGCCGCGGGCCGGGTCCTGTAGCAGCAGTTCCTCGGTGCTGTCATCGCCGCTGAAATCCCCGGCGGAGAACAGGTCGATCCCGGTGACCTTGAGCTTGGTGGAGGTGATGGACCCTTCGTAGCGGGCGATGCCGTGTTTGGCCAGGTGGTTGGCACAGACCTTGGCCTGCTCGAACAGCGGCGCCACCAGGCCATAGGTGGTCCCACGGTGCTGTACGCATTCACCGACCGCATACACCCGCGGGTCGTAGGTCTGCAGGGTGTCGGTCACCACCACGCCGCGCTCGCAGTGCAGTCCCACCTGCCGGGCCAACTCGATATTGGGACGTATGCCCACGGCCATCACCACCAGGTCGGCGGAAAGCTCACTGCCGTCCTTGAAGCGCACCGCCTCCACTCGCTCCTGGCCCAGGATCGCCTCGGTCTGCGCCTCCATGAGGAACTGGATGCCTCTCTGCTCCAGGGAACGTTTGAGCAGCTTGGCGGCCGCCTTGTCGAGCTGGCGCTCCATCAGGCTGTCGAGCAGGTGCACCACGGTGACGCGCATGCCCTGCTTGAGCAGGCCGTTGGCCGCTTCCAGGCCCAGCAGGCCGCCACCGATCACCACCGCATGACCATCGGATCTTGTGGTCGCCGCCAGCATGCGGTCCACATCCTGGATGTCGCGAAAGCCGATCACCCCTTCCAGGTCCCGGCCCGGCACCGGGATGATGAAGGGTGTGGAACCGGTGGCCAGGATCAGGCGATCGTAAGGCGCTTGCGTGCCGTCGGCCGCGATCACACGGCGGCGGGCACGGTCGATGTCGACGATCTGCTTGCCCTTGTGCAACTGGATGCCGTGCTCCGCATACCATTGCTCGTCATTGAGCATGATCTGATCGATGGTCTTCTCACCGGCCAGCACCGGGGAGAGCATGATGCGGTTATAGTTCCCGTAGGGCTCGGCGCCGAACACCGTGATGTCATATTGCTCCGGATCGATCTTGAGCAATTCCTCCACCGTGCGCATGCCCGCCATGCCATTGCCGATCAATACCAGTTTCTCTTTCATTTCACGCACTCCAGGGCCAGGCGCTGGCCGCTTGTTTCATGTGGGTCGGTGGAAAAGCCACGCAAGTAGGCCGCCAGCTCATCCGGGTCGAACACCCGGCCATCCATGAAGGCATCCGCGCCCATGACGATGGCCTGTTCCTTTTCCTGCAGGGTCCAGGGTGCCGCGTGCAACCCTTCGCGCTTGTACTCCTGCTCCAGCACCGGGTAACCCAGGGTCCGCGCGGCCGCGCGGTACCATTCGGGCCGGTAGACCTCGCGCGCGATCCGGTTCAGATCCGCGGCCCCGCCCAGCTGTCCCCAGCGCTGCATCTGGCCCAGTGTCCAGAGGGCATGGGAACGCCAGGGATAGTTGGCCGCATAACGATGGAAGACATTGAAATCGGGACACGCCAGAGGCGGCTCGCCGGCGCAGGTGGGGTAGGTTCCACTCAGGGAGTGGCGCAGCACCTCCGGTGGACAATCCAGGTAGCGCGACTGGCCCAGCAGCATACAGAGTTCCTCGCGATTGCCCGTGTCGTCGATCCAGGCGCAGGCCCGCATGAGAGCCGTGACCAGGGCCTGCAGGCTGTGAGGATGCTGCTCCGACCAGGCGCGGGTAGCTCCATAGACCTTCTCGGGGTGGTTGTTCCAGATGGCATGGCTGCTGATGAGGGTATGACCCTTGGCCTTTTCCACCGCCAGGGCGTTCCAGGGCTCGCCGACGCAGAAACCCGAGATCAGCCCCTGCTTCAGGTGACTCACCATCCGCGGTGGCGGAACCACCAGTAGGATCACGTCGACATCCGGATCGATTCCGGCACTCGCCATCCAGTAGCGCAATAGGTAGTTGTGGGAGGATTCCGGGAATACCACGGCGAAGATCAGCGGCTCGACATCCTGCTGCTGGTCGATATCGATTACCTTGCGCAGCGCGCGGGCGCTACCCATGGCATCGTGCAGGTCCTCGCCCGTGGCCTGCATGCGGGCATACAGCTCGCGGGACACAGTGATGGCATTGCCATTGAGGTCGAGGCTCATGGCCGCCACCATGGGCGTGCCACGCGAGGGCACGCTGGCCGCCAGAGGAATGCCCGCCAACATCTGGGCTCCATCGAGCAGACCATAGCGCACCTTGTCGCGGATATTGGCCCAAGACGATTCGCGAACCAGGTTGACGTCGAGCCCCTGTTCCGCGAAAAAGCCCTTCTCCCGGGCCACCACCAGGGGCGCGCAGTCGGTGAGTGGCATGAAGCCAATCTTCAGCTCGGTCTTTTCCAGCGGTGTCCTGTTCTCGGCCTGTGCTGTTGGTTTCGGTCGCGTATGGCCCTCGTGCAGGAAGCGCACCACTTCCGCACGGAAATGGTTGTAGGCGGGGTCTTCCGCCAGTTCCAGACGCCGACGGGGCCGCGGCAGGTCGACCTCCAGGATGTCGCCGACGGTGGCGGCGGGACCATTGGTCATCATTACGATGCGGTCGGACAGCAACACGGCCTCGTCCACGTCGTGGGTGATCATGATCACGGTGTTGCCCAACACCTGCTGGATCTCCATGAGCGAGTCCTGCATATGGGTGCGGGTAAGGGCGTCCAGGGCTCCGAAGGGCTCGTCCAGCAGCAACACCTTGGGCTCCATGGCCAGGGCGCGGGCGATGCCCACGCGCTGCTTCATGCCGCCGGAAATCTCGTCTGGGCGCTTGTGCAGTGCATGATCCATGTGCACCAGCTCCAGGTTGTGGCGTATCCACTCGTCCATTTCGCGGCGGCTCTTGCGGCCGCGAAACACCTGCTTCACGGCCAGCTCCACGTTCTGGTAGGCGGTGAGCCAGGGCAGCAGGGAGTGGTTCTGGAACACCACCGCGCGGTCCGGTCCCGGCTCGTTCACTTCCCTGCCGTCGAGGATCACCCCGCCACTTGTTGCCTGGTACAGGCCGGCGACGATGTTCAGGACCGTGGACTTGCCGCAACCCGAATGACCGATGAGGGAGACGAATTCGCCCTTGGCGATCTTCAGGCTGATGTCCTCCAGCGCCCGGAACGGGCCGTTGTCCGTCGGGAAGTCAATGGTGACCCGCGAGATTTCCAGGTGTTCGTTGCTCATGTCTGTGTCTCCTTCAGCGCAGTACCGCGTTGCGGTCCCAGCTCAGCCAGCGTTGCAGGCCGAGCATCAGGCGGTCGAGCAGGAAGCCGATCAGGCCGATGGCGAATACCGCCACCATGATGCGGCCCAGTGAATCGGAACTGCCGTTCTGGAACTCGTCCCACACGAATTTCCCGAGGCCCGGGTTCTGGGCCAGCATCTCCGCTGCGATGAGCACCATCCAGCCGATGCCCAGGGACAGGCGCAGGCCGGCGAATATCATGGGGATGGCCGAGGGGATGACGATCCTGCGCACCTTGGTGAACCAGCCCAGGCGCAGCACACGGCTGACATTGAGCAGGTCCTTGTCGATGCCGGCCACCCCCACGGTGGTGTTGATGATGGTGGGCCAGATGCAACAGAGGGTCACGGTGATGGCCGAGGTCACGAAGGCGCGCGGGAACATGGGATCGTCGGACACATATACCGCACTGACGATGAGCGTGACGATGGGCAACCAGGCCAGGGGCGAGACCGGCTTGAACAGCTGGATGAGCGGGTTCAAGGCGTTGTAGAGCACCGGGCTCAGTCCGCAGGCGATCCCGATGGGAATGGCGATCAGGCTGGCGATCACGAAACCCGTGGCCACGGTCTTGAGGCTGGTGAACACCTGGTCGATGAAGGTGGGACGACCGGTATAGGCGCGCACCGTCACCTCGGCATCCGGGTCCTTCGCCAGGCGCGCCGCATTGCGCTCAAGCTGGCGTTCATGGAAGGCCTCCGCCTTGGCGCGTTCCTGGCGATGTTCTTCCAGCAGGCCCTGCGCCTGCTGCCAGACCTGGGAGGGTCCCGGCACCTGTCCCAGCGAGGTTTCGATGCGCGCCGCGGCACCACTCCACAGGGCCAGGAACAGGCCGAAGGCCAGCAGTGGCACCAGGAAGGCGCGGTGGATGATCTGCAACTGCCGCCCTGGGTTCTCGCCGCGGGCCAGCTTGACCAGGGGGGCCAGCCAATCCTGCTCACCGATGCGTGACATCATCTGTACTATCATGAGAAACCTCTGCTCATACCTACCCAATCATTACAACATTCGACACCCGCATTACTTCACCACCTCGTCGCCCTTGAGCCCGATGGTGAAGGACTCGAGGTAGGCATTGGGCCGGGTGCCGTCGAAGGTGATGCCGTCGATGAACTCGCTCTGCGGCGCCCGGAAGCCGGTTTCCGTGGCAAAGTCCGGGAAGTCGCTGGCAGCCATCTTGCCTTCGGCGATCAGCTCCCTGGCCGCCTCCGCATACAGGTCGGGCCGATAGACCTTTTTGGCGATGTCCATGTACCAGCTGTCCGGCTTCGGATCGGCGATCTGGCCCCAGCGGCGCATCTGGCTCAGGTACCAGACGGCGTCCGAGTAGTAGGGATAGGTAGCGTGGTAGCGGAAGAACACGTTGAAGTCCGGCACTTCACGCTTGTCACCCTTTTCATATTCGAAGGTTCCGGTCATGGAATTGGCGATGACGTCATAGTCGGCGCCCACGTATTCCGGTCGTGACAGGATCTTCACCGCCTCGGGACGATTGGCGTTGTCATTGTCATCCAGCCACTTGGCGGCGCGGATCATGGCCTTGATCACCGCCTTGTGGGTGTTGGGATTGGCATCGGCCCACTGCTGGGATACCCCGAACACCTTCTCGGGATTGTTCTTCCAGATTTCATAATCGGTGATGACCGGGACCCCGATGCCCTTGAACACCGCCTGCTGGTTCCAGGGCTCACCCACGCAATAGCCATGGATGGTGCCCGCCTCCATGGTGGATGGCATCTGCGGCGGCGGTGTCACGGACAACAGGGCGTCGGCACCGATGGTGCCGGAGGTATCGCCCTTGTGGGGCGCGTAGTAGCCGGGGTTGATGCCGCCGGCGGCCAGCCAGTAGCGCAGTTCATAGTTGTGGGTGGAGACCGGGAACACCATGCCCATCTTGAAGGGCTTGCCCTCGCGCTTGTACTGCTCCACCACCGGTTTCAGGTAATCCGCCTTGATGGGGTGGACCGGCTTGCCGTTTTCCATGGGTATATGGGGCTTCATCTGCTCCCAGACCTCATTGGATACGGTGATGCCGTTGCCGTTCAGGTCCATGGAGAAGGCGGTGATGATGTGCGCCTGAGTGCCGAAACCGATGGTGGCACCCAGGGGCTGGCCCGCCAGCATGTGAGCGCCATCCAGTTCCCCGGAAATGACCCGATCCAGCAGCACCTTCCAGTTGGCCTGCGCCTCCAGGGTCACATACAGGCCCTCGTCCTCGAAAAATCTTTTTTCATAGGCGATGGCCAGGGGGGCCATGTCCGTCAGTTTGATGAAGCCGAACTTCAAGTCCTCCTTTTCCAGATCGCCCACGGCATGAGCCTGGCTCATGCCCAGCAGCAGCACTCCGGAAAAGAGTGCCGCCATGGCCTTCACCAGCGGTTCCCGCTTCACTATGCCCGTGTATTTCATTGCCTTGATCATCGCGTCACTCCTGCACTCAAATTCAACCCAAAAAAAAAGCGTCCACGCGCGGCCGGGGAGATTCCCGTGCGCATGGACGCCGTTGTCCGTGTGCCAACCCATCGTTGGTTGGCCTGTTACCGAACCGATCCCGATAACCGGGTCGGATGTCACAGTGACGGACCACTCCGTTGCGGTCCGTCTATGATGTTTTTCCTAAAGCATCAACCGTGCCAGTTTCTCATCTGTTTGATTTTACTATTCGAGCGCTGCATTTTTTCCGGAAGACGCTCACCGGCAAGAGGAAACACGCACCAGGAACAGGCGCGAATGTGCGCCGACGCACCATTTCAGCATCCAAAAATGGATTGGGTGTGATTACTCGAGGGTCAACAGCCACTCAACCAGGGTACGGATATCCTCCTCCGGCACTCGGCGATTGGGCGACATGCGGTCATCGCCCCAGTTACCGCTGCCACCTTCGCGCACCGTCACCACCAGCCGTTCGAATGCCGTGTCATCGCCCCGATAGCGACGCGCCACTTCCACCCAGGCAGGCCCGCGTATTTCTTCGTGGACGTCATGGCAATTGAAACAGCCGCTATCCCAGGCCAGGTCGATCATGGCCTGATCGCGCGGATCATTTTCCCGTGCAGCAGTGTCATTGGCGCTTGCTGTTCCCGCAAGCAACAGGAGGGTAAACAGCAAAAATGAATTACGCATGGAAGACTCCATTCGGAATAGGCACTTAGTTGATATTCCAGTGTATACTGCCCCGGTCCCAGCAACCACCGGGCCCTTCGCCCCAAGGATGATTGCATGCGCCGTGCTGCACGCTGTTGTCGTATCGCCCTTGCCTCTTCCCTGCTGGTCCTGCATGCCAGCGCCTTCGCGACCAACGGCGACCAGCGTGTGGGCCTCAATGCCACCCAGGCCGGTATGGCCGGCGCGGTGGTGGCCATGCCCGAGGACAGCGCCACCCTGTTCACCAACCCCGCGGGACTGGCGGGACTGGGCATGGAAAGCGTGCGCCTGGACATGGGTTTCAGCCTGCTGAATCCGCCCCGCTCCGTCAATGGAGTGGACAGCGACTCCAATCTTTCCTTCCTGCCCACGGGCGCCGTCGCCTTCCGGCTCAGTCCACGGCTGGTACTGGGCATGGGCCTGGCCGGGGTCTCCGGCTTCGGCGTGGATGTGGCCGATGTATTCCCCAACCTGGCCGGCAACCAGGCGGCGGTCAGCCAGCGCGAGGTGCTGCAGTTCAGCCCGGCCCTGGGCTACCAGTTCACCGACCGGCTGGCCCTGGGGGCCAGCCTGAATATCTACAACCAGAGCCTGACCCTCAACAGTCCCCAGTTCAGCCTGCCCCAGAACCGCCAGTTCGGAATCGGCGTCACCCTCGGCGCGACCTTCCGGGCGACCCCTGACTGGCAACTGGGACTGGCCTACAGCAGCAAGCAGGATGCCAGCGCCCATGAATTCAACACCGCCGAAGGCCAGGTGGGCTTCGACCTGGATGGCGCCGCCAGCCTGGCAGTGGGCGCCGCCTACCTCGGTGTCCAGGACCTGGTGGTGGAGGCCGATGTAAAGCGTATCTACTTCAACAGCGTGCGTGACCGGGTATCCTTCTCACGCCCCGCCGGTTACAGCGGAGCGGTGCCGGCACAGGTCACCTTCGGATGGAAGGACCAGACCGTGTACGCCATCGGCCTGCGCAAGCGAATGGGGCCCGCCACCACCCTGCGCCTGGGCCTGAACCATGGCGCCTCGCCCATCGGTGCCGCCGTGGTGGATACCAACCTGGGCTCGGTTGCCATTGTCGAGACTCACCTGGGGGTGGGCGTGACACGGAAACTCACCGAGAACCTGTCCGGCAATTTCGCCTACAGTCATGGTTTCGAGAACAGCCTGACCTCGCCCACCGGCAACCGCATCAGCCTGGAGCAGCACTGGCTGCACTTCCAGGTTACCTACCAGATGTAAAATAACCTCTCATGTACGCGGCTCCAGGCCCATGAGTTCGAACATGGCCACCAATTGTTCCGCCACCTGCCCCATGCGCAGATTGCGGTCCATGGCCATCTTGCGCAGCGCCTGGTAGGCCTGTTTCTCGGTCCAGCCACGTTGTTCCATGAGCAGCGCCTTGGCCCGGTCGAGCATGCGCCGTTCAGCCAGGCTGAGCCGGGTCTCCTCCAGCTCACGGCGCAGGTTCTGGAATTCGTTGAAGCGGGCGATGGCCACTTCCAGGATCGGGATGACCCGCTTGTGGCCCAGTCCATCCACGATGTAGGCGCTGACCCCGGCCTGGACGGCATCGTGGATCAGGTTACGGTCCTCACTTTCCGCGAACATCACGATGGGACGAGGCTGATCCCGTGTGATACAGCGCATCTGTTCCAGGGTATCGCGGCTGGGCGAATCCATATCCACGATGATGATATCCGGCTTCCATTCCTGCACCCTGGCCTGCAGGTCATCCTCCGGATGCACGCGGGCGATGATTTCGTGCCCGGCCGCCATCAGCGGCACCCTGAGCAACTCCACTCGCTCGTCCCGGTCGTCCACGAGCATGACCCGTAACTTCATTGACATCTGGCTGTCGCTGGCTCATTTACCTTCTTGCAGTGGCAAGAGCCGTGCCAAAGTGGAAAACCAAATGCCGGTTACAGGCTCATCAATGACATAGAAAGGTATTCGCGTTCAGGGGGCCGGCGCCTTCCCGGGCGTGCCTGCACAGGCAATGTGCAAGCCACCCGCCTGCCCGGGCGAATTTGGTGCAAGATCCCGGCAGGGACCGCCGGGATCACAACTTGGACTGTAAATAGTTCTGTACCCCGAGCTTTTCGACCAGCTCCAGCTGGGTCTCCAGCCAGTCGATGTGCTCCTCCTCGCCTTCGAGAATGCTTTCGAACAATTCCCGTGATACGTAATCCCGTACGGATTCGCAATGAGTAATGGCGTCGCGCAACAACGGCAGCGCCTCGCGTTCCAGATCCAGGTCACACTGCAACATCTCCGGCACATTCTCGCCGATCTTGAGCTTACCCATATCCTGCAAGTTGGGCAGCCCCTCCAGAAACAGGATGCGCTTGATGAGCGCATCGGCATGCTTCATCTCGTCGATGGACTCGTGGTATTCGTGTTCGTTGAGTTCCTTCAGACCCCAGTTTTCGTACATCCGGGCATGCAGGAAATACTGGTTGATCGCGGTCAACTCGTTACGCAGGGCCTTGTTGAGAAATTCGATAACCTTGGTATCGCCCTTCATGATTTCCTCCACTAACACAAAATGAAATGCGCCGTGACGGCACATCGGTGATGATGAAACGATGGGATATTTCGAATGGTATAGGGCAAGGGAAGTCTAGCAGAGGATCAGGCGGCCGCTTCGGACGCTCCCGCACAGCAAGCGGAGCCGTCGAGCGCATCCTGGAGTACCTGGCGCGCCGCACAGGCGCATTTTCCGCATTGCGTGGCAACGCCAAGGTTGCGGCTCAGATCGCGCAGGTGGACCGCGCCCTGTTCCTGGACTGCGGACCGGATCGCGCCGCAGGTTACGCCTTTGCAGAGACAGACATACATGGTGACTTCCTCCTGACGCATATTTGAATACAAATGAGAGTGATTGTCAATCGTATTTGTAGAGAATCACCCCGTCCCCACGCCCCGCACCGGTATCGCGCCCGGGACACCTGGCGCTGCTCCAAGCCGGTGCGATCCCGCCGGGGCTCGGCGCCCTCCGGGTCCATAAACCACGCCGAACCCGGGGCTTTCCTGCCCGCCCCGACCCTTTGCCTGCACCGGCATAGTGCTTGCAAGCACTCCCGTAGCGCGGCCAGTGGGCCGGCTGCGATAGACTGTCGCATGGACCAATCTTGACCCTACCGGCACCGCCGATCACAGGAATCCCATCATGCTGGACCAGACCCTGACCATCATCCTCGCCGGCGGAGTCGGCTCGCGCCTGCACCCCCTTACCCGCGATCGCGCCAAACCGGCCGTGCCCTTCGGTGGCAAGTACCGGATTATCGACTTCAGCCTTACCAACTGCCTCCATTCCGGCCTGCGGCGGGTGCTGGTACTCACCCAGTACAAGTCCCATTCCCTGCAGAAGCACCTGCGCGACGGCTGGTCCATCTTCAACCCGGAGTTGGGGGAATACATCACTACCGTGCCTCCGCAGATGCGCCAGGGCGAGCAGTGGTATGCCGGCACTGCCGATGCCATCCACCAGAACCTGTACCTGCTGGAACGGAGCGGCGCGAAATACGTGGTCATTTTGTCCGGAGACCATATCTACCGCATGGACTATGCCCCGATGCTGAACTTCCATGCCGAACATCAAGCCGAGGTGACCGTTGCCTGCATGCAGGTGCCCGTCTCCGAGGCCGGTGCCTTCGGTATTCTGCAGGTGGACCAGGAACAGCGTATCCGGGACTTCCAGGAAAAACCCGCGACGCCGGCCGGCCTGCCGGGCAATCCCGACCAGGCGATGGCCTCGATGGGCATCTATGTCTTCAACATCGAGCTGTTGCTGGAGGCGCTCAAGACCGATCACGCGGACACGACGTCGAGCCATGACTTCGGCAAGGACATCCTGCCCAGGCTGCTCGCGCGCCAGAGCCTGTTTGCCTACCCCTTCGGCGGGGAGGTAGGTCGCGTGACCCCGGACCGCTACTGGCGCGACGTGGGCACCATCGATGCCTTCTACGAATCCAACATGGACCTGCTGTTGCCAATACCGCCGCTGGACCTGTACCAGGATGACTGGTCGATCCGCACCTATGCCAGCCAGCGGCCGCCGGCACGCACCGTGCCCGGCAGCTCAGGCGACGAAGGCATCTTCATCAATTCCATCATCGCCGGCGGCACGGTGATTGCCGGCGGCAGCGTGCAGCACTCGGTGCTGTTCTCGAAGGTGTACGTGGGCGACGAGGCCCTGGTGGAAGACAGCCTGCTGTTCGATGGCGTGCACGTGGGCGATGGCGCCGCCCTGCGTCACTGCATCGTGGACAAGGATGTGCATATCCCGCCCGGCGCGCGTATCGGCCATGACCCGGAGCAGGACCGGGCGCGCTTCACCGTATCGGAGAAGGGCGTGGTGGTGGTACCGAAGGGTTATCGTTTCGACTGAAGGTGTCACCGCATGATTCGTCATGCCTGCGTCAGCGGTGGCCCGGCCCGGCCGACCGTGCTATCTTCCCCATGCGCGGCATGGGGGAACAAGGAATCGACCGCGCGCAATGAGAAGCGGCCACAGGCCGAAGAAGTCACCAATAATTCTCAGGGAGAACAATAATGTCCATGAAAATGCGCATATCCACGCTTGGATTTCTCATCTGCGGTCTTACCGCCTGTGGTGGCGGAGGTGGAGGCGGCGATTCCGCACCCGCTACGGGCTCGACGGTATTCCCTGCGCTCGCGCTGACGTCCGGCAATTCCCAGTCGGCCTCGAGTGAAGTAACCACGACCGGAAGTGAAACGATCGGCGCCGGCAGCATTGGATCATCCGTCATCACCGGCGCTGTCGTGGATACGGGCGATCGCCCGTCACTCGCCGAGCTTGCACGCTGGTCGCTCGAAACCCTGCATGACAAGCGCAACCAGCTGGTGGCCAGTGTGTCGGGGGTAGTGGTCAATGAAACCGTAGCCTGTACCAGCGGCTCGCTCAGCCTGTCGTGGAATGATGCCGACAATGACAACGAGTTCTCGTCCGGGGACAGCTTCTCGATCACGTTCAACAACTGCTTCGAGATGGGCGCCACCATCAGTGGTTCTCTGTCCATGTCGGGCTTCACAATAACCGGGGAACCTTATATCGATAGCGTCTGGAGCATGGGCGCCTCCTTCACCTTCACCGCCCTGACGATCAACGATGGCGGTGATTCCGCGCGTGTCGACGGCGGCATGAGCTTCAGTATTGCGGCACCGGGCGACGACAATATCGAGGTGCTGCTCAGCGGCAGCAGCCTGGCGTATCGCGAAGGAAACCATACCAGCACCCTGCGTAACTTCACATTTGGTTACACGGAAGGAATCAATTCCGGGCTCTACAGCCTGGAGTATTCCGGCATCATCGACATCGGCAGCCTCAGCGGCCGGGTTACGTTCGCGACGACCACGCCATTCACCGGCAGCGATATTCTCGACGGCTGGCCGAGTGCTGGTACGCTGGTGATCACTGGCGCTAACGCCACCACCGTCACCCTTGAGGCGCTGGGCGGTGATAATGTGCGCCTGTCGATCGACAGCAACGGCGATAGCGGCGTGGACGGGTTTATCGATACCACCTGGACTTCGCTGGCGGCCATCTGATCCGCCACGGCACCCTGAGGCCGCGCCCAGTGCGCGGCCTCTTTTTGCCTGATGGCAGATAGAGGATAAGACAAACAAGATGCGACGAGTATTACTGGCATGCCTGCTGGCGGTGGTCGCTGCTATGGCGCAGGCAGACGAGGACTGGTCCTGGTCCGGTGCGCTGGGCCTGGCGAGCGGCTACATGGACTACCGGGAAACCGGCAGTGATGGCCGCCGGCTCAACCGCGAACACGGATCCTTGCCCGGCATCGTCGCCAGCCTGCGCGGGCAGTCGGCGACCTGGTCAACCGGTGCGAAGCTGAGCTACTTCGACGCCGATGTCCGCTACGAGGGTATGACCAGCAGCGGCAGCAGCATCACCACGCGTACGGACCAGAGGATCGCCGACGGGAGCGCATGGCTCGGTCTGCGTGGCTTCGATCATCCACATGTCACCCTGGATTGGTACGCGGGTGGCGGGCTGCGCTGGTGGAACCGGGATATCCGCTCGACCGTGAGCGCCTTCGGGGTGGATGAGATCTACAGCTGGCCGTACCTGCTGGCCGGTCTGCAAGCCGAACGGAAGCTTACCGGCGGCGACAGCCTGAGGCTGGACCTGCGCCTGCTGCGCCCGCTCGATCCATCGCTGCGTGTGGATTTCAAGAACGACTACGATAGCGTGGAGGTCGGCCAGGAGGCACGCGCAGGCGGTCGTCTCGAGTTGGTCTGGACACGGCCGTGGAACGACGGGCGTACCCTATCGGTTTCTGCCTGGTACGAACAATGGCGCTTCGGCGCCGGCGACACCGAAGTGCTGCGACGCAACGGTGTTCCCATCGGCAGTGTGCATGAGCCCGAAAGCAAGACCGAGTTCCTGGGGGTGGCGGTTACGCTGGGCGGCCTGGGTTTCTGAGTGAGGTTAACAGGTTCTATGCGGTGGCGTGAGACTCCATCTTGGCCATCGGTTCACAAGTGAGCCTCCAGGAAAGCACGCAGCCCTTCACGGTAGTGCGTTCCGCCCAGAATAAAACCCTCATTGTGACCACCACGGATCTCCAGAAAGGCGCGCGGCTCCGGCGCGGCCGCGTACAAGGCCTGACCCTGGACGAAGGGCACGATCTCATCGTCAGGGCTGTGCACCACCAGCACCGGCACCTGCAGTTCCTTCACGTATTCGTGCAGGGGAAAGCGGATGCGCGCCAGCAGGCGGACCGGTAACCAGGGATAGTGGTGGGCGCCGAGTTCCGGCACGGACAAAAAGGCGGACTCGAGGATCAGTGCGGCGGGACGTTCCTGCGTCGCCAGCCAGCCGGCCACGGCGGCACCCAGGGAGCGGCCATGCAGCACGATACGCCCAGGTGGTACGCCACGCTCCTCCACCAGGTAGCGCCAGGCGGTAAGTGCATCCTCGTACAGGCCCTGCTCCGACGGTCGACCGCCACTGTTGCCATACCCACGGTAGTCGAGGATCAGGGTGGAAAGATCAAGACCGTGCAGCAGGCTGAGGGTGTCGAGGCGGTGAGAGATATTACCGGCGTTACCGTGCAAGAAAAGCACTACCGGCGCGTCGGCAGCGGATGCCGGCACATACCAGGCCTGCAGGACCACGCCATCCGTACTATGCAGTCGCAGGTCCTCGTACACCAGACCACGCTGTGCGGGCGTGACCGCCACCGATCCGGCGGGCAGAAACACCATCGACTCCTGCCGGGCGAACAGTAGCAGGGTCAAGGCACCGTAGGCGAGGCTACCCGCAAGGACAGTGGCAAGCAGCAGGTTCATGAGGACCGAGTCTCTACGGCAAGAGCCAGGAGTGCAAGCTCAGCGCGCCTGTATACTCTCCTGTAATCGCGCCTGCATCTCCAGCAGCCTTTGATTGCCCGGATCGGTGGCCAGGCCATTCCGGATGCTGATGGCGGCGGATGCCAGTTCGCCCTTGTGCCATTCGTATTCCGCGCGTTCCGCATAGAGGCGCGCCACCTCCGCGCGCTGCCCTGCGCTCAGGGGCGGCGTTTCCTTCACGCTCGCCTTCACTACCGCTTCCTCCGTCACAGGCTCTTCTGCCACCGATACTTCTGTTACCGGCTCCGGAAGCGGGGCACTGATCGGTCTGGGGATGAAGGTGGCGGAACGATCTCCGTCCAGCAGTGGAGGTGGTGTATCCAGCGCGGCGAATTCGGCATTATGGCTACCCTCCTCCTGTGCCTCGGGCCGAGCCTGGGCATCGGGAACACTTGATGCCAGGGATTGTTCCGCCACAGGTCCGAAGAATTTCAAAGCCAATTGATCGGCAGCCCGATCGGTCACGCCCTGGAGAGATGCGACAATGAAGGGGACACGATCCACCCATACCTCCTTGGTAAGGACAGCGGCAAGCACTGCACTGGCCAGGATGGCGACTGCGCGCCAGCGTTTCTTGCTGCGTCGCAGGCTGCTCAGCCGCCCGGCCATGACCAGGGCTTCATCTTCATCGGCTGGCGGGATGTGCTTCGATGAAGATACCGGGTTCTTCCTGAGCCCAGCGGTGATCACAGGTACGGCGGCAAGGGCTGGTGACTCGAAACTGATGACGGGATCGGGCCAGGAAATGGGCTCGAGTTCACCCTTCAGTTCGAGACGGGGTTCGGGCTGTGGCTCGGGCTGTGACTCTGGCTGTGGCTCGGGCTGTGACTCTGGCTGTGGCTCGGGCTGTGACTCTGGCTGTGGCTCGGGCTTAGGTTCGGGAGTCGGTGCTGCTGTGCTGGCGGCCTCACTTTTCGGCGGGCCGCCCTGCGCAAGCTCTTCGGAGCAACACTGGTTGATGAGTCCCGGAAGGCCAACACTTTCCTGGTGGATCGCCGCGACCGTGGCAGGCTGGAACAGGATATCTGACACCGCGGCCTCGCGCAGGCGATGGCGGATATAGTCCGCGGTCTCGTTCGCCGACAATGGTTCGAGGTGATAGGTTCGATCGATAGCCACAGGTTCGCAAGCATTCGTAGCGAACGGCAACCAGGTCTCGGGATCGGTAGCACTGGAGAAAACCAGGGTGGCGTGCCCCCTGGGAAAGAAATGCAGGAGCAGATCGAGATCGTCTGACGAAAGATGTTCCGCATCATCGACGATCAGGACAATGGGGCGATTCTGTTTCTCCGCCAGTGACAGCATCTTGACCAGGTGTCGGCGCAGGAATGATTCGTCATCATTCATGGCATTCAGTTTCAGCGCCCTTGCCACATCGACCAACAGCCTGCCCGGTGTCGGCTTTTCCACCAGTCCAGCCAAGGCATGACTCAAGCTCTGTCGCAGGGCACGCAAAAGCACCGTCTTTCCGCTACCGACGGGGCCGGTCACGCACAGCAGGTGTAGTCCCGCGGCTGCATCCTGTTGCAGCGCATTCAGTACGCGTATCTGGCCCGCAGCGGGATAGAGCGAGACCCGGTCAGGCCCCGCGGGAAATGCCTTGGTTGCCATATCGACAAGATCAGGATCCATCGACCACCCCATTCATGCCCATATCACACCTGCACCAGGCGGATAGCAAGAGATGGATTTTCCCACTTCTCAACCTTACATTATGTACGACACCGTACAGACCGCACCACGCCCTGCCATTATCCTGTTCATTCCATTAGGGAACTCCACGGGAGCGGCCCGTGATTCACCACAAGGAGATCAATATGAACTGGGATATCGTTGAAGGCAATTGGAAGCAGTTCAAGGGCAAGATAAAGGCAAAGTGGGGAAAAATCAGTGACGATAACCTTGACGTCATTTCCGGCAAGCGTGACCAACTTGCAGGCAAGATCCAGGAGACCTATGGCGTCTCGAAGGATGAAGCCGAGAAGCAGATCGAGGATTTCGAAAAAGAGAACCAGGACATACGCCACTAAATCTCGGCCTCGAGTTCCATGCTTCTGCGAGCGGCACCAGGCGTCCCTGGTGCCGCTTCGAGACAATTGATTTATCCGGCAGACATGAGGTCGGTGGTGGATTGAACCCGGGGACGGCGGGCGCTATTCCGGTTCATGCATCACTCCACGGGCAGACCGGCGCCCTTCCACTCGGGAAAGCCATCCTGCAATCGGCGCGCCTGGAAGCCCTTCTTGCGCAGCCGATCCACGGCCTCGTAGGCCAGCACGCAGTAAGGGCCGCGACAATAGGCCACCACCTCGCGGTCGGTTGGCAGGTCTGCAAGGTGCCGCTCCAGTTCGGACAGCGGGATATTGAGGGCGCCCGGCACATGGCCGGCGGCAAATTCCTCCGGCGGGCGCACATCGATCACCGTCACCAGGCCATCGCGGGCACGATCCAACAGTTCGCTTGCAGGCAGAGGTTCGAGGCCGTCCTTGACGGTGAGATAGGCATCGATGAGGCGATCCACCTCGGCTACATGGGTCTCGGCGAAACGGCGCAGGCATTCCAGCAGATGCACCACGTCCTCGCCCGACAGCCGGTAGTACACATGCTGCCCTTCCTTGCGGTTACTCACCAGGCCGGCCTGGCGCAACTGCTGGAGGTGCTGGGAGGTGTTGGCGATGCTGAGCCCGGAAACCCTGGCCAGAGACTCCACGCTGCGCTCGCCCTGGGCCAGGTATTCCAGCAATTCCAGCCGATTGGCGTTACCGAGCGCCTTGCCGACACGGGCAAACTGGGCGAACAGATCCTGCTTGAAATGGCTCGTTCCGGGCATGCGGCCTCATGTCGGACATGAATTCAATTAACGACTTGAATAGTATACGCCATATCGGGGCAGTGGCGAGCGCCTGCCGGCTGATGGGAAGATTCACCGCTGTGACCGGCAGCGGCCGGGCAAGCATCCGCAGAGGAAACAGGAGAGATGAAAGCACGCGACCTGGTGATTCTCGGCGGCGGCCCCGGCGGCCTGGTGGTGGCCAGCGTCGCGGCCCAGCTCGGCCTGCGCGTCACCCTGGTCGAACAATCGGAACAGCTTGGCGGCGACTGCCTGCATTATGGCTGCGTACCCAGCAAGACCCTGCTGCACAGCGCCAAGGTGGCCAACCTGATGCGCCGCGGCGCGGAATTCGGCCTGGAGTCACTGGAACCGCGTATCGACATGGGCCGGATCAACGCCCATGTGGCCTCGGTGGTGCAGCATATCCAGCGCCACGACGACCCGCAGCGGTTTCGCGACTACGGCTGCGAGGTATTACTGGGCCAGCCCGGGGAATTCATCTCGCCCCACGAGGTACGGGTCGGGGAACGGGTGCTGCGCGCGCGCCGTTTCGTGATCGCCACCGGCAGCCAGCCGGCGCTGCCGCCCATCGATGGCCTCACGGCGGACAACTGCATTACTCACCTCGATGCCTTCTCCCTGCCGGAACTGCCCGCGCGCCTGCTGGTGCTCGGGGGCGGCCCCATCGGCGTGGAGCTGGGCCAGGCCTTTGCCCGCCTCGGTAGCGAGGTCGACCTGGTGCAGCGCGCGGACCGCCTGTTGCCGCGCGAGGATGCGGAACTGGCGGGCCTGCTGCGCGCGAAACTGGAACGGGAAGGCATGCGCATTCACACCGGCGCCCGGGTGGAACGGATGCGCGTCGATGCTGGCGGCAAGCAATTGCTGGGCGCCGACGGCCTGTCCCTGCGGGGCGACGAACTCCTGGTGGCCACCGGCCGCCGACCGCGGGTGGAGGGGCTGGGCCTGGACGCGGCCGGCGTGCGGGTGGGTGCGCGCGGCATCGAGGTGGATCACCGCCTGCGCACCTCGCAGAAACACATCTTCGCCTGTGGCGACGTCTGCGGCCCCCATGCCTATACCCACATGGCGGAATACCAGGCCGGGATCGTGATCCGCAACCTGGTGTTCCGCCTCCCCACCCGGACCGACTACCGCGTGGTGCCCCGGGTCACCTACTGCGACCCGGAGCTGGCGCAGGTGGGACTGACCGAGCAGCAGGCGCGGGAACAGGGCCTGGACCCGCAGGTACTGCGCTTCGATTTCCGGGACATCGACCGGGCCCTGGCAGAAGTGGAAAGCGAAGGACGGATCAAGCTGGTCACCCGCCGGGGCCGCATCCTCGGCGCCTCCCTGCTGGGCCCTCACGCCGGCGAGTTGCTCCATGAAATCGTGCTGGCCATGCAGACCGGCGCGAAGGTCAGGGACCTGTCCGCCGCCATCCATGCCTATCCCACCCTGGCGCAGGTCCATCGCCGTGCCGCCAATACCGCCTATGCCGCCCGGCTGTTCAGCCCGGGCACACGCACCCTGGTCAAGTGGCTGCACCGGTTGTGGCCCTGGTGACGCACTACTGCGCGGCATGACGAAAAAGGATCAGCAGGGTGTCTGCCTCAATCGAAGTTCAGGGTTGCGTACTCACCCAGCGACCGGGCGATGTCCTGCAGGGTCGGCCATTCCGCCAGTCCCGGGTCGTCGAAGGCGCCGCCGCAATTGAGCTGGCGCACCTGCGGCTGGCGTTCGGAGTGTAGTCGGAACAGGAAGACCTGCGTATGGCGGGTGACACCCCCATCCATGCCGCCGAAGGAGGCACCGATCCCCATGCCCACGGCGGCCAGTCGTACCGGTTGCATCATCACCACCGGGTCGATGCGCGTGGAGATCCGGGTGATCTCGAAGCGATCGGGTTGTACCGTCCGCACCTCGTCTCCCAGCGAGCCGATCTCCAGCTGGCAGTGGGGCTTGAACTCGTTGATGGAGGACAGGATCTCGCCATCCTGGAAGAACACCCGGGTGCGCTCCCTGGGAAAACTCACCTCGCGGTGCAATTCGAGGCTGCCGCCGCCGATGGGCACGTGGGTGTTCGTGGCGGTGTCACGGATGGTGAGGGGGCCGCAGGCCTGCAGCAGGAGCAGGGGGATGAACATGACGGTACGGGGAACGAATCTGGGCATGGTGATCTCGAAGTAAGGGAGTTGTGCCGACTATCCTGGATTGCCTGATCAGTGCACTCGTCATACCGGCGCTTGCCGGTATCCCGGGCGCTGACCACTGGGGGCCGGCATGACGGATGAATCAGGCTTACCCTGAATATAAACCAGGTTCGGTCGTGGATTCTGTCAATATCCCGCTGCCATGCAAACATTGATCATTGACAAGCCCGTAGGGGATGACTAGCATATTCAATACTTCAATTGAATATATGATTCTCTGGACTCGCTCGCGAGGTACACCCATGGAAGCCTTCCTGATGACCTACGAGATCCCCATACGCCTGGGGTTCTTCTTCGGCATCTTCCTGATCATGGCCGCGTGGGAACTGGCCGCCCCGCGCCGGGTGCCACAGCATTCCAAGTGGGTGCGCTGGGGCAACAACCTCGGCCTGGTGTTCCTCAACAGCTTCGTGCTGCGGGTGCTCGCCCCCACCGCCGCCGTGGGCATGGCCCTGTTCGCCAGCGAGCAGGGCTGGGGCCTGTTCAACTATTTCGACGTACCCTTCTGGGTGGCGGTGCTCGCCTCGGTGCTGATCCTGGATTTCTTCATCTGGCTGCAGCATGTGATGGTACACGCCATCCCCCTGCTGTGGCGCCTGCACCGGGTGCACCACGCCGACCTGGATTTCGACGTCACTACCGGAGCGCGCTTCCATACCCTGGAGATCCTGCTGTCCATGGGCATCAAGTTTGCCGTCATCCTGCTGCTGGGACCGCCGCTGGTGGCGGTGGTGATCTTCGAGGTGCTGCTCAACGCCACCTCCATGTTCAACCACAGCAATGTGCGCATGCCCCTGGGCCTGGACCGGGTGTTGCGCTGGTTCGTGGTGACGCCGGACATGCACCGCGTGCACCACTCCACCGAGGACGACGAGACCAACAGCAACTTCGGCTTCAACCTGCCCTGGTGGGACCGGCTGTTCGGCACCTATCGTGATCAACCGCGCAAGGGACACGTGGACATGGAGATCGGCATCCGTTCCTTCCGCGAGGACCGGTGGTGTTCCTGGCTGCCGGGCATGTTGACCATCCCCTTCGTGGGCAAGATCAGCGACTACGCCATCAACCGCCGGCGCTGGGAAGACTGAGGTGAAGCGCAACGGCATCCGCCTGTTGCTGCTGCTGATACTGGCAGCCGGCATCACGCTCGCCGTGCTCTATCGCGACCGCCTCGACGCGGCGGCGCTGGAACAGTGGGTCCAGTCCGCCGGCCTGGCCGCGCCCCTGCTGTTCATGCTGGTCTATGCCATCGCCGCGGTGTTGTTCGTCCCCGGTTCGGTGCTTACCCTGGCCGGCGGCGCCCTGTTCGGGCCGGTGCTGGGCACCTTCTACAACCTCACCGGCGCCACCCTGGGCGCCCTGCTGGCCTTCCTGGTGGCGCGCTACCTGGCCTCCGACTGGGTGGCGCAGCGGGCCGGTGGCCGCCTGAAGCAGCTGATCACGGGCGTGGAGGCGGAGGGCTGGCGCTTCGTGGCCTTCACCCGCCTGGTGCCCCTGTTCCCCTTCAACCTGCTCAACTACGCCCTGGGCCTGACCCGCATCCGCCTGTGGCACTACCTGCTGGCGACCTATGTCTGCATGCTGCCCGGCGCCTTCGCCTATACCTACCTGGGTTATGCCGGGCGCGAGGCGGTGGCCGGCGGTGAGGGCCTGATCCAGAAGGGCCTGCTGGCGCTGGCACTACTGGCCACGGTGGCCTTCCTGCCGCGCCTGGTGAGCCGCTGGCGCAGGCCGCCCATGGTGGATGTCCCGGAACTCAAGCAGCGCCTGGACGCCGGTACCGACGTGCTGGTGCTGGACGTGCGCAAGCCCGAGGATTTCACAGGCGAACAGGGCCACATCCCCGGCGCCCTGAACATCCCGCTGCCGGAACTGCCGGCGCGCTTGGGGGAATTGAACGACCGTCAGCAACGTCCTATCGTTACCGTCTGCCGTACCGACCGCATGTCCAGCGAGGCCGCACGCCTGCTGGCGAAACAGGGGTACACCGACGTGCGCGTGGCGCGCATGGGCATGACCGACTGGAACCGGAACGGGTATCCGGTGGAATACAGAAGGTAGGAGCGGGCTCTGCCCGCGAACGGTGTGCCACCCCCGGTTCGCGGCCGAAGGCCGCTCCTACAGGGTGTATGCCACTCCCGCAACCCGGCGCACAGCATCATTGCGATTGAAACAATCCAGCACCCTGTCCGGGAGATTGCTTCGCTTCGCTCGCAATGACGTTTACTCCTAAACACATCAACAAGGAATGAATATGCAGATACAGAAACGACTCATCCTCGCGGTCACCCTTCTCCTGCTGGTTCTTGCAAACTTCACTGTGAGTGCCGATAACGTGCAGCTCCAGCAACAGGGCCTGACCCTCAATGCCCACTGGCATCCGGTGGGCGACGAATGGCAATCCCGGCCCGTGATTCTCATCACCCACGGCACCCTGGCCCATGGCCGCATGGAGATCACCACGGCCCTGCAGGACCTGCTCGGGGATGCCGGGCTGAGTTCCCTGTCCATCACCCTCTCGCTGGACCAGGACCAGCGTGAAGGCATGTACGACTGCGAGACCGTTCATCGTCACAAGCACACGGATGCCCTGGACGAGATCGGCATCTGGCTGGATTGGCTGCAGGAACAGGGTGCGCAGGAAGTGGTGCTACTGGGTCATTCCCGCGGCGCCAACCAGACCGCCTGGTTCGCGGCGGAGCGGGGTGTGGACCTGATCCGGAAGGTCGTGCTGATCGCGCCCCAGACCTGGGATGCGGATTACGCCGCCCGCAGCTATGAGAAGAGCTACGGCGTACCGCTGGAGGAACTGCTGGAGGAGGCCCAGGCGCTGGTCAAGGCCGGCAAGGGTGATACGGAGATTAAGACTCCGGGCTTCATCTACTGCCCGCAGGCCACGGCGACGGCGGAGGCCGTGCTGTCCTACTACGAGCCGGACACGCGCTTCGACACCCCTGCCCTGCTGCCGAAGATCGATAAGCCGGTGCTGGTGATCGCCGGCTCCGAGGACGATGTGGTGCCGGGCCTGCCGGAACGGCTGGCGCCCATGGCGGACAAGGGTGATATCGAGCTAGTCACTATCGACGGCGCGGACCATTTCTTTCGCGATTTCTTCGCCGATGACATGGTGGAGGCGATCCGGGCGTTCGTTGAAAAGTAATCCCGGCAGGCGCCTCCTTGGTGCCGAGGAACATGCTGCCCACCAGGATGCAAAGGGCGACGGCGGCGATGGACTTATCAGGGATTACAGTAATCGCAGCGGCCCGGATCGGCGTATGGCGGGTCGGGTCGCTCGCGGGTCTCGCGATGAGCGCATTTCAGACAGCCGTGAACTTCGGCGCGGGTCTCACGCGTGGGCGCGCCGCAGTCGCCGCAGGGAAGTCCGGTGACACGCTCGACGAGCCAGAATCCCGGTGTGCCGCAGGCCGGACACAATGAGTTCAGCTTCATCACCAAGTCCTCGGCAGCTAGACGGATGTTGTCCATGCGCGTGGGATTGGCGTTGGCACGCACGTCGGTCTCGACGAATACCCGCCCGTTGGCCGATTCCGCCAGCGCCCAGGCAAAGACGGCTTCCAGCTCCGTCCAGGCCGCGATCCCCTTGTGGATGCGCGGATCGTCCTCGCTCTCGGGGCGTATCACCAGATAATGCGCGGGGAATCCCGCCTGCCTGGCGAAGGCTTCCGCCGCAGCCCAGTCGGCGGCCAGCACATGAGAGAAGTTCGCCTTGCCCTGGGCCACGCCGACAAGCTCCAGGCCACGCTCATCATCGAGAAAAATCAGCAACTCCACGTTCCAGGGAAACATCCCCACCATCGGGTCGGGACCGAACGAACCCTCACTGGCGAGCCCGAGCGGTAAGCCGGAAAGCTGCATGCCGAGGCGCGCCTTCTTGCGCGCCGCCTCAAGCTGGTTGCCGGTGCGCGGGATGTCGCGGGTGAAGGTGCCGAGGAGGTCGGTATCGTAGCCGGTGACATGCGCCACCTTGCAGCCAAACGCGGCCTCCAGCGTCGGCGCAACAACTTTCTCCTTGCCGTGCTGGGTGAGGAAGGCGACCTGGCGCCCGAGATACACGCCCACACCCGCCGGGGCAAGGTCGCTAGCCGCGCGTGAACCGGGTGGGGCCTTGTTACCAGCGTCGTTCATTGACAGTGCTTGCGTCAGTCAAGCCTGGCCCGGGCGGCACGCGCGAGCCGGTCTCGCACTGCCTGCCAGACCGCCTCCGCCGGCGGTGCCTCGACGAGCAGGCAGTCGGCGTGCAGCGCATCGAGCGCGTGCAAACGTGCGTACAGTTCGTGCGCGTAACCGTCCGGGTCGGCCGGCATGATCTGCCAGGCGCATTCAGTAAAGTCAGACCCGGATAGAAACAGCCATTCGATTTGTGGCGTCGCGACGGAACGCGCCAGCACCGCCACGCGCTCGTCCTTTTCAAGACGCCGGACAACTTCGGCTGCCAAGTCCTCGGGCGGAACGAGGACGAGCGGTGTTCGCGGCGCGTAATGGGAAGGCAGCGCGCCCGGAGAACGCGGGGCATTGCCCGAGGGCCCGGCAAGCTTCTCCCCCAACACGGCCTCGAGCGCGTCGGCCGTGATAACGCCCGGGCGCAGCAACCGCGGACGGGCGCCGCTCAGATCAAGGATAGTGGACTCGATCCCCACCTGGCAGGAGCCACCATCCAAAATATAGTCGACGGCCTCGCCGAGATCCGTGCGGACGTGGGCTGCGGTAGTGGGAGAGAGCCGCCCGAAGCGGTTGGCCGAGGGCGCGGCGATGCCACCACCGAAGGCAGCCAGCAATGCGAGCGCCACGGGGTGATCGGGCACTCGCAGGCCGACCGTGTCCTGGCCACCGGTGACGGCATCGGGCACGCGCGCGTCGCGCTTGAGGATGAGGGTGAGCGGCCCCGGCCAGAAGCGCTGCGCAAGCAATGCAGCCGATGGCGGGATGTCCACAGCCCAACGCTCCAGTTGTTCGGCGTCGCCGATGTGCACGATGACCGGATGATCGGCAGGTCTGCCCTTGGCCATGAACAGGCGCGCCACCGCCTCTGGGTTTTCCGCGTCCGCACCGAGACCGTAAACGGTCTCGGTCGGAAAGGCGACGATCCCACCGCGACGCAGGGTTGCCGTGGCTTCCTGCACGGCAACCTCGATATCCGTGTTCGATGTCATGGATCAGGCACCCGCCGCTGTATCGTTCACCGTGCCCGATTTCGGCGAACCGACGGGTAATTCACCAGCCCCGGCATGCTAATGCTCCCGCGTGGCGCGGAAACGGATCTCGGGGTGGCGTTCCATGGCCAGGTCCAGGTTGACGCGCGTGGGCGCGATGTAGACCAGTTCGCCGGCCTGATCCAGGGCCAGGTTCTCGTAGGCCTTGTCGCGCAGCTTGTCGATGGCCTTGGGATCGTCGCTTTCCACCCAGCGCGCGGTGGACACGGCCACGTTCTCGAAACTGGCCTCCACCTTGTATTCATCACGCAGGCGCTGCGCCACCACCTCGAACTGAAGGATGCCCACGGCGCCCAGGATCAGGTCGTTGTTCTTCAGGGGTCGGAACAGCTGGGTGGCGCCTTCCTCGCACAACTGATCCAGGCCCTTCTGCAGGGCCTTCATGCGCAGGGGATCGCGCAGCACGGCGCGACGAAACAGTTCCGGCGCGAAGTTGGGGATGCCTGTGAACTTGAGGTCCTCGCCCTGGGTGAAGGTGTCGCCGATGCGGATGGTGCCATGGTTGTGCAGGCCGATGATGTCGCCGGGGAAGGCCTCTTCCACGTGGCCGCGGTCGGAGGCCAGGAAGGTCACGGCATTGGCCACCTGCACCGTCTTGCCGATGCGCACGTGCTGCATCTTCATGCCACGGGTGTAGCTGCCGGAGCAGACCCGCAGGAAGGCGATGCGGTCGCGGTGCTGGGGATCCATGTTGGCCTGGATCTTGAACACGAAGCCGGTGAATTTCTCTTCTGTGGGGTCCACCACGCGCGCGGTGGCATCGCGCGGCTGGGGGCCGGGCGCGAACTTCACGAAATCATCCAGCAGTTCCTGCACGCCGAAATTATTGATGGCGGAACCGAAGTACACCGGGGTCAGCTCGCCGGCCAGGTAGGCATCCAGGTCGAAGCCGTGGCTGGCGCCCTGCACCAGTTCGATTTCGTTGCGCAGCTCCTGTGACTGGCTGCCCAGCAGTTCGTCGAGCATGGGGTTGTCCAGGCCCTTGATGACGGTCGCGCTCTGCTTCACGTCATTCCTGCCGGACACGTAGAGATGCACCTCGTCCTCCACCAGGCTGTACACCCCCTTGAAGCGACGACCCATGCCGATGGGCCAGTTCATGGGGGCACAGCGGATCTTCAGCACCTCCTCCACCTCGTCGAGCAGCTCGATGGGCTCCTTGCCCTCACGGTCGAGCTTGTTGATGAAGGTGAAGATGGGCGTGGTGCGCAGTCGGCATACCTCCATCAGCTTGATGGTGCGCGCCTCGACACCCTTGGCCACGTCGATGACCATGAGCGCGGAGTCCACCGCCGTGAGGGTGCGGTAGGTGTCTTCGGAGAAGTCCTCGTGACCCGGGGTATCGAGCAGGTTCACCATGGCGTCCTGGTAGGGGAACTGCATCACCGAGGAGGTCACGGAGATGCCGCGTTCCTGCTCCATGGTCATCCAGTCGGAGGTGGCATGGCGCGCCGCCTTGCGGCCCTTCACCGAACCGGCAAGCTGGATGGCACCCCCGAACAGCAGCAGCTTCTCGGTGAGGGTGGTCTTGCCCGCGTCGGGGTGGGAGATGATGGCGAAGGTGCGGCGCCGCTTGGCTTCTTCGATGAGGGACGTCATGGGGTGCAGGTCTGGAATTCGGTTGACCGGACATTGTAGCGGATTTTAAAAACCGGGGACAGACCACGGTTTAGCGGTTTTGTTGGCGCGACCCTTGGTAGGGAATCTCCCTGAAAACCGTGGTCTGTCCCCGGTTTTCCTAGAGGTTCAGCGCCAGCACCAGGGCATCCTCGCGGCCATTGGGGCCCGGGTAGTAGCCCTTGCGCACCCCTATCTCGTTGAAACCCATCTTGCTGTACAGGGCCAGCGCCGGGGTATTGGAGGGTCGCACCTCCAACAGCACCATGTCGGCGCCATGGCGCAGGGCCAGACCGAGGAAATGTTTGAGTATTTTACGACCCAGGCCCTGCCCCTGGGATTCCGGGCGCACGGTCAGGTTGAGCATATGGGCCTCCCCCACCGCCACGCTCATCACCCCGTAGGCCAGGATGGCGCCTTCCCGTTCATAGAGCCAGCAGTTGTATCCCACCCGCAGGCAGTCCTTGAGGATGGCGCGGGTCCAGGGGTGTTGGTAGGCGCGCACCTCGATCTCCATGACGGCATCGAGGTCCTCCTCACGCATGGGACGGAAACGGGGGGGAAAGGAGTGGGCCGCGGTGCTCATGGAACCATTGACGGAAGTTCAGTCCAGACCTTGAGCCGTACGCTGGGCCAGCTGCAGATCCTGCCAGGCCTTGCGCTTCTCGGCGGGGCTGCGCAACAGGTAGGCCGGGTGGTAGGTGGCGACCAGCGGGATGCCCGCCTCCCCATAGCGATGTACCTGACCGCGCAGCTTGCCGATGGGCTGGTCGCTGCCCAGCAGGTGCTGGGCGGCAATACGGCCCACGGCCAGGATCAGTGCCGGATCGATGAGTTCGATCTGGCGCTGCAGGTAAGGTGTACAGCAGGCCACTTCGTCCGCATGGGGGTCGCGGTTGTTGGGCGGTCGGCACTTGAGGATATTGGCGATGTAGACCTGGCCGCGGGCCAGGCCCACGGCCTTGAGCATGGCATCCAGCAACTGGCCGGCACGACCCACGAAGGGTTCGCCCTGGCGATCCTCCTCGGCCCCGGGTGCCTCGCCGATGACGAGCCAGCGGGCCTGGGGGTCGCCGACCCCGAACACGGTCTGGGTACGGCTGCGGTGCAGGTCGCAACGGGTACAGTTCGCCACCGCCGCCTGCAGGGCTTGCCAGTCCAGGGATGCAATGGCCTCGGCATCCGCGCCCGGCGGCATGCCCGGCTCCACGGGTGGCAGGGCCACTTCTGCTCCGGGGGTGCCGCTCCGCGCCATCCATGGCTGTATGCCCATGGCCTCCAGGTAGGCGGCCTGTCGTTGTGGATCCAGCACCATGGCTCCCTACACGTCCCCCATCTGTGGATGCTCCCGCGTAGCGGGCTGGGCCAGCTTGTTCAGGGCATTGATATAGGCCCGTGCCGAGGCGATGACGATGTCGGTATCGGAGCCCTGGCCGTTGACGATGGTGCCGTCCTTCGCCAGGCGCACCGTCACCTCACCCTGGGCATCGGTACCGCTGGTGATGCTGTTGACCGAGTAGAGCTGGAGTACCGAGCCACTGTGCACGATGGCCTCCAGTGCCTTGAAGGCAGCATCCACGGGACCACCGCCGAAGGCATTGGCACGCTGCTCCTCGCCGTTCACCAACAGGGTCACGGCGGCATTGGGCGTCTCGCCGGTCTCGGAGCAGACCTTCAACGCCACCAGGCGGTACTGCTCGTTGGCGGTCTCCTGGCTGGCTTCACTCACCAGGGCCTGCAGGTCTTCGTCGAAGATCTCGTGCTTCTTGTCGGCAAGATCCTTGAAGCGCGTAAAGGTATCGTTCAGCGCTTCCTCGGATTCGAATTCGATGCCCAGTTCCTTGAGACGACTCTTCAGGGCATTGCGGCCCGAGTGCTTGCCGAGCACGATGCGGTTGGCGGTCCAGCCTACATCCTGCGCGCGCATGATTTCATAGGTCTCGCGGCTCTTGAGCACCCCATCCTGGTGGATCCCCGACTCATGGGCAAAGGCATTGGCGCCGACGACGGCCTTGTTGGGCTGCACGGCGAAACCGGTGATGCCCGACACCAGCCGGGAACAGGTCATGATCTGGGTGGTATCGAGATCCGTCTGGCAGGGGAACACGTCCTGGCGGGTGGCCACGGCCATGACGATCTCCTCCAGGGCGGCGTTGCCGGCGCGCTCGCCGAGACCATTGATGGTGCACTCCACCTGGCGCGCGCCATTCAACACCGCCGACAGGGAATTGGACACAGCCAGTCCGAGGTCATTATGGCAATGTACGGAGAACACCGCCTGGTCGGCGTTGGGTACGCGTTCGATGAGTTTGTGGATCAGATCGCCGAACTGATGCGGAAGGTTGTAGCCCACGGTATCGGGGATATTGACGGTGCTTGCCCCGGCGGCGATGACCGCCTCGATGACCCGGCAAAGGAAATCCAGGTCCGAGCGCCCGGCATCCTCGGGAGAGAACTCCACGTTGTCGGTGTACTGGCGCGCGCGTTTCACGGCCCGCACCGCCTGCTCCACCACCTGGTCCGGCTCCATGCGCAATTTCATCTTCATGTGGATGGGCGAGGTGGCGATGAAGGTATGGATGCGCGCCGAGTTGGCATCCTTGAGGGCCTCGCCGGCGCGGTCGATGTCCTTGTCCAGGGCGCGGGCCAGGCCACAGACGGTGCTGTCCTTGACGGACCGGGCCACGGCCTGCACCGCTTCGAAATCGCCCACGCTGGCGATGGGGAAGCCCGCCTCGATGACGTCCACCCGCATGCGCTCCAGGGCCTTGGCGATACGCACCTTCTCGTCCTTGGTCATGGAGGCGCCCGGGCTCTGCTCGCCGTCGCGCAAGGTGGTATCGAAAATGATTAATTTGTCTTTGCCGCTCATGATCTGCTCCGCTCGATCCCCCACGGTCCGTGGGGGAGGGATTCCGCTGCGGCAAGCATACCAAAGCCGGTTCCGGCCTGCCCGCCGCGCGTTAGAAAAGTGATTGTTTGCGTGATGATCCCCCGCCGGGGTGGGTGTTTAGTTGCCGCCGGGCGGCAGCAGTCGCAGCACGAGCAGCAGCCCGCCGGACGGCAGGCTGGAGGGGGCACCAGAATGGCGGGCTACTCGGTTCATGACTCGAATATAAAACAAGCTGGAGCGGATGCCAAGCCCCGGGTCAACCCTGCCCGGGGGGGTCGGTAGGCAGCACGCTCTTGCGGCGGCGCAGGGTAAAGACGATGCCGGAGACCACATAGATGGTGAACCCGAAGAACAACACGGCGGGGGGGTTGAGATTGGTAACGACCAGCATCAGCACGATGACCAGCATGGCCACGTAGGGTACGCGCTTCTTGAAGTCGAATTCCTTGAAGCTGTAATAGCGCACGTTACTCACCATCAGCAAGCCCATGACGATGGTGAGAAAGGCCGCGACGAAACGCACCTCCTGGCCGCCCCAGTCCCAGTCCACGCTGAGCCAGACAAAACCAGCCAGCACCGCCGCCGCCGAGGGACTGGGCAGGCCCTGGAAGTAATACTTGTCGGCGCTGGCGACCTTGGTGTTGAAGCGCGCCAGGCGCAGGGCCGCACAGGCGGTATAGATGAACGCCACCAGCCAGCCGAGCTTGCCCCAGGCCGGGCCGAGGTCGGCCAGGTATTGCAGGGACCAGGCATACATCACCAGGGCCGGCGCCAGGCCGAAGCCCACCATATCGGAGAGGCTGTCGTACTCGGTGCCGAAGGCCGATTGGGTATTGGTGAGGCGTGCCACCCGGCCGTCGATGCCGTCCATGATCATGGCCACGAAGATGGCGATGGCGGCGGCATCGAAGCGACCGGCCATGGCCGCCACGATGGCGTAGAAACCGGCGAACAACCCGGCGGTGGTGAACAGGTTGGGCAGCAGATAGACCCCGCGGCTGCGCGGTTTCGACTCGTCGTTGCCCTCTTCTACCTCGTCATCGTGATTCATCGCTTACGCACCAGTTGCCCCACTGAATCCCGTCCGGAACGGACCTGATCATTGATATTCACCGTCACGCGGGCATTTTCCGGTAAATATAGCTGGATTCTGCCGCCCAGGTGGAGGTAGCCGCAGCGTTGTCCCTGGCCGACCCTTTCACCATAGCGCACGCCACAGCGCGGAGCATTACCCAGGGGGCCCCGGTTCATGACCATCACCAGGTCGTCACCTTCATCGGTCCGAATCCATACTCCATGGGGCGCCTTGGGCGGCAGCCTGGCCTGGCTATCGGCACCTGGCTCGAGAATCTTGCCCTCCACCGGGCTGCGTGCCGTGTACACCCCGGTGCGAAACATATCGATCTGTACCCGCAGGGCCTGGCGATCCAGGTAGGGATCATGGAGGCGCTCGATGGCGCTGATGCGACCGTCCACGGGGCTGACCACCGCCAGCGGACTGGCGGGGATCTCCCGGTGCGGATCGCGAAACATGAACAGGATCAGGAATCCCAGTATCCAGAAGGGCAGGGTCCAGACCAGGCCCAGGTAATACCAGGCAACAGAACCGCTGGCGATGACAATCAGCAGGAAGGGCCAACCTTCACGGGAAAAGAATGGGTAACGGCTAGCGGCCATGGGTCAGGTTCCGAAGTCAAACAAAAACGCCGCGGACGAACCGCGGCGTCGGGTAAGCGCAAATACTTCAGTTCACGTTCTTGTCGATGATCTTCTTGATCCAGGGCATCATACTGCGCAGTTTCTCGCCGGTCTGTTCGATGGGGTGCTCGGCGTTCAGGCGACGACGGGCCGTCATTTCCGGGTAGTTGGTGGCGCCTTCCAGGATGAAACGCTTGGCGTACTCGCCGTTCTGAATGTTCTTCAGGGCTTCCTTCATGGCCGCGCGGCTGGCGTCGTTGATGATCTTGGGCCCGGTGACATACTCGCCGTATTCCGCGTTGTTGGAAATGGAGTAGTTCATATTGGCGATACCGCCCTCGTACATCAGGTCGACGATCAACTTGAGTTCATGCAGGCATTCGAAATAGGCCATCTCCGGCGCATAGCCGGCATCCACCAGGGTTTCGAAACCGGCCTTGACCAGTTCCACGGCACCACCGCAGAGCACGGCCTGCTCGCCGAACAGGTCGGTCTCGGTCTCGTCGCGGAAGGTGGTCTCGATGATCCCGGTGCGACCACCACCGATGGCGGAGGCATAAGACAGGGCCGTTTCCTTGGCCTTGCCGGAGGCGTCCTGGTAGATGGCGATCAGATCGGGGATGCCGCCGCCCTTGGTGAATTCGTTGCGCACCGTATGGCCCGGCGCCTTGGGTGCGATCATGATCACATCCAGGTCGGAACGCGGGGAGATCTGGCCGTAATGGATGCAGAAACCATGGGCAAAGGCCAGGGTGGCCCCCTGCTTCAGGTTCGGCTCCACCTGGCAGTAATACAGTTCCTTCTGATTTTCATCGGGGGCCAGCACCATGACCAGGTCGGCGCCCTTCACCGCTTCCTCGATGCCCTTGACCGTCAGGCCGGCGTTGGCGGCCTTCTTGGCGGAGCCGGAGCCCTCGCGCAGGGCAACGGTCACGTCCACGCCGGAATCCTTCAGGTTGTTGGCATGGGCATGGCCCTGGGAGCCATAGCCGATGATGGTGACCTTGAGGCCCTTGATGATCGAGAGGTTTGCATCTTTGTCGTAGTAGACTTTCATGGCTGGTACTCGCCTTTGTTAAACGTAATTAAAAAATAAAATCTTTCACCGCAAAGGCGCAAAGGACGCAAAGAAAAAATTGATGAAAATGATTGTACTTTGCGTCCTTTGCGTCTTTGCGGTGTAATCGATCTATCCGACACCACTAAACATGCAGCGCCTTTTCGCCGCGCGCGATACCCGATACCCCGGTGCGCACCACTTCCAGGATCAGGCCGCGATCGATGGCCTGCAGGAAGGCGTCGAGCTTGTCGCCGGCACCGGTCAACTCGATGACATAGGTGGTGTTGCTCACATCGATGATACGGCCGCGGAAGATGTCCACCAGGCGCTTCACTTCATCACGCCCGCTGTTCTCGGCACGCACCTTCACCAGCATCAGCTCGCGCTCGATATGCGGCGCCTCCATCATGTCCAACAGCTTGACCACGTCCACCAGCTTGTTGAGCTGCTTGGTGATCTGCTCGATGACCTGGTCGGTACCACTGGTCACCAGGGTCATGCGCGACAGGGAGGGATCCTCCGTGGGCGCCACGGTGAGCGACTCGATGTTGTAGCCGCGCGCGGAGAACAACCCCGCCACCCGTGACAGGGCACCGGCCTCGTTTTCCAGCAGTATGGAGATGATGTGACGCATCGTTAACTCAAACCCTTGTGTTCACCTAAATCAGGATCATTTCGTTCTGGCCGGCTCCGGCCGGGATCATGGGGTACACGTTTTCGGTCTGATCGGTGATGAAGTCGAGGAACACCACCCGGTCGCGGACCTTCATGGCTTCCTTGAGGGCGCCTTCCACATCGGCCGGCTTGGTGACCTGGATGCCGATATGGCCATAGCTCTCCGCCAACTTGACGAAGTCGGGCAGGGACTCCATGTAGGACATGGCGTAGCGGCCCTGGTAGAAGAACTCCTGCCACTGCCGCACCATCCCGAGATAGCGGTTGTTCAGGTTGATGATCTTGATGGGCAGGCCGTACTGGCGACAGGTGGACAGCTCCTGGATGCACATCTGGATACTGCCCTCGCCGGTGATGCAGCACACGGTCTCGTCGGGGTGGGCGAACTGCACGCCCATGGCCGCCGGGAAGCCGAAGCCCATGGTGCCCAGACCTCCGGAATTGATCCAGCGCCGCGGCTTGTCGAACTGGTAGAACTGCGCCGCCCACATCTGGTGCTGGCCCACGTCGGAGGTCACGAAGGCCTTGCCCTTGGTGATCTTGTAGAGGGTCTCCACCACGTACTGGGGCTTGATCAGCTCGCTCTCGCGGTCGAACTTGAGGCAGTCCATGGCGCGCCATTCCTCGATCTGCTGCCACCAGGGCTCGAGGGCCTTGGCGTCGGGCATGGGGGCACCGTCCTTGAACTCCTTGATCATGGCCTTGAGGACCTGGTCCACCTCGCCGACGATGGGCACGTCCACCTTGACGTTCTTGGAGATGCTGGCCGGGTCGATGTCCACGTGGATGATCCTGGCCGTGGGACAGAATTTCTCGATATTGCCGGTCACGCGGTCGTCGAAACGCGCGCCGATGGCGATCAGCACATCACAGTTGTGCATGGCCATGTTGGCTTCATAGGTGCCGTGCATGCCGAGCATGCCCACGAACTGACGATCGGGCGAAGGATAGGCGCCCAGTCCCATCAGGGTGTTGGTGATGGGGAAGTTCAGCAGCCGGGTGAACTCCACCAGCGAGCGCGAGGCCTCGCCCAGGATGACGCCGCCGCCACTGTAGACCATGGGTCGCTTGGCGGTGGCGATCAGCTCCACCGCCTTTTTGATCTGGCGTGGATGCCCCTTCACCACCGGGTTGTAGGAACGCATCTTGATGCGCTTCGGGTAGTGATACTCGGTCTTGTTGGTGCTGACGTCCTTGGGGATGTCCACCACCACGGGGCCGGGGCGGCCGGTGGTCGCCACGTAAAAGGCCTTCTTGATGGTCTCGGCGAGGTCCTTCACGTCCTTGACCAGGAAATTGTGCTTCACGCAGGGACGGGTGATGCCGATGTTGTCCACTTCCTGGAAGGCATCGTTGCCGATCAGGGCGGTGGGCACCTGGCCGGTGAACACCACCATGGGGATGGAATCCATGTAGGCGGTGGCGATGCCGGTGACGGCATTGGTGGCACCGGGACCGGAGGTGACCAGCACCACGCCGGGCTTGCCGTTGGAGCGGGCGTAGCCGTCGGCGGCATGGGTGGCGGCCTGCTCGTGGCGCACCAGGATGTGCTTGACGGCCTCCTGCTGGTACAGGGCGTCATAGATGGGCAGCACGGCGCCGCCGGGGTAGCCGAATACGTACTCCACGCCCTCGTCCTTGAGGCATTGGACGAAGATTTCGGCACCGGTCAGTTCCACGTTCAGTTCTCTCTCGTATGCGGGGGTCGGCCAGGCGGAAACAGTGCCCGCCAGCACAAAAAACGCCCGGGATCCCGGGCTGGGCATGCCGTGGCGCGTAATCTTATGAAACTACGCATCTTGCCACGGAAGGTCAAGAGAATCCACGGGAAAGCAGCGAGAGAACTAGGGTTTTGCCGTCCCCGGCATGCCCAGCAGTTCCTCCAGGGGGCGCACATCGCCCATGGCCCGGCCCTGGGCATAATCCACCCCCAGTCGGCGCAGGCTGGCCAGGGTGGCCTCGTTTTCCACATATTCGGCGATGGTTTGCATCCCCATGACATGGCCCAGCTGGTTGATGGACTCCACCATGGCATGGTCCACGGGATCCTCCACCATGTCGCGTACGAAGCTGCCATCGATCTTGAGAAAATCCACCGGCAGATTCTTCAGGTAACCGAACGAACTCAGACCGCTGCCGAAATCGTCCAGGGCGAAGCGACTGCCGAGGGCGCGGATCTCGGCGAGGAAGCGCTGGGCCTGGGCGAAATTGGCGATGGCCGCGGTCTCGGTGATCTCGAAACCCACGTTGGCGGGCGGGATGCCATGGTGGCGCAGCTGCTCCAGCACATAGGGCAGGAAGGCGGGGTCACACAGGGACTGGCCCGAGAGGTTGATGGCGCAACGAAGTTGGCCCGGCGCCCGGGGCTGGTCCGCCATCAGCGCCAGGGTCTTGCGCACCACCCAACGGTCCACGGAGGACATGATATTGAAGCGCTCGGCGGCGGGGATGAACACCAGCGGCTGTTCCAGTTCCCCGCCTTCGCCCAGCATGCGCACCAGCACCTCCACATGATGGGATGCCGCTCCCGCGGCCGGATCCAGCGCCACCACCGGCTGGCCAAACAATACCAGGCGATCCTGCTCCACCGCCCGCGACACCTCGTGCACCCAATGCATTTCGCGGCGATGACGGGCCAGCATGGCATCGTCGGGATGATAGACCTGGACGCGGTTGCGGCCCTGCTCCTTGGCCACGTGACAGGCGGCGTCAGTGGCGCTGAGCAGGTTGGCGACCGTGCCACAGGCAGGGTCCAGGGATGCCAGTCCGATACTCACGCTCACATCGAAGGTACGGTCCTGCCAAACGAAACGAAACTCCCGCACCGTGCGCCGCAGACTGTCCGCCACTTCCTCGGCATGGTGCGGCAGGCAGTCCCGTAACAGGACCCCGAACTCATCCCCGCCCAGGCGCGCCAGCACATCATGCTCGCGCAACCTGCCATGCAGCAGCCGGGCCAGTTGCTTGAGCATGCGGTCCCCGGCGGCATGACCACAGGTATCGTTCACGACCTTGAACTGGTCGAGGTCAAGGTATGCCAGGGCATGGAGACGTTCCGGCTCGCGACGCGTCTCCTCCATGGCCGCCTCCAGGCGGGATTCGAACTCGGCACGGTTGAGCAGTCCCGTAAGGGGGTCGTGACTGGCCTGGTAGCGCAACTGGCGCGCCATGCCCCGCAACACGCTGACGTCCCGAAACGTCAGCACCACCCCCCGCAGCCCACCCTCCGGATCATGCACCGGCAGTGCCGTATGGGTCACCGCGAGCTCCTGGCCGTCGCGGCGACGCAGGCTGTGCTCTCCCTGGCAGCGCACCGGGGCCACGGCCCGCAGGCAGGCCGCCACCGGGTCGGCCACCGCCCGCCCCTGCTCATCGCTGACCTGGAATACCTCTCCCAGCGGACGGCCCATGGCCGCCTCCGCGGTCCAGCCCGTGAGGCGAACGGCCACCGGGTTCATGAAGGTCACCCTGCCTTCCGCATCGAGGCTGATCACCCCCTCGCCAATGGCCTCCAGAATCGGGGCCAACGGGTGGTCTTCGATGCGGTCCACCCGTCTCGTCCGTCTGGAACGGCCGCGCCACCCCCCGAGCAGAAGCCCCAGCAGGAATGCAGCCAGCGCCCCGGCCGGCAGCAGGATCGAGAGACCGTCAATGGACATGCCGGTCCTCCCGCACCCACGGACCCGCTCGAACGCCCATACCGGCCTGGTACCCGACAGCCCTTTTCATTGCCATCATCATCCTTGCTTCTGTGACACAGATCCGCCCGGCCCCTTGCCCTCCCCTGGCCAGCGGGGATAATGGCAGGGACCGGCCCCATGCGGGGCCCAGGAGAACCACTATGCAGCGTATCCTGCCGGCCCTCGTTCTGCTCTGTTTCAGCATCGCTTCCCACGGCGCCATATACAAGTGGGTGGATGAAGACGGGGTCACCCAGTTTTCCCAGTTCCCGCCCAGCGAGCAGGAAGCCGAGCGGGTACGCGGCGCGGCGCGCCCGGCCGAGGACCCGGACGCGGCCCGGGAGCGCCTGCAACAGAAGCTGGATGGCTTCGAGGAACGCCGGGAGGCCGAATCGGACAGCCGCGAGGAACAGGCCGCGCAACAGGAGCAACAGGCGCTGCGCCAGCGCAATTGCGAGGCGGCACGCCATAACCTTGAAATCCTGTCTAGGGGCGGGCGCACCCGCATCCGCACCGAGTCCGGTGAAACCACCTATCTTACCGAGGAGCAGCGCCAGGAACGCCTCGAAACCGCCCGCAAGGCGGTAGAGGAAAACTGCAACTAGGAAAACCCATGCCCTTGTTACGAATCCAGACCAATTCCCGACTGCCCCATGAACAACAGCGCGCCATGCTGGCGACCGCCTCGCGCCTGGTGGCCCACCAGCTGGGCAAACCGGAACAGTACGTCATGGTAACCATCGAACATAACCCCGCCATGCTGTTTGCCGGCGAGGAGGAACCCCTGGCCTACCTCGAACTGAAAAGCATCGGCCTGCCTCCCGCCGCCACCGGCACCCTGTCCCGGGCCCTGTGCGAGCTGATCCAGGAAGGCCTGGGCATCGGCCCTGACCGGGTCTATATCGAGTTTTCCGACGCCGCGCCACAGATGTGGGGCTGGAACGGTGGCACATTCTGAACGGCTCGCCATGAAGACCCTGACCTATCTGCTGCTGCTCGCCCTGCTGGCCCTGGGTCTCTATGCCTGGTTCAACCCGGGGTTTCTGCGCCAGGTGGAGGAAACCGGCCGGGAACTGAGCAACAGCGGCACCGCCACCCAACGCTATTACAAATGGCAGGATGCCGCCGGGGAGTGGCAGCTGAGCGACCGACCGCCCCCGGCCGGGGTAGCCTACGAGACCATCGAGGTCCATCGCGACCAGAACGTGCTGCCCCTGCCGCCACAACTGCAGAAACCCTGAGCCTCTGGTTACCGGACTGAAGCCTGACAGCCGTGCCGGCCTACACTCCCCGGCGACCAACCGCTACAATCGTCGCCTTTCCACCCTATTGGACCCCCCGACATGCGCCTGTCCCGCTTTCCCCTGTCCACCCTGAAGGAAGTCCCCGCCGACGCCGAGATCGTCAGCCACCAGCTGATGCTGCGCGCCGGCATGATCCGCAAGCTGGCCGCCGGGGTGTACAACTGGATGCCGCTGGGCCTTCGGGTACTGCGCCGGGTGGAGAACATCGTGCGCGAGGAGATGAACCGTGCCGGCGCGCTGGAGCTGCTGATGCCGGCCGTACAGCCCGCCGAACTGTGGCAGGAATCGGGGCGCTGGGAGCAGTACGGACCGGAGCTGCTGCGCCTCAACGACCGCCATAACCGCGAGTTCTGCTTCGGCCCCACCCACGAGGAGGTGATCACCGAGATCGCCCGCCGCGAGCTGCGCAGCTACCGCCAGCTGCCCGTCAACTACTACCAGATCCAGACCAAGTTCCGCGACGAGATCCGACCGCGCTTCGGTGTCATGCGCGCGCGCGAATTCATCATGAAGGACGCCTACAGCTTCCACGTGGATCACGCCTCTTTGAACGAAACCTACCAGGTCATGTTCGACACCTACAGCCGCATCTTCACACGCCTGGGCCTGGACTTCCGTCCCGTGCAGGCGGACAGCGGTTCCATCGGCGGCAACCTGTCCCACGAGTTCCACGTGCTGGCCGACTCGGGTGAGGACGCCATCGCCTTCTCCAGCGAGGGGGGCTACGCCGCCAACGTCGAACTGGCCGAGGCCGTGGCGCCCACCGCCGAACGCCCCGCCGCCAGCGCCACCCTGGCGACGGTGGACACCCCCGACCAGCACAGCATCGAGGACCTGAGCGTCTTCCTGAAGGTGCCTGCCCACCAGTGCCTCAAGACCCTGCTGGTACAGGGCAGCGAATCGCCGGTGGTGGCCCTGGTGCTGCGCGGCGACCACGAGCTGAATGCCATCAAGGCGGAGAAACTCGCCGCCGTCGCCAGTCCCCTCGCCTTCGCCAGCGAGGAACAGGTACAGCAGGCCGCCGGCTGCAAGCCCGGCTCCCTCGGCCCCGTGGGCCTGGCCATCCCGGTGTTCGCCGACCGCGCCGCGCTGGCCATGGCCGACTTCGTGTGCGGCGCCAACCGCGACGGCCAGCACCTCACCGGCGTGAACTGGGGCCGCGACCTGCCGGAACCGCCGGCGGTGGACCTGCGCAACGTCGTGGAGGGCGATCCCAGCCCCGACGGCAAGGGCACGCTGGCCATCGCCCGCGGCATCGAGGTGGGCCACATCTTCCAGCTCGGCGACAAGTACAGCAAGGCGATGAATGCCAACGTGCTGGACGAGGCGGGCCGGGAAGTGGTGATGACCATGGGCTGCTATGGCATCGGCGTGAGCCGCATCGTCGCCGCCGCCATCGAACAGAACCACGACGACAAGGGCATCTGCTGGCCCGCCGCCATCGCCCCCTTCGAGGTGGCGGTGCTGCCCATGAACGCGAAGAAGTCCCAGCGCGTGCGCGAGGCCGCCGAACAGCTCTACCAGGACCTGCTCAACGCCGGTCTGGACGCGGTGCTGGACGACCGCGAGCTGCGTCCCGGGGTGATGTTCGCCGACATGGAACTGATCGGCATCCCCTACCGGCTGGTGGTGGGCGAGAAGAACCTGGACGAGGGACTGGTGGAGTTCAAGGCGCGCGAGGACGTCGATTCCACCAACCTGCCGTTGGCCGGGATCGTCGATCTGCTCAAGGAACGGCTGGGCGGGGCCGACTAAACTCCTGGCCGCGCGGGGCCGATTGAACCCCCGCAGGATCGGCCGCTGGCCGCGAATGGCGGTGCCACACCAATTCGCGGCCGGAGGCCGCTCCTACGGGGATCCGGGGGAACACCACAGCCCATGACCACCACCAGGACATTGCTGCTGCTCTGCCTGCTCGCCCTGACCGCCCCGGCCGGCGCGAACCTCCCGCAGGCCCCCGATCCGGAGCTGCGCGCCGCCCTGCTGCAGGCCGTGGAATCCAGTGACAGTTTCCAGGACCGCTTCGCGGCCGAGGTCTGGCTGACGGATATGAACCGTCGCCTGGAACGGCGGGTGCCGGACCACGAGGAACGCCTGACCATCCTCAAGGCCGTGCATTACGAGGCCAGCCGCGCGGACCTGCCCCCGGAACTCGTACTGGCCCTCATCGAGGTGGAAAGCAACTTCGACCGCTTCGCCATCTCCAGTGCCGGCGCGCGCGGCCTGATGCAGGTGATGCCCTTCTGGCTGGAGGAGATCGGCCGCCCCGACGACGACCTGTTCGACATCGAGACCAACCTGCGCTTCGGCTGCACCATCCTGCGTCACTATCTGGACCGCGAGCGTGGCGACCGGGTGCGCGCCCTCGCCCGCTACAACGGCAGCCTGGGCCAGACCTGGTATCCGCAGCGGGTGTTCACGGCGCTGTCAAAACGGTGGTTCATGCAATAGCCGCAATGCGCTTTCCCGAAGGCGCGCAACGACTACCCCAACAGCGCATATGACACAGTTGTAGATCCTGGTAACAGCGTACTGGTGGCAGTGCCCGTGTGCCGTGCCACGGCTCGGGCAGGACAGTGGTCGCGGCGAGACTTCACGTGCCAACATCGTCGAATCTGAATTCCGATACCGGTTGTGTGTCGCAGGGATGAGGCCGTCTGGTAGCCAGGGACATTGTCAGGCCTTCCTGCCATACTCTCGACCACACAATGCGCGTTGCAAGGAGATCAACAGATGCTGCGGCAACTCGAGCGATTCGAGCAAATCATCACCTACATCCTTATGTTCATGATGGCCATCGTGATATTGCTGGCCACCTATGAGCTGGCTTGGTTACTGGTCAAGGACGTTATGACACCTCCATTATTCCTGCTTGAAATACAGGAGTTACTGGAATTATTCGGCATGTTTCTGCTGGTGCTCATCGGCATCGAGCTGCTTCATTCAGTCAAGACCTACATCGTCAGAAGGGTCATACATCTCGAAGCCGTGATTACCGTAGCCATGATCGCCGTGGCCAGAAAAATCATCGTGCTCGAACCCAAGGAACTTTCCGATGGCACCTTGCTGGGTATTGCGGCCCTGGTACTGACCTTGTCGATAGGGTACTACCTGATCCGGCGAAGCCGGAATGAGGAACCTCCAGACGTGACATAGAATGCCCGAACTGCCCGGAACAATGCGGAACCGCACGGCAGGCATGTGGTCCATCTATGGTCGATAATCGGGAGAATGACACATGTTTGATGCAAAGCGGTTGCTGGATCAACTTGTTGGCAGCGGTGCTGCCGGCGGTTTCGCCGGCGGCCTGGCCGGGGGAGCGCTGGTAAATGTCCTGGCCGGGAAACAAGGCCGCAAACTCGCCGGTTCCGCCCTCAAGCTGGGCGGCCTGGCACTGGTCGGCGGCCTGGCCTACAAGGCCTGGCAAAACTACCAGCAGGGGGCAGCTCAGCCGGCAGGCCAGGCGATGAGCGGCGATATCGAACCGCCTCCGGCCGGAGGCGCCTTCCTGCCCCGGGAAAGCGATACCGAGGGCAGGGCGGCGCTGAGCCTGCTGCTGGCGCGCACCATGATCTCCGCCGCCAAGGCCGATGGCCAGATCGACACCCAGGAAAGCCAGGCGATACTCAACCAGATCAATGGCCTGGACCTGCCCGCCGAAGACAAGGCGTTTCTATTCGAGGAATACGGCCGACCGCTGGACATCGTGGCGCTGGCACGTGACGTTGATTCACCAGAGCATGCCGCCGAGGTATACGCCGCCGCCATGCTGATGCTTGAGCCACCCTCGCCGCCGGAGCGGATCTACCTGGATTCCCTGGCGAATGCATTGGGACTGGAAAGCGGACTGGTACAGCAGATCCAGTCCACGGTAGCAGCCAGCCGGCCAGGTTGAGGCAGCGACACTGTACGTTGCTACGCCCCACCCCCATGCCCCGCCTGCGTGTACCCGGGAGATGGCGGCGCAGTCAAAGCTTCGCCGCGGCCTGACGCGCCAGGCCGCGCATCAGCCACTTCAGCACCGGCAATCGCCCATAGAGTTCCTCGGCCGCATCCCAGTAGTCGCGATGGGCCACGACCTTGCCGTCAGCGTCGAACTCGATGTGGCTGGCCCCCTTGATACAGCTTGGCCGCCGTGTAACAGGCATGGTGAAGCTCATTTCCCAGAGGATCACCCCATGGCGGTCGGCATCGGAGAAGCGCCGGTCGATCCGGAAGTGTGCATCGGGGAGCTTGGTGAAGGTGTGGCGCAATATGGTCCGTACCGACTCCACGCCCCGGGTTTCATGAAAGGGATCCTTGAACCAGGTATCAATCGCGTAATAGCGTTCCAGTTCAGGCAAGGTATCGAGACCAAGCCCTTCGAAATAGTCGCATAAGGCATCGAGTCTGTTCATAGTCCGGTGAACCTGTGCACCAGCGGGAAATACCCGGCATAGGGCAGCATGCGCAGCAATTTCATGACCCGGGTGAAACGCCGGGGGAAATGGATCTCGAACTCACCGCGCCCCATCCCGGCGAGGATCTCACGGGCGGCTTCCTCGCTGCTGATCAGGGCCGGCATCTGGAATTCATTGCGGTCGGTGAGCGGTGTCTTCACGAAACCGGGGTTGATCAGGTGCACCGCCACACCCCTGGGCGCAAGGTCGAGATACAGGGTCTCGGCAAAATTGATCAGTGCGGCCTTGGTGGCCCCGTACACCAGTCCGGTCGGCAGGCCCCCATAGCCGGCGACGCTGGCCGTGATCGCCAGCCTGCCCTGCCCACGGTCGATGAAGTACGGGACCAGCAAGGCGGTGGCATTGATGGCCCCCAGGAGGTTGACCCGGACCAGCTGTTCGGCGGATGCGGCGTCCAGCTCCCAGGCACGCACTGGCCGATGGGTCCCGGCGTTCAGTATGGCCAGGTCGATGCCACCCAGGCTGGCGAGCACCTGGTCGAAGGCCACCTGCAGGCTGTCACGATCGGTGACATCCGCCACGGCCACCGGGGCGTCGGGACCGGACATGGCCTGCAGCGCGGCCTCGTTGCGGCTGGTCAGCGCCACGCGGGCGCCCTCCTGCAGCAAGGCTTCCGCCGTTGCCTTGCCGATCCCGGAACTCGCCCCGATCAGCCAGACCCGCAGGCCCTGCCAGTCACGAAGGCGGGGATTGAGGCTCATGGGCCCTTCCGGAAGGCGATCACGATTTCACCCAGTTTGAAACCGAACTTGCGCATCTCCGATTTGTTGAGCATGACCTCCTCGTCCATCAGGTACATCCAGTCGTCGAACTGGACTTCATAGGTCTTGCCGTCCACCGGCAGCAACAGGGTGTAGCGCCACTGCAGGGCGTTGCCATGGGCAACCCCGATGGCATCCCCCTTTACATCCTCGGCCCGGCCTCGATAGCGGTGATCATCCAGGCGGGTGATGTGCCAGATACGCTGCGAGGTGCTGCCATCGGACCAGTGGAAATCCTCGGTCAGCGTGCCCTCGTTACCCTGCCATTCCCCGTGCATCTCCACCCTGAAGCGCCGCTTCACGGCACCCGAGCGATCGGCAAAATAGCCCCAGGCCGTCAATGGCCCGTCGAAATAGCGCGCCAGGTCCAGCCTGGGTTCCTGCCCGCGATAGAGGTCGGGGGTGACACCGGCACAGCCCGTGAGACCGAACAGGGCGCAGAGGATGGCGATTGGTTTCAGCATGGACAGACTCCTGTTTGCAGTTGTGGGCGCCAGGCCAGGAACCAGCACAAGGCTGTGATCTTGAGCAGGCAGGGAAGCAGCGCGTAGGTGGCGGACAGGGCCCAGGTATCGCTGCCACCGGGCTGGTAACCGAGCAGATCGAGCAATGGCAGCGCCAGACCCGCCGCCAGCGCCAGGGTGAACTTGGCGAAGAAACCCAGCAGGCCGTAGTAGGCACCGGGCAGGGGTTGCGGGTCGCCATCGATGTAGTCCGCCACCAGGGCCGGCGGCAGGGCCAGGTCCGCGCCCAGCGCCAGCCCCGAGGCGATGCAGACCAGGATAAAGCCCACCAGGTCGCCGCTGCCGAGCCAGAAGGCGCCGGCAAAGGTGACCACCGCGAGGAGCATGGAGACGAGCCAGGCCTCCAGCTTGCCGATGCGCCGGGCCAGCGCCACCCAGGCGGGCAGACCCAGGGCGCCGCTGGCGAAATACAGGCCCAGGAACAGCCCGCCATAGGCCTGCAGTTGCAGCACATCGTCGATGAAGAAGATCACCAGGGTCGCGGGCAAGGCCGCCGCCACCCCGTTCAGCAAATAGCCGGGTGCGAAGCGCCGGAAGGCGGGATTGGCCAGGGGATACAGGAAGCGTTGCAGCGGCATCCGGCCGGGAAGCGCCTGCATCACCGGGGCCGCGACCAGTGTCCAGCCCGCGAACAGCAGCAGCAGGGCGAGGAAGATCCAACCCATGGACTGCAGACCACTGGCGAGGTCGGGACTGAGCAGCAACGGCAGCGCCGCCGCGAGTATCACGCCGGCCAGACCGAAGCCTTCACGGGCGGCAAACAGGCGCGTGCGTTCATGACTGGCGGGATGGATGCGCGCACCCCAGGTGCTGTGCACCACCGTCGCCAGGCTGTAGCCCACGGTGGTGAGCGCGAGCATGAAGACCAACCAGGACAACACCCCCTGCTCCGGGGGATGAAACAGCCCAAGCCAGCCCAGTCCCAGCATGGGCAAGGCAAGCAGGATGAGCCTGCGCGGGTAGGGATAACGATCGAAGAGTATGCCGAGCAGCGGATCGATGACGGCATCGAGAAAGCGCAGGCCGAGCAGCACCATACCCAGCAAGGCCAGGCTCAGATATACGCTGTAGAAGGGTGCCAGGTGCACATACAGGGGCAAGGCGGCAAAGGCCAGGGGGAGACCCAGGCCTCCGTAGGCGAGAATCGGGTATCGACCGAGAGCCTCCATGGGTCGCCGCCTCAGCCGCCCAGCAGGCGGGCGCGAAGATCGGGCTTGCGGGTGTCCGTGCCCAGCCAGATCCCGAAGAAGGCGTCGGCAAACCACTCATCCTCGATCCGGCCCAGGCTGCGCCCGCTGGCATGGAAGGCGATGCCCTGCCCGGGGATGCGGATGGCGGCCAGGCGGTCGCCCGGTTCGACATCGGGAAACACGGCCTGCAGGCGTTGTTCCCAGGCTTGCCTCTGGGTGGCCGACAGTGGGTACTGCCTGTGGATCTCCTCGACCGTGCTGGCCGCCAGCCTGGCGCCGGCAATGCGGCGGGCATAGGTCAGCTCCAGCGCATAGGGGCCATTCACATGCCAGCCAGCGGGCGGCGCCCAGAGCGTCGCATCGTAGATGCGCAGACCCAGGTAGCGCAGCGTGCCCTGCCCCACCTGCACCGGCTCGAAGGGTACCGGGACCCCGGCCGGACCGGCGTTCGCCACGGAGGCGAGCAGTGCAAGCAGGCAGATGACGGGCAACCTAGGCATGCTCGAGCCCGAACTGTGCCACATCGATGGAACCGGCGCGGAAGCCGGCCTCGCAATAGGCCAGGTAGAAGTGCCAGATACGGACGAAACGTTCGTCGAAACCGAGTTGCTTCACCTCCGCCTTGCGCGCCAGGAAGGTCTGGCACCAGCGTGCCAGGGTTTCCGCATAGTCGCGGCCGAAGTGGTCCCGGCGGGTGACCGCGAAGCCGGCGCGCTTCGCTTCTTCCACGAAGCGTCGCGGACTGGGCAACATGCCACCGGGAAACACGTAACGCTGGATGAAATCGCTGCCCTGGCGATAGCGATCGAACAAGGCATCATCGATGAGGATGGTCTGCACCGCGGCACGACCACCGGGCTTGAGTGCCTTTTTCAGCGTATCGAAGTAAGCGGGCCAATAGGCCTCCCCCACCGCCTCGAACATCTCGATGGAAACGATGCCATCGTACTGCCCGTCTTCCTCACGGTAATCCTGGAAGGCGAAGCTGCACTGTCGTGCCAGGCCGGCCTGCTCGATGCGCCTGCGTGCATGATCCAGCTGCTCACGGGATAAGGTGATGCCGCGCACACGGTGCCCGGAGACGCGGGCGGCGTGCTCGGCAAAACCACCCCAGCCGCAGCCGATCTCAAGGATGGAACCACCCTTGTCCATGCCCAGCAGATCGAGCATGCGCTGGTACTTGCGGGCCTGCGCGGCTTCGAGCGAAGCGCCGGGATCCGCGTCGAAACATGCGCTGGAATAGGTCATGCTGCGATCGAGCCACAGACCATAGAAAGCATTGCCCAGGTCGTAATGGGTGGCGATATTGCGCCGTGATCCGGCCTTGGTATTGGCGTTGCGCAGGTGTCGCAGGCGGTTGTACAGCCGGCCCCACCAGCGCCCATAGATGGCCTGCTCCAGGTCATCGCGATTGCGGGCCAGCAGGGTCAGCAGACCGGCGAGGTCCGGGGTATCCCAGGCACCGGCGATATAGGCCTCTGCAAAGCCGATATCCCCCTGTGTGAGCACGTCGCGAAACATGCTCCATTGATGAACCTGCAGATGGGCATCGGGTTGACCCTGGCCCAGGGTGATGGCCATGTCGTTCGGTAACTGGAGATGCAGGCAGCCATGCCCCATGTCCTCGAGCAGGCGGATGACCTGGCGCGCATACCAGGGTGCGTGCGCGACACTGGCCGGATTTGACAGGCGGGCGGTGTTCATTCGGTTACCTCGGTCAGGGGAGCGGGCGGCTTGCGATGGAAGGGGATTCGCTTCAGGAACAAACGCAAGGCCTGCAGGTGGATGCGGAAGATGACAGTCCAGGTCATCAGGGGGTACAGGAGGAAGGCACGCAGGCAGGCACGCGGGGTCAAGGGCTCGCCCACACCCCACCAGGCGGTACGCAGGGTTTCTCCGCCATCGACAGCGTAGTCGACACGCGCCCTGAAGCGCTGTGCGCCGACTCCGAAGGTGAAGCGGTAGCGTCCCTGCACCGCCAGAAAGGGGGAGACGTGAAAGACCTTTTCCGCCTGCAGGGCGGCGCCGGGATCGCTGACCCGCAGCAGGTACACATGGTGTTCGCCAAAGGTATTGTTGACCTCCGCCAGCACCGCGCGCAGGCGACCGTCGCGGCCATGGCAGTGCCAGAAGCTCACCGGCTTGAAGGCATAGCCAAGCACGCGCGGGAAGGTGGTCAGCCAGAGCTCGCCATCGGCCTCGATGCCATGGCGCGCCAGCAGGCCGCGGGCCCAGGCCAGGGCATCACCACCATCACCGTGATCGGCCTCGTGGAAGCTGAGCAGGTTGAAGCGGTTTACCGAAAAACCGGGAACCGCCACCGTATCGAGCCGGTGCATGGGCAGGCGCAGGAAATACACCGGGTAGCTGAAACGGTGCGCCGTCGGCAGCAGGCGATGGTGCAACACCCGGCCGAAGCAGAGCTGGGCACCCGCGGGCCTGGCGGCATCCAGTGGTGTGATCTCAGGCCGCAACGGTCTGCTCCCGCCGGGGTTCCGCCACCTGCATGCGGCGCACCAGGTTGATGGCCGATACCAGGCCGTCCTCGTGAAATCCGTAGCCCAGCCAGGCACCGGCCAGCCAGAGGCCGTCGCGGCCATTGCGCAGTTTGAGCCCCAGCTGCGCCTGGCGCGCTTGCCGTGTGAACACCGGGTGACTGTAGTGATACTCGCCATGCACCCGTGCAGGATCGGGTTCCTGCACCGGGTTCAGCGAGACGATGACGGGGGTGGTCACCGGCAGGGGCTGCAATTGGTTGATCAGGTAATTCACCGCCACCGGTGTCGACTCCAGCCCACTGCCCGTCGATTGGTAATTCCAGGCCGACCACAGGGCCTTGCGCGCCGGCAGCAGGCTGGCATCGGTATGCAGCAGGGCGCGGTTCTCCTGGTAGGGAATGAGGCCCAGCAAGCGCGACCGGTCCGGGTAATGCTGACCCAGCAGGCGACTCGCCTGGTCGCTGTGGCAGGCCAGCACCACCTGGTCGTAGAGCCCGGACAGGTGTCCGGAACTGACCTCGATACGTCCGCCGCGCGGGCGCACCGCCTCCACCGGCCGGCCCAGGTGGATCTCCCCGATGCCGGCGGCGAGCTTGCACACGTATTCGCGGCCACCGCCGGCCACGGTGCGCCATTGCGGGCGATCGAGGATCTGCAGCAGGCCATGGTTGCGACAGAAGGTGACGAAGGACGCGAGCGGGAACTCCAGCATCCGTGCCGTCGGGCAGGACCAGATGGCGGCGGCCATGGGTAACAGGTACCACTGGATAAAGGGTTTCCCGTAGCCCCTGGACCGGAGGTAGTCGCCCAGCGCCATGGCGTCGTGCAGGGCCGCGTCGGCGGGCGCCTCGCGGTTGAAGCGCAGGATGTCGCGCAGCATGCGCCAGAAGTCCGGGCGCGCCAGGTTGGCGCGCTGGCCGAACACCGTGTTGAGACTGGTGCCGGACCATTCCAACGCCGGACTCTCGAGCTTCACACTGAAGGACATGTCGCTCGCCACCGTCTCCACCCCCAGCTGGTGGAACAGGCCCGTGAGCTCCGGGTAGGTGCGGTGGTTGAACACCAGGAAACCGGTGTCCACCGGAAAGCTGTGTCCCTCCAGGTGCATGTCCACGGTATGGGTGTGTCCACCCAGGCGCTCCTCGGCCTCGAACAGGGTCACCTGGTGGTCACGTGCCAGCAGCCAGGCGGCACTCAGGCCCGCGATCCCCGATCCCACGACGGCGATGCGCATCTCAGCCACCCCGGCGCGTGATGGTGCCGGCCCGGGAGACGGCCGTGATGGTACGGGCCTGGACAAGGCAGGGATGGGCAGGGCAAAACATGGGCAATTCAGTCAGCATCATGATATTTGTCTTGGTCAAAAGCTCGACGTGTGCTTAAATTACCCCCGTCGAAGCGGAAATGTCAAGAGTTTGTCCTAGACAAATATGAAACCCGTACCTCCTTTTCCCGATGCCGGTGGCCTGCCCATCGCCTCCGTGGAGCGCGAAACCGGCCTGTCCAAGGACACCCTGCGGGTGTGGGAGCGCCGCTACGGCTTCCCGACCCCCGCGCGCGACGCCAACGGCGAACGGGTTTACGCCCCGGACCAGGTGCGGCGCCTGGCGCAGGTGAAGCGCCTGCTGGATCGCGGCCACCGCCCGGGCAAGCTGCTGACGCTGGATGACGCGGCCCTCGCCGCCCTCGATCAGGTCCAGGGGGCCGCGCCCGCCGCCCCCGCGGACCCGGAACTGGAGTCCTGGCTGGAAGGGGTCCGGAACCACGATATGGAGGCCCTGCAACGACGCTTCTACCAGGAGCTGGCCCGCCGGGGACTCGCGGCTTTTGTCCAGGACATCTTCGCCCCCCTGGTCACGCGGGTAGGCGAGGCCTGGGCCCGCAACGAACTCGGGGTCTTCGAGGAGCACCTGTTCAGCCAGCATATGGAGAAGCTGTTGCGCGGTGCGCTGGCCAACATGACACCCACCGGCGGGGCACCGCGCGTGCTGCTGACCACGCTGAGCGGCGAGGAACATCACCTGGGACTGCTGATGGTGGAGGCCCTGCTGGTCACCGAGGGCGCCGAACCTATCCTGCTGGGTCCGCAGACCCCCATCGAGGAGATCGTGCGCGCGGCCGAGCTCAAGCAGGCCGACGTGGTGAGCCTGTCCTTCAGTTCCGCCTATGCACCAGGCCTGGCGGCCAAGGGCCTGGGGGAACTGCGTGCCGCCCTGCCCTCGCACCGGCAACTCTGGGCCGGGGGCGCGGGCGTGAGGGCATTACGCAAACCGATCGAGGGTGTGAGTCTCATGCCGGGATTACAGGAGTTGTTTGATTGCCTGGAGGCCTGGCGCCGACAGGCCTGAGCGCTTATTTGCGGGTAAAGACCGCGATGGATTCCACGTGGGCGGTATGGGGAAACATGTCCATGACCCCGGCCTGCAACAACCGGTAGCCCTGCTCATGCACCAGCAGGCCGGCATCCCGGGCCAGGGAGGCCGGGTGGCAGGACACATAGACGATGCGTCGCGGCTTCAGCCGCGCCACCCAGGGCATCATCTCCGCCGCGCCGCTGCGTGGCGGATCGATGAACAGCTTGTCGTAGGCCTGTCGCATCCAGGGCAGGCCGGAGGGATCCTGGGTCAGGTCGGCGGCATGGAACTCACAGTTGTCGATGCCGTTGCGCGTCGCGTTGTCACGGGCGCGCTGCACCAGCCCGGCATCGCCCTCCACCCCCACCAGGGCGGCGGTGCGACGGGCGATGGGCAGGCTGAAATTGCCCAGGCCGCAGAACAGGTCGAGGATGCGTTCATGACCCTGCGGCTCGAGCAACGCCAGGGCATGGTCGATCATGGCGCGGTTGATCTGCGGGTTCACCTGGGTAAAGTCGGTGGGCAGGAAGTCCAGCACCAGTTCATGGGCCGGCAGCGTATAGAACAACCGTGACTCCCGCGGCCACAGGGGGACGGCACTGGACGGTCCGGCCGGTTGCAGCCAGAGGTGCAGGCCGGTGCGTTGCGCATAGGCCGTCAGTTTCTGCTCATCCTCCGCCTCGAGGGGATCCAGGTTGCGCAACACCAGGGCCGTGGCCTCCTCCCCCACCGCCACCTCGATCTGGGCGATGCGCTCGAACGCCTGCAGGGACGCGATCAGCTCCGCCAGTTCCACCAGTCGCTCGCCGACGGAGGGATGCAGCACCTCGCAGCGCTCCAGCTCGGCGAGATAGGGTTTGTTCCGCTCGCGGAAGCCCACCAGCACCTTGCCCTTCTTGCGCACGTGCTTGACGCCAAGGCGCGCCTTGTTGCGGTAGCCCCAGTGGGGACCGGTGAGGGGCGCCAGGATCTCACCCGCCTCCACCTTGCCGATGTGGCGCAGGTTGTCGAGCAGCACCTGCTGTTTGGCCTGGATCTGTGCTCCGGGTTTCATGTGCTGCAGACTGCAGCCACCGCAGATCCCGAAATGGGCGCACTTCGGCTGCACCCGGTCCACGGAGGCGCGCAGCACCTCCACCACCCTGCCTTCGTCATGACGGCGGCTGCGAGCCGTGTAGAGAAAATCCACTTCCTCGCCCGGCAGGGCGCCATCGACGAACACCGCCTTGCCCTCCACATGGGTCACGCCCCGGCCGTCATGGGACAGGGACTCGATGGTTGCCCGCACGGGATCGGCGGGCAGGGAAGGACGTTTACGGTTGCGGCGGGTCATGGGAAGCCTGTGGTTGGGTTATTGGCCACGGAAGAGCACGGAATACGCGGAACGATGGCGTTGCGGTTATCCGGGGTTTCGGTAGGAGCGGCCTTCGGCCGCGAACCGTGCGTGGTACGCGGGCATTCGCGGCCGAAGGCCGCTCCTACGGGGGCAGATACTACACTTCAAGTTTTATTCCGCATGCTTGCATGGCCGATCATTCATCACTCCAGGCCGTCAGGAATTCCTTGAAGTGCGGCTTGTCCTCGCCGTGCAGGGTGTCACGCAGCCGACCCAGCTCCTGCTCGTACTCCTTGTGGCTCAGGTGGCCGCGAATCAGCTCGAAGCGCAGGTACACCAGGTAGGTGTTGAGCACATCGGTCTCGCAGTAGTTGCGGATACCCCCGATATTGCCGGCCTGGTATTCCTCCCAGACCAGGGCACCGCTCATGCCCATCTTGCCGGGGAAGCCCAGCATGGTGGCGATCTCGTCCAGGGGTGCGTTGGCGCGTGCCTGGTAACCGGCCAGCACATCCATGAGGTCGGTATGGCGGGCATGGTAGCGGCTCAGGTAGTTGTTCCACTTGAAGTCGCGGTCATCTTCACCCGTGTCCCAGTAGCGGGGGGCGGCCACCCCGTGCAGCAGGGCGCGATAATGGATCACCGGCAGGTCGAAGCCGCCGCCGTTCCAGGACACCAGCGTGGGCGTGAACTTGTCGATGCCGTCGAAGAAGCGCTGCAGCAGTTCGGCTTCATCGGACTCGGGATCACCCAGGGACCAGACCCGCACCAGGTCGCGGCTGCGCAGCACCGCGGAGATGGCCACGATGCGCTGCAGGTGCAGACGCAGGAAATCCGACCCCGTCTCCTCGCGACGTTTGTGGAACATGACTTTTGCGACATCCTCGTCGCTCAGTCCCTGCAGACCATGGAGTCGGCGACCGGACGCCACGTCGGGCACGGTCTCGATGTCGAATACCAATACGTTCATAAATTTCGAAGTTAAAGATAGGTGGTTCTATATGCCAGCATCCTGGCTGGAGGTTGGTTGCGGGACTCGCTGTGAATACGTCCCTGTACGCTCGACGGCCGCCTGCTAAGCAGGTCCAGGGTTCGCCAATACCAGGCGAACCCGTTCGGCGGGTCCGATGTCCACTGGACATCGGACGGTTTCCGCCTCACCCATGCGGCCGACGGTCCCGCAACCAACCTCCAGCCAGGATGCCTAAGAGTGACAGTCGATTACTTCTGCACCCAGCTACCCGACTCGTTCTGGTACCACCAGCCGGCCGGCGCATTATCCACCCAGCGCCGGGCGAAGGTCTTGCGGATATCATCGGCCCACTCGGGATGCTGGTTGGCGCGTGCGATCTCATTATACAGCGCAGTGCGGTCCTGGTTCTCCGCGGCTACCAGCTGGGACACCTGGGCGCGATCGCGCAGGGAAACGGCATTGAGGTCACGCACGGCGATCTCACCATTGCGGGTCATGCCCACGGCTCCCGATGCGTAGTAGGGCGCGAGCTGCTGGTGGCGTCCGGTCATGGCGCCCTTCAGGCGCTGGATGCCCGGCGACTGGATATCGATGTCCATGGCCTGGGCCGGGGGCACCAACCATTCCAGCACTGCTCCTACCATGACCATGGCGAAGGGCGGAGTCTGCAGTTGCGAGGAGGGCTCGGCGGGTTGCGGCGTCTTCTGTTCATTGCCGTACACGTCCTTGATGATGCGGTCCGCCGCCTCCTGGGCCGCGGCGGCCGGGAAATAGACATTGATGGTGACACAGGCGCTGAGCAACAACAGGGCCAGCAGCAACGGGGAAATCGACAATGCTTTCATTGTGTGTGCCTCTTCTAACAACAGTTTGCAATCTAGCGCACCACCGGACCTTCTTCCGACGTCACGGTGCGCAGGCGTTCCAGCAGGGATTCCCAGTCCACCCGTTCCTCGTAGCCGATGACATCGATGCGCGGCGGCAGAAACCGGCCCTTCACCAGATAATAACCTCGTTCCGCGGGCGCCACACCACCCATGTGGCATATCCCGTTTTCCAGATGGCAGCGTAAACCGATGGCCTGGTAGGGGAAATCATCCAGGAAGCGTAGAAAACCGCGCGACAGGGCGCCACCCACGCCACCGCCGCCGATGTTGGTCAGGTTGTCCACGGCACGCTGACTGATGCGCTGCCGGGAGCGGTCGTCTTCCGGCGTGGCCAACCAGGCATCGAAGGCCACCGGCTTCCAGGCTTCCAGTCGCAATCCTTCCACGGCGCCATCGAGCCGGCCTTCGATGCGCCCGAAGGAAAAGGTGCGGGTCAGGGTTTCCAGGTCGATGCGGTCGATACGGATATCCGCCCACAATCGTGGTACCACGCCCAGGGGCTGTTCCATGCGCAGGTTGCGTACCGTGATATCGCCATCGAAGGCCCCCACCAACAGGGTGCCCCCTACCTGCAACTCTCCGTTTTCATAGCGTACGGAGGGAATCATGCCCGACAGGGTACCGGCCATTTCCGGCCAATCCAGCGCCTGGGTCAGGCTTGTCATGGATATGGGGGTAAGGGCCGCATCCAGGCGCCAGGCCATGGTCTCGCCGTAGTCGAGTTCGAATCGATCCACCAGCAGGCTGCCATCCAGCACCGGCAGGCGCACCGGGGCCGCGAGGCTCACCTGGCGACCCCGGGTCTGGATGTCCACCTGCAGGGCACCCAGGGCCACCCGGTACAACTGCGCGTGCGTCCAGCGCAGTTGCTGGCGGCGCTCCTGGTCATCGTCGACCCAATCCAAGCGGCCGGCCAGACCTTCCACCTGGAACCGGTCCCGGGGGTCGTCGATGCTCAGGTCCTGCAGTTCCAGCTGCAGCCGCGTTACCCCACCCTCCTGGTAGTGCAGTCCACCCATGAGTTCGCCACGGGTGTCCAGATCAAAGAACGAGGTATCCAGCAACCAGGGCTGCAGGTAGGTGGTGAAGGCGCCCGGAAAGACCGCCTGTTCGATGTCCAGCCGCACCTGCTCCGGCATCATGCCTTGCGCCGCGAGCCGTGCCGAACCCGCGGCCCGCAATATGCCGGAATGTTCCCAGCGAAAGGCCGTGACCGCGATACCCTGCGCTCCGCTGGCCAGGCTTGCCTGCAACTCCAGCGCGGCCTCGGGACCGAATTCCAGGAACATGGGGGCGGCATAGAGCTGCCCCTGCCCGACGTGGGCCTGCAGTTCCAGTTCCCATCCCGCGGATCCTGTCTTCCCTTGCACCTGCAGGCGTAGCGCCAAACCCTCCCCGGCCTGGTCACCGGCGGCATTGGCATAGTTCAGGTCGCGCAGTTGCAGATCCGCCGCCAGGCTGGCCGGGGTCGTGTCCCGCCCTGCCAGGCGCAGCTGGCCCTGTAACCGACCCTGCAGGCTCCAGTCCTGGGCCGCGGCATACCAGGGCAGCGCCAGGGCCGGCAGGCCATCCAGCTCCAGTTCGTGAATATCGAGGGTTGCCTGCCAAGCCCCATCCTGCAGCTGCAGGGTCGCATCCAGCCGGCCATGGGGGGTGCGCAGGTCACGCAGTTGGAGCTGCAGGGCACCCGTGACACGATCCAGTTCCCAAGCGAACCCGGCGCTGAGCCCAGGAAGCCACTCGGACTCGGCGCGCAGCCGGCCCTCCCGGCAACGGATGCGGGTGACCTGCAGATCGAGGCGTGCGCAGTCGAGCTGCACATCATGCACCTCACCGAGCGGTGGCGGCAGACTGGCCCTGGCCGCGCTCAGCCGTGCCCGCAGGTCCCCATCCTCGCGCCAGTCGAGCTCGAGGCTGAGTTCCTGCAGAGACCAGTCCGCCCCCTGCAGATCGCCCAGGGACAGGCTGATGCCCTCCAGCGCCCTGGCCGGTGCCGTGACCAGCAGCAGGCAAAACAGCAGCAGGCGGATACCCGACCGTGGCGGGCTGGCCATGGGTCAGGCGGGAAATACCCCGGTGGAGAGGTAGCGGTCGCCACGATCGCAGACGATGGAGACGATGACCGCGTCCTCCACTTCCCGGGACAGCTGCAGGGCGGCGGCCACGGCGCCACCGGAGGAGATGCCGCAGAAGATGCCTTCCCGCGCCGCCAGGGCGCGGGTGGTGTCCTCGGCATCCTGCTGGTTCACGTCGATGACGCGGTCCACCCGCGCGGCGTCGTAGATGGACGGCAGGTAGGCCTCGGGCCAGCGGCGGATGCCGGGTATCGAGGCCCCCTCGGTGGGCTGCACGCCGATGACCTGGATGGCCGGGTTCACCTCCTTCAGGTAACGGGAGGTGCCCATGATGGTGCCGGTGGTGCCCATGGAGCTGACGAAATGGGTGATGCGGCCCGCGGTGTCGCGCCAGATCTCGGGGCCGGTGCCCTCGTAATGGGCCAGCGGATTGTCGGGGTTGGAAAACTGGTCCAGCACCCTGCCCTTGCCCTCCGCCTCCATGGCCTTGGCCAGGTCGCGGGCACCCTCCATGCTGGCCTCGCGGCTCACCAGGACAATCTCGGCCCCGAAGGCCTTCATGGTGGCACGCCGTTCCAGGCTCATGTGCTCGGGCATGATGAGGATCATGCGGTAGCCCTTCATGGCGGCGGCCATGGCCAGGGCGATGCCGGTATTCCCGCTGGTGGCCTCGATGAGGGTGTCGCCGGGCTGGATCTCCCCGCGCGCCTCGGCATGGCGGATCATGCTCAGGGCCGGGCGGTCCTTGACGGAACCGGCCGGATTGTTGCCCTCCAGCTTGACCAGGATGCGGTTGGAGGTGGCGCCGGGCAGGCGCTGCAAGGCCACCAGCGGGGTATTGCCGACGAAGTCTTCCAGGGTTCGGTAGTCCATCGCGCGAGTGTACGTATTCACGCCACAAAACAGAAGCTTGCCCTTTGACCTGCCGGGCAAAACCCTGCACCATAGGGCCTGGGAGCCTGTCGGACTTAGGACCGCTCTCCCACCTTGCTCGCTACGATCGCCTAAGTCCGACAGGCTCCTAGTCGCAGGTGGCGCCGCACCGGAAGGCCGCGCCGTAAAACACAATAATTCAGGAAGCGGAGTCCGGGCTTTCCATGTGGTATTTGAAGCTTTTTTCCCGACGCCAGTGGTGTCGCCTCAGCCTTCTGGCCCTGGCCCTGTTGCCGCCCGGCCTCTACGCCCAACAGGACGAGGCCGCCTTCCTTTCCGAGTTACCGGTGGTGTTGTCCGCCACGCGCCTGAAGCAGTCCCGCCACGACACACCCGCCGCGGTCACCGTCATCGACCGCCACATGATCCAGGCCAGCGGTGCCCGCACCCTGGTGGACGTGCTGCGCCTGGTGCCGGGTATGGTGACCGGCTATGCCACCGGCAGCCAACAGGTGGCCAGCTACCACGGCATGGCCGACGAATTCTCGCGCCGCATGCAGGTGCTGGTGGACGGTCGTTCCGTCTACCAGCCCGACTTCGGCGGCGTTTCCTGGAGCAGCCTGCCCCTGGCGCTGGAGGATATCGACCGCATCGAGGTCATTCGCGGTCCCAACAGCGTCGCCTATGGCACCAATTCCTTCCTGGGCGTCATCAGCATCATCACCCGCCATGCCGCCGAGGAACAGGGTACCTATACCAAGCTGACCCGCGGCAGCGACGACATCGGCGACGCCCTGCTGCGCCACGGTGGCCGCCAGGGTGCGCTGGACTACCGTCTCAGCTTGCAATACCAGCAGGATGGCGGCTTCGACGGCATTACCCGCTACAAAAACCGCATCTGGGACAACCATGACTGGAGCCGGGCGCGGCGCCTGACCGGCCGCGCCGACTACCAGGCCAACGCCACCGACCGCTGGGAGTTCCAGGCCGGCATCGCCGAATCCCCGCAGGGCAAAGGCGCCCTGTTCTCGGATCCGTCCGACCCGCCCCACACCCAGCAAAAGGAAAACAACTTCGTGCAACTGCGCTGGGAACGCAGCAACCCGGCGGGGCATGAGTTCCATGTCCAGTTTCACCGCGATGAACATGTCACCCGCGACCTGCTGCTGGTCGGACCCGTCACCACCGATCTCGATGCCGCCACCGTCAACCAGCTGACTGGTTTCCTGGTGCCCGGCACCCTCACCGCGAGCGCCCTGCTCGACGGTTACCTGCGTACCCAGCGCCACGACCTGGAATTCCAGCATCGCTACAGCCCGGCGGCGGGTACCCGCTTCGTCTGGGGTGGCAGCCTGCGCATGGACCGGGTGCGTTCGGAGGGTTGGTTCGGCCGCGACGACTGGCTCTATCACCACCTGTACCGGGTGTTCGGCAATGCCGAGATCCCCGTCACCCAGGACCTGAAACTCAACCTGGGCGCCATGCTCGAGCACAACGACATCATCGGCCATGACCTGTCGCCGCGCCTGGCCCTGAATTACCGCCTCGCCGAACAGCACAGCGTGCGCACCGCCTGGTCACTGGCCTCGCGCACCCCGGCCATGATCGAGGAAATCGGTAACCTGGTCGGCGTTATCGATGCCGAACTGACCATTCCCGGATTAGGATCACAAGACTTCACGGTCGCGGAGCAATTGATCCTCAGCAGCGGCGGACTGCCCCGCGAGCGCATCGAATCCGTGGAGATTGGTTATTTCGGAGAGTTCTTCGAACGTCGCCTGCAACTGGACGTAAAGGTTTTTTATGACGAAGTGGACGAACTCATCACCCTGACCACCACGCAGAACAAGCCCATCGCCCTGCTCAGCAACAATCTCATCGACTTCGAGCCCACGGACCGGGCCCGGCTGCAGGGTATCGAGACCCAGCTCGACTGGCGGCCCTCCACCCACACCATGGTTCGCTTCGGCCACGCCTATATCGATATCGACAGCGATGACCTGCAGGAGGAATACAGTCGGAGCGCGCCGCGCAACAGCTACCTGCTGTTCGCCAGCCACCGCTTCCCGCGCCAGCTGGATGCCAGCCTGGCCTGGCACTACACCGAGCGCATGCAATGGCTGGAATGGGAATCCATCAATGCCATCAGCCGCCTGGACCTGCGCTTCGCCAAGAGTTTCCGCCTGGGCAGGCAGAGGGCCCAGCTGGCACTGGTGGGGCAGAATATTCTGGGGGACCATGTGGAGTTCCGGCGCGGCAACCGCTTCGATCCTCGCGCCTTTATCCAGCTCAGCCTGGCACCAGACTAGCCGCGGAAGCAACACAGCAGGTGCCTTTGGGGAAAGGCCCTGCCCACGGCAAGCCGGACCAGATACCGCTATACCTACATATGCGACGATAACGACATCGGCAGTACATTGGCAGGATTTTCATTGCAGGGATTTTTGGGGACAATTCGCATGCTGCGCGGTGCCAGCGTCATGATCGGGCGATGCCTCCGGCTGCTGCCCGTGGCCGGGTTTTTGCTGGCCGGCCTGGCCTCGGCCGCTGACCAGCCCTATCGTATCGAGCTGCTCTTGAGCGAACGCAACGGCCCCTACCAGGCACTGGCCCAGGCCCTGCACGCGGAATTACGCCAGCTCAGTGACCAGCCCCACCAGCTGGGACAAAGCCTGGCGGACAATCCGGATTACCAGGCTATTGCCGAGGCCGACCTGCTCGTCACCATCGGCAGCCAGGCGTCACGGCTCGTGGACGACCTGCCGGCCAGGCGCCAGGTCCTGCATGTCCTGGTGCCGTCCACGGGACATCCCCTCCCGCCAGGATCAGTCGCCGGCAAGACGCACCATAGCGCGATCTTCATCGACCAACCCTGGCACCGCCAGCTGAACCTGATCCGGCTCGCCCTGCCGGGAGTGGGACGTATCGGCATCCTGCTCGGCAACACCTCCCGGGAGTTGCAAGCCGAGCTGGAGACTGCCATTGACCAGCAGCAATGGCAGGCCCAGATCGGGCTGGTACCAGAAGCGGGTAACTACCTGGGGCCGCTGCGCCGCCTGCTGGAGCAAAGCGAAGTGCTATTGGCCGTACCCGACCAACAGGTCTTCAACCGGCAGAATCTGCAGGGCATACTGCTGACCAGCTACCGCCGTGAAGTGCCCATGATCGGTTTTTCGCCGGGTTATGTACGGGCCGGCGCCCTGGCGGCGGTCTATTCCACGCCGGAACAGATCGCCACCCAGGCGGCCCACTGGATCGCGTCCCTGCTGGCGGAACCAGGACGCCAGCTGCCGCCAGCGCGACACCCCGAGTATTACAGTGTGGCGGTGAACCACCAGGTGGCCCGCTCCCTGGGCCTGCGGATTCCCGGTGAAACCGACCTGCTGCACAGCCTGCAGGCACTGGAGACCCAGCCATGACGGGACAAGGCATTCGCAGCCGGGTACTGCTGCTGGCCATTCTGCCGGTGGTGGCCCTGTCCCTGCTGCTCAGTGGCTACTTCACCCATACCCGACTCAAGGACCTGGACCAGTCCCTGCGTGACCGTGGCCAGGCCATCGCCAACCAACTGGCGCCCGCCAGTGAATTCGGCGTATTCGCCGGCGACCTCGGCCTGCTGCAGCAACAGGCCGATGCCGCCCTGCGCGAGGCCGACGTGGCCCATGTGATGATCGCCGACGTGGACGGCAAATTGCTGGTGGAAGCCAGACATGCCGACCTGAACAGACCCGAGGCACATCCCCAGCCCGACCTGGTGTTCCGGGTGCCGGTGATCCAGACCCGCCTGATCACCGATACCTATGATGAACTGCTCAGCCCCATGAGCGGCCCTTCCCGGCAGCGCGAGGAACGACAGCACATCCTCGGCTCGGTGACCGTGGAGATGTCCCCCGTCGCCACGCGCGCCCGGCAACGCCAGGTGTTGATCCACAGCAGCCTCATCACCCTGGGCCTGGTGGTGTTCAGCAGCCTGCTGGGGGCCCGCATCGGGGCCAACATCATCCGCCCGGTACTGGACCTCAACCGTGCCGTGGAACGGCTCGGCCAGGGTGACCTCAAGGCCCGGGTGACCACCGGCGCCCGGGGTGAACTCGGTCACCTGGAACAAGGCATCAACACCATGGCCGAGGCCCTGGAGCAGAATCGTGCCGAACTGCAGGACCAGGTGGAACAGGCCACCCGGGAACTGCGCGAGACCCTGGACACCATGAATACGCAGAATCTCGAACTGATCGAGGCCCGCAAACGCGCCGAGCAGGCCAACAAGGTCAAATCGGAATTCCTGGCCAACATGAGTCACGAGATCCGCACGCCCATGAACGGGATCCTGGGCTTCGCCGATCTCCTGCTGCGCACCCCCGTCGACGAGGAACAGCGCGACTATATCCGTACCATTCGTCAGTCCACCACCAACCTGCTCACCATCGTCAATGACATCCTGGATTTCTCCAAGATCGAATCGGGCAAGCTGTACATCGACGAACTACCCTTCGACTTGCGTGAAACGTTGGAGGATGCATTGATGCTTCTCGAGCCGGCCGCCCACGAGAAAGAGCTGGAACTGGTTTCACTCATCTATGACGATGTGCCGCGGGCACTGCTGGGCGACCCCATTCGCCTGCGCCAGGTATTGCTGAACCTGGTGGGTAATGCCATCAAGTTCACCAACCACGGCAGCGTGGTAATCCGGGTGATGCTCGAAAAGGATGAACCGGATCGCGCCTGGTTACGCTTCCAGGTCAATGACACCGGTATCGGCCTTACGGAAGCGGAGCAGAAGCGCCTGTTCATCGCCTTCAGCCAGGCCGACACCTCGGCCACGCGCCGTTTCGGCGGCACCGGCCTGGGCCTGGTCATCACCCGCAACCTGGTGGAACACATGGGCGGAACCATCGGAATGGAGAGCACAGCGGGTGTCGGCTCGGCCTTCTTTTTCACCCTGCCCTGCCGCAAACAGCAGACCGTCGACCTGCCATCATCGCCATTGCCCTTCGGACATACGCGAGTCCTGTTGTGCGAACCTCACCCCACCGCCCGGTTGGCGATACTGCACATGCTGCAGGGCTGGGACCTGCGAGTTACCGAGCTGGAGGACTATGATCAGCTCAGGGCGGCACAGATCGGTGACGAGGACCTGGTCGTGATCGGCCTGAACAGCGGCCGGGACGGAACACCGGAACAGCTCATGGAGCAACTGCGCGCGAGGAGCAAGGCTTGCGTCATGCTGCTGGTCAACAGTTCCGACCGTGAACATATGCAACGGTTATGCGCCCTGGGCGCGGATTCCTGCCTCGGAAAACCGGTGCGCTTCGACACCCTGTACCGGGAATTGCTGCGCTTGCTGGGTCGACAGCAGGACCAGGAAAACCAGGATCATCCACCGCCCACCCCGCACCAGGCCACACTGCTGCAGGGTGTCAGGGTACTGCTTGCCGATGACCATGCCATCAACCGCAAACTGCTCACTACCCAGCTACTGCAGCACGAAGCCGAGGTCAGTGCCGCGGCCAATGGCCAGGAGGCCCTGGAATTCGCCCAGCGCCGACCTTTCGATCTCATCCTGATGGACATCCAAATGCCCATTCTCAGTGGTGCCGAGGTGACCCGGCGGATCCGTGCCGGCACAGGACCCAACCGCGACACGCCCGTGGTGGCGTTGACGGCCAATGCCATGCCGGGTGAACGGGAGCGCCTGCTCGACATGGGCCTGAACGAATGCCTGATCAAGCCCATCAGTGAAAAGCTGCTGGTGAATACGGTGCGGTACTGGGTAGCCACGGCAAGGGGGGGAACAGGCCCCGGCTTGCCGGACATGCCGTCGCAGACTACCCCACACAAACAACAAGCCCTGGTCGAAGAGATGCAGGCCATGCTGCGTGCCGAGTTACCCCAGCATCGCGAATGGTTGACCCAGGCCCACGCCAGTGGCGACCTGGAAGCCTTGTGCACGTATGCCCACAAGCTGAATGGTGCCGCGGCCTATTGCCAGGTGGATGACCTCAAGCAGCACGTGGATCACCTTGAACGGGTACTCAAGTTGCGGCAACTGGAGCAGGTGGACGAGGCCCTGCGAGAAACCCTGGCGGCCATCGATCGATTGTTGGCATGAAAAATAGGCAACAGGGGCCGGGCGGTATTGTCTGATAGGACCGTCGGCCGCAGGGATGCGGCCGTCGAGCGTACAGGGATGTATTCACAGCGAGTCCTATCAGACAATACCGCCCGGCCCCTGAACCACCACAGGGTACCCTGCCATCTTCAACCCCGCATCAGGGTCACGAAGGCGACGGCATATTCCCGTTCATCGGAGATACTGACGAAACATTCACCGATCCCGAGCTCTTCGCGCAATTCACGCGCCCTGCCCTGAAATTCCAGCCCCGGGCGACCGCGGACATCACTGACAATAATAAAGTCGCGCAGACCAAG